>JAXDII010000038.1:0-4234 GCA_034664085.1 Thermoleophilaceae bacterium
CGCGATCGTCTACTGGGTGGACACCGCCGACGCGCTGCCCTCGTTCTTCCCCGGACACGAGGCCGGCTCCAGCCACCACCACTTCAAGCACGGCCTGGCGGCGTTCATCCTGGGTATCGGCGCGTTCGTCTTCGCGTGGTTCCAGACCGGGCCGGCGCCAACTCGCGGCGCGCGGCCGTGATGCGCGCGGCTACCGCACGCCGTTGAGCGTGTCCACGACACCGAAGAGAGCGCCGCGGCGATAGAAGTTCACCGCCAGCAGGTTGGGGAGGTGCTTGCGGACGTCCTGGCACTCCCGCGCGCGCCGCAGCAGGGGGCCGCGGGCGTTCACCTCCGTGGCCTGCGAGGGCAGCGGCAGCGGGTCGGTGGAGATCCAGTGGTTCACGAGGAAGAGCGGCGCGTGGTCCGGACCGCGATTGGGCTTGCAGGTCGCCGCCAGGCCGTCCGGGTCGGTCAGCTGGGGGACCTTGGAGAACTTGTAGGGCGTCTCCTCCGTGACCTGCTCGTAGGCGAGGTGGTACCAAGGGGCCGCTCCGGCGTGGTTCTCGGCGAGGAACAGCACGCGCTGGTTGCGGTCGATCATCTCGCGCAGCGTGAGCCAGGTGCCGGTCACGGGCCCGCGGTAGACGAGGTCCTCTAGGCCCGCGTCCTCGATCGCGCCCACGTAGTCCGCCGGCGTCACGTAGTCCTGGTTGATCACGACGAGCACCTCGCCCGGGTGGCTGACGAGGAAGGCGCGCAGGTCGTCCAGCACGGAGCCGAGCGGGGTGGCGCCGAGCTCGCAGAACGTGTGACACAGGTACATCCCGCGTTCGCCCTCACCGGCAAAGCCGAGCTGCTCGCGGATGCGGCTCGCCGCATCCACGGCATCGGGGTTCACCCCGTCCTCCCGCGCCTGGCGCCGAAGCTCCTCGCGGCTGCCGAAGTAGGTGCGCAGCTTGCCGTTCGGCAGGCGGTCGGCGTAGTGGGTGTCGACCAGCAGCCCGCGCACGCCGTCGGTCAGCTGGTCGGCGATCGGCCGGTCCTGCTCGGACGAGTACCACCCCGGCAACGGGACCGACATCGAGTTGTGGGTGGCCGGGAGCACGACGCGGTCGAGCGGGCGGTCGCAGAGCGCCTCGTGCCCGTTGCAGGCGAACTGTGCCGGGGCGGCGGTGGTCGTGCCGCCGGTCCCGACGAAGGCGGCAACGGCCGCGACGATCAGCGCGGCGGGGATCCCGATGACCAGCGCCCGCCGCACCAGCCCGGGGCCGTGAGGCGTGAGCTCCACGCTCGGGGCAGGCGCCCGGTAGACCAGGCGCAGCAGGGCCGTCACGCCCTCGTAGATCAGGAAGACCCCGACCACCGTGAGCAGGAACGCCAGGACGGCGTCGCGTTCCACGAGCACCACCAGCCCCACCGCCACGAACGCGATGGCGCGCAGGACGCGCAGGGCTGGGCGGCGCGGTTCGGTGGTCAGCCACGCGGCCGCCCGGAGCAGTGGCTCGCGCACGTCCACCGGCCGTATCAGCGAGGCGGCGGCCGCGGCGATCACGGCGCCAGAGCCGGACAGGATCCACGCCGCGGTCCGCAGGTCGCCCAGAAAAGCGTCCCAGACCGCTCCGGCGGCGGCCTGGTTCTCCGGCCCGTCGACGTGGTGGACCGCAAGCGAGCGCGCGACCCCGTACGCCACGACCACCAGCACGCCGCCGGCGGCCGCTCCGATCCCGAGCTCGACGACCGTGCGCCGCCGGTCGGGCGTGACGGCCACCGCGCCCGCCACCAGCACGACGGTCAGCCCGGCCAGGAGCAGGGCGAGCACCCGCACCTTGTCGGCGAGGCGGGCCAGGTCGCCGCTGAGCGTGCCCAGGTTGCGCTTGACCAGCTCCACCCGGCCAGTCGACTCCACCTGCCGCGCCAGCGAGGGCCGCACGGTTTGGAGCGCCGCGCCCAGCACCGTGCCGACGTCCGCGACCGTGAGCGTGACGGTGTTGCGGTCGCGATCGAACAGCGCGCGGTGGACGTCACGGACGGCGGAGTGGAACAGGCCCGTGAACGCCCGGCTGCCCACGACGGCGGAGGCCACCGACTCGACGAGCGGGCGCGCGGCGGTCAGGTTCTCCTGGTTCTTCAGGACCACCTCGTCGGTGATCCGCTGGGCGATCAGCGAGCGCACGCTCTCGTCGCGCAGCGCCGCCGTGGCCCGATTCGCGAACTGTTCGGAGTCGACGGCGGCGCGACGGGCGTACCCGACGAGCAGCGCGAGCACGACCGCCACGGACGCCACGACGACGAGCATCCGGGCGATCAGGTGCCGGCTCACGGGAGCAACCTATCGCCGGTTACCCGCACCTCGGCACGCCTGCCTGCCCCCATCGCCGGCGAGGCGCCCCGGCGGCATGCTGCTCCCATGAACGCAACCACCGCCAACACCGTTTCAACGACCGACGCCTCCCTCGCGGGAGCGCGCAAATGGTTCGCCGCGAAAGGCCTGCGGCGCAAACGCGACAACCGGGTTCTGGGCGGCGTCTGCGCCGGCATGGCCAGGCGCTACGACGTCAACCCGCTCGTCATGCGAGTCCTCGCGGTGATGACGGCGCTGATCGTCTCGCCGCTTCCCTACATCGCCCTGTGGGTGCTGATGCCGAGCGACGACTGAGCTTGGCGCGGGCGCGCGGCGATCAGAGCATGTCCGGGTGGCCACGCGCTGGCTGACGCCGGGCGCGCGGCAGGGCGGCACGTGAGGTGTCGCCCCGCCGCGCGCACGGGCGCTGGCAGCCGGCCGAGATCGGCGTGTAGAAGGCCGTTTGCAGTAGACATCCCGCATGGGGCGGCGGGTGGACGTGGTGGTGGTCGGTGCCGGCTTGGCTGGCATGACCGCGGCGTACGCCCTGCGCGATCGGGATGTCCTCGTGCTGGAGGCGGAGGCTCAGATCGGTGGCCGGTCGAGCCGTGGCGCGATCGGCGGCCTCGACGAGACGATCGGCGCCGAGGGCTGGTACGACCTCAACCCCGACTCGCCGGAGAGCCGGCTGATCGCCGAGCTGGGCATCGAGCTGCGGCCGGCGGCGGGACGGGACGGCCTGATCGTCGGCGACCGCCTGCTCACCCCGGACACGCTCGACGAGCTGCTGGCCGGGCTGGATGTCGAGGCCGACGCCAAGGACGACCTCACGCGCACCTGGGAACGTGTGAACGCCGAATGCGCGGCGCTCGGCGACCCCGGCACCGCGCCCGCGCGCATCGAGGAGCTGCTCGCCGTCAGCTCGACCGACTGGCTCGGCGACTGCCATCCGCAGGTCATGACCTTCTACCGCCGCCTCTACGCGACGGAGTTCTCGTCGCCGCTCGACGTGCTGCCCGCGCTGTTCCTGATGTACGGGCTCCCGCGCTACGGCGGGGCGATGTCCGGCGCCTGGGGCACGTTCCTGGTGCCCGAGGGCGGCTGCCCCGACATCACCGCGGCGATGTCGGGCGCGCTGGCGACGCCGCCGGTGACATCCGCGCTCGTCACGTCGGTCGACGGCGGGGTGGTGACGTATCGCGAGGGGAGCGAGCTGCGATCGGTCACCGCGTCGCACGTCGTGGTGGCCACGCCGCCGCGCGTGACCGAGCGCTTGGTGAGGGGCCTGCCGACGTGGAAGCTGGCGGCGCTGAGGCACATCGAGAGCCACCCCGGCATCGAGGTGCTGCTCACGGTCGAGCACGAGGGCACCGCGGGCTGGGACCAGCTCAGCGCGGCCTGGTCGCTCGACACGAGCTTCACGATCGTGCTGCCTTCGCAGACGTACCGCGAGCGCCAGGGCACGACGGCGGTCATCCACCTGCTCTGCTTCGGCGAGGCTGCGATGCCGTACCTGGACCGCGCCGACAACACCCAGGTGGCGGACGCCTTCGAGGCCGACTTCGTCGCCGTCTTCCCGGAGGCGAGCGGACGCGTGCGCGAGCGTTTGGTGCGGCGCTGGTCGGAAGGGGTGCCGATGCCGCGCATGGGCTACGAAGACCACGTCGAGGCGCTGCTGCGGCCGGTGGGACCGATGCACTTCGCCGGCGACTACGTCGCGTTCGTCAGCCCCGACACGCCCGGCGGAGTCGGGCTGGAGGGCAAGTGGGAGGAGCTCACCGTGACGGTGGGCGCGAACGCGGCAGTGCGCTCGGGGCTCAGAGCGGCGGCTGAAGTTAGTTGAGCGCCCCTTCGGGGCCTCCGGCGACCGATCCGACCCAGTCGGGGTCGAAGCGGCGCTCGCCCCCGGGC
>JAXDII010000046.1:0-18510 GCA_034664085.1 Thermoleophilaceae bacterium
GTCGGCGGGATCGAGGCCGAGGCCGCCATGCTCGGCCAGCCGATCTCGATGCTGCTGCCGCAGGTCGTCGGCTTCAAGATGACCGGCGAACTGCCCGAGGGCGCCACCGCCACGGACCTCGTGCTCACGGTCACGCAGATGCTGCGCGAGCGCGGCGTGGTATCGAAATTCGTCGAGTTCTTCGGCCCCGGCCTGCCCAACCTCCCGCTCGCCGACCGCGCCACGATCGGCAACATGTCGCCCGAGTACGGCGCCACCTGCGGGATCTTCCCGGTCGACAGGGAGACGCTCCGCTACCTCGAGTTCAGCGGCCGCCCCAAGGAGCTGATCCAGCTCGTCGAGGCCTACACCAAGGAGCAGGGCCTCTTCCACGACGAGGACAGCGAGGAGTCGACCTACTCGGACACGCTCGAGCTGGACCTGTCGACCGTCGAGCCCAGCCTCGCGGGCCCGAAGCGGCCGCAGGACCGCGTGCCGCTGAGTGAGGCCGCGGACTCCTACCACGCCGCGCTCGACGAGATGATCCACAGCGGCAACGGCAAGCCGCAGAACGGCACGCCCGAGGAGGCGTCCTGGGAGTCGTTCCCGGCCAGCGACCCGCCGTCGCCGGGTTCGAGCGTGGAGGCGCAGGGGGACCTGGATCCGCACGCCGGCGCGCCCACGGCGGTCGCCGAGGCCGACCCGGCGCACGCGCTGGTCACCACCGAGGACGGCAAGGAGTTCGAGCTCGGGCACGGCGCCGTCGTGATCGCGGCGATCACCAGCTGCACCAACACCTCGAATCCCTCGGTCATGCTCGGCGCGGGCCTCCTGGCGAAGAAGGCGGTCGAGCGCGGCCTCGCGCAGAAGCCGTGGGTCAAGACCTCGCTCGCACCCGGCTCCAAGGTCGTGACCGAGTACCTGGAGCGATCCGGCCTCGCCGAGCCGCTCGTCGAGCTGGGCTTCGACCTCGTCGGCTACGGATGCACAACGTGCATCGGAAACTCCGGGCCGCTCCCCGAGGCGATCTCGGAGGCCATCGAGGAGTCCAACCTCGTGGTCTGCTCGGTGCTCTCGGGCAACCGCAACTTCGAGGGCCGCATCCACCCCGAGGTGAAGATGAACTACCTCGCGTCGCCGCCGCTCTGCGTGGCCTACGCCCTGGCGGGCCGGATGGACATCGACGTGCTCGAGGAGCCGCTCCAGGGCGACGTCTACCTGCGTGACCTCTGGCCGACCCGCCAGGAGGTCAACGAGATGATGGAGCGGGCGATCGAGTCGGACATGTTCCGTACGAGCTACGGAGAGGTGTACGAGGGCGACGAGAACTGGAATGCGCTCGAGGTGCCCGAGGGTGACCGCTACGCCTGGGACCCGGAGTCCACCTACGTGCGCCGCCCGCCCTACTTCGAGGGCATGCCGGCCGACGCGCCCACGACCTTCGACGAGATCCGCGGAGCGCGGGCGCTGGCCCTGCTCGGCGACAGCGTCACCACCGACCACATCTCGCCCGCCGGCGCGATCAAGAAGGACTCCCCCGCAGGGCAGTACCTGATCGAGCACGGCGTCGAGCCGCGTGAGTTCAACTCGTATGGGTCGCGGCGCGGCAACCACGAGGTGATGATGCGCGGGACGTTCGCGAACATCCGCCTGCGCAACAGGCTCGCGCCGGGCACCGAGGGCGGCTTCACCAAGAAGGACGGCGAGGTCACCACGATCTACGAGGCCGCGATGGAGTACGCCGACGAGGGCGTGCCGCTGTGCGTGCTGGCCGGCAAGGAGTACGGGTCCGGCTCGTCGCGCGACTGGGCCGCCAAGGGTCCGCGCCTGCTCGGCGTGCGCTTCGTGCTCGCCGAGTCGTATGAGCGCATCCACCGTTCCAACCTGGTCGGGATGGGTGTGCTGCCGCTCCAGTTCCCCGACGGCGAGTCGGTCGAGTCGCTCGGCCTCACGGGCGAGGAGACGTACGAGCTGGCGCCGCTGGAAGAGGGCGCGCGCACGCTGAAGGTGACCACCGACGGCGGCGTGGAGTTCGACGCGCGGGTGCGCATCGACACGCCCAACGAGTGGCAGTACTACCGCGGCGGCGGGATCCTCCACCACGTGCTGCGCGGCCTGCGCCCTGAGGCCGCTTGACGTAACCGCGGTTCGGGCGCGCTTTCCCGCACTGGCCGGCGGCCTCGCGCTGTTCGACGGGCCGGGCGGCTCCCAGGTGCCGCAGGAGGTGCTCGACGCAGTCGCCCAGTGCCTGCGCGAGGCGAACGCGAACCTGGGCGGTGCCTTCCCCGCCTCGGCCGCGGCGGACCGCGTGATGGAGCGCGGACGCGCCGCGGCCGCCGACTTCACGGGCGGCGAGCCGGAGGGGATCGCCTTCGGGGCCAACATGACCACGCTCAACTTCCTGCTCGCGCACGCGGTCGCGCGCACGCTCGAGCCCGGCGATGAGATCGTGGTGACCCAGCTCGACCACGACGCGAACGTCTCGCCCTGGCTGCTCGTGGCCGCCGACCACGGGCTGATCGTGCGCCACGCGCCGATACGAGCCGGGGACGTGACGCTCGACCACGACGCGCTCGAGGCGCTGATCGGCGAGCGCACGCGAGTGGTGGCCTTCACGCTGGCCTCGAACGCGGTCGGCTCGCTCACCGACCCGGCGCGGATCGCGGCCGCGGCCCACCGCGCGGGAGCGCTGGCCTGGGCCGACGCCGTGCACCTCGCTCCGCACCGTCGCCTGCGCGCCTGCGAGTGGGGCCTCGACGTGCTGCTCTGCTCGCCCTACAAGTTCTTCGGCCCGCACCTCGGCGTGGCGGCGATCCGCCCCAACCTCGCGCGCTCGCTGCCGGCGGACCGCGTGCGGCCCGCGGGGGAGGAGCCGCCAGGCCACCGCTTCGAGACCGGCACGCAGGCACACGAGGCGGTGGCCGGGACCGTCGCCGGGGTCGAATACCTGCGCTCGCTCGGCGACGGCTCTCTCGACGTCGCCTTCGAGCGCATCCAGGAGCACGAGGACGCGCTGGCGCGCCGCTTCCTCGATGGGCTGCCGGACGCGGTGGAGCTGTACGGGATCCGCGCGGTGGAGGGCCGCACGCCGACCTTCTGCTTCAACGTCCCGGGCGCGGCGCCGCGCAGGGTCGCCGAGCGGCTCGCGGAGCGCGCGATCTGCGTCTGGGACGGCGACTACTACGCGCTCGAGCCGATGCGCGCGCTGGGCCTCTCGGAGCGCGGCGGGGCGGTGCGCGCGGGCTTCTTGCACTACACCGCGGAGGAGGAGGTCGACCGCCTCTTGCACGAAATTGCTTCCCTCACGGGCCAACCTCGCATATAAAAGTCTGTGCATGACGCGGCTGACTGGCCCTCGGGTAGCCCGCGCCGCCACAGATCCCTCCGCCCTCGTCCAACGGACCGAGGAACTCGGGCTATGCGGCCGCGTGTACGGTGCTGCGCCCACATCCGGCGCCCTCGTCGTATTCGAGGGTCCGGCCGGCGGCGGCAAGTCTGCGCTGCTCGGGGCCGCCTGCGCAATGGCGGAGACCCATCGGCTGCGCGTGCTGCACGCCGCGGGCTCCGAGCTGGAGCGCGGGTTTCCGTACGGCGTGGTGCGCCAGCTGCTCGAGCCGCTGCTGCTCGGCGCCAAGCGATCCGAGCGCAACGCGCTGCTGACCGGCCCCGCCCGGGCCGCCGCAGGCGTGCTGGGCATCGTGCCGGACGGGGCCGAGTCCGACTACGCGGTGCACCACGCCCTGTTCCGGCTGCTGGTGGGCCTGTCGGCCACCCGTCCGCTGCTTCTGGCCGTGGACGACCTCGGGCTCGCCGACGAGCCGTCGCTCGACTTCCTCCACTACCTCGCTCAGCGCCAGGCCCAGCACCCAGTCGTGACGCTGGCGACGCTCACCGCGGGCAACGGCGGATCCGGGCCGCTTCCGATCGGGCTGCTGCGTATCCACCAGGCGGCGCAGGTCTGTCGCCTCGAGCCGCTGGACGAAGCCGGCGTCGGCGCCCTGCTGACGGTGGCCGGCCAGCCCGCACCGCCCGCCGTCTGCGCCGAGCTGACCTGGATCACCGCAGGGAACCCCTTCCTCGTCACGAGCATGATCGACCGCTTCATCGTGGACGGCCCTCTGCTGGAGCGCATGCGCGAGCCGGGCGCGGAGGCGCTCGTCCCGCCTGAGATCAGCCGCGACCTGGCGCTGCGGCTCGCCCGGCTGCCCGCCGAGGCGGGACTGCTGGCCCGCACCGCGGCCGTGCTGGGGGAGGGCGCCTCGGTGACGACGGCGGCGCGCCTGATGGACGTCCGCCCGGCGGTGGTGCTGGACGCGGTGGAGGCACTGGCCGGCGCCGACGTGCTGCGCCAGAGCGGCGTGATCAGCTTCTCGGCGCCGCTGCTGCGCAGCGTGCTCTACGGCATGCTGGCGCACGGCGAGCGCTCGCGCATGCACACGCTCGCGGCCCACGCCCTCTGGGACGACGGGGCGCAACCGTCCGAAGCCGCGGCGCACCTCGTGCGTGCGGACGGCTCCGGGGACAGCTGGGCCGTCGAGGTGCTGCGCGCGGCCGCCGGCAAGGCGTCGGCGCCGCAGGCGGCCGCCGGCTACCTGCGACGCGCGCTCGCGGAAGAGCCGTCGGAGGACGTGCGCGCCGAGCTGCTGGCCGAGCTGGCCTCCGCCGAGCTGTCCGGCGGCGGATCCGATGCCGCCCGGCACCTTGCCGAGGCCGTCGCGCTCCTGCCCCCGGGCCTGCACCGCGCCGAGGCGCGCGAGCAGCTCGGCCGCGTGCTCTGGGGCCTCGGCCGCTACGCCGAGGCCGAGCGCGCCTTCGGCGACGGGCTCGCCGACGTGGGCACCGAGGGCGGCGCGGTCGGTCCGCGCCTGCGCGCGGCCTGTCTGGCCGCGGCGCGCCTGCAACGCGGCGTGGATCAGGGCGGCCTGGCGCGGCTCCAGGGCGCGCCGGCGGAGTCCTACCTGCACGAGCCGGCGATGCTGGCGCAGCTGGCACTCGAGCTGGTACTGGCGGGCGGCCCGCGCGACCGCGTGGTGGAGCTCGCGGAGAGCGCCCTCGCCGGCGGCCGCCTGCTCAGCCAGCAGACCTGCTGCGGCCCGGCCTACCAGGCCGCCGTCTGCGCGCTGGTGTGGGCGGACGAGCTGGACGCGGCCGAGCGCGCGGCGACGCTGGCGATCGAGGACGCGCAGCGGCGCGACATCGGCCCGGCGCTCGGCGTGATGCTGTTGCTGCGTTCCTGCGCCTGGTTTCGGCGCGGCCGCCTCCCCGAGGCTCAGCGCGACGCGGAGGCAGCCACTCACCTCGTCCCGGCGCTGCTGCCGGTGCCGGTTCCCCCTGCGGACGCCCTGCTGGCCGAGATCCGGCTGGAGCTGGGCCAGCTCGCGGGCGCCCGCGAAGGCGCCCGGCGCGCGGTGGACACCACCGCGGCGCGGGCCGACGAGACCGCGGCGGGCAAGGTGCAGCACGCCCTGGCGCTCGCGACGCGCGGACGCGTGGAGCTGTCCCACGGCGATCCGAGGCAGGCCATGTCCGATCTGCTCACGTGCGGCGACCGCCTGCGCGAGGCCGAGGTGCGCAATCCCGCCGTGGCGCCGTGGCGCTCACGCGCTGCGATCGCCGCGCTGCGCCTGGGCGACCGCGACCGCGCCGCGGCCCTCGCAGAGGAGGAGCGCGAGCTGGCCGAGGCGTTCGGGGCTCCGCGTCCGATCGGCCTCGCCCTCGCCGCCGTGGCAACGACCACCGGCGACCGCAGCGAACGCGGCCGCGACCTGGGTGAGGCGGCGGCGGCCCTGGAGCGGTCGCCGGCCCTGCTGGACCGCGCTCACGTGCTGGCAGACCTCGGGGGCGAGCTGCGCCGCCGCGGGCACCGGCGGGCATCGCGCGACGCGCTGCGCAGCGCGCTCGACCTGGCCGTCCGCTGCGGCGCCGACGTGCTCGCCAAGCGCGCCCGCCAGGACCTCGTCGCCACGGGCGCCCGGCCCCGGCGCACCCGCATCAGCGGCGCGGACTCGCTGACCCCGCGCGAGCGCCAGATCGCGGAGCTCGCCGCCGAGGGCCAGACCAACCGGGCCATCGCGGACCGCCTGATCGTGAGCCAGAAGACGATCGAGTGGCACCTCGCCAACGCGTACCGCAAGCTCGAGATCCGCGGCCGCGCGGCGCTCGGCGAGTCGCTCACCGAGTCCTGAGAACGACGAGGGGCCCGCTTTCGCGGGCCCCTCGCACTACTCCTCGGTGCTTCTGGTCAGCCGGCCAGTGCGACCCGCGCCTTCTTCACCGATGCGCTGACCCGGATCGACACCAGGCGGTTCGTGCGAACCCACTTGGTGACCGTTCCGAGACTGCGGTTCCGCTTGCCCAGGAGCGCAGCGCGCACCTTGGCTTCGCTCTTAGAGCTCGTGACCCGGACGACCAGGTAGCGCTTGCCGCGCTTGGTCTTCAGGTACGAGAGAGCGACCCTCGGCTTGCTCGACTTGGCGGTGCTTCCCACGAGCTGGGCCGCGAGCTGCGGTCCAAGCTGCTGGGTTGCCGTAGCCAGCGCGGGCGGGTTAGTGCCCTCGCCGGCTCCGCCAGCGGGCGGGGTGGGCCCGCCCGACGAGTCCGGCGTGCCGAACTCGAGATCGATGTCGCGCAGAAGCGCCTCGGGGTGGAACAGGGCGACCACGTTGATCGACTGCGGATCGCTGTTGATCACCTCGATCGCCGCATTGCCGTTGTCATCCGTGATCCGGCAGACATCGGCACTGCCTTCCGACCCGCCGTCAGTGCCGCCCACGAAGAAGCGGGCGCCTGGCAGGCCGGTCGTTCCGGTGAAGCCGAAGTGGCCGTCGGCCTCGTCATCGACGAAGAAGCAGACCCGCTCACCTGCGAACGGGCGGCCGTCGATGTCCTGGGCGTGAACCACCACGATCCGAGCCGTGCTGTTCGCCGGTCCCGGTCCCTTCGGGTAATAGGACAGGGTCTTGGTGAACAGGCTCTTCACCGTCTTGGTGAGCGTCGCGGACGTCTTGTCCGTGTCGCTCACAGGCTGGTACGGGTAGCGGGCGGTCGCGGTGATGCCCGACGTGCCAAGCACGTCCACATCCTCGAGATCGCAGCCACCGTTGTCGTTACGGATGCCCGGCAGGTTGTCGAAGTAGAACCCGTTGCCGCCTGAGCCGCCCGGGTTGTACTCGACCTGTGCCTCACCGTGCTCATCCGTGTACACGACCACCGACTGGGCACCCGACGGAGTCAGGCGGTAGTCGGGGCCTTCGTCGTCGTTCCGGCGCAGGCAGGTCGTGGGGGTCGGCACCGCGGTGCGGAGCGTCTTCACGACCGACCAGTAGTCGTACAGACCGTTTACGAGGAACCCAGTGAAGTTGTTCCCCGACTGCGGTCCATCGATCCCCGACGCCAGGCCGGGACGGCTGGTCGACGGGATGTACGTGTCGTAGAACGGCGCGTACAGGTTGTGCGCGGTCGGCGTGCCGTCTCCATCACGGCTGTACACCTCGGTCTTGTCCGCGCTCTCCAGCGAGCCCACACCACTGATGTCGGAGGGGCCTCCGGAGTTCTTGGCGATCGTCACGTCCACCCGCGCTGCGGGCATCGGGGCGTCGCCGGCGTCCAGCTTGCCGTCCGTGAGCAGGGTCTGCTCGGGACGGAGCGGGTCGTACGGACCAAACGCCGAGATGAGGTCGCCGAACCAGCGCGAGAACGGACCCTTGTCGCCTTCGCTGCCGCCGTTGCAGTTGTCAACGGCGTCAATCGAGACGGGGGCCAGCTCGGTCGTGCAGGCGGAGTAGAGCGGATGCGTCTCCGTCTTCAGGCGATCGTCGTGGATCTCCCAGAACATCGAATCGTTCTCGGGATCACCATCCGAATCGTCGGCGAGCGCGTGCGCAATCGTCGGCCAGGCATCGGGCAGCGTGAACTGCCCACCGGGACCGAGCGGGTGCGGGAACGTGCCCTTGACCTCGACCTGGATCCGGCCGTTGAGGTCGCCTGCGTCGAACACGCCGTCTCCGGCGGGATCGCCCAGGTCGTCGTCACCGGTCGGATCTGATGCACCAACCTCGTCGATCAACGGGTCGGTGAGGTTCATCCAGATCACCAGGAACTGGTGCTTGAGGATCGGCTCCTCGGCGAAATTCGTGCCCACGAGCTTCACTCGGGCGAGGCCCGGCTCGAGGCTCACGATGTCCGCCTTGGCGCAATTGCTGTCGCGATCGACGGTCGTCTCCTCGACGCGAGGCACCAGGCCGGGGCCTGTCCACTCCTCGACGAAGAACTCGACGTCGACGCCCGGGCTTGCGAGAGCCGGGTCGCACTTAACCAGCTTGACCTGCTCACCACGCCAGGCGAGGTATGGAACGTTGTTCGCCTGGGTATCCCAGACCACAGGGCTCTGTGCAGTGGCGGGGCCAACGGCGTACGCCGAGACCACGGTCACCACCACAGCGAGCAGACCGGCCAGTCGCCGGCTCGCTTTCGTCATGAGCTTCCTCCTTCGGGGGGTTGGACCGCGGGCTCCTGAACCCGCTTTGGCCCAACCTACGGCGCGCCTGGCTCTGCCGCACCGGGGTCCAGAGCCGGTCTTTGGCGGGCCGAACCCTGGGATTTCCACAGCGGTACCCCGGGTATTCGATCCAGCCGTTTGGGTGAGCCTGGGGCAACGGCTGGGGCACCCGTTCAGGAAGCTCGCCGAAGTGCCGATCAAATTGGTGTGCTCGGGGCGAATTCGCGACTCCGTCGACTAGTCGACGCGCTCCCGCGAGGGCGCACATTGCCCGATGAGGTCTGGGATCGGCGGCATCGCTGGATGACCGTGCTGGTCTGGTCGCAGGCGGCCGGGCTGGTCGCGTTCGGCCTGCTCAGCGGCACCGCCGCCCTGCACTCCGTGCTCGAGGGCGTGCCGGTCGCGGCGTGTGCGCTGCTGGCCGGTTCCGCACGCCTCCCACGCCGCCTGCGCGCCGTCGCCGTCGCGATCGGGCTGCTGACGGCGTCCGCGCTGCTCGTGCACCTGATGGAAGGCCGCATCGAGGCGCACTTCCACTTCTTCGTGATGGTCACGATCCTGGCCACCTACGAGGAGTGGCTCCCGTACCTGCTCGGCGCCGCGTACGTGGTGCTGCACCACGGCGTAGTGGGGGTGCTGGCGCCGCACTCGGTGTTCAACCACCCGGAAGCGATCGGGAATCCCTGGAAGTGGGCGGGCGTGCACGCGCTGTTCATCGCCGCGCTGGGCGCCGCCAACATCATCGGATGGCGCCTCAACGAGGACGCCCGGCTGAAGATGCGGCGCAGCGAGAAGCGTTTTCGGACCGCGTTCGACGACGCCCCGCTCGGCATGGCCCTGGTGGCACCGGACGGGCGCTTCCTGCGCGTGAATCGCCGCCTGGCCGAGGTGACCGGCCTGGAGGGCGAGGCCATGCTGAAGCTCTCGCTTGGCGACCTGGCCGTGGGCGGCGAGGAGTGGCGCATCGAGGGCGCCGGCGGAGGCGACCAGGAACGCCGCTTCCGGCGGCCCGACGGCGGCATCGGCTGGTGCCTCTGGCAGCACACGCTGGTCGACGACGAGCAGGAGCGCTACTACATCTGCCAGTTCCTGGACGTGACTCGGCGCAAGCGCGCCGAGAACGAGCTGAGCTACCAGGCCAGTCACGACGCGCTGACGGGCCTCCCCAACCGCGCGGACTTCACCCGGCGCCTCAGCGCCGCTCTCACCGAGAGCAAGAACGTCGCGGTGGCGTTCGTGGACATCGACGACTTCAAGGTGATCAACGACTCGCTGGGCCACGGGGCGGGCGACCGCCTGCTGGCCCTGGTCGCGGAGCGCCTGCGCCGCGTGCTGCGCCCGGGCGACATGCTGGCGCGCTTCGGCGGCGACGAGTTCACGGCCCTGCTGGACGGCGTCGAGGACGGCGATCACGCCCTGCGGGTCGCCCACCGGCTCGCTGACGCGCTGCGTGCGCCGTTCACCCTCCAGGACGAGCCGTTTGCGGACGGCTCACGCAACGGCGCGCACCATTTCGTGACCGCCAGCGTGGGCCTGACCGTCAGCGGCGCGGGGCCGGCCGCCGCCGAGGAGCTGCTGCGCGACGCCGACGCCGCCATGTACCTCGCCAAGGAGCGCGGCAAGGCGGGCTGCGAGCTGTTCGACCAGTCGATCCACGAGCGCGCCATCGAGCGCTTCGAGCTGGAGGCGTGGTTGCGGGAAGCCCTCGCTCGCGACGAGCTGCGGCTCTACTATCAACCTGAGATCGAGCTTGAGACTGGTCGTGTGACCGCCGTCGAGGCACTGCTGCGGTGGGAGCACCCCGAGCTGGGGCTGCTGGCGCCGATGCGCTTCATCCCCCTGGCCGAGCACACCGGGCTGATCGTCCCGATCGGGGAGTGGGTGTTGGAGCAGGCCTGCCGCCAGCTCGTGGAGCTCGACGCGCCCGAGCTGACCGTGTCTGTGAACGTGTCGCCGCGCCAGCTCGCCTCGGACGGGCTCGTGGACGCCGTCACGCGGGCGCTCGAGGGCGCCGGCCTGGAGCCGGAGCGGCTGTGCCTGGAGATCACCGAGAGCGCCGTCATCGTCGACCCCGGCGCCTCGGCCGTCAAGCTGCGCGAGCTCAAGGAGCTAGGCGTGAGGCTCGCCGTCGACGACTTCGGCATCGGCTACGCCTCGCTGGCCAACCTGCGCGAGCTGCTGCCGGTGGACGCGCTCAAGATCGACAAGTCGTTCGTGGACTCGCTCACCGCCTCTGGCGAGGGGCGCGCGCTGGTGGAGTCGGTCGTCCGCCTCGCGCAGGCGCTCGGACTCGAGGCCGTGGCCGAGGGCGTCGAGACCCCCGACCAGGCCGAAGCGCTGGCCGGGATGGACTGCTCCCACGCGCAGGGCTTCCACTACGCGCGTCCCCAGCCGCCGGCCGCCCTGGCTCAGCTGCTGCGCGCGGACGCGCTCGGCGAGCTCGCCGGCTGAGCGCTCAGGAGGTCGGGCAGGCCCTGGGCTTCTTCGCCCCGGGCCAGATGCACAGCTCGCGCCGCACCGGCCGCCGGTTCTTGCCACGGACCTTGTAGGTCGTGTACTGGCCGATGTAGCCGGGGCGCGTGACGATCACCGTGATCTGCGTGCCGGCCCTCAGCGAGCCCTCGAGCTTCTTGAAGCGCAGCTGCGCGGTCTTCTTCGCGCGCTTCCGCAGCGCCCCGCGCGGGCAGCCGTGGCCCTTGCACTTGACCGTCACGGTCGAGCGCCCCGGGACGCGCACGAGCAGGCTCTTGAGCTCGATCCCCCTGGCCTTGGGGGAGTATCCCAGGACCCTGCGTACACCGGTGAGCGTCCGCGCCGGGCGCGCGACCACCGTGATCGCCTGCTCCGTCGTCGTGGCGGCGCCTCTGGAATCCGTCACCCGCAGGCGGATGACGTGGGTCCCCTTGGCCAGCTTCCTCGACGCCACGGCGCCCTGCGCGTCGTCGTACTGGCCGTCTGCGTCGAGATCCCATGTCTGCGCGCCGAGCGGGCCGTCGGGGTCGCCCGAGGTGGACGCGAAGGTCACGTCGTCGCCGTCGAGCGGCCGCGCTGGCGCGACGGTGAAGGCGGCCACCGGAGGAGCGTTGACCACGATCACCGCCGAGGCGATCGCAAAGCCGCCGCTCGCGTCCTTCACCTTGACGGCCACCGTCTTGGGGCCCGCCGTGGGGAACGACGTGGTGATCGACGCGCCGGCGCCCTGCACGGTGAAGTCGGACGACGGCTGGTACTCGAAGTCCCACTCGGTGGCGCTCAGCGCGGGGGCGCCCGGCGTGGTCGAGGGGCTGGAGGTGGAGGTCAGCGTCACGTTCTGCCCGGGGAGCGGCGCCTCCGGGGTGAAGGTCAGGGCGGCGGTAGGCCGGGTGGTCTGCACGTTGACCGCGCGCCGCTGCTCGTTGACCGCGCCGTCCTCGTCGGTCACGCGCAGCCCGACCATCACCGTCTGAGCGCTCGAGTAGGCGCGGGTCGCGGTCGTAGCCGTGGCGCCCGTGGGCTCGCCGGACTCGGCGTAGGCGTTGTCGCCGTCGAGGTCCCATTCGTACTTCGTGAGGGGGGCGGAGCCGTCGGGGTCGAACGAGGGATCCGTCGGGCTGACGGCGTCGAAGGTGACCGTCTCGCCGACCAGCGGCGGGTTGGGCGCGAAGACGAACCGCGCGATCGGCGCCCGGTTGACCCGCAGCTGCTCCACGGCGGTCGCCGTCCCGCCGTTCTCGTCGGTCACGCGAACGCGGACGTTGCGGTTGAGGGCGCTCGGGAAGCTCCGCGGCACCGTGCCGGTCGCGGCGGTGTCGAGCTCGAAGCCGGCGACCCCATCGAGGTCCCACTCGTACTTCGTGATCGAGTCACCCACCTCGCCGCCGGCGCTCGACCCGCGGGCGTCGAAGAGGATGTTCTCGTTCGGCTCCGCCGGGTTGGGGTCGATCACCAGCGAGGCGCTCGGCGGAGCGTTGTTGACGTGGACCGTGTCGCTGTCGGTGGAGGAGGTGGCGCCGCAGTTGTCGACCACGCGCAGCCGGACCGTCTTGGCGCCGACGGTGTCGTAGGCCCGCGAGACGCTCGCGGCGTTCGTCTCGCCGGTGGTGCCGCCCTCGTTGAAGACGTTGTCGCCGTCGAGGTCCCACTGGTGGGCCGTGATCGACCCGCCGCCGCTGTCGCCCGACCCGGCGCTGCTGAAGTTGACGGTCGCCCCGACCTCGGCGGAGGTGGGCGTCGGCGTGATCACCGCGGACGGCGTGCCGGTGTTTGTCACCTGTATCTGCTGGGTCTGGAACGCCTGCTGTCCCGCCTCGCCGTCCCCGACGTCGCCATCTGTGGCGCGCAGCGTCACCGAGCGCTCGCCCGGGGTCGGGAAGTTCAGCGTGATCGTGCTCCCGTTGCCCGCCGAGAACGTCCCCGCCATGTTGAGGTCCCACTCGAGGCTGACGATGTCGTCATCCGCGTCTGTCATGTTGGAGGTGAACGAGAACGTGCCGCAGCCGCCGGCCGGAGTCGAGCCAACCGTGAAGTCGCCCTGCGGGGGGTCGGCCACCACGGTTTCGACCGTGAGCAGAGCGCCCGCGAGCAGGGCGGGCAGCAATAGGCGCTTTGCGAAACGGGTGGACAAGGCGTGCTCCTCCGATCCAAAGTAGGTGCACTCTTGAATCCGCGCAAATGCGCCGGGTCAGGCGGCGCCGCGCTCGGCCCGCCTGCGGATGGCCCGCAGCCAGGCGATGCGAATCAGCGCGCTGCCCGGATGGATCACGCGCCAGTAGCGCGCAAACCGGCGCCGCGAGCCGTCGTCTGTGCCGGCTATGCGCGTCTCGGTCGTGATCAGCGTCCGCTCCTCGCGCCGCTCGAGCTCGAAGTTGAACGCCGCCTTGGCCCAGCCCGGCTCGGCGAAGTCGCGGAACTCGGTCGGCTCCACCGGGCGCACGCCGCCCGACGGCTGCCAGAAGCGGCCGACTACGCCGGCCACGAACTCGTCGGGGTCCCAGCGCAGCGTCACGAAGCCGGCGCGCCGGAAGCCCTCGAGGATCGTGCCGCGCGCGGGCGGGCGGCGGCGCAGGAGGTTGGGCAGGCTGCGGATCGCCATCAGCGCCACCAGCAGCGGCACCTCCCGCGGCGTGAGCTCTCGGATCGCGGCCATCACCGCGGCCGGCGGCGCGCTGGTGGTCACCGAGTGGACCTCGTTGACGTCGTAGTCGGGGAGGAACTCGTCGAGGCTCACAGGGGCACAATGCCGGAGGTGACTCGCTTTCGCACGGCAGCCCTGCTGGTCCTCGCCGCGCTCGCGCTCGCGGCCTGCGCCGGCGGCGGCGAGGACGACTACGGCGACGAGCTGCCACGGCTGAATCGGGAGATAGCCGCGCTCGGGGACGCCGTCGGCGTGCGCCTGCGGGACGCCGCCCGGTCCACCGACGCCGAGCTGGCCGCCGACTTCCGCGGCGACGCGCGCCGGCTGGGGGAGCTGCGGCGCAGGGCCGAGAGGCTCGAGCCGCCGGAGCGGCTGGCGGCCCGCCACGAAGAGCTGCTCGCCGCCATGAGCGCGGTCCGGGCTGCGCTCGAGGACGTCGCCGAGGCCGCGCGGCGCAGCGACCCCGCCGCCGCCCGCGCGGCGGCGGCGCGGCTGGTGCGCGACGCCGAGCGTCTGGATCAGGCGCGGCGCCGGCTGGCCGGCTAGATGTCGCCGCCGAGGAGGTCCTCCACGGCGCGCACCTTGTCGTCCAGCGTCTGGTCGGGCCGGTCGCGGCGCTCGTCCAGCTTCAGGACTGTGTATACGCGGGGCGCCCCCTGCTCGAACGGCACCTCGTGCAGTTCCCCGACGACCGCGAGGATGTCCTCCGTCGAGCCCTCCAGCGAGGTGCCCATCGCGTGCATGCGGAATCGGACGCGGTCCTGGCGCGCCAGGCGGCGCTGGATCTCCGCGATGTAGTCCGTGGCGCTCGTGCCGGGCCGGCCCAGCACCAGCACAGTCAGGTCGGCGGTCGCCACCGGCCGAGCATACGGCGCGTCAGCGCTGGGCGCCGGGGAGGTCCATCGCGTAGTAGAGGAAGTAGTCGGACTGCTCGTTGATCAGCTGCGCATGGCTGCCGCTGAGGCCGTGGCCGGCCCCGTCGATCGACTCGAACACCGTGAAGATGCCGAGGCTGTACATCGCCGCCGCGTTGTTGATCGCCCACCCGAATGGGACCACGGGGTCCTCCGTGCCGTGGAAGAACAGGGTCGGGGGGTCGGAGCGGTCGATGTACTCGCTCGTGGGGATGCCGCCGGACACCGAGACCGCGGCGCGGATGGCGGACGAGTGGCCCGGGTTGCCGCTCGTGCCCGGGTCCTCGGACCGCCAGCCGACCAGCAGCGAGGTGACGGCGCCCGCCGAGCCGCCCCCCATCGCGATGCGGCTCGTGTCGATCCGGTGGGTGACGGCGTTGGCGCGCAGCCACCGCACGGCGGCCTGGGCGTCGTGCTGGGCCGCCAGCGCGGCGGTCGTGCAGATCGGCTGGTCCGGGTTCTGCGAGCAGCCGGCCGGCGCGAGCAGGCGGTAGTCGATCGAGGCCGCCACGTAGCCCAGCTTGGCGAAGAACGTGGCCTTCGAGGCGCCGCTGCTCTTGCTGCCCTGGTGGAAGCCGCCGCCGTGCACCCAGACGAGCGCGGGACGCTTGGCGACCGTGTCCCCGGCGGGCTGGTAGAGGTCGAGCTTGAGGTCGACCGGCTCGCCCTGCGCGTTCGGCGCGCTGCCGTAGGTGATGTTCGGCGTGACCGTGACGTTGCCGAAGACCTGGTCGCGGTAGCGCAGCGGCCCGTCGCCGGAGGGCCGCGGGACGGTACAGCCGGCCAGCAGGGTGGCGCCCAGTGCGAGGGCGGCCAGGCTGCGCACGCGCATGCCGCGTGAACTCCCGGTGGCTGCAGAAGTTGCGGTGCTAGCCGGCGGTGTTCATGGCGTGCCGGCGCCGCAGCAGCGGGGCCGGCCGGTAGCGCTCCTCGCGGCGCTCCTCCCAAAGGCCGTCGAGCACCGCCATCACGTGCTCGAGGCCGATCGCCTCGCCCCACTGGATCGGGCCGCGCGGGTGGTTCAGGCCAAGCACCAGCCCGGCGTCCACGTCGGCCTCGGAGCCGACCCCCTCGCCGACGGCGAACCAGGCCTCGTTGACGAGCTGGCACGCGAGCCGCCCGAGCACCAGCCCCGGCGCGTCGTCGACCCACTCGGCGTGGAAGCCCAGCCGCGCGAAGAACTCCTCCGCGGCGTCGGCCGCGAAGGACTGCGTCACGGGCAGGCGCGTCAGCTCCACGAGCCGGCTCTCGGCGAGCGGCGGCAGCAGGTGGAAGCCCACCGCGCCGGGCTCCCCGCGCGCGGCGAGGCTTGTGGCCGCGCACAGCACGAGCAGCGGCGCCCCGCCGGGCACCTGGGCGGCGGGCCTGGCCCCGGCGTCCACCACCAGCTCCGTGGGGCCGCCCTCGCGCAGTTCGTACCCGGCGGCGCGCGCCCGCTCGCGCAGGCCGTGGGCGAGCGGCCCGTCGCCGAGGATCGTGACGAGCGTCCCGGCGCCGCCGCCCGGCTCGAGCGGCTCCGGATCCTCGGCGCGGTAGCTCCCGTCGGCGCCGTACTCGTAGTAGCCCCGCTGCGTCTTGCGGCCGAGGCGGCCGGCGGCCACCATGCGTGCCTGGATCGGGCTCGGCCGCCAGCGCGGCTCGCCGAACGACAGCTCCGCGAACGACTTGGCCACCTCGAAGCCGACGTCGATCCCGACCAGGTCCATCAGCTCGAACGGGCCCATCCGGAACCCGCCGCCCATCCGGCAGATGCGGTCGATCTGCTCGTGGGTGGCGATCCGCTCGGCCAGCAGCCGCAGTCCCTCCCCGGAGAAGGGCCGGCCGCAGCGGTTGACCAGGAAGCCCGGTCCGTCGGTCGCCAGGATCACGCGCTTGCCCATCGCCTCACCGGCCTCCTGGGCCAGAGCGAGCGCGCGGTCGCTGGTCTGGTCGGCGCGGATCACCTCCAGCAGCTCCATCAACGGCGGCGGGTTGAAGAAGTGCATGCCGACCACGTTCTCGGGCCGCTCCGCGGCGCCGGCCAGCGAGGTCACCGGGATCGAGCTGGTGTTGGTGGCCAGCACCGTGTCGGGCCCGCACGCCCGCGACAGCGCGGCGAACAGCTCGCGCTTGAGGTCGGGGCGCTCGGGCGCGGCCTCGATCACGAGGTCGCAGCCGGCCAGCCCGTCCAGCGTCGGCGCCGTCTCCAGCAGGTCCGCGGCAGCGGCGTCCACGCGCCCCTTGCGCGCCCAGCGCTCGAGCCCGTCGCGCACGCGCTGCTCGCCGGTGGCGAGCGCCTCCGGCAGCGGGTCGTGCAGCACCGTGCGCATACCGCCGGCACAGCCGAGCTGGGCGATGCCGGCGCCCATCGTGCCGGCGCCGACGACTCCGAGGATCACCTGCCCTGGAACTCCGGCGGCCGCTTCTCCACGAACGCGCTCATGCCCTCGACCCGGTCCTCCGTGGCCATCGCCAGCTCGAACAGGCGCCGCTCGTGCTCCAGTCCGGCGCTGAGCGGCGTCTCGTCCGCCGCCAGCACGGCCTGCTTGGCCATCCGCACGGCCAGCGGCGGCCGGTTGGCCACCACGCCCGCCAGCTCGACTGCGGCTTCGAGCCAGCCGTCGCGTGGCGCCACGCGGTTGACGAGCCCGAGCCGCTCCGCCTCCAGCGCCTCGATCCGGCGGCCTGTCAGCACCAGCTCCATCGCCCGCTGCTTGCCCATCACCCGGGCCAGCCGCTGCGTGCCGCCGCCGCCCGGGATGATGCCGAGCAGGATCTCCGGCTGGCCGAACTCGGCCGACTCCGAGGCGACGATCATGTCGCAGGCCAGCGCCAGCTCGCAGCCGCCGCCGAGCGCGTAGCCGGAGACGGCCGCCACCAGCGGCGTCCGCACGCGCGCCAGCCGTGGCCAGAACCGCGCCGACGGCGCGGTGAGCACCTCCTGGAAGCTGCGCCGCGCCATCGCTTTGATGTCTGCGCCCGCGGCGAACCACTCGTCGCCGCCGGCGATCACGATGCAGCCGACGTCCGGGTCGTCGTCCCAGCGCTCGAGCAGCGCCGCGAGCTCCTCCATCAGCTCGGGGGAGAGCGCGTTGCGCGCCTCGGGGCGGTTCAGCCTGGCGACGCCGACGGCGCCGCGGGTCTCGGCGGCGACGAAGCTCACGGCACCAGCGCGTTCACGCCGGTGTAAGCCCGGCCGATGATCAGCTTCTGGATCTGCGACGTGCCCTCGTAGAGCGTCGTCACCCGCGCGTCGCGCAGGTAGCGCTCCACCGGGTAGTCGTCGACGTAGCCCGACCCGCCGTGCACCTGGATCGCCCGGTCGGCGCAGTGGACCGCGGCCTCGGTCGCGTACAGCTTGGCCATCGAGGTCTCGGTGGTGCTGGGCTTGCCCTGGTCCTTGAGCCAGCCGGCCCGCCACACCAGCCCGCGCGCCGCCTCGGTCTGCACGGCCATGTCGGCGATCATCTCCTGCACCAGCTGGAACGACGCGATCGGCCGGCCGAACTGGATGCGTTCCTTGGAGTACGCGACCGAGGCGTCGAGCGAGCCCTGGCAGATGCCCACGCAGCCGGCGGCCACGCTGTAGCGGCCCGAGTCGAGCGCGCTCATCGCGATCTTGAAGCCGTCGCCGACCTCGCCCATCAGCGCGGAGTCGGGCACCTCGACGCCGTCGAGCGCCAGCGACGCGGTGTCGGACCCCTTCAGGCCAAGCTTGCCGTGGATCTCCTGGGTGGAGAAGCCCTCGGCGTCGGTGGGCACCAGGAAGCAGGCGAGCCCCTTGTGCTTCTTCTCGGGGTCCGTCTGGGCGAAGATCATCGCCAGCTTCGCGTAGTTGCCGAGCGAGATCCACATCTTGCCGCCGGTGATGCGCCAGCCGCCGTCGATCTTCTCGGCGCGCGTCTTCAGGTTCGAGGCGTCGGAGCCGGTGTCGGGCTCGGTCAGGCCGAAGCACCCGAGCGCCTCGCCGGAACACAGGCGCGGGAGCCACTCCTGCTTCTGCTCCTCGGTGCCCCAGCGGACGATCG
>JAXDII010000068.1:0-4384 GCA_034664085.1 Thermoleophilaceae bacterium
GCTTGCGGCTGCCCTTCATGCCCTCGGGGAAGACGAGCGCGAGGCGCTGTTCGTCCGCGAGGAGGCGCTGGGCGTTCGCCGGGTGGGCGGGCACCACTCCCATCTTGTTCGTGAGCAGGCCCACGCCCGGATAGCCCTTGAACCAGTGCTCGGCGAGCATGTAGAGCGGGCGCGGCGACGGGTGCTCATGGCGCAGCGCCTGCATGATCATCGGCGCGTCCGGCGGGAGCGCGCCGGCGTGGTTGGACACCAGCAGCGCGCCGCCCTCCGATGGCACGTTCTCGACGCCCTCGGACTCCACCCGGAACCAGTAGCGGTAGTAGAAGTCGAGCGCCGGCTGGACCAGGTCGAAGATGCGCTGCGAGCGCCCCCAGTCGTCGAGCGCGCGGCCGGGGTCACGGGCTGGGATGAGTTCGCGCAGCTCGCGGGGGTCGGGGGCCTGCGCGGGCTCCGCGGCCGGCTCGGGGCGCGGGAGCTCCAGGTCGTCGCCGCGGGGGTCGTACGCCGGCGCGGGCGACCGCGGGCTCTCGGCGCCGGCTCCGCTGGTGAGTGGTCCGCCGAGCAGCGGGCTGTCGTCGGCGAGGGTTCCCCGCGCGGGTCGGCGTCTGGTGGGCACGCGGTCGATGCTAACGCCGCTTCCGGGGGGCGCAGCGCCGCACGACCAGAGTGCCGCGCTTGACCCTGAAGTGCATGTGCAGAACACGGTCGCGGGTGTCGTAGCGCCACAGGCGGCGGGGCAGCTTCCTTCCCTTCAGGCGAACGCTGCACGGCCGGAACGGCCGGCGCAGGGTGGCCATCGAAGCCTGGAGACGGAAGGCGTGGCGCTTGCGCACCGCGGTCAGGCGCAGCGACCACCTGCCGCGACGCTCCACCGACAGCGCGCGCACGCCCGTGCCGAGGTCGGCGCGCGAGATCCCGCGCGGGAACGCGAGCACGTGCAGCCGGTAGCGCCGCTCGCGTAGGTGGACGAGCCCCCTGGCCTTGCCGATGTCCGCCAGCGTGTCGGTGTCGGGAGGCAGGAGCGGAAGCAGCGCTCCGGCCCTGGCCAGCAGTGGCAGCTCGGCCAGCGGCGCCGGCAGCGTTACGTCACGCCCGCCGGCCAGGGTCCTCGCCCGCCCGAGCTTCAGCCCGCCGGTGCCCCGGTCGTAAGCCGCGCTGCGCCAGAGGTCGACCCAGCGCCCGCGCGGGAGGCGCAGCGACCGTGTGCGCGCCCCGCGCTCCACCACCGGCGCGGCCAGCAGATGCGGGCCGAACATGAACTCCTGCTGGGCGCGCGCCGCCCGGTCGGTGGGGTAGACGAGGGCCAGGTGGCGCACGATCGGCAGGCCGGTGCGCTGGTAGGTGCGCGACGCGGCCGAGATGTAGGGATACAGCTGGGTGCGCAGCTTCGCGTAGCGGCGCCAGATGGGCAGCACGTCAGGGTTCCAGACCTGCGATCGCCTGGCGCGGTCGTCGCGGAAGCTGTACCCGTTGGCCTGGGTGCGCATCACGCCGCTCACGGCTCCGAGCTGGAGCCAGCGCGCGTTCAGCTCGTCGCTGGTTCGCGAGCCGGTGATCGAGTGGAACCCGCCGATGTCCGAGCCCTGGTAGGCGATGCCCGACAGCCCGGTGTTCACCGCCTGATGCAGCGCCGCGCAGAGGCCGTCGGTGCAGCTCCAGTCCTCGTTGGGGTCGCCTCCCCACACCAGTCGCGCATGCGGCTGCACGCCGTGGAATCCGGAGCGGATGAACACCGCGAAGTCGCCGCCGCGCCTGGCCGTGTGCGCGGTGGACGCGCCGTGGTAGAGCACCGGGTAGCGGTTGTGCATCTCCAGCCCGCGCCGGCCGTCGGAGAAGACCGCGTCGGTGGGCGTGTACTCGCCGAAGTCCTCCATCCAGCCGTCGTAGCCGTCCCGGATGGCCTCGTCGAGCAGCCGGCCGAACAGGTTGCGGCCGCCGGGATGGGTGAAGTCCACCTCCGACACGATCTGATCCGCCGTGAACGGATTGGTCAGGAGGTAGGGCTCTCCCTGTGGGTTCTTCACCAGGAGGCCCCTCCGCGCCGCATCGTCGTAGACCGGTTGGTAGGTGGTGCAGATGTGGGGGTTGAAGTACGTGGTGATCTTGTAGCCGAGGCCGTGGTGGCGGGCCGTGTTCTTTCGCTCCCTCGCCTCGTTGCCGCGGTGGACCCCGCAGGGGAGGTAGTGCGTGTAGGTCTGCGCGACGGTGGCCGGCACGTCCAGCGCGCGGAAGCGCTCGGGCCACGGGTCCTTGAACTGCACCCACGGGCCGAAGAACCATCGCCTCGGGTTGGGCTGGCGGCCCGCGTAGTCCGAATAGCGGCGCACCACGTCGGCGGGCCGCGGACCCGCGAAGACCGTGAACGCGAACCGCTGCGCCTCGGCCTGGGCGTGCCAGGCGTCGCCACGCTCGTCGAGCAGGTTGAAGGTGCTCCTCTCGGTCTGGTCGATCAGGAAGCCCAGACCGCGCGTGGAGACGAGCCAGGGGATCGGGAAGTTCGTGGTGGTCGGGCCGGTCGGGAAGGTGAAGTCCGGCACGACCGTGCGCACCTCGTCGTCGTACTCACCGCCGCCGAAGGGTCCCTCCTCGGCCCATGAGAACACGCGGTTGCCGGTCTGGTCGACTGCGTTGGAGCGCGAGCCGAAGCCGAGGTAGCGCTCGTTCCTCGCCGCCTGGAACGACGCCCCCGACAGCGACGCCCGGCCGGCCAGCGGACCGGACCCGGGCGCGATGCGCGACTCGGTGGTGATCGCGCCGGTCGCCGTCCGGCGGAGGGTCACCTCGAGCCTGTGGCCGAGCGGGTCGTCGGTGGCCACGTCGAGTACCAGCGAACCCGCGCCGGCGCTCCGCGCGGAGCGCAGCCTCGTCGCCTGGAACCACACGGTCTGGCCCTCGGCCTGGATCTCGTAGCCGAAGTAGGCGTTGTTCACCACCGGCATCCGCAGGTCGAACGAGTAGCCGAGCGCCCCGTACTTGCCGGCCGGGCCGCTCCTCCCGGTGAGGGAGCGCAGAACGTCGCCGTCGGAGCGGTCCACGAACTCCAGCGCAAACGGCTCGGCGGCGATCCTGGCGGTCAGCGGGCCGGAGCGCAGCTCAACGGCGCCGGCGCTCGCCGGCAGCGCGAGGGCCACCGCGACGGCGGCGAATATGACGAGCGAGCGCACCCCTGAGCCTCCCGCGGCCAGTGTGGCACGGCGGCGTGGGTGGAGGGCGCGGTGTGAGCGAGGTCAGGCGCTCGTGAACGGCAGGTCCGCCACGGTGGCCGGCGACCCGGCCACCTGAACCTCGTCGTCGATCGCCGCCTCGCGACGAATGAGCGCCAGCGCGATCGGCCCGTGGGTGGGGGAGACGCACACCGAGCCGATGGTGCCCACCGGCTTGTCGCCGAGCAGGATCTCGTCGCCGTGGGACGCGGGTTCGCTCAGTCGCAGCCCTCGCAGGTGGCGGTTCGGCTTGCCCTTGTAGTGCAGCCGGGCGACGGTCTCTTGTCCGACGTAGCAGCCCTTGGAGAAGCTCACCGCACGCTCGTTGAGCGCGGCCTCCTCGGGGATCGTCGAGTCGCCCATGTCGAGTCCCAGCCGCGGGCGCCCCGACTCGATGCGCAGGCACTCGGCGGCGTCCTCGGAGGCGACCGTCAGGTCGGGGGCCGTGCCGAACACGTCGACGCCGAGGTCGGTGGCCACATAGAGCCCAAGTTCGCCCTCGACGAACGAGTGCTCGTCCTCGGACAGGTCGACGCCCAGGCGCTCGCGCGAGTTCGGGCCGATCACCGAGAAGACGGTGCGCTCGTCGGTCACGTCATTCGCCCGGACGTCGCGGCCGAGGCTGTAGGTCTCGAAGTTGTGGCGCAGCACCTCGCGCGCGATCGCCTCGCCGTCGACCTGGAGCTTGTCCGGGCCCAGGCGGAGCACCCGCATGTCGGCGCGCAGCTTGCCCTTGTGGTCGAGCAGCGCGGCGTAGCAGCCCTCGCCCTGCTCGAGCGCCTCCACGTCGTTGGTCACCTGCCCCTGAAGGAAGTCAGCGGCCTCGCCGCCCTCCAGCCTGAGCACGGCGCGGCCGCTGCGCGCGACGGCGCCCGCGTCCTGGGTGAGCAGCTCGTACTCGGTGGTGGCGATCACGCGTTCGAGTTTAGATTGGTGTCCCATGGACCCCACAGTGCTGCTGCGCAGCGAGCAGACCGGCAACGAGGTGTCGGTGATCAAGAACACCGTGCCCGCCCGGACGAAGGGGCCGCCCCTGCACAAGCACGACTTCGACGAGGCGTTCTACGTCCTCGACGGGGAGCTCACCTTCCAGGTGGAGGACCAGCTCGTCACTGCCGGCGCGGGAGAGCTGGCCTTCGCGCCGCGAAATGTCGCCCACACCTTCACCAACCGCAGCGACG
>JAXDII010000102.1:0-45489 GCA_034664085.1 Thermoleophilaceae bacterium
CCCGGCCGGACCGACGCGTCGCAGGAGCAGACCGACGTGGAGTCCTTCGCCGTGCTCGAGCCGACCGCGGACGGGTTCCGCAACTACCTCGCGCACGGACACGGACGGCCGGCGGAGCAGCTGCTGATCGACCGCGCCCAGCTCCTGGAGCTGAGCGCTCCCGAGATGACCGCTCTCGTGGGCGGCCTCCGTGCCCTCAAGGCGAACCACGACGGGTCCGAGCTCGGCGTCCTCACCGCGCGACCGGGGGAGCTGACGAACGACTTCTTCGTGAACCTGCTCGACCTGGACACGACGTGGCAGGCGACGTCCGAGGCCGAGGAGATGTTCGAGGGCCGCCATCGCGCGAGCGGCGAGCTGAGGTGGACCGGCAGCCGCGTCGACCTCGTCTTCGGGTCGAACTCCGTGCTGCGCGCGGTCGCGGAGGTCTACGCGAGCGCCGACTCGCAGGAGAAGTTCGTCCACGACTTCGTGGCGGCGTGGAACAAGGTGATGAGCCTGGATCGGTTCGACGTCGACTGACCCCAGCCAGAGGTGCGTATGGAGCTAGCCGGACTCGAACCGGCGACCTCCTGGGTGCGATCCAGGCGCTCCGACGGTCGCCAAAAGGTTAGTTTGCAGGTACTTTGCCGTCAGATGAGCGCAGCATCCCGCACCGGATCGCTGACGATATCCGGGGATTCTCGGCGTTTCAGGCACTCGTTGCGATGAGTGCCTGAACAAGGAGCCGACGAACGGCACGAATCTCCGGGCTCATAACCCGAAGGTCGCGGGTTCGAATCCCGCCCCCGCTACTCGAAGAACCCTTGCAAAATGCCGGGTTCTGTAAGTTCAACAGTCGGCGGCTGCCGGAGTCGTGACTCCAATAGGACTCCGTTTCGGGCAGGAGACGACACAGGGCGGCGCGGCGGCTGCTGAAGTCGAGGTGTGCTTGGTCACCGCCATGAGTCTTGCATCGCGAGACACACGGCGACCGGAACAGGCCGTCACTCGGCTCCTGGTTGTGGTCCAGGCGGTCGCGGGGTTGAAGGGCGAGCTACCAATGAGCTGCCAAGTCTCCGACGAAACCGTGCGAACCAGGCTATCGAAATGGGCCGAGGCCGCTGAACCGCGCGACACTCGGACCCGGCAAGCCGATGCGTCCCGACGTGGCTGTGGCCTTCGACTGGGTGGACAGGTGCTGAGCCCGGGACGGCTCCCTCGACCGGCGCAGCCGAAGTCCTCCCGCGCCGATGGGCTCTTCGGCGACCGGCTCGATCCCGCGGCCCGCTTCTTCGTCGACGACCTCTTCGCCGGGTCAAGTAGGGGCGCCTACTGGCGTTCCTTGTCGCGGCCGGCGCCGCCGTTGAGCTTGTCGTTGCCGGTGCGGCCGAGCAGGGTGTCCTTGCCGCCTTGGCCAGCGAGCCGGTCGTTGCCCGGGCCGCCGTCGAGGCGGTCGTTGCCGGGCCCGCCGACGACGCGGTCCTTGCCGGGCCCGCCGGCGACGCGGTCCTTGCCGGCGCCGGCGCAGACGGTGTCCTTGCCGGCGCCGGCCTTGATGCGGTCGTTGCCGGCCAGCGCGACTATCACGTCGGCGCGCCGGGTGCCCTTGAGGCGGTCCGCGCCGTCGCTGCCGACGATGGTGGCCCGCTTGCCGTTGCAGCGCGGCACCTGGCCGCCACCGCCGCCACCGCCAGGGCCGCCGCCGGGGCCGCCGCCGCCGGGGCCGCCGCCGGCGGCGCCCGAGTCGCCGTCGAGGCGCGCGACCAGCGCGTTCCAGTTGTTCACCTCGTTCGCCTCGCCCGCGATCAGGATGCGGCCGTTGGCCTGCAGCGCCGTCGCGTACGCGTACGTAGAAGTGCCGACGCTGATCGTCTGTTTGCCGTCAAGGTTGAAGCTGGTGTCGACCGCGCCGCCGGGCTGCAGGCGCGCGACGGCGGCACGGTTCCCGGCGCTGGTGGTGCCGGCGACGACGATCTTGCCGTTGGCCTGCAGCGCCGCGGCGTAGCCTTCGTCGATCCCGCCGAAGTCGAAGCCGCTCGTGCCGCCCCCGCCAAAGTCGGAGTCGTACGAGCCGTTGGGGTTGAGCCGGGTGACCACGAAGTTGTTGTTGAGGCCGCCTTCACCGGCCAGCACGATCTTGCCGTCCGGCTGCACCAAGACGTCCAGCGCTGCGTCCACGCTCCCGTAGTCGATCGTCCTCTGCCCGCCGGGCCCGAAGGACCCGTCGACCGAGCCGTTGGCGTTCAAGCGCGCCACCGCCGCGTCGCCGTCGCCCGCGTTGGTGGAGCCGGCGACGACGATCTTGCCGTCCGCCTGCAGCGCCACGGCGTAGGCGCGGTCGGTGCCGCCGAAGTCGAAGCCGCTCGTGCCGCCCCCGCCAAAGTCGGGGTCGTACGAGCCGTTGGGGTTGAGCCGGGTGACCACGAAGTTGTTGTTGAGGCCGCCGCGACCGGCCAGCACGATTTTGCCGTCCGGCTGCACCAAGACGTCCAGCGCTGCGTCCGCGCCCCCGTAGTCGATCGTCCTCTGCCCGCCGGGCCCGAAGGACCCGTCGACCGAGCCGTTGGCGTTCAGGCGCGCCACCGCCGCGTCGGCCGCGTTGGTGGTGCCGGCGACGACGATCTTGCCGTCCGCCTGCAGCGCCGCGGCGTAGCCGTCGTCGATCCCGCCGAAGTCGAAGCCGCTCGTGCCGCCCCCGCCAAAGTCGGGATCGTACGAGCCGTTGGGGTTGAGCCGGGTGACCACGAAGTTGTTGTTGAGGCCGCCCCAACCGGCCAGCACGATCTTGCCGTCCGGCTGCACCAACACGTCCTGCGCTGCGTCCGTGCCCCCGTAGTCGATCGTCCTCAGCCCGTCGCCGTCGAAGCTCGAGTCGAGATCGCTCGGCGCGGCCACCGCCATGCTGGCGCCGAGCGCCAACGCGAGCAGGACGACCGCCGTGACCTTGGTGCGGCGGTTATGGAGTCGGCTCGTGCGCTTCGCGTTCATGGCCGACCAGCTTCCCCCCGCACCGCCCTCCTGAACAGCCCCCAGAGGGGTGGGGTTTCCCACCCCGGTTCTGCCCACGCTGCCGAATGCGGTTGTGACCCGGGAGGCCATGTGTTCTACTTGCACTGGGTACCGGTGGGGGTCGCGGCGGGGACACTGGGGGGTTACGTCATCGAGGGTGTCCTCGGGCGTGGCGGCATGGCCACCGTCTACAGCGCCCACCACCACGAGCACGGCCGCCGGGTGGCCCTCAAGGTGCTGGACGGCGATCAGATCGACGACCGCGAGTTCGTCGCCCGCTTCCGGCGGGAGGGCCGGCTGCAAGCCTCGCTCGAGCATCCGCACGTGGTCACGGTCTACGAGGCGGGCGAGTCGGACCAAGGCCTCTACCTGGCGATGCGCCTCGTGCCGGGGTCGACGCTCGCGACGTTGATGCACGAGCGCGAGCTCGACGCCACGCGAGCGCTCGAGCTGCTGGGCCAAGTCGCCGAGGCCCTCGACGCGGCCCACGCGGCCGGGCTGATCCACCGCGACGTGAAGCCTCAGAACGTCCTCGTGGGCGACTCCGACGACGCCTACCTCGGCGACTTCGGGCTGACCACGCTGGGCGGAGCCGGCGGCGTGACCGTGACCGGCAAGCTGGTGGGGACGATCTCCTACCTGGCCCCGGAGGTGATCGGTGGGGCCGACGCTGTGCCCGCGTCGGATCGCTACGCCTTCGCCGCAATGGCGTTCGAGTGCCTGACCGGCACCGTGGTGTATCCGCGGCGCAGCGAGGCGGCGATCCTGTTCGCGCACACGAGCGAGCCGCCGCCGCGGGCCAGCCGGCGCCGGCCCGAGCTGCCCAGCTCACTCGACGGGATCTTCGAGCGAGCTCTGTCGAAGGACCCGGTCGACCGGCCCCAGACGGCGACAGCGCTCGTCGAGGAGATCTCCGCGGCGCTCGAGCGCGACGGGGCGGCTGCCCTGGGCCCGCCGCCGCCCCCCGGGGCCGCGGCGCTCGAGGAGCAGACGGTGGAGCCGCTTCCGCCGCCGGCGCCCGCGGCAGCGCCGCGGGCGCAGCGGGGCCGGCGGGCGGCGGCGCTGGTCGCGGTCGCGCTCGCGGCGGCGGGCGTCGCATTCGGCGTGGGCGCCTGGGTGGGCGACGGAGACGAGCCGCAGGCCGCGTCGCCGCCCGCGGTCCTCTCCGGAACGCAAGTGCTCGGCAGCGATCTGGCCGAGCCGGGGCGGACGCTCGACTGCCGGGGGCGTCCTGCACGAGCCTCCGCCCAAGGCTGCACCATCATCCAGTCGGCGCTGCCTCGGCGGGCGCTGGTCGTGCCCGAGGACGGGGTGATTCGGCGCTGGGCGGTGCGCTCCGCCCGCGGCGAGCTGGCCCTCGCCGTCGTGCGCCCGCGAGGCGACGTGACGTTCCAGGTTGCCCGCTCGCGGCCCGAGGTGGTGGGCAACGGCGGCGTGCACCTGTTCGGCACCGACCTGGCGGTGGAGCGTGGCGACCTCGTCGGGCTGGTGGTCCTCGCCGGCTCGGCCGCCGGCGCCCGCCCCGGCGTCGAGGGCGCGACCACCAGGCGCTGGATTCCCGAGCTGCCGCTGGGGAAGCCGGTGGAGGGCGGGTTCGCGAACGAGCTGCTGCTGCGGGTGGAGTACGTGCCCGGCGGCCAGCAGCGCCTCCCCGACCAGGTGACCGGTCCGGCGGCAGCCGATCTCGAGCCCGGCCGGGTGGTGGAGCGCCGCCGCGTGCGCCTCAGGAACGGGCGACCGATCGAGATCGCGCTCGTGTCGCTGGGCGACCGGTTCGCGCTGGACCAGTTCCTGGATAGCCGCCGGGTCGCTCGCATCGGCGTGCCCGCCGACTTCCGCCCGGGCGAGGGCCGGATCCTCACCTTCGAGCCTCACGCGCACCCAACGGAGCCCGAGCAGGCCGAGATCGTAATCGAGTACGCCCCCACCGACAGCGGGCGGATCCTCAACCACTATTACGCCTCCTTCCCGCGTGAGTTCGAGTTCGTCAGGTGAGGTCACTGCCGGCTTTCAGGTCGAGCGCGAGCTCGGCCGCGGGAGCCGGGCGGTCGTGTACGAGGCGATGCAGGTCAACTTGGGGCGCCGCGTGGCCCTCAAGCTGCTTCCGGCGCACGATGAGCTCCGGGAGGTCCGCACGGTCGACTGGCCCGAGCATCCGCGCGTGGTCCGCCTCTATGCGACCGGGCCGTGGGAGGGCGGCCGGTTCGTGGCCATGCAGCTGGTGCCGGGCCCGACGCTGGCACGGTTGCTCGAGACCGGCACGCCCGACCCCTGTCCACGGCTGGAGCTGCTGGCCGACGTGGCCGCTGCGCTCGACGCCGCGCATCGGGCGGGCATCGCGCACGGCGGGGTAACAGCGCGGAACGTGTTTGTTGCGGCCCACGGCCACGCCCTGCTGTCGGACTTCGGGCTGGCCGCCCGCGCGCCGAGCGTCGCCGACGACAGAATCGACTTCGCCGTGCTCATGCGGGACTGCCTCGGCGACCGCCTGCCGCCGCTCCCCGATCCGCGCTCGACCGAGGCGAGCGAGCTCGTGCGGCTTGCCAGGGCGGCGCTGCCCGCCCCCCGGCCCGAGGCTCGAGGCGGCGCTGCAACGGGGCGCCGGGCTATCGCTGCCGCGGCCTTCGTCGGGGTCGTGGCCGCGGCCGCGCTGGCGATGCTCCTCTTGGGGGGCTCGAACGAGGAAGGCGATCCCGTTCCGCGCCCACTGGAGGGGGCCCGGGCGCTCGGCAGCGACCTCGCGGCCGGCGCCACCAACTCCGTCGACTGCAACGGGCAGCCGCCGAGTGGGGCGTCCCAGGCCTGCACGGTGGTCCAGACCCGCCTGGCCGGGCGGGCGCTCGTGCCGCCCGGCCCAGGCGCGATTCGCCGCTGGGCGGTGCGCGGAGCGCGCGGCGAGCTGGCCCTGCAGATGATCCGCGCCCGTGGCGACGGCTACGTGTCGGTCGCGCGCACCCGCTACGAGCTGGTTGCGGACAAGGGTGTGCACGTCCTGCCCGCCAACCTGAGCGTGCGCACCGGAGACCGCGTCGGCGTGCAGCTCGCGCCCGGCGCCGCGATCGGGGTGCGGCCCGGTGTGCCGGGCGCCACAACCGCGCGCTGGCTGGGCCAGCTCTTCCTGGAGCCCCGTCCCATCGAGCTGGGCGCGGGGAGCGGCTTCGACCACGAGCTCCTGCTGCGCGTGGAGTACACACCCGGCCCCACGCCCGCGGTCCCTGGAGCGCTCAGCGGGCGTTCCGCGCGGCGCGCGCCCGCAGGGCGCGAGCTGAGCTCACGTGCCTTCGAGGTGCGGGGCCGGGTGAGGCGGGTGACCGTGGTCAGGCTGGCGAACGCGGTGGCGGTCGACCTGTTCGCCGGCAACCGGCGGCTCGCCCGGCTGCCGGCGCCCGACGCCGATCCGGCTGGACGGCTGCTGAACTTCGGCACCCTGGGCATCCGGTCGCCGATACTGCGCTGGCGCAACCCGGACGGGCGGACCGTCCGCCACGAGTACGCCGTCGGCGTCCGGAAGCTGCGGGCCCGCAGCTGAGCTTGTGTCAGAGGGTGCGCACAAGCCACACGGTTGCGCCCAACTGCACCACGTCGCCGGGATGAAGCGGGGTGATGCCGGGGCTGAGGCGGCCGTTTACGTAGACGCCGTTCGCCGAGCCGAGGTCCTCGATCGCCGTCCCGACCTGGGCCCTGATCACGCGCGCGTGCCGGCGCGACACCAACGGATCGTCGAGGTGGATGTCGCAGTCATCTGCCCGCCCGATCACGCCGTCGCCGAGGCGAAGCTCGCGATTGCCGGCGGGATGTACCTCCAGCACGCAGATCGACATGGCTCCCTTCCCTGGGTCCGACTATCGACGCTCGCGGTCGTCCTGCACACCCCCCCAAAGGGGTGGTCAATGCCAGCCCTTTGTGCTCACGTGCCGAGGTCGCTCAGGGTCACCAACCCGGACTCGAGCGCCCGCCGGGCGAGCTCGGTGCGCTTGCGGTACTGAGGCAGGTCTTCGATTGCGAGCTTGGCGAACAGCGTGCGGATATGCGTCTTCACCCCGTCGGGGGTGAGGTGCAGCGCGTCGGCGATCTCGCGGTTGCGCGCCGGCACGCCCGAGCCTCCCGGTGCGGCCACCGGTCGGCAGAGCGCGATCAGGACACGCCGCTCGCCCGCGGTCAGCCTGACGTCCGCGGCCAGGTCGCCGACGGCCGTGCTCGGGGTGGCGAGGCGCGGCGCCCTGAAGACGATCGAGGTGCGGCCGAGCCGGACCACGTCGCCGTCGGCAAGCCGGCGTCGCCCCAGCACGCGCTCGCCGTTCACGAACGAGCCGTTTCGCGACAGGCCGTCGTCCGCGAGGGTCCACTCCACGCCGAAGAGGACGAGCTGGGCGTGCGTGCGCGACACCTCGGCGTCCCACGCCAGCACCAGGTCGTTGTGCTCGCCGCGACCGATCGTCAGGCTCGTCACGCCGTCGAGCGGCCCAAGTCGCAGGTCGCCGGCGCCGTCGCGGTAGGCGAGGAAGGCCGCGCCCGTGCGCTCGGCCTCGAGCAGGCTGGCGAGCTCGGCGGGCGAGAGCGAGTGAGGCGGAAAGGACATCTGGTGAGATTGTCCCCCGGTTGGGCTCGGGGCGGGGAACTCCACCGCTCTGGGGGCTGGTCTCGGAGGGGGAGCTGTCAATCCGGATAGATCTCGCCGACGGCGGTCACGAACCGCTCGGCGGTGCCGATCACTCGCTCGGCCTCGGCCAAGGCTACGCTCTGCGCCTCGTAGTGCGAGAGCTCGCGCAGCTCCTGGACCTTCTGCCTTCGGGGCCGCTTTCGTTGGACGCCGGCGACCATAGCTCCACCCGCCGCCGCCAGCGAGCCCGAATCGCCCCTAATGCCCAGCAATCCACGGCTATCACCGCGGTTTCAGGCACTAGTGCCTGCAATGGAGCGCGATCAGTGAGGATCTCCGCCAATTCGGCCCGTGCAGAAGTCGGCCACATGCAGGGACTTCTGAGAATGGAGCTAGCCGGACTCGAACCGGCGACCTCCTGGGTGCGATCCAGGCGCTCTCCCAACTGAGCTATAGCCCCGTGGCCGCTAGATGGTAGCGGCGCTCCGCCGCCCGGTAATGGCTCGGAAATCGGCGGAGCGAATGTAGTCTGGCCCAGAGGTGAGCTTCCGAGCCAAGCTGCGGCTGTTCTTCGTGTTGCTCGTGATCGTTCCGATGATCGCGCTGGCGATCGTCCTGTTCACGCTGACCTCGCGCAGCGAGACCGGCAAGGCCGATGCGGGCATCGCCGCGGGCGTGCGGACGGCGTTTGGCGTCTACGAGGACTTGGCGGATTCGGCCGAGCCGGCGCTGCGCCAGGTCGCCTCCGATGCCGAGCTGGGGACAGCGGTCGCTTCCGGCCAGGGCATCGCCGGGCGGATGGCGCAGCTGGTGGGCGGGCCGACCGGCATCGCGTCGATCGAGCTGCGCTCCCAGGACGGCAAGCTGATCGCACGGGCCGGCTCGCCGGGTGCGCTCGCCGCGAAGCGGGCGCCGCTGGGCGCCGGCGGCCAGACGCGCGGAACGCTCGCCGTCTCGCTCACCGGCCCGCAGGAGTTCGCCAAGCGCGTGCGCGAGCTGACCGGCTTCCACCTCGGCGTGTTCCGCGACGGACGGCTGCTGGCGAGCAGCGTCGCCGACCTGGGGCCGCGCAGCGGGTTCGGGGAGACCGGGGAGCCGCATGGGTTCGAGCTCGGTGGCGAGGACTACCGCGGCCGCATCGAGCAGATCAGTGACCCGGGCGAGCAGGGCCTCGAGCTGGCGCTGTTCCGCAACACCGCCGGCCTGTCGGACACGATCGCGCGCAACCGCCGGCTGATCGGCGGCCTGCTGGCGCTGTTCCTGCTGCTCGCGATCCTCTCCGCGGTGGCGGTCAGCCGCGCGCTCACCGGCCAGATCGACACGTTCCTCGTGGCGGCTCGCCGGCTCGCCCGGGGCGACTTCAGGCAGCCGGTCCCGGTGCAGGGTGCCGACGAGTTCGCCCAGCTCGGGCGCGAGTTCAACAGCATGTCCGAGCAGCTGGCCACCAAGGTCGAGGAGGTCCAGCGCCAGCGCGGCGAGCTCACCGAGGCGATCCGCCGGGTGGGCGACGCGCTCGCGATGGGCCTCGACCGGCACGGCGTGGTGGCGATCTCCGTGCGGACCGCGGTCGAAGCGTGCGAAGCCGAAGCGGGCCGGGCGCGGCCCGTGGACCACGATGCCTTCCGCGAGAGCGAGTGGGGCAGCGGCGACGAGCACCTGGAGGCGGCGTTGCAGGCGGCAGAGCGGCGCGCGTCCCGCGTCCGCTCCAGGCCCATGCCGCTCGAGGGGGAGCAGGACGCAGGGTTGCGGCCGCGTGTTGCGACGCCCGCGAGCGTCGGCTCCGCCCATGCCCTGGCCGTGCCGATGCTGACGCTGCTCGACTCCCCCGCCAGGGAGTACCTCGGCGTGCTCTCGATCGCGCGCCGCCGGCGCCGCTTCTCGCGCGAGGAGGAGGAGCTGCTCCAGTACCTGGCGGGACAGGCCGTCGTCTCGATCGAGAACGCCAGCCTGCACGAGACCGTCGAGCGCCAGGCGGTGACCGACGAGCTCACAGGACTCGCCAACGCGCGCGCCTTCCACACCATCCTCGAGCGCGAGATCGAGCGCAGCCGGCGCTTCCAGGCGCCGCTTGCGCTCGTGATGCTGGATCTCGACCACTTCAAGCGCGTGAACGACAAGTACGGCCACCAGCAGGGCGACCGGGTGCTCGCGCTGGTGGCGGACGTGTTGCGCGAGTTCTCGCGCGAGATCGACGCGCCGGCGCGCTACGGCGGGGAGGAGCTGGCGGTGATCCTGCCGCAGACCGATTCGGCGGGCGCCGAGCAGCTCGCCGAGCGCATCCGGGCGGCGATCGAGGAGCTGCGCGTGCCACGCGTGGACGGCCAGGGGTCGCTGCGGCTGCGCGCCAGCTTCGGCGTGGCCGCCATGCCCGAGAGCGCCGCGGACAAGGCCACGCTGATCGCCGCTGCCGACGCCGCGCTCTACCGCGCGAAGCGGGCAGGCCGGAACCGGGTCGAGCGCGCCGAGCGGGTCCGGGCCGCCGGCTGAGCCTTCGACGGCCGAGCCCTGGCGTCCCCCGTCCCTCGATAGGATTTCGCCCGATGGGCGTTCTCGACGATGCCATTCGGGAGCATCTCGACCTGAAGCGGCGCCACGGCGCGGCTGAGGAAGAGCTCCGCCGCCAGGAGGACGAGGCCCTTGGGCCGGCGCGGCGCGAGGTGGCTTCCGCGGATGCGGAGGACGGCGACGGCACCGCCGAGCGGGTCGAGCCGGACGCCGCCGCAGCGGAGCCGAGCGCCGACGAGGCCGAGCTGACAGTGGAAGAGGCTTCGGTGGAGGAGCGACACGCCGAGGAGGCGCCGCACGCCGACGAGGCGCCGCTCTTCGAGGAGCCGGACGAAGCGCCGGCGACGCAGCTCCACGAGCCCGAGCCCGCGGAGGAGGAGGAAGAGCCGGAGGCGGCCTACGAGCATCCCCCCGAGGACTCCGTGCTCGGCGACACCCAGGAGAGCGCCCCGCTGCCCGCCGGCGATACCCCGCCGCGCGGCTTCGAGGCGCTCGACGACGACGAGCTGCTCGACGAGGAAGACCAGCCGGCCGGCGACGAAGATGACGCCGACGTGCTCGAGGACACGCCCGACTTCCTCCAGGAGACGCCGGAGCACGACCGGCTCTGGTTCGAGCAGAAGCCGCCGCGCGACTTCGACTTCGACTAGCGCTGCTGCCGAGGTGAGCTGCGGCGGGGGCCGCCCGCCCCGGCGACCCCCGCGCTGTTGCAACCCCGCGGCGCAACGCGCCGCTCGACTCGACGGAACCCTCCGTGCCGTCGTTACCCCGGTTTTCGGCCCGCCGTCACCCGGCCTGAAATTCGTCGCCCAGAACTGGACGCTTTTCCAGGACGCCCAGCTAGGAGATGTATCCGCGCGTGCGAGCCGCCTCGACGACCCGCTCGATTCCGAGCTCGTACGCGGTCGTGCGCAGGGAGAGATCGTTTGCCTCGGCGCGCGCGGAGACCTCCTGGAACGCCTTGCGCATGATGCGGCCTAGGCGGTCGTTGACCTCGCTCTCGTCCCAGCGGAAGTGCTGCAGGTTCTGGACCCACTCGAAGTAGGAGACGACGACTCCGCCGGCGTTGGCCATCACGTCGGGGACGACGTAGATGCCGTTGTCGCGAAGGATGTCGTCAGCGGCCGGGGTGGTCGGGCTGTTCGCGCCCTCGACCAGCATGCGGCAGCGCAGGCGGTGGGCGTTCTGCTGGTGGATCATGCCGCCGAGCGCCGCGGGGATGAACACGTCGCACTCGACGTCGAGCAGCTCGTCAGGGTCGATCTTCTCGGCGCCGGGGAAGTCGGCCATCTTCCCGCCCTCGCGCACGTGCTCGGCGAGCGTGGCGGCGTCGATGGGGGAGTCGCTGCGGATCGCGCCGTTGGCGTCCGAGGCGCCGACCAGCTTGGCCCCGAGCTCCTGCATCAGCCGAGCGGCCCAGGACCCGACGTTGCCGTAGCCCTGGACCACGAAGCGTGTCTGCGCGGGATCAAGCCCCAGCTTGGCCGCGGCCTCGCTGAACATCAGCACGATCCCGCGGCCGGTGGCCGCCTCGCGGCCGTAGGAGCCCTCGAGGGCGATCGGCTTGCCGGTTACGCACGCCGGCGTGTGGCCGTGGAGCTTGCCGTACTCGTCCATGAACCAGGCCATCACCTGGGCGTTGGTGCCGACGTCGGGTGCGGGGATGTCCCGGTGCGGGCCGAGCACCTTCTCGATCTTGTCCATGAAGGAGCGGCTGATCGCCTGGAGCTCCGCCTGGCTGAGCTTGCGCGGGTCGACGTTGACGCCGCCCTTGGCGCCGCCGTACGGGATCTCGACGATCGCGGTCTTCCACGTCATCAGCTCGGCGAGCGCGCGCACCTCGTCGAGGTCGACCTCCGGGTGGTAGCGGATGCCGCCCTTGTAGGGCCCCCGCGCGCCGTTGTGCTGGACGCGGTAGCCGGCGAAGACGTGGATGCGGCCGTCCTGGAGCCTGATCGGGACCTGTACCTGCACCTCGCGGTAGGACGAACGCAGCACGGCGGCGATGTCATCGGGCAGGCCGAGCCGCTCCGCCGCCAGGCCGAACCAGTGGCTGACGATCTCGTAGTTGGAGACCTCGGCCCGCTGCGTCGACTGGCGCTGCTCGGTCTGGCGTGGCGACTTGTCGGTCTCGTGGCTCATCGGTTGCGCGGCATCCTGCCACCGGTACCGGAGGCCGGCAATGTCACACCCGCGACTTGCCTACCATTGCCCCCACGGGGCCATAGCTCAGTTGGCAGAGCGCGTCGCTTGCATCGACGAGGCCGCCGGTTCGAATCCGGCTGGCTCCATCCCCCGAACGCCGCCCGCCTCAGGCCTTCTTGCGCTTCGGCGCCGGCTTGATCCGCTTCGGCGCCGACATTTTCCGCACGCAGCGAGTGCGGCGGACCTTCACCCGGCGCACCTTGCCCTCCACCCGGCGCTTGACCGTGCGCGTGCGCGTGGTGCAGCGGCGCTTGACGGTGCGCTTGTGCGCCCCATCGGTGAGCTTCGACGCCGTGCGCGGCTTGAGACCCGTGCCGACCAGCGGCACCCGCAGCGGGGAGCCCGTCGCGTCGCTGTCGACGGTGAGCACCGAGTTGCGCTTGCCCACACCGATCGGCCCGAACCGCACCGCGAGCGTGCAGCTGGCGCCCGGCGTGAGCGTGTTGCGCGAGCAGTCGTCCCGCGACACGAGGAAGTCGTCGCCGTCGTCACCGATGCTGCGCACCCGGTCGACCTCCAGGTCGGCGTTGCCGGTGTTGGTCAGCTGGACCTTCGTGGGACCTGTGAGCGATCCCACCGCCTTGCGGCCGAGCGCCAGGCTGGGGACGCTCGCGGCCAGCGTCAGCACGGGGTCGGCGGCCACGGCCACGCCTACGGTCTGGGCGCCGCCGCTGATGAACCCCGGGTTCGGGCTGCTGCCGTCCACGTTCGCGCGGCCCACCCTGCCCAGGGCCTGATCGGTCCAGTACAGGTGTCCGCCGTAGACCGCCACGCCGGACGGGTTGCTCACCGCCATGAACGAGGCGTTGGGGCTGCTGCCGTTCAGGTTCGCCCGGCCTATGTTGCCGGGACCGCCGACCTCGGCCCAGTAGATGTAGCTCGCGTCCACGGCCAGTCCCCTGGGGATCGCCAGGCCCGTCATGAACGACTGGTTGACGTTCGAGCCGTCGAGGTTCGCGCCGATCGTGCCGCTGCCCGAGTTGGCCCAGTAGATGTACTGGCCGTCGACGGCTATGTCGAACGGCACGCTTCCGCCCGCGATGAAGCTCTGATTGACGTTCGACCCGTCCAGGTCGGCGCGACCGATGGTGCCGTTGACGTTGGTCCAGTAGACGTGCTGCGAGTCCACTTCGACCCCCATGACGTCGCTGCCGCCTCTGATGAACTTCGGGTCGGCGGCGCTCCCATCGAACTTGGCCCTCCCGACGCTGTCGGTTGACTGGCTGCCCCAGTAGACGTAGCCCGCGCTCGCCGCGAGCCCGTACGGCTGCTGTGCCGCGACGAGCTCTTGGTTGGCGCCCGTTCCGTCGAGGTTCGAGCTTCCGATCGTCCAGCCCGAGAAGGTGTTGCTCCAGAACACGTACGCGTTCGCCTGCCCCGCAAGACAGCCGCATGCGACGACCATCAGTGCCGTCGCCAAGCCAAGAGCCCGAAGCTTCCTCATCGCCAAACCCCTCGTCGTCGGTCGTGCGCCTGTCTGCGCCGACGAACGGCGAAGTTGCGCGATCTGGAGGAGCTATCGGTCGCTGGGCGGTGCGCTTGAGGCGTGAAACGTCGCAGGGCCGTGCAAACAGGCCTTAATCGGCCGATTGGGGATGACCGGCGCCGCGGCAGCGACTAGCTCGCGAAGGCCGCGTCGAGCAGCTTCGGCGCGTGCCTGGAGGGGTCGCGCGAGTCCAGCAGCACCACCCCGAGCCGGCGCTCGCCGCGGCGCACCACCCCCACGAAGCAGCGCCCGGCGGCCTCCGTGTACCCGGTCTTCAGCCCGATCGCCCCGGGGTAGCCCAGCCGGATCAGCGGGTTGTGCCCGGTCAGGTAGAGCTTGCCGCCCTTGATCGGGAAGCGCAGCGCCGCCTGCGAGCGCCGCGCGATGCGCCGGATGCGCGGCTTGGACATCGCGATGCGGGTCAGCACCGCGAGGTCGCGCGCGCACGAGCGGTTGCCCGGCTCGAGCCCGTGCGACGACGCGAAGTGGGTGCACTGCAGCCCCCACCGCTGCGCGCGCCGGTTCATCAGGTCCACGAAGCGCCGCTCGCTGCCGGAGATGTGCACCGCCAGCGCGATTGCCGCGTCGTTCCCGGACACGATCAGCAGCCCGTTCAGCAGCGCCTCGGCCCGGACGCGCCTGCCCTTCGGCAGCAGGCCGACCCCGGAGCCCGAGTAGTCGAGCGCGGCCTGGGTGATCCGCACGGGCTCGGCGGGGCGCGTGCGCTCGACGACGAGCAGCGCGGTCATGATCTTCGTCAGGCTCGCGATCGGCAGCACGCTCAGGGGCCGGCGGCGCCACAGGACGGCCCCGCTGTCGACGTCGAAGACGAGGCCGGCACGCGGCGGCCTGCGCAGATCGGCGTGGAAGGCGTCCACGCCGTCGAGCTGGATGCGGGGTGCGGCCGGTTGCGGGGACGCCGCCTCGGCGGGCGCCGCCCCAACGGCGAGCGGCAGGGCGGGTGTGCCGCCGGCGCTGCCGCCCCCGGCCGACGACAGGTAGGCCGCCGCGGCCACGGCCAGCGGCGCGACGACGAGGGCGACCATGGCGATCAGGCGGGAGATCCGCCGCCGGCGCCGCACGGCCGCGCGCCGCTCAGTCATCGGGCGGCCGTGTCGTCAGTGCGCCCACCACTCCGAAGCCGAGCAGCGCGAGCACCAGCAGGGTCACCAGCACGAGCAGCACGTTGACCGCCCCCTCCGTGGCCGCGGCGATCATCAGGCCCGCGAGCGCCACGATCAGCACCAGGCTGCTCGCGAGCACCAGCGTGCGCGCCATCAGTACACCGGCAGGCGGTGCGCCCGCTCGTAGTCGTCATGCACCTGATTGGCGAACAGCTTGATCATGGCCAGGCCGAACACGAAGCCGCCGATGTGGGCGAAATACGCCACGCCACCCCCGCCTCCTGCGAGCGGCTGCGCCAGCTCGCTAGTCCCGAGGGCCAGCTGCATCAGGATCCACAGGCCAAGCACCAGCAGCGCGGGCAGCTCGATCACCGTGAAGAAGATCACGATGAAGATCAGCGTGATCACGCGCGCGCGTGGGTAAAGCAGCGCGTACCCGCCGAGGACTGCGGCGATGGCGCCGCTCGCCCCCACGGTCGGGACCGCCGCGTTCGGGTCTGCGAGAACCTGGGCGCCGAGCGCCACCAGCCCCCCCAGCAGGTAGAAGGCGGCGAAGCGAAACGCGCTCATCGAGTCCTCGATGTTGTTCCCGAAGATCCAGAGGAACAGCATGTTGCCGCCCAGGTGCAGCAAGCTGCCGTGCATGAACATCGAGGTGAAGATCGTGACCCACCAGGGCGCCTGATCGGGCGCCGTTCCCTGCACGCCCGCCTGCCCCTCGCAGACGACCTGGCCGGCCGCCGCCCCGCACTCGTCGCCGGGGTGCGTGATCTCGTAGGGGATCGCGCCGAACTCGAGCACACGCTCGTCGCCCGTCGCGCCCAGGTCCCAGAATCCCTGCTCGAAGAAGAAGTAGACCGCGCAGCAGATCACGATGATCGAGACGGTCAGCACCGGGAAGCGGCGCGTGGGGATGTCGTCCTTCAGTGGGAACAAGGCGCTGGTTCTAGCGGCCGCGCGGCGGGACGTCCAGGAATTCGTTCGCGCGCGAGAAGCCGTCGGTCCGCGCCCCGCCGTCCCTGGGCAGCAAGAGCACGGCGGCGAGAGCGACCAGCGCCACCGCTCCGGCGAGCAGCGCGCGGGACGCGAAGGTCATCCGGAACTGGCCTGCTGCAGGGTCTGCTCGGCGTGGTAGCTCGAGCGCACGAGCGGCCCGGCGGCAACCGACTCGAAGCCCATCGCGTAGGCCTCGCGCTCCAGCTCGGCGAACTCGTCCGGATGCCAGTAGCGCACCACCGGCAGGTGGTCGCGCGTGGGCCGCAGGTACTGCCCGACCGTGAGCACCTGCACATCGTGCTCGCGCAGGACCCCGAAGGTCTCGAGCAGCTCCGCCTTCGTCTCCCCGAGCCCGGTCATCAGGCCGGACTTGGTGACGACCGCGTCGCCGCCCATCTCCTTCGCGCCCTGCAGCACGCGGCAGGAGCGCAGGAAGCGCGAGCCGCGCCGGGCGAGCGGGTAGAGGCGCGGCACGGTCTCGACGTTGTGGTTGAACACGTCGGGCCGCTCGGCGATGACGCGCGCGAGCGGCATCTCCTCACCGCGGAAGTCGGGCGTCAGCACCTCGACCTTGCAGTCGGGCGCAAAGCGGCGGATCGAGCGGATCACGCCCACGAAGGCGCCCGAGCCCAGGTCCGGCAGGTCGTCGCGGTCGACGCTCGTGATGACCGCGTGCCTCAGCCCCATCTTGCGCACGGACTGGGCGACGCGCAGAGGCTCGAGCGGGTCGTTGTGCGTCGGCTTGCCCGTCTTGACGTTGCAAAACCCGCAGCGGCGCGTGCAGGTGTCGCCGAGGATCATGAACGTGGCGGTGCCGCGCTCCCAGCACTCGCCGATGTTGGGGCAGGCGGCCTCCTGGCATACGGTGTGCAGCCCCTGGTCCTCGATCATGCCGCGCAGCTCGCGGTAGTGCGGGCCGCCCGGCGCGGGGCGCTTGAACCACGCCGGCTTGCGGTCGCGGAACGGGCGCACCTCGCCCATGTCGAGCACGCGCGCTCCGCCCGGGTTGGAACGGGAGCGGGTGCTCACGCGGGCACCGCCTCGCGCTCGCCCAGGCGCTCGCGCGACACAAGCCGCTGGCGGCGCCCGAACGCCTCGGCGAACCGGTACGCCATACGCTTGCGGAAGCAGGGCAGGCTGCGCTCGCGGCCGGTCTCACGCGCCACCGACGTCACGCGCACCGCCTCGATGCCGCAGGGCACGATCCACTCAAAGGGCTGCAGGTCGTTGTCGACGTTCACGGCCAGGCCGTGCATCGAGACGCCCTCGCGCACGCGCACGCCGATCGAGGCGATCTTGGAGTCGCCGGCCCAGACGCCGGTGAACGGCGTGTCGCGTGCCTCGGCCGCGACGCCCTCGTCACGCAGAGCGGCGACGATCGCCGCCTCCATCGTGTGGACGAAGTCGGCCACCCGGTCCACGGCCATGATCGGGTAGGCGACCAGCTGGCCGGGGCCGTGGTAGGTGACGCGGCCGCCGCGGTCGGTGTCCTCCACCTCGATGCCGCGCTCGCGGTAGAAGTCCTCGCCCATGGGCAGGTCGCCGGGCTCGGTGCGCTTCCCGCGGGTGTACACGGGTGGGTGCTCCAGCACCAGCAGGACGTCTGGCAGCTCCTGCTCTGCGCGGCGGTCGCGCAGGCGGCGCTGCAGGTCGAACGCCTCCGCGTAGGGCACGCGACCGAGGTGGCTGACCCAGAGCTCCGGCATGTCCCCAAGGCTACCCTGCGGGTGGTGAACCACCACGAGCAGCGCTTCTGGCCCGCGCGGATGCGCTGGCGCCTGCGCGGAGCCTGGATGTGGCCCTCGTTCATCGCGATCACGCTGCTCGACGGCCTGCTGCTGCACCTGCTGCCGCCGGTCGGCACGGGCGTCGACCTGATCCCGGGGATCCTGCTCGCAACCTTCGGCAACCTGATCCTGGTCGGGGTGCTCGGTCCCTGGCTGGCCCGCCGCACCTGGCGCTACCGGCGCGCCGCCGATCCGGCCTCCCCGCCAAAGGCCCAGCTCGAGGTGCTCTCCGACCGGATCGGCACCGGACTGCTGGTGGCCGGCGTGTTCGCCGTGGTGGCGGCGGGCCTGGCGGCCCGCCCGACGGTGATCTCGGAGACCGAGTCGACCGAGGAGAACGCGCGCGTGGTGCGCGACCTGGTGCTGCAGAGCGGCAACGCGGAGCTGATCCGCAACCTCGAGACCGCCAACACGATCCGCCTGGCCGAGGGCTACTACCGCACCTGCATCGCCCGCGACGACCGGCGCCGCAACTTCTGCGTCTTCGTGGACACCAACAAGGAGCCCACCGACGTGGTCAGGGACAGCAGCGCGGAGCCGAACTCCGTGTACAAGGTCGACTAGCTACGCGTGCGCGAGCGCGACCAGCGTGCCGCCGGGCGTGACCTCCAGCACCTCGACGGCGTTGTGCCCGGGCCGCAACGCCGACTCCGGCACGAGCAGCGAGAAGAACTCGGCGCGCCGGCCGTCCAGGTGGAAGCTGCGTCCGACCGCTCGGATGCGCCCGTTCACGGCCACCGCGAGGTCGCGCTGCGCGCCCGGCGGGCTGCCCTCCAGCCGCCCGGTCACGCGCGTGGGCTGGATCTGCTCCGACGGTGCCACGTGGTCGAGCAGTCCGCCGTTCGCGATCTCGCCGTACACCTCGCCGGACGCCGCGTATGCGCCCGCGGGAACACGCCGTCCGAGCAGCTCGGGGTTGGGCCCAATCCGGTAGGCGGACGCCCAGGGGTCGCCGAAGGTGAGGTTGCTCTGCGCCCCGGTGCCGAACTTGTGCGCGCGCCAGATGCGCAGCTCGTGGCGGCGGCGCTCGAACTCCTCGCGCGTGAAGGAGATGATCCGGCTGAAGTCGCGTCGCGGCATCGACACCGTGCTGCGCGCCGCGGAGACGGGTGAGAAGACCGAGAAGCCGTCGTGGCGCCACCAGACCGGCGTGTCGAGCACGTCGGCCACCGTCGGAACGACGTCGATGTTGCGGACGACGCTGTCGTCGATCCGTCCCTCGATCTGGCCGGGAGTCTTGACGAAGAACGGCACCGCCGCGAGCTGCTCGAAGTTCGACTCCGTGACCTGCCTGCGCTCGTCCGCGCCGACCTCGAAGGAGTAGCCGTGGTCGGCCACCACGATGAACAGGCTGCGGTCGAACAGGCCGGTGCGGCGCATCCGGCGCATGATCAGCCCGAGCTGGCGGTCGACGTAGCCCACCTGGAGCAGGTGGCGCAGGTGGTTGTGGTCGGTGAGCAGGGGGTCGTCGAAGCCGATCGGGCGGTTGATGCCGCCGATCGGGTCCTCGCCCGAGGGCCGGCTCTGGTGGCCCGACGGCAGGTAGATCCAGGGCTCGTGCGGCAGCAGCGCGTGGTGGAAGTAGAACGTCGGCCGAGGCCGGTCGCGCAGCGCCCCGATCCACCTGTGCAGCCGCGCCGGCCGCCCGCCGCCGGCGAGCCGCTTGAGCACTCCCGGCCGGCGCGTGCGCGTGCCGGGGCAGATTCGCGGGGGGCAGACCGCGCTGCCCGACTCCACCTTCACGACGTCGTAGCCGAGCCGGTCCATCAGGTGGTAGATGCTCGGCTGGTGGCTGCGCACGTCGGGGGCCGTCCCGGACTCCGGCATGCGCGCGTCGAGGATCGCCGGGACGGCCTTGAAGGTCGAGTCGTAGACCGTGTGGCCGTTGCGGAACCAGGTCGAGGTCCGCGCCAAGGCGGCGAAGTTGGGAAAGCGCGCGGCGTCGATCTCGTCGTCCGGCCCGATCAGCGTGTCGCTGGCGAACTCGTCCAGCACGACGACCACCACGGGCGGGCGCGGGTCGGCGGGCAGCGCCGCGGTGCGGGGCGCCTCGCCCGCGCCGGCACCCGCGCCGTCGTGGCCGACGGCGAAGACGACACCCGCCGTGACCGCGAGCAGGAGCACTACGAGCAGTGCCGCACGCATCCCACGAAATCTAGGGGACCGTTGCGCCAGGACCTACGTGCGCGCCAGGAGTTGCAGGCGCCCCGCCTCGACCTCGTACAGCTCGATCGCGTTGCTGCCCTCGCGCAGCGAGCGCTCCGGGACCATCAGAGCGAAGTGCTCGGTGGCGTCGCCCTTCAGGTAGAACGAGCGCCCGACCGCCTCGATCCTGCCGTTGACCGCGACCGCGAGGTCGCGCCGGGCGCCGGCGGGGCCGCCGCGCAGGTCACCGGCGATCTGGGCAGGCACCACGCCGCGGCTCGGGCGCACGTCCGCGAACAGGGCCGGCTGGGCAAACGAGCCCTGCACGGCGCCGGACGCGGTCGCCAGCCCGTCGGACGCCTGGCCGATCAGCTCGCGGTGCGGCCCGATCCCCGTGAACAGCGACGCGATGTCGCCGGAGCCGAACTGGCGCAGCCGCCGCCGCACGACCGCGCCCCGGCGTGCCTCCCAGCGCCGGCCGGAGATGCTCACGGTCGAGGAGAAGTCCCGCGTGGTCAGCGACACCCTGTGGCGCCGGCGGGCGGCGGGGCCGAATGCCGATTTGCCGTCGGCTCGGTAGCCGAGCCGGTAGCCGAGCACGTCGGCGATCGTGGGCGTCACGTCGACCGTGCGGGCGTACGCGTCGCTGACGCGGCCGCCGCGCTGCCCCGGGCGCTTGACGATCAGCGGCACCGGCGTCAGCTCCTCCACGTTTGACGCGTTCACGCTGCGACGCGTCTCCACGCCGACCTGGAAGGCGATGCCGTGGTCGGCGGTCACCACGATCAGCGTGTCGTCGTAGATCCCCTGCTGCTTCAGTCGCCGCACGAGCCGGCCGATCAGCCGGTCGGCGAAGCCCAGCTGGAGCAGGTAGCGCTGCTCGTTGTGGCGCGTCAGGAACTCGTCGTGGAAGCCGGGCACGGTGTTCATGCCCGGCAACAGGTCGCGCGGCGCCGGACGCGTTTGAGCGCCCGAGGGCAGGAAGATGTAGGGCCCGTGGGGCAGAAGCAGGTGCTTGACCCAGAGCGTCGGGCGCCCGGCTTCGATCGACCGCACCCAGCGGTCGAAGCGCTGCGGGCGCCCGCCCATGAGGTTCGGGATGATCGCCGGGCGCCGCGCGTTGGCGCCGCGGCAGATGCGCGGAGGGCAGAGCGAGGAGGCCTCTTCCGAGTCGACGATCCGGTAGCCGCGCCGCGCGAACATGTCGTAGATCGAGTGCGGGTGGTCACCCCGGTCCGCCGCGGTCTTCGGTCGCGGATCCATGCCGTCGAGGATCAGCGGGACCGCCTTGGTCGTGGAGTCGTAGACCGAGTAGGCGTTGCGGAACCAGGTGGAGTCGCCGGCCAGCGCGGCGAAGTTGGGGTAGCGCACCGGGTCGATCCGCCCGTTTCGGTCGAGCAGCGAGTCGCTGGGGAACTCGTCCATGATCAGCAGGACCGTGTGGGGCCGCTGCGGCGTGTGCTTGGCGCGCGGCTCGTCGGACGAGCACGAGAGCGCGGCGAGGAGCGCGGCGGCGGCGATGGCGACGCCGATCAGCAGGCGGGTCACGGACCGCACCTTAGGTAACGAGCGCGAGCCGCCGGAGCGCCCCGCTCGCGGCCGCTTCACGCGCAGCCCTAGCCGGCCGCCAGCAGCGGCACGCCCAGGCGGCGCGCCAGCCCCTCGCCGCCCCAGCGCATGACCACGTTGTGGTTGTACTCGAACACCGGCCTGGACACGGGGGCGAGCAGGTTCATCCAGCGCCTGCCCGTACGCACGTTCCACTCGTACAGGACAGCCGTCACGCCATCCTGCTCGAACAGCCGCCAGCGCCCGGTGCCCTGAAGCTCCCCCGCCGCATCGCCCTCCATCAGCCGCGGCGCCTCGACGGCGCGCACGCTGAACTCGAACTCCAGGTCGTATGGGATGCGGCTGCGCCAGGCGACCCGGTAGCGGCTGCCCACCCGGTTCGCGTCGCCGGGCTCGAGCACGTGCACGCTGCGGACGCCGGGCCACCACTCGGGCCAGCGCTCGGCGTCCTGGAGGACCTCCCAGGCGGCGTCCCGGGAGGCCTCCAACAGCCAGGTGGTGAGGAAGCGGTACTTCGCCGCGCCGGTCAAACCTCGAGGTTGACCATCACGTGCTTGATCTCCTGGTAGTCCTCGATCGCGTACTTGGACATGTCCTTGCCGTAGCCGGACTGCTTGTACCCGCCGTGCGGCATCTCCGCGGCGATCGTGATGTGGTCGTTGATCCACACGCAGCCGAAGCGCAGCGCGTTCGCCACCCGGTGGGCGCGCCCGATGTCGCGCGTCCATACCGACGAGGCGAGCCCGTAGCGCGTGCCGTTGGCCCACTCGACCGCGTTGGCCTCGTCGTCGAACTGCTGCACGGTGAGAACGGGACCGAAGATCTCGTTCTGGATCATCTCGTCGTCCTGCTGCAGGTTCGCGACGACGGTCGGCTCCAGGAACGATCCGGGCAGGTCGGGCTCCTTGCCGCCGGTGACGATCTCGGCGTGGGCGGGCTTGCCGTTGAGGAACTTCTCCACCCGCTCGCGCTGGCGCATGGAGTTGAGTGGCCCGAGCGTCGTCTCCGGATCGAACGTGTCGCCCATCTTGTAGCCCTTCGCCTGCTCGGCGAGCCCGCTGACGACGTCGTCGTAGACCTTCGACGAGGCCAGCACCCGCGTGGCCGCGGTGCAGTCCTGTCCGGCGTTGTAGAGCCCGGTCGCGGCGATCGTCTCGAGTGCGTTCTCCAGGTCCACGTCGTCGAACACGATCACCGGCGCCTTGCCGCCCAGTTCCAGGTGCACGCGCTTCAGCGAGTCGGACGCCGCGCTGGCGATCCACTTGCCCGTCTCGGGCGAGCCGGTCAGCGACACCATGTCCACGTCGGGGTGCGTGACGAGCGACGCCCCCGCGGGCCGGCCGTGGCCGGTGATCACGTTGAGCACGCCCTTGGGCAGCACCTGGCCGGCCAGCTCGGCGAGCTTCACGGTGCTGATCGGAGTCGTCTCGGCCGGCTTGAGCACAATGGTGCAGCCGGCCGCGAGGGCGGGCCCGATCTTCCAGATGGCCATCATCAGCGGGTAGTTCCAGGGCGTGATCTGGCCGACCACGCCGACCGGCTCGCGCCGGATGATCGAGGTGCGGTTGGCCACGTACTCGCCCGCTGCCTGGCCCTCCGGCACGCGCGCGGCGCCGCCGAAGAAGCGCAGGTTGTCGCACATGAACGGGATCTCGTCCTCGAAGAAGGCGTTGCGCGGCTTGCCCGCGTCCGCCGCCTCCAGGTCGGCGAGCTCATCGGCGTGCTCCTCGATCAGGTCGGCCAGCCCGAACAGCGCGGCGGCGCGCTCGCCCGGGGGCGTGGCGGCCCAGCCGTCGAAGGCCCGCTTCGCCGCGCTCACGGCGCGGTTGACGTCCTCCTCGTTCGAGAGCGGCATCTCGGCGATCACCTCGCCGTTCGCCGGGTTGGTCACGTCCTCGGTCGCGCCCTCGGCGGAATCGACGAACTCGCCGTCGATGAAGTTCTGGAGCTTCGTCCTAGCGGTGGTGGCCATGTCTGGTTCCTCTCTCCTCTATGCGGTGACGCTGAGTATCTCGTCGAGGGGCGTGTAGTCGATGCCGACTGCCTCGGCGACGGCGGGATGGGTCACCTTGCCGGCGGCGACGTTCACGCCCGGCTTCAGTCCGGGCAGCTTCTGGAGCGCTCCCTGCAGGCCGTGGTCGGCGAGCGTGAGCACGTAGGGCAGGGTGGCGTTGGTCAGGGCGAACGTCGAGGTGACCGGCACGGCACCCGGCATGTTGGCAACGCAGTAGTGGGTGACGCCGTCCACCTCGTAGACCGGGTCCGAGTGCGTGGTGGGACGCGAGGTCTCGAAGCAGCCGCCCTGATCGATCGAGACGTCCACAAGCACGGCGCGGTCCTTCATCAGCTTGAGCTGGTCGCGCTTGATGACGTAGGGGGCCTTGGCGCCGTGCACCAGCACGGCGCCGATCACGAGGTCGGCCTGCGGCAGCATCTGCTCCACGGCGAGCGTGGACGAGTAGACCGTGGACGCGCGACCGCCGAACCCGACGTCGAGCTCGCGCAGGCGGTCGATGTTGCGGTCGAAGACGAACACGTCCGCCTCCATGCCGATCGCGATGAACGCCGCGTTCTGCCCCACTACGCCGCCTCCGATGATCATCACCGTCGCCGCGGCCACCCCCGGCACGCCGCCTAGCAGCACGCCGCGGCCGCCGAGCGGGCGCTCGAGGAAGAAGGCGCCGGCCTGGGTGGCGATCTTGCCCGCCACCTCGCTCATCGGGGCCAGCAGCGGCAGCCTGCCGCGCTCGTCCACGACGGTCTCGTAGGCGATGCAGGTCGCGCCGCTCTCGCGCAGCCTGCGGGTCAGGTCTGGGTCGGGCGCCAGGTGCAGGTAGGTGAACAGCAGATGGCCGGGCCGCAGCAGCTCGACCTCGCCGGGCTGCGGCTCCTTCACGCCCAGGATCAGCTCGGCCTCCTCGAAGACCGCGGGGGCGTCGGCGGCGATGCGCGCGCCCTGCGCCCGGTACTCGGCATCGGGAATCGTGCTGCCCTCTCCCGCGCCGGCCTGGACGATCACCTCGTGGCCGTGCTCGACGAGCTCGCGCACGCCCGCGGGCGTGAGCGACACGCGGTATTCGTCGGTCTTGATCTCCGTCGGAACGCCTACCTTCATCGTCCTCCGATCTCCTTCACGTCACCAGCTCCCGCGCACGCAGCGCGAGCCAGAACTCGATCCGGTCGCGCGCGATCGAGAGGTTCCTGCCGGTCAGCTGCTCCACACGCCTGATGCGATAGCGCAGCGTGTGGCGGTGGCAGTAGAGCTCGCGCGCCGCGCGCTCCCACTGCCCGTTCTGCTCGATGAACGCCTCGAGCGAGCGGATCAGCTCGTCGCCGTACTCGCCGGTCGCGTGCTCGAGCGGCCCGAGCACGCTGTCGCAGTAAAGCCGCAGCGCCTCGTCGTCCTGCAGCGAGAGCAGCAGCTGGAAGGCGCCCAGGTCGCGGTACGAGGCGACCGCGGGCGCCTGGCCGTTGGAGAGGGCGGCGGCGTCGAGGGCGCAGCGCGCCTCGTGGAACGAGCGCCGCAGCGTGCCGACCGGCGCGGGCCGGGACGCCGCCGCGCGCAGGTCGCCGTGCTGTGGCGTGAGCGCTTCGCGCGCGCGACCGGCGAGCGCCACCGGATCGAGGCCGTCGCGGGCGTCCACCACGGCGCACAGCAGGCGCTCGCGCGACGCGACGAGGGCGCCCACGCCGGCGTCCGCGAGGAAGCGGTCGAGGTCGCCTTCCGCGTCCGCCGCGCCGCGGTCGTCCTCGGCGAACACGAGCACCGCCGCCTGGGCACCCACGCCGAAGGGGCGCATCCGCATCCCCACCTCGGCTTCGGACAGCCGGCCGGTGAGCGCCTCGGCCAGCACGTCGCCCGCCAGCCTCCGCTCGGTGTCGCGCATCGCGCGCTGGCGCATCAGCTCCAGCGCCACCACGGTCACCGCCTGCTGCAGGATCAGCCGCTCGAAGTCGCCGAGGCCGCCGGCGTCGCGGGCCGCCACCAGCCAGGCCTGGGGCGCGCCGTGCCCGCGCGTGGACACGGGCAGCACGAGCGAGCGGCCCGCCAGGTCGGCGTGGTCGGGGGCGAACTCGCCGGCCTCTGAGCCCTGTCCGGCGGCCGCGCCGCGCCGGCTCACCTCCTCGCGCACGGCCTCGAGCGCCGACTCCGGCAGCTGCCGGCGGAACTGCTTCGAGGCGATCGTCTCGCCGCGCGCCGAGAGCACGCTCACGGCGCCGCCAATGGCGGCGGCCAGCGCCCGCACCACCTCGTCCAGCCCGCGCTCCTCGAGCACCAGCCGCTCGAGCCGCTTGTGGATCGCGATGCCGCGCTGGAGCACCTCGTACTGCTCGTTCACCAGCCGCGTGAAGGCCTTCTCGGTCAGGGCGATGAACGGCAGCGCGTACGGCACCTCGAACACGGGGAACCCCAGCCGCGCCGCCTCGTCGACGACCGCGCCGGGCAGCTCGTCGTGGTCGAAGCCGGTCCCGAAGCCGAGCCCCGCCAGGTGGCGCCCGTCCAGCAGGCGCACGAACTCGCGCTGGCTCTCCTCGGAGTCGAGCGGGATCCCGGTCGTCAGCAGCAGCTCGCCGCCCGAGAGCCACGGGGTCGGATCGGGCAGCTCCGAGATGTGCACCCAGCGCACCGGGGCGTCGGCGCCGTCCTCGCCCGCCGCGAGCTCGAGGCCCATCTCGGCGACGAGACCACGTACGGTCAGCATCAGTGGCGGACGATCCGCTCCCAGGCCTCCGTCAGGACCGAGCGCAGCACCCGGTCGATCAGCTCGAACTCCTCGGTGTCCGCGATCAGCGGCGGTGAGAGCTGGATGACTGGGTCGCCGCGGTCGTCCGCGCGGCAGATCAGCCCTTGCTTGAACAGCTCGCCCGACATGAAGCCGCGCAGCAGCTGCTCGCCCTCCTCGTCGCTGAAGCTCTCCCTGGTCTCCTTGTCCTTGACCAGCTCGAGCGCGTGGAAGTAGCCGGCGCCGCGGACGTCGCCGACGATCGGCAGGTCCTCTTTGAGCTTCTCGAGCATCTGCCGGAACTCCGGCTCCTTCTCGCGCACGTGCCCGCAGAGGTCCTCGCGCTCGAAGATGTCGATGTTCGCCATCGCCACGGCCGCCGACACCGGGTGCCCGCCGAAGGTGACCCCGTGGGTGAACATGTTCGTGTCGTGCATGAACGGCTCGGCGACGCGGTCGGACACGATCACGGCGCCCATCGGCGCGTACGCCGAGGTGATGCCCTTGGCCGTGGTGATCATGTCCGGCACCACGCCGAAGCGCTCGACGCCGAACCAGTGGCCGAGGCGGCCCCAGGAGCAGATCACCTCGTCGGCGATCAGCAGCACGCCGTGCCGGTCGCAGATCTCGCGCACGCGCTGCCAGTACCCGTCCTGGGGCACGAAGCAGCCGCCCGAGTTCTGCACGGGCTCGAGGATCACCGCGGCCACGGTCTCGGGGCCCTGGAACTCGATGATGTGCTCGATCTCGTCGGCGGCCCAGAGCGGGTCGCGTTCCTCGGGCCAGCGGTACTCGTTCGTGTTTGGGGCGTGGAAGGCCCCCGGCACGAGCGGCTCGAAAGGCGTACGCAGCGGAGTTATGCCCGTGATCGAGAGCGCGCCGAAGGTGGTGCCGTGGTACGCCGTCTCGCGCGAGATGATCTTGGTCTTGTACGGATCGCCGTTGAGCTTGTGGAACTGACGCGCCAACTTCCAGGCCGACTCGACCGCCTCCGAGCCGCCGGAGGTGAAGAACACGCGGTTGAGGTCCCCGGGGGCGAGGCCCGCGATGCGGGCCGCCAGCTCCACCGCCACCGGGTGCGCGTAGCTCCAGTTGGTGTAGAAGCCGAGCTGCTTGGCCTGACGCGCGGCCGCGTCGCCGAGCTCCGCGCGTCCGTGCCCGGCATTTACGCAGAACAGGGCCGAGAGCCCGTCCATGTAGCGGTTGCCGTGCTCGTCGTAGACGTACGACCCCTCACCTCGCACGATCAGCGGGATCTCGTGCTGCTCGTCGTACCCGCCCATGCGGGTGAAGTGCATCCAGAGATGCCGCCGAGCCTTCTCCTGCAGCTCGCTGGGGGCGCCGCTGTGGGGCTCGTGCACGGCCTGAGGGGTGGTCGCCATTCTCGCTCCTCGCAAATCGCTACAACTAGACGCTGCGGACAAAGGTATCGGCGCATCGGAGGGCCGTCTAGGGGGTTCATGGTGAATAGCGGAGCACGGTGTTGTCCATTTCGTACTGTTAGGCGAGAGTGTTTTCGGCATTCCGCACCTTGCGGACGTGTGGAATCCGCCCTACCTTGCGCACGACGATGAGCCATGACGGAGCGGCGCCCAGCGTCACCCTCAGGGGAGTGACCAAGCGCTTCGGGGACTTCACGGCGGTCCGCAGCATGGATCTGGAGATCCCGAGGGGCCAGTTCTTCACCATGCTCGGCCCGTCCGGCTGCGGAAAGACCACGACGCTGCGGATGATCGCCGGCTTCGAGGAGCCCAGCGAAGGGACGGTGCTGCTCGACGGCGAGGACGTCACCGGGCAGCCCGCCTTCAGGCGCCCGACCAACACGGTCTTTCAGAGTTACGCGCTGTTTCCGCACCTGAGTGTGGAGCGCAACGTTGCGTTCGGGCTCGAGCGCAAGCGCCTCGCAAAGGACGAGGTGCGCCGCCGCGTGTCCGAGGAGCTCGAGCGCGTGGGTCTCTCCGCCGAGGCCAAGCGCAAGCCGCGCCAGCTCTCCGGCGGACAGCAGCAGCGCGTCGCGCTGGCGCGCGCGCTCGTCAACCGCCCCGCCGTGCTGCTGCTCGACGAGCCGCTCGGCGCGCTCGACCTCAAGCTGCGCAAGCAGCTCCAGGTCGAGCTCAAGCGCATCCAGCAGGAGGTCGGCATCACGTTCGTATACGTGACTCACGACCAGGAGGAGGCGCTCACCATGTCCGACCGCATCGCGGTCATGAACCGCGGCGTGGTCGAGCAGCTGGACGAGCCGGAGGAGATCTACGAGCGCCCGCGCACGACCTTCGTCGCCGGCTTCATCGGGGTCTCGAACCTGATGCCCGGCGAGGTCGTAGCTACGGCCACGGGCGCCGCGGAGCTGCGACTCGATGCCGGCCCGACCGTGCGGGCGGGCGCCGCCGGCGCGACTGTCGGGGAGCGCGCCCACGCGGTGGTGCGACCCGAGAAGCTCCAGCTGCACGGGGCCGACGGGACCGGCACCGACGGGCGGCCGAGCGTGGACGGGCAGGTGGAGAGCTCGCTCTACCTGGGCACGGCGACGCAGGTCACCGTCCTCCTCGGCGACGGGACGCGCATGACCGTGCTGGTGCCCAATACGGACGAGGAGGCCCGCCGCCGGCTCCCCGCCACGGGCGACGGCGCTCGACTTACCTGGTCCGCCGAGAACATCCACATGGTTAGAGAGGAAGGGACTGCTACGTGAGCGACCTCGACCGCCACTTCGAACGCATCATCCGCGAAGAGATCAGCCGCCGCCGCCTTCTCCGCCGAGGCGCGGCCGGGGCGCTGAGCGTCTCCGCGCTCGCGTACCTCGCCGCGTGCGGGTCGGAGACCGGTGGCACCGGCGGCGGCGACGAGCAGGCGAAGGCAAAGGAGATCCCCAAGGGCGAGATCTCCGACTCGCTCTACATCGCCAACTGGCCGCTCTACATCGAGGAGGACCGCGGCACCCTCAAGGAGTTCGAGGACGAGTACGGCACCAAGATCAAGTACGTCGAGGAGATCAACGACAACACCGAGTTCTTCGGCAAGGTCCGCCAGCAGTACGAGCGCGGGGACTCCGGCGGGCGGGACATCCACGTGCTCACCGACTGGATGGCGGCGCGCATGATCCGGCTCGGCTACGTACAGAAGCTCGACCACGCCGAGCTGCCGAACGTGGACGCCAACCTGATCGAGCGGCTGAAGTCGCCGCCCTTCGATCCCAAGCGCGACTACTCCGTGCCGTGGCAGTCGGGCTTCGGCGGGATCATCTACCGCAAGGACAAGGTCAAGCGCGAGCCCAAGTCGGTCGACGACCTGTTCGATCCGGACTACAAGGGCAAGGTGACCATGCTCACCGAGATGCGCGATACCGTCGGCGTCGTAGCCGCGGGCATGGGGATCGATCCCGAGAAGGCCTCCGTCGACGAGCTCATGAAGGCGATCGACCGGATCGACGAGGCGGCGCAGTCCGGCCAGATCCGCGGCTTCACCGGCAACGAGTACACGAAGGACCTCGCCAAGGGCGATTCCTGGGTGATCATCGGCTGGTCCGGCGACGCCGTTCAGCTCGAGGCGGACAACCCGAACATCAAGTTCGTCTCCCCGGAGACGGGCGTGCACCTGTGGACGGACAACATGCAGGTGCCGGTCGGCGCCCCCGCCGCCTTCACGGCGCAGAAGTTCATGGACTTCGTCTACCAGCCCGAGGTCCAGGCGGACATCGCCGAGTACGTGAACTACATCTGCCCGGTCGAGGGCGTCAAGGAGATCCTCACGGAGCGCGACCCCGCGATCGGGCAGAACCAGCTGATCTTCCCGGACGAAGCGACGCTCTCCAAGGCGTTCATCTTCAGGGACCTGAAACCCGAAGAGGACCAGCAGCTCACCGAGGCCTTCCAGGGAGTCATCGGAGCCTAGGAGGCCGACCCCGTGCCCTCGAGCCTCAAGAAAGCGGGGCTTCCATACCTGCTGCTGCTGCCGGGCCTGGGATGGCTGCTGATCTTTTTCGCCCTCCCGCTAGCCTACATGGCGTTCGAGTCGCTCAAGACGGGCACGCTCGAGACCGGCTACCTGTTCGACTGGAACCTCTCGAACTACTCGGACGCGCTGTCTCAGTTCGACGAGCAGTTCGTGCGCTCGTTCGAGTACGCCGGCCTGGCCACCGTGATCGCGCTGGCGATCGGCTTCCCGCTCGCCTACGTCATCGCCTTCCGAGCCGGGCGCTGGCGCAACGCGCTGCTGCTGGTGGTGATCGTCCCGTTCTTCGTCACCTACCTGATCCGAACGCTCTCCTGGGAGACGATCCTGAGCGACTCGGGCGCGGTGGTCAGCGTGCTGCAGACGGTCGGCATCGTCTCCGAGGGGGGCCGCCTGCTCGACACCACCGCGTCGGTGGTGCTCGGCATCACCTACAACTACCTGCCCTTCATGATCCTGCCGCTCTACGCCTCGCTGGAGCGGATCGACCCGCGCCTGCTCGAGGCCGGCTACGACCTCTACGGCCGCCGGCGTGACGTCTTCCGGCGCGTGACGCTGCCGCTGGCGATGCCGGGCGTGGTGGCGGGCACGCTGCTCACCTTCATCCCCGCCGCCGGGGACTTCATCAACGCCGAGCTGCTCGGCACGCCGCGCCAGTTCATGATCGGCAACGTCATCCAGAGCCGCTACCTGGAGGTCTCGGACTACCCGACGGCGGCCGCGCTGTCGTTCATCCTGATGGCGCTGATGCTGGTGATCGTGCTGGTCTGGGCGCGCATCGCCGGCACCGAGGCGCTGCTCGGCACCGAGGGCGAGGAGCGCAGGGCGTAGTGGAAGCCTCCGCTCCAGGCGCGCGCCGCCCGCGCATGGGCGGCCGGCTGCTCGACGCCGGGCTCAACGTGTACGCCGGCCTCGCGCTGCTGTACCTGCTGGTGCCTATAGCGGTCATCCTCGTCTTCTCGTTCAACAAGCCGCGCGGGCGCTTCAACTTCCTCTGGCAGGAGTTCTCGCTCGACGCCTGGGGCGATCCGTTCGGCGTGCCGGGCATCTCGGCCGCCCTGCGCAACTCGATCGAGATCGCCGCGGTCTCGACCGTGATCGCCACGGCGCTCGGCACCCTGACGGCGCTGGCACTGGTGCGCTACGAGTTCCGCGGCCGCGCCCCGGTGAACTTCTTCATCTTCATCCCGCTCGCCACGCCCGAGGTCGTGCTGGGCGCGGCGCTGCTGTCGATGTTCATCAACTTCTCGGTTGCCACCGGCTTCACCACGATCGTGATCGCGCACATCATGTTCAACCTGTCGTTCGTGATCGTGACCGTGCGCTCGCGCCTGATCGGGTTCGACCGCTCGCTGGAGGAGGCAGCGCAGGACCTGGGCGCGACGCCCTGGCAGACGTTCCGGCTGGTCACCCTGCCGCTGATCATGCCCGGCGTCGTCGCCGCGGCGCTGCTCGCCTTCGCGCTCTCGATCGACGACTTCGTGATCACCAACTTCAACGCCGGCTCCACCGTCACGTTCCCGCTGTTCATCTGGGGAGCCGCGCGCGTGGCGGTGCCGCCGCAGATCTACGTGATCGCGTCGATGATCTTCCTGTTCACGCTGGCGATGATGCTGCTCACGGTCTGGCAGCAGCGCCGCGCGGAGCGCATGGCCGCGGTGCGGCCGGACGAGCCCGAGCCGGTCGCGTGAGCACCGCTACCGTGACCGCGCTGCTCCAGCGCGAGCGGGAGCGCTTCGCCGACGAGCATCAGCGGTCCGCAGAGCTGCACGCGCAGGCGCGCGGCTCGCTGCTCGCCGGCGTGCCGATGAGCTGGATGACGATGTGGGCGGGCGGCCACCCGGTGTACCTCGCCGAGGCGGCCGGCGCGACCGTGGTGGACGTGGACGGCAACGAGTACGCGGACTTCTGCCTCGGCGACACCGGCGCGATGGCCGGGCACTCGCCCGAGCCGACCATGGCCGCGGTGCGCGAGCAGGCCGGCATCACGACGATGCTCCCGACCGCCGACGCCGCCTGGGTGGGCGAGGAGCTGACGCGCCGCTTCGGCGTGCCGTACTGGCAGTTCTCGCTGACGGCCACCGACGCCAACCGCTGGCTGCTGCGGATCTGCCGGCAGATCACGCGACGGCCGAAGGTGATGCTCTTCAACTGGTGCTACCACGGCTCGGTCGACGAGGCGTTCGTGACGCTCGGCGACGACGGCGTCGTGCGCTCGCGCGCCGGCAACGTCGGCCCTGCGGTGGACCCCGCCGAGACCACGCGCCTGGCCGAGTTCAACGACCTCGACTCGGTCGAGGCGGCGCTCGCCCACGGTGACGTGGCGTGCCTGCTGATGGAGCCGGCGCTCACCAACATCGGCATCGTCCTGCCCGAGCCCGGCTTCCTGGAGGCCGTACGGGCGGCGTGCACCCGCGCCGGCGCGCTGCTGATCATCGACGAGACTCACACGCTCAGCGCGGGGCCGGGCGGCTGCACCGCGGCGTGGGGCCTCGAGCCCGACGCGGTCACGCTCGGCAAGTCGATCGGCGGCGGGGTGCCGATCGGCGCGTATGGGGTCAGCGCCGACCTGGCCGAGCGGATCGCCGCCGAGGAGGACGCCGACTACGAGGACACGGGCGGGGTCGGTGGCACGCTGGCCGGCAACGCGCTCTCGCTCGCGGCTGCGCGCGCGACGCTCGGCGAGGTGCTGACGGACGACGCCTTCGCGCGCATGTCGCGGCTGCGCGAGCGCTTCGTGGCGGGCGTCGAGCAGGCGCTCGAGCGCCACTCGGTGCCGTGGAGCATCGTCAGCCTCGGCGCGCGCGCCGAGTACCGCTTCGCCGCGGCGCCGCCGCGCACGGGCGCCGAGTCCGCGGCGTCCGGCGACCGGGACGTAGAGGAGTATCTGCACCTGTACCTCCTCAACCGCGGCGTGCTGATCACGCCGTTCCACAACATGGCGCTGATGTGCCCGGCCACGACCGAGGACCACGTGGACCGCCACAGCGAGGCGTTCACCGCGGCCGTGAACGAGCTCTACGCATGACCGAACACCATCGGCTCCATCCCGGCCAAGGTGCCGAGACCGGCGAGAAGGGGCTCAAGAGCAACGCGATCGGGTTCCTCGACGGCCTGATCATCGGAATCGCGTCCACGGCCCCCGCCTACTCGCTAGCCGCGGTGCTGGCGATCGTCGTGGTCGGGGTGGGTGTGCAGGCCCCGGCGGTCCTGCTCGCCTCGTTCGTGCCGATGTTCCTGATCGCTTCGGCCTTCTACTACATGAACCGCGCCGACCCGGACTGCGGGACCTCGTTCTCGTGGATCACGCGCGCCATGGGTCCCGGCGCGGGCTGGGTGGGAGGCTGGGCGGTCGCCACGACCGGCATCCTCGTGATCGGCTCGCTCGCCCAGGTGGCGGCGTACTACACCTTCGACCTGCTCGGGGCCGAGGCGCTGCGCGACTCGACGCTCGCCAACGTCGTGTTCACCCTGATCATCATCGCGGTGATGACGACGATCTGCGTGCTCGGCACGGAGCTGTCGGCGCTGCTCCAGCGGATCCTGATCATCTTCCAGGTCGGCGCGCTGCTGATGTTCGCGGTCGTGGCCCTGCTCAAGGGCGGCGCGCTGACGCCCGAGCTCTCCTGGTTCTCGCCGTTCGCGATCGACAGCCCGAATGCCCTGATCCTCGGCGTGCTCACCGGCGTGTTCATCTACTGGGGCTGGGAGAGCGCCGTGAACCTCAACGAGGAGACGGAGGGGTCGACGAGCGCTCCCGGGCTGGCGGCGGTCTTCTCCACGGTGATCCTGCTGGTCACCTACGTGCTCACCACCACCGCGGTGGTCGCCTACGCCGGCCTCGACCGCGTCGCGGAGTTCGAGGACGACCCGGGGATCTTCGGGGCGCTCGCCACCGATGCGCTCGGCTCGCCGCTCGACAAGTTCGTGGTGCTGGCGATCGTCATCTCGGCGCTGGCGTCCACGCAGACGACGATCCTGCCGGCCTCGCGGACGACGCTCTCGATGGCGCGCCAGGGCGCCTTCCCCGAGGCCTTCGGCCGGGTGCACCCGCGCTTCCTGACTCCGCACGTCTCGACGATCGCCATCGGCCTGATCGCGGCGGTGTGGTTCGCGGTGCTGTTCCCGCTGTCCGAGAACTTCGTCTACGACTCGCTCACGTCGCTGTCGCTGATGATCGCCTTCTACTACGCGCTCACGGGCTTCGCGTGCGCGATCTACTACCGCCGGGAGCTGACAAAGTCGGTCAAGAACTTGCTCTTCATCGGCGTCGGCCCGGTGGCCGGCGGCTTGATGCTCGCGTACCTGTTCTTCAAGGCGATCGACGAGTACCGCGACCCCGGCGCCTCCTACTCGGGCAGCGAGATCTTCGGCATCGCGGTGCCGGTCGTGCTCGGCGTCGGCCTGCTGCTGCTCGGGGCGGTGCTGATGCTGCTCTGGCGCCTCGCAGGGCACGAGCAGTTCTTCGGACGCAGGCGTGAGACCGTGGACCCGGAGGTCGCCGAGGGGACGAAGCTCGGGGTGGCGGCGGTCCCGGAGGAGGCGGTCTAGTGACCGCCTTGGAGCTGGCCGAGCGCGAGTCGGCGCGCATGATCGTCGTCGGCAGCTACGGCGAGAGCCCGATCAAGGGCGCCATTCTCGGCTCCACCCCGCACAAGCTGCTCCACCTGTCGGAGCGGCCGGTGCTCGTGGTTCCCGGCGGCTAGCCGCTAGTCTCGCGCGCCGTGAGCACCTGGGAACAGCTGGCCTCCCTTCCGGTCGAGATCGACGGCTACAGCCTCGAGGGGCGCGAGCTCCCGTTCTCGGAGGAGTTCACCCGCTACACCACCCTGATCACCCTGCGCGGGGGCGGCGAGGAGGGGGTCGGCGAGGACGTCGTGTACGACGGCCTGGACCACGTCTCCTTCCAGGCCGCCGGCGGCTCGCTGCCGTTGGCAGGCTCGTGGACGCTTGGCTCCCTCTCGGAGCGGCTGGCCGAGCTGGACACCTTCCCGGACCCGCCCGTGCGCGAGGTATCCCGCCGGTACCGCAACTGGGCCTTCGAGTCGGCAGCGCTGGACCTCGGGCTGCGCCAGGCCGGACGCTCGCTGGCCGAGCACCTCGGCCGCGAGCTGCGCCCGCTCAACTACGTGGTCTCGATGCGCCTCGGCGGGCTCGAGAGCGACGGCCCTGAGACGTCGGAGAAGATGCTGCGCGTGCTCGAGCGCTATCCCTCCACTCGCTTCAAGCTCGACCCGACCAACACCTGGAGCGACGAGTTGATCGCCGAGCTCGCGGCCTCCGGGGCGGTCGACTCGCTCGACCTCAAGGGCCAGTACAAGGGCACGCCGGTGGACGTGGTCACCGATCCAGAGCTCTACGCCAAGCTCGTCGAGGCGTTCCCGGACGTCTGGCTGGAGGATCCCGACATCACCGACGAGACGCGGCCGATCCTTGAGCCGCACCGCGACCGGATCACCTGGGACGCCCCGATCCACTCGGTCGACGACATCCTGGCGCTCGAGTGGCAGCCGCGCACGGTGAACATCAAGCCGTCGCGCGTGGGCTCGCTCGCAGAGCTCGGCCGCGCCTACGACTTCTGCGCCGAGCGCGGCATCGGCGCCTACGGCGGGGGCCAGACGGAGCTCGGCGTGGGGCGCGACCACATTCAGTACCTGGCCGCGCTCTTCCATCCCGACACGCCCAACGACGTCGCACCGCGCGAGTTCAACGAGCCGCAGGTGCCGGACGGGCTGCCCGAGAGCCCGATTCAGATCGAGCCCGCCGCGACGGGCTTCCGCTTCGCCTAGGGGACTCCGCGCGGCGGGGTCCGCGCCTGGCGGTGCGCCGCCGACATCAGGCGGTCGCGTACCTCGATCGGGTCGTCGGTCACGCAGACCAGATCCAGGTCCTGCTCGGAGATCTTGCCCTCGTCGAGCATGCGCTCGCGAATCCAGGTGAGGAGCCCGGCCCAGTAGTCGGACCCCACGAGGATCACCGGGAAGTGGCGTACCTTGCCGGTCTGGATCAGGGTGAGTGCCTCGAACGTCTCGTCCAGCGTGCCGAAGCCGCCGGGGAAGACCACGAACCCGCTGGCGTAGCGGACGAACATGATCTTGCGCGTGAAGAAGTAGTGGAACTCGAGCCCGATGTCGCAGTAGGGGTTGAGGCCTTGTTCGAACGGCAGCTCGATGTTGAGGCCGATCGACAGCGCGTCGGCGTCGCGGGCGCCGCGGTTGGCGGCCTCCATCGCGCCGGGCCCGCCCCCGGTGATGATCGCCAGCCCGGCGTCGCCAACCAGCCGCGCGGTGTCGCGGGCGAGCTGGTACTCCGGATGGTCGGGCGGCGTGCGCGCCGAGCCGAAGAACGAGGCTGCCGGCCCCACGTGGGCGAGCGCGTCGAAGCCCAGCTGCAGCTCGCGCGCGATCCGCTCGATGCGGGCGCCGTCGGTGAGCGTGGAGACGACCGCCAGGTCCTGCGCCGAGATGATCTCCTCGTCCTGAGTGGCGGGCATGCGCGGCTCGGGTTGCTGCTCGGCCATAGCACTCGAGGGTAATGGCGACCGGCCGGCGCCGCGCGGGGTACCGGCCGGTCGCGAAACGGCTAGAGCTGCGTCGAGTCCCGGTTGTCCTGGCCCTTCCTCGGGCAGTCCTTGCGGTCGCCGTGGTCTCGGTCGGGCCTAGCCGACTGGACCGACGTGGCGTCGGGCCCTGACTGGGCCTCGGTGCCGGACGGCTGGGCGGAGCTGCCCGACCCACCGGCCAGCGCTACGCCCGCGGGCACCGCTGCGAGCGCGGCGGCCACCACCAGGGCGGTCACGGGGCGTTTCATTCGTCCTCCTCTGGTCGTTGGCACAGGCCAGCGACCCTAGGAGGCGGCACGTCAACTCCGCATAACGGAGCTACAGCGCCAGCGACAGCGGCTGCTCCAGCAGCTCGCGCACGCGCGCCAGGAACTGGGCGCCGTCCGCTCCGTAGAGGATGCGGTGGTCGCACACGAGCGAGAGCGTCATCTGGTCACGCGCCACGATGCGTCCGCTGTCGTCCACCGCCGGTCGCTTCGCCAGCGCGCCCACGGTCAGGATCGAGGCCTGCGGGGGATTGATGATCGCCGTGAACTGCTCGATCCCGAACATGCCGAGGTTCGAGACCGTGAACGTGCCGCCGGAGAGCTCGGGCGGGGTGACCGACTTGTCGCGCACCCGCTCGATCACGGCGCGGGCATCGCGGGAGATCTGGCCGAGCGACTTGCGGTCCGCGTCGAAGATCGTGGGCACCACCAGCGCGTCTTGGGCGGCCACGGCGACGCCGATGTTGACTTTCTCGTAGAGCTCGAACTTGCCGTCGCGGTAGGCGCCGTTGACGCGCGGGTGCTCGCGCAGGGCGGTCGCCGCGGCCTTCACGACCATGTCGTTGAACGAGGGCGCCGGGTCGGCGACCTCCTTGAGGCGGCTGCGCAGCTCGACCGCCTGCGTCATGTCGACCGTGAGCGAGATCGAGAACTCGGGCGCCGTGGCCTTCGACTCCGCCATGCGCCGGCTGACCGTCTGCTGCAGGCGGGTCAGCTCGAGCACCTCGGCCTCGCCCTTGGCGCCGGCCTCGCTGCGCTGCGCTGCGGGCGCTGCCTGCTTCTCGGCCTCGGCGGGCGCCTCGGCCGTCTGCGCCTGGGCGCCGCCGCCGTCGGTCCCGCCGTCCGCGGCGGCCTGCACGTCGGCCTTGACGATGCGGCCGCCCGGTCCGGTGCCCTCCAGCCGTGCCAGCTCAACGCCGAGCTCGCGCGCCATCCGGCGCGCCACCGGGGATGCCTTCACGCGTCCGCCGTTGCCGCTGGGCGCGCGCTCCTGGGTCGCCGTGCCGGCGCCGGCCTGGGTCTCGCCGCCGCCGCCCTCGGCGCCGGCCGCGCCACGGGCCTCGCCCTCCGCGCTGGCCTCGGCGGCCACCGGCTCACGCTCCTCCTCGGCCTCCTGGGCGTCCTCGCCCTCGGCCTCTTCGGACTCGGCCTCGTCGCTCGCGGCCTCGGCCTGCTCTTGCTTCTTCGACGCCTTGCCGTTGCCGCCGGCCTCGCTCGGATCGCCGATGCGCGCGATCGTCTCGCCGATCGGAAGCGTGTCGCCCTCCTGGGCGACGATCTCGATGAGCGTGCCGTCGGCGTCGGCCTCGTAGGTCATGTTGGCCTTGTCCGTCTCGATCTCCACGAGCGGCTCGCCGCGCTTGACCTCGCTGCCCTCGTCCACCAGCCACTTCAGGACAGTGCCCTCTTCCATCGAGTCGGACAGTCGGGGCATTGTGACGTCGGTGGCCATGCGTGTCTCCTCCTAGAGATCCCTGAAAGTGGCGAGCGCGGCCTGCATGACGTGTTCCTCGTGCGGGAACGCCGCCTGCTCCAACGGCTTCGAGTACGGCATCGGCACGTCGGCGCCGGTGACACGCTGAACGGGGGCGTCGAGCCAGTCGAACGCCTGCTCCTGGATCAGCGCGGCGAGGTTGGCGCCCACGCCGCCGTGCGGCCAGCCCTCCTCGACGATCACCGCCCGGTTCGTCTTCTTGACGGAGTCCAGGATCGTGTCGAGATCGAGCGGACGCAGCGTGCGCGGGTCGATCACCTCGGCGTCGATCTCGTGCTCGTCGGCGAGCTTCTCGGCCGCCTTTTCCGCTGTCAGTGCCATGCGTGAGATGCCAATGATGGTCACATCCTCGCCTTCGCGCCGGATCGCCGCCTCCCCGAAGCGCATCGGCCCGCCGTTCTCGGGCACCTCGCCGCGCTGCGCGTAGAGCGTCTCGTGCTCGATGAACACGACCGGGTTGTCGTCGCGGATGGCCGCCTTGAGCAGGCCCTTGGCGTCCGCCGGGGTCGACGGCGCGGCCACCAGCAGGCCGGGCACGTGCAGGTAGAAGGCCTCGAAGCAGTGCGAGTGGGTCGGCCCGAGCTGGTGGCCGGCGCCCTGCGGCATCCGGATCACCATCGGCACCTTGACCTGGCCGCCGAACATGTACCGGATCGCCGCGGCGTGGTTGACGATCTGATCCATCGCGAGCAGCGAGAAGTTGATCGTCATCAGCTCGACCACGGGGCGCAGGCCGAGCATCGCGGAGCCGACGCCCATGCCGACGATCGTGTTCTCTGAGATCGGCGTGTCGCGGACGCGCTTCTCGCCGAACTCCTCGAGCAGGCCGGAGGTCACCTTGAAGGCGCCTTGGAAGACGCCGATGTCCTCGCCCATCAGGAAGACGTTCTCGTCCTCGGCCATCTCCTCGCGCAGCGCCTGGTTGAGCGCCTCGCGGTAGCGCATCGTCGGCACTACTCGTCCGCCTCGCCCGAGACCTCGACGCCGCCCGGCTCCGCCTCGTCGGCGTCGTCCTCCTGCCCCTCCGCCTCGGGCTCCTCCTCTTCCTTCGGCCCTCCGGCCTTGCGCGACCGCTGGTCGCCGACGTTCGCGTACGCCGCCCCGCGCTCGGCGAGCTCGTGCGGCAGGTCGCCGGCCTCGCGCTCGCGCTCCCCGCGGTGGACCTCGGGCGAGCGCTCGTCGACCGTCCACCACGCGGGGACGTCGTCGTTGAAGACGTAGATGTCGTCGTAGAGAGAGTCGAGGTCGGGGAACGGCGACTCGTCGGCGAACCTGACGGCCTCGTCCACGGTCTCGACCGCCTGCTCGTCGAAGCGCTCGACGTCGTCCTTGCTCACCACGCCCTCATCCACGAGGCGGTCGGCGAAGGCCTTGATCGGGTCGCGCTCGCGCCACTCCTCGACCTCCTCCTTGGTGCGGTACTCCTCGGGGTCCGCCATCGAGTGGCCGCGGTAGCGGTAGGTGACCGCCTCCACGAGCTGCGGCCGGCGCTCCTCGCGGGCGCAGCGCAGCGCCTCGGTCACGACGCTGTGCACGTCGAGCACGTCCATGCCGTCGCAGCGGGTGCCGGGCACGCCGAAGCCCTCGGACTTGAGCGACAGGTCGGTGACCGCCGAGTGGCGGTGCAGCGCCGTGCCCATGCCGAACTGGTTGTTGATGATCACGAACACCACCGGGAGCTTCCAGAGCGCGGCGAGGTTCATGGTCTCGCCGAACGTGCCCTGGTTGGTGGCGCCGTCGCCCATCATCGAGAGGATCACGTCCTCGGTCTCGAGGTAGTCGTTGGCCAGCGCCACGCCGGCGCTCAGCGGGAGCGAGCCGCCGACGATGCCGTAGCCGCCGAGGAAGCGCTTGTCCCAGTCGAACAGGTGCATCGAGCCGCCGCGGCCGTGCGAGCACCCGTCCTGGCGCCCGAACAGCTCGGCCATCACGGCGTTGGGGTGGGTGCCGCGCGCGAGCGCCTGGCCGTGCTCGCGGTAGGTCGACATCAGGTAGTCGGTCTCGCGCAGCGCCTGCGTGGCGCCGACGACCGTCGCCTCCTCGCCGATGCAGAGGTGGAGGAAGCCGCCGATCTTCGCCTTGGCGTACATCTCGCCCGCGCGCTCCTCGAAGCGCCGGATCAGCATCATCTTGGCGAGGACGGCCTTGCAGGTCTCCTCGTCCGGCAGACCGTGCTTGATCTCGCCGAACCCGATCTCCTCGCCGCCGGGTACGTCGCTCGGCTGGTCGCCGCCGTGGCCGCCCTCGGCGTCCTTGCCGGCCTTTGCCTTGGCCCTCGTCGCCATCGCTGCGGAGAGTACCCGAGCAACCCCGCCCGCAAATCGCGAGACCCCCGACTGGGGGGTGGCGCCCCATCTGGTGTCCTTGCGCGCAGCGCGAAACCGGGGTTATGTTGGACTCGGACTCGACGCCATGCGTGCGCGCACCCTCGCCATCGCCGTGGCAGCGGCCGTACTGAGTGCGACAGCTCCGGCCGAGGCCCTGGCCCATTCGCTGTTCCCACCCTTCCCCGTCGCGGGAGACGGAGGCAGCGTCTTCACGTTCCAGGGGCGCGCCTGGCAGGCCGGCGGGACGGTCCAGGCCCAGTACTTCAGGCGCGACACCGACCGCAGGCCGTACCGGGTCAAGAACTTCCGCGCCAGCAGCACGGGACGCTTCACGTTCCGGCTGATCGACCCGTGGTTCTACGACACCGGGCGCATGCAGCGGATGTGCTTCGCGCAGTTCGACACGCGCTTCGGGCGCACGTTCCGCAAGTGCAAGGGCTTCTACGTGGCGCCGGCTTCGGCGTACTTCATGCCCGCCGACGGCGAGGCGGGCCAGGTCTTCATCCTGGTCGCCACCGGCTTCGAGGCCGGACGAACGCTGACTATCGAGCTGCTGCGGCCCGACGGGGTGCTGGAGACCTACACGATGAGAACGCGCACGCGCGCGGGCTTCGTCCAGGGCGGCGAGTTCGGACCGCTCTTCGTGCCGCGCGGAGGAGCCTTCCGCCGCTTCGACTCGAACCCGACCGATCCGCTCGGGCTCTACACGGCGTTCGTCTTCCAGTCGGACGCGCCGGCGCGGGCGCGGGCTTCCGTGTTCGTGCGGCCGCCGGGCTAGCCGCCGAGCGCCGCGGCGGCGTCCTCGAGGCGGTCGTCACCCCAGAAGATCTGGTCCCCGACGGCCACGCTTGGGACTCCCCGCACGCCGCGGTCGTAGGCCTCCTGGGTGGCTTGCTTGAGGCGGTCCTTCGTGGACTGGAGCTCGATGGCCTTGAGCACCGCGTTCGGATGGAGCTCGCAGGCCGCCGCCGCGATCAGGACGTTGTCGACCTCGCTGAGGTCCTTGCCGGCAGCGAAGGCCTGACGAAAGGCGGCTAGCGAGAAGGCGACCGCGCGGCCGGTCTGCTGGGCGAAGACGGCGGCGCGCATGGCGGTGAGCGTGTTGGTGGGCCAGTCGTCGGGCCACCTGGTGGGCAGCAGGCCGTAGCGCTGCGCCCGCTGCTCGACCTCCTTCATCCCCTCGTCGCGCTTGTCGGTGGTGGCCCAGGAGCGGCCGCCGGTCTGCTTCCAGATGCCGCCGAGCAGGATCGGCTGCCAGACGGCCACCTGCGGCAGCACGTGGTGGATGCGCTCGGCGGCGAGCCAGGCGTACGGGGAGCCGAGGTCGTAGTAGAAGGTCGGCTGGTCGGGCGCGGACGGCACGGGGGCAACACTAGGGGCGGTGGGGCGTGGCGCTTTGGGCGCCGGGCGCCCGCCACGGGCGCCGCCCGCCGCCGAGTGGAGGATTGAGCATCTATTTGATGTCGAATACTCCACTCGACCCTTGCGCGACGGGTCAGCGCAGCCTCAGTCGCACGCCCACCATCACGAGATCCGGGTCGCCGGTGCCGATGCGCTCCGCGTTGAGCTGCCAGAGCCGATCGACCTCGCCCGCAATCGTCGCCGCCGAGGCGCGCGGCTCGAGCAGCGCCGCGGCGATCGACCAGAGCGACTCGCCGCGGCGGACCACGTGAACCCGAGGCGCGCCGGCGGGCGCCTCGGCCGGGATTGCCATGGGCGGCGGAGCCTGCGGCAGCGCGGCCGTCGGCGCGGGTGGGTCGTTGGCGGGCGCGACTTGCGCCTTGCCCTGATGCCGTTCCTCGACCGCTGGCTTGGAGTCGGCGTTCGGCTGTGGCTGCCACGTAGAGATCGGCGGCGCGTTTTCGACCGGAGGCGGGCTTTGGAGGTCTGAGGGCGGCGGCGGGGCGGGGGCCGCTTCGACCGGCGGCACTGGAACGGCCTCCGGGCCCGGCGACACCGGGGTCTCCGGATCGGTGAGGAGCAGCCCTGGGTCCGGGTCGGCCACCGCCTCGTCCTCCAGCGGCACCCAGCCCTCCTCGCCGGCTGAGCCATCCATCTCCTCAGGAGCCGGACCGCCGTCGTACGGCAGGGCGGTTTCGCCGCCGGGATCGAAGCTCGGACCGCGCTGGTCGCCAGGCGCACCGGGCGCCACCGGGGCCTCCTGCTCGGGAACGACGACGCCCTCCTGCTGGTGGTCGGGCTCGTTCGCGACGGAGGTTGCGGTGACTCCCCCGCCGAGGGCGAGGAGGCCGGTGGCGAGCAGGGCCCGGAGGCGCAGGGCACGAACCGGATCCGGCGGAAGGACGCCGAAGGCCCGGTCCTGACGGCAGATCGGACAGCTGGGATGGAAGCCCAGCCGATCGTGATCCCTCGCATGCGACTGGTGGACGTTCAGCGATGCCACCGCACTACCTCCTCCGCACTGTCGTTGGCCTTCTGCTCGGTCTCGCTCCTAGTTGAGGGGGTCGGCGACGCAGCGAAACGCCTTGGCCCCAACCGCCGTATCGGACGTGAGCGCCACGCTGCCGACGCTGTCGGTGATGTAGAGAACGTCCAGCCGGCCGGGATCGGAGCTGGAGGGGTAGACGTTGTGTGTGAGCTCACCACCGGCGGCGAGGGTGACGCCAGGCTCGCCGAGCGCGGTCATGAGCTCGTCGTGGCTGGGGAGCCGCCGGCCCAGGGTGGCCAGCCGGTCAATGCCTTCGCAGACGACGGCGGCGATCCCATAAGCCACTGGAGACCGAGACGCCGTCTCGACACAGACGTCAGACACGGGCGTTGTCTGCTCCGGGCAGCGCACCAAGAGGCGCGCCGCGGTAACGCCGTTGAGACGGTCGGCGTTTCGCGCCCGGGGCACCTTGGCCAGCCGCGCCTCCTTGATTCGCTTTCCGCCGACGCTGTCGCGCTTCAGGTCGCGACCGGTGAGGGATTCATCGCGTATGTCGCGACCCGTGAGTCTCAGAGCCGCGTACGAGGATCCGCCCAAGGCGATGAAGACCGCCACCGTCGCCATCACGTTGGCGTAGGTCAGGTTCCGGCGCACCAAGTCGATCACGTGACCTCCGTTTCGTCGGCTGCGGACGTGGAGTGACTCAGGTCCAGTTTGGTCAGCGGCACGGCTTTCCTTGGACCAGCACAGCGACGGGGTCGGTTTCCCCAGCCTCGAACGGGTACCCCGCCTCGGCCGGCAGACGCGCGCGGAAGCGATACCGCAGGACGCCGCAGCTGCGGCGGAACCGATACCGAACGCGCCACGACCCGCTCGGGCTGGTCCGCACGGTTCTGAAGGTCTGCCACCGGCCCGAGAGCACCACCTGGAGCTCGATCAGCTTGCCTGCGGCGGGCACGGGCAGGGAGCGGAGCCGGCCGTCGAACGTGACCGCCTGACCGTTACGGACCCGGCGCGGGCGGGTGCGGATCGTCGACTCTGCCGGAACGCGCAACGTAACCTCCCGTTGCGCCGGCAGCAGCAGCGGCGTGCCCCCGAAGACGACGCGCAGCGTGCTCGTCGAGCCGGCCCGCGCGACGTACTCGTAGGCACCGTGGTCGTCGGTTCGGAGCGTGCCTACGACCTGCTCCGGGCTCGTAGGGGAGCGCGTGAGGACCAACACCTCCGCGTCGCGTACGGGGTCTCCGTTCGCGCGCCTTAGCTGTCCCGCGATCTTCACCCCGCGGCCCAGCGCGATCCGCGCGGTTGGACGCAGGACGGTGATCCGCCGCCGGACGCGATGGCGTTCGCCCCGACGCCGCCCCGTCCTTCGAACGGACCGCCGCGTCACGACCCCGGCCCGCAGCGCAGTCGGGGTTCGTACCGGCAGGCTGATTGCCATTGGCCGGCCGTCGAGGCGCGTGTCGGCGCTGTTCTGATTGCCCGCTCGGTCGCGGGCGGTGGCCCGCAGGAGGTACGTCCCGGGGGGCAGGTTCTCATCGTCGAGCCGCGCCGTGAGGTGACTGCCCTCTTGGTGTGTTGCCAGCACCTGCCAGCTTGCCGAGCCCTCACGGCTCAGCTCGATCTCGCCGCCGGCGAGGCCCGAGACCTTGTCGGTCACGAGAACCGAGACCAGGGTGGGATCCGAGGCCGGCGAGTCCTCGAAGCCGAGCTGAGGCGGCTCGGGATCGAAGCGCAACGTGACCGGGACAGACGCGTTCGCGGGCTCGTGGTTGCCTGCCGCATCCTGGCGCCAAAGTCGGAGATGCCACTCCCCAGGTCCCGGCACGGCGACGTCTGAGAGCCGATCGATTCCCGGCGCCGCCCGGCTGCCGTGGGTGCAGCTGTTCCCGTCCAGTGGACAGACACGGTGATGGACGCCAACGATCGGCGCGCGGTCACCCTCGTCGGGGTTGTCCCAGGCGAGCGAGAAGAGGTTCTGGTTGCGCCAGCCCTCGCCGCCCTCGACGAACGCCGACGCAGCGCCTGGCGCGGTGTTGTCGATTCGCACGGTCAGCGCGCCGCTGACGCCGGGATTGGCAGCGGCGTCCTCCGCCTGCACGAGCAACGGCTGGGAACCCTCGGGTAGCCGGCGCGTATCCACCGTGATCGCCCCTGATCCGCTCGGGCACGGAATCCGCAGGGCGAAGTTGCATCCACGAAGGTGGTCCTCCCCAGTCTTGTCCCCCACCACCGCCCGCGCCACCCGCACGCCCACATTGTCGAACGCCGCGTAGCCCACGCTCTGGCTTCCTCTCACCCACTCGCCGCGCGTGAAGGGGTTGTCCTGGGCGATGGTCACGCTCGGCGGGCTTGCGTCGACCACGG
>JAXDII010000009.1:0-28561 GCA_034664085.1 Thermoleophilaceae bacterium
TCGACAAGGAGGACGACCAGACGATCCTCGTCTTCGACCTCGGCGGCGGCACGTTCGACGTGTCGGTGCTCGATATCGGCGACGGCGTGTTCGAGGTCAAGTCGACCGCGGGTGACAACCACCTCGGTGGCGACAACTTCGACAAGGCGATCGTCGACTGGCTCGTCGCGGAGTTCAAGAAGGCCGAGGGCGTGGACCTGTCGGCCGACAAGATGGCGCTGCAGCGCCTCTACCAGGAGGCCGAGAAGGCCAAGACCGAGCTCAGCTCCGCCCAGGAGACGCAGATCAACCTGCCCTTCATCACGGCGGTCGACTCGGTGCCCAAGCACCTCAACCAGCGCCTAACCCGCTCGAAGCTCAACGAGCTGACCGCGGACCTGCTCGACCGGGTGGTCGGGCCCACGAAGCAGGCGCTCTCCGACGCCGGCGTCGAGGGCGGCGCGGGCATCGCGCACGTCGTCCTCGTGGGCGGCATGACGCGCATGCCGGCCGTTCAGGAGAAGGTCAAGGACCTGACCGGCAAGGACCCGCACCGCGGCGTCAACCCGGACGAGGTCGTGGCCGTCGGTGCCGCCATCCAGGCCGGGGTGCTGGCCGGCGACGTGAAGGACGTGCTGCTGCTCGACGTCACCCCGCTGACCCTTGGCATCGAGACCAAGGGCGGCGTGATGACCAAGCTGATCGAGCGCAACACGACAATCCCCACCCGCAAGTCGGAGATCTTCTCCACGGCCGAGGACAACCAGCCGAGCGTGGAGGTCCACGTGCTCCAGGGCGAGCGCGAGATGGCCGCCTACAACAAGTCGCTCGGCAAGTTCCAGCTGACCGGCATCCCGCCGGCTCCGCGCGGCGTGCCGCAGGTCGAGGTGACCTTCGACATCGACGCGAACGGCATCCTCAACGTCGGCGCCAAGGACCTCGGCACCGGCAAGGAGCAGAAGATCGAGATCAAGTCCGGCTCGGGCCTCGCCGACGAGGAGGTCCAGCGGATGGTGCAGGACGCCGAGGCGCACGCCGAGGACGACCGCCGTCAGCGCGAGCTGGTGGAGGCACGCAACACCGCCGAGAACGCCGCCTACCAGGGCGAACGCCAGGTCAAGGAGATGGCCGACACGCTCGACTCGTCCGCCAAGGAGGAGATCGAGGCGGCCATCAAGGACGTGCGCGACAACCTCGAGTCCGAGGACGTCGCGCTGCTGAACGCCAAGACGGAGGCCCTGCAGTCCGCCTTCCACAAGGTGTCCGAGCAGATGTACGCCGCCGCGCAGCAGCAGGCCGCCGGCAACGGAGCGACCGCCGAGGACGCGGCGTCGAACGGCTCCCCCGACGAGGAGGAGGTCGTGGACGCCGAGGTGGTCGAGGGCGACGAGAAGGGTTAGCCCGGTGTTCGAGACCCCAGAGGACGAGCCCGTCACGGCGCGCGACGAAGCCGCGGAGCCCTCCGGCGAGGAGGACCCCGCCAACGAGCAGCGCATCCTCGAAGAGAAGGAGCAGATCGAGGCCGAAGACCCGCTCGCGCGTGCACAGCGCGAGCGGGACGAGTACCTCGACCTGGCCCGCCGGGCTCAGGCCGACTTCGAGAACTACCGCAAGCGGGCGGCCCGCGAGGCCGCCGCGGCGGGCGAGCGCGCCAAGAGCGGGCTGATCCGCGAGCTGCTGCCGGCCGTGGACAACCTCGAGCGCGCGCTGGCGTCGGCGGGCGAGGCGGAGCGCAACTTCGCCGAGGGCGTGCGCCTCGTGCACTCGGAGCTGCTCGCCGTGCTCGAGCGCAACGGCATCGAGCAGTTCGACCCGCGCGGCGACCGCTTCGACCCCGAGGAGCACGAGGCGCTCTCGGTGCGCTCCGAGGACGGGGCCGAGCCGGGGGTGGTGCTCGACGTGATGGAGAAGGGCTACCGCTCCAACGGCAGCGTCCTCCGTCCGGCGCGCGTGGTCGTCTCCGGTTAGCGCGCCATGCCCGCGGTGAAGGATCCATACAAGACGCTCGGAGTCGCCAAGAACGCCTCCGACGAGGACATCAAGAAGGCGTACCGCAAGCTGGCGCGCCAGTACCACCCGGACCGCAACCCCGGCGACGCCGCCGCGGAGGAGCGCTTCAAGGAGATCCAGGAGGCCAACTCGATCCTCTCGGACGCCGAGAAGCGCAAGGCGTACGACTCGGGCGGGGGCGTCTTCGGCGGCCCCGGCGGCTTCGGCCCCGGCGCGTTCCGCGGCAACTTCGGCGGCTTCGGGGACATCCTCTCGGACCTGTTCACCGGCGGCGGGCGTCCTGGCGGCGCCGGCACACCCCGTCCCGAGCGCGGTCGCGACCTCGAGACCGACGTTCACGTCTCGTTCGAGCAGGCCATGGAGGGGGCGCAGGTGCCGGTCTCGGTGCCGCTGTCGGCCCCGTGCCCGACCTGCCGCGGAACGGGAGCCAAGCCGGGGACCTCCCCGGAGATCTGCTCGCGCTGCCAGGGGCGCGGGGTGGAGGCGGAGTCGCAGGGCCTGTTCTCGATCTCCCAGCCGTGCCGGCAGTGCGGCGGCACCGGCACGGAGATCAAGGACCCGTGCCCGACCTGCCAGGGCAGCGGGCGCACCCGCCAGGTCAAGCGCTACCGCGTCAACATCCCCGCCGGCGTGCGCGACGGCAGCCGGGTCCGGCTGTCGGGCAAGGGCGAGGCCGGCCCGCGCGGCGGGCCCGCCGGCGACCTGTACGTGGTCACGCGCGTCGGCGAGTCGCCGATCTTCACGCGCAAGGGCGACCAGCTCGAGGTGGAGGTGCCGATCACGATCCCCGAGGCGATCCGCGGCGCCACGATCGAGGTGCCGACGCTGGCCGGAACCAAGCGCATCCGCGTGCCCCCGGGTACCCAGCACGGCACGGTCCAGCGCCTGCGCGGCGAGGGCGCGCCGAAGCTCAGCGGTCGCGGTCGCGGCGACATCCACTACCGGCTCGTGATCGACGTGCCGAGCTCGCTGTCGCGCGAGCAGAGCGAGGCCGTGGACGACCTCGCGGCGGTGATGGACGGCAACCCGCGCGAGCGGCTGCTCGGGGACCGGAGCTGAGGCGCATGGCCGTCGACCCCGACTCGCGCAGGCCCGACACCGCCCGCGGCGTCTACATGATCTCCGTGGCGGCCGAGCTGGCCGGGATGCACCCGCAGACGCTGCGCATCTACGAGGCCCGCGGGCTGATCGCTCCCAAGCGCTCGCCCAAGAACACGAGGCTGTACTCGCAGGACGACGTCGACCGGCTGCGCCGCATCCAGGCGCTGACGGGCGAGATGGGGATGAACCTGGCCGGCGTCGAGAAGGTGTTCGAGCTCGAGGAGGAGATGGCACGGATGCGCCGCCGGATGCGAGCGCTCGAGCGCCAGGCCGAGAAGGTCCAGCGCGAGCTGCTCTCCGAGATCGACCGCGTGCGGCGCTCGATGAAGCGCGAGCTGGTCGTCTATCAGCCGCCCTCGCAGTCGCTGGTCGGGCCGGGCGTGCGCGTGCCGATCCAGCGCCCGGGCCGCTAGCCGGCCGCCAGCAGAGCGTGGCCGCGGGCCGCGCCCTCCTGCAGAGCGGCGGCAACCGGCCGCCCCGCCGCCCATGACGCGCGCGCGAGGCGCTCGAAGAGCCGCCGCAATTCCTCGTGGGGGCCGCTTCCGGCCGGCGGCGCCCTGCCCTCGGCCCACCTGCGCGCGAGCTCGCTGACGACGCCGAACGAGGGTCGCCTGGTGGTGGGGTAGCCGGGCTGCGCCTCGTCGATGTGGACGATCCCCTCGCTGAGGAACTCGCCGAACAGGTTGTCGCGCAGCGTCACGAAGATCTGGCTGGCGCCGGCCCCTGCCAGCAGCGGCAGCGAGTCGCGCAGCAGGGCCGCCTGCCCCGCGTCGCCGCCGCGGTAGGCGGGATCCCACTGGTGGGAGGGGTCGGCCGGATAGCCATGCTCGGTCACCCAGACGGGCCCCTCGAAGCCGTGCTCGGCGAGCAGCGCGCGCCACTCGGTGAGCCAGCGCGGCAGCTCGCGCAGCTCGTTGCGCAGGCGCAGGCGCAGGTGCACGGCGGCGATGTCGAACTTCCGGGCGGCGTCCGCGCCCGGCGTGGCGAACACGCGCCGCACCCACTCGTGCTCGCGCGGCCGCTCGACGCCCCCGAACAAGACCTGCGCCTCCGGAACGCGCGCCTTGATCGCGTCGTACGCTGCGCTCAGCATGCGGGCGTAGTCCTCTGGGCTGCCCTTGAAGGCCCAGTTCGCGTCGGGCTCGTTGAGGATCTCCCAGTGCCCGATCTGGCCGCTCGCGTGAGCGGCCACCTCGCCGGCCAGGCGCCCGAACTCGGCGGGATCGCGCGCCGCGCAGCGCGACACCACGGCGGTGCGCTCGGGGCAGTCCGACAGCCAGGCCGGTGTGTCGAGGACGATCCCAAGCAGCTTGACGTCGTTGCGGCGTGCCAGCTCGATCGTTTTGTCGAGGCCGCTCCAGTCGGGCCGCTCACGGCTGTCCGCGCCCTCGAAGATCGCGCTGAGCCCGACGTCCACGCGCACGAACTCGGCCCCGCTGGCCTTCGCCTCGGCCAGATAGCGCTCCTGGAGCGGCGCCGGGGTGCAGCAGACGTAGAGCATCGCCGCGGACGAGACCGGCGCGCCGGCGCCGGGCTCCGCCGCGCGCGCCGGGGCCGCGGCGCAGAGAGCTGCGCAGAGGGCGACGGCGATCGGCAGCAGGCGCTTGGCCATGCTCCGCACGGTAGGGCGTGCGGCGTAAGCGGGTTCCCGGCCGCCCGGTTTCCGGGTATGGAGGTCACATGCTGGAGGGGCTGATGCAGCACGACCATCCGCTCACGCTGCAGCTGATCCTCGAGCGCATGCGGCGCATCTACGCCGACAGCGAGGTGGTGGGCGTGCGCGGCGGCGAGCGCAGCGCGATCCCGTACGCCCGGCTCGTTGAGCGCACGGACAGCCTGTGCCGCGGCCTCGAGCAGCTCGGCGTCAAGCAGGGCGACCGTGTAGCGACGTTCGCGTGGAACTCGCCCGAGCACCTGGAGGCGTACCTCGCCGTGCCGTGCATGGGCGCGGTTCTCCACACGGTCAACGTGCGCCTGTTCGCCGACCAGGTCGCCTACGTCGTCAACCACGCCGAGGACACCGTGGTCCTGGTGGACGACTCGCTCGTCGGTGCCCTGGAGGAGATCGCCCCGCAGTTCGAGACGGTGCGCCACTACGTGGTGATGGGCGGGGGCGACGGCGGGTCGCTGCCCAACGCGGTCGGCTACGAGGAGCTGATCGCGGCGCAGGAGCCGGGCTACTCCTACCCGCAGCTCGACGACCGGCAGGCCGCCGGGCTCTGTTACACGAGCGGCACGACCGGCAACCCCAAGGGCGTGCTCTACTCGCACCGCTCGAACATCCTGCACGCGCTCGGCCAGTGCATGGCGGACTCGATCGGCGTGCGCGCCGACGACCGCGTGATGCCGGTCGTGCCGATGTTCCACGCCAACGCGTGGGGCATCCCCTACGCGAGCGCCATGACCGGCGCCTCGCTCGTGATGCCCGGGCCCGATCTCAGCGGCCCGGCGCTCGCGCGGCTGATCGAGACCGAGCGGGTCACGCTCTCGGGGGCGGTGCCGACCATCTGGATGGACCTGCTGCGCCATGCCGACGAGCACGCTCCCGACCTCTCGAGCCTGCGGACGGTGATCTGCGGCGGCTCTGCCGTGCCGCTCTCGCTCATGCAGCAGTTCGAGGAGCGCCACGGCGTGCGCATCCTCCAGGCGTGGGGGATGACGGAGACCAGCCCGCTCGGCTCGGTCGCGCATCCGCCGGCCGGCGTGGATGGCGAGGAGGACTGGCGCTACCGCGCGACGGCGGGACGGCCGGCCCCGCTGGTGGAGGCGCGGCTGGTGCGCGACGGCGACACGGAGGTGCCGTGGGACGGCGAGTCGACCGGCGAGCTCGAGGTGCGCGGACCCTGGGTGGCGCGCGCCTACTACCGCGAGGACGACGGCGGCCAGAAGTTCGACGAGGGCTGGCTCCGCACCGGCGACATCGCCGCCATCGACGAGCGCGGCTACATCCTGCTGAGCGACCGCGCCAAGGACGTGATCAAGTCCGGCGGCGAGTGGATCTCCTCGGTGCAGCTGGAGAACGAGATCATGGCCCACCCGGCCGTCAAGGAGGCCGCCGTGATCGCGCGACCTGACGAGCGCTGGGGCGAGCGCCCGCTCGCGTGCGTGGTCCCCGAGGACGGCGCCACCCTCACGCTGGAGGACCTGCGCGAGCACCTCGCCTCCCGTGTGGCCAAGTGGTGGCTGCCGGAGGCGCTGGCGATCGTCGACGAGGTGCCGAAGACGAGCGTCGGCAAGTTCGACAAGAAGGTGCTGCGCCGCCAGCTGGAAGAGGGCCGGCTCGAGCGCCTCGAGCCGGCCAGTCCCTGAGCGGCCGGTCAGGCGATGGCCCAACCGGCGCCCGGCCAGGAATCAGCGGGGGACCGGGGGCGTGAGCCCCCGGATGTCATCCGCCGTGCGGCGCCTGGATCACCTCGCCCTGGAGCTGCCAGTTCTCGCCCTCGAAGCGCTGGATCTGCATCGCCTCGATCGGGTAGCCGTCCTCGGTCCCGGAGGTCTTGACCTCGATGCCCGGAAGCAGGGTCGGGATCTCGACGTCCATGTTGCGGACCGACTCCATCAGCGCGTCGCGCGTCGGCTCCTTCATCCCCTTGAGCGCATCCACCATCGTGGCGGCGGCCGACCAGCCGAAGACGCAGTTGGGGTCCTCGGGGTTCGCGCGCGGCTGGTACTTGTCGAGGCCGCTCTTGAACTCCTTCATGGCCGCGTCGTCGGCCCACTCGGGGCTGGCGGGGTCCTTGAAGTAGGCGGTCGAGACCAGGCCCTGTGCCTTGTCGAGGCCGGCCGGCTCCAGCACCAGCAGCTTGGAGGCCGAGACGTTGTTGATGACGTGAAGCACCTTCCAGCCGAGCTTGTCGGCGGCGACGATCGCCTGGGCGCCGAACTTCGGCGTGGTGATGTTCAGGAAGGTGTCGGCGTCCGAGCTCGCGAGCTTCGACATCTGCGAGCTGACGGTCGGGTCGGTGACCTCGTAGCTCTCCTCGGCCACGACCTCGATGCCGGACCCCTCGGTGGCCTTCTTGAACCCGTTCAGCAGGTCCTCGCCGAAGGCGTCGTTCTGGTAGAGCACGGCCACCTTGGCGTCGGGCTTCTCCTTGCCTAGGAAGTCCGCGTACACCTGCGACTCGGTGACGTAGTCCGGCTGCCAGCCGATCGTCCACGGGTGCGCCTTCACGTCGGCGCCCCATAGCGACGCCCCGGTGGCGACGTACAGGTGCGGGACCTCCTGCTCGTTGGCGTAGTCCCAGATGGCGGCGTTGTTCGCCGTGCCGAGGGTGTTGAACAGCGCGAAGACCTGCTCCTCCTGCACGAGCCGGCGCGCGTTCTGGACGGCCTTCGGCGGCTCGTAGGCGTCGTCGAGCGTCACGAAGTCGATCTTGCGTCCGTCGACGCCTCCCTTGGCGTTCACGGACGCGAAGTACGCCTGGGCTCCCTGCTCGATCGACCGGTAGGCGGAGGCCGGCCCGCTGAACGGATAGCTGCCGCCGAGCTTGATCGAGTCGTCGGTGATCCCCGGGTCGCTGCTCCCGCCGCCGCCTCCCTCGTCGTCATCGCGTCCGCACGCGGTGAGCGCCAGCGTGGTCGTCGCCAGCAGCAGCGCCGCCAGCCACAGCATCCTTCTCATGCCAACCCCTCCTCCTTGGTTCTTCGCGCAGCCTCTGGCCGAGCCGTCGAACCCGGCGCAGGAGGCCCGTCGCTCCGTCTGGCAGCACCCACATGAACGCGATCAGCACGCCGCCGTAGATCACGCCGGTGAGGGCGTCGTTCACGTCGCTCGCGTAGACCGGGACGAACTCGATGAACAGCGCGCCGAACAGCGCGCCGCTGATCGTTGCCAGGCCGCCGACGACGATCGCCGCGAGGAATGCGAACGACACGGTCAGCGTGAACGCCTCGGGCGCCACGAAGCCGATCGCGAACACGTACAGCGCGCCGGCCACCCCCGCGTAGGCCGCGCTCAGCGCGAACACACGCGTCTTGGTCGCGGCCAGGTTCACGCCAAGCGTCGATGCGGCGATCTCGCCGTCTCGCACCGCCTTGACCGCCCGCCCGACCTGGCCGCGCATCAGGTTCCAGGCCCCCAGGAACATCGCGGCAGCGACCGCCAGCGCCAGCAGGTAGAGGAACTGGTCGTCCTCCAGGGGCAGCCAGCTCGGCGCGTTGGGCTGCTCGACCGTCAGCCCCTGCGTGCCCTCCGTGAGCCCGTCGAAGCGCTTGATCAGCTGCGGCGTGGCGATCGCGAGCCCGAGCGTCACCAGCGCGAGGTAGAGCCCGCGCAGGCGCAGGGCCGGCACGCCGAACAGGTAGCCGGCCGCGAAGCAGAGCGCCCCGGCTCCGGGCACCGCGAGCAGGTACGGCACCGCCGCCTTCTCGATCAGCAGCGCCGCCGTGTAGGCGCCGAGCGCGAAGAACGCTCCGTGTCCAAGCGAGATCTGGCCGCTGTAGCCCACCAGCAGGTTGAGGCCCAGGGCAGCCACGGCGTACACGAGCACGAGCGTGAACTGGCCGACGCGGTAGGGGCCGAAGAAGAACGGGATCAGCACCGCCACCAGCGCCAGGCCGCACACGAGCGCGATCCGCAGGCGCCGGTCGGTCATGCTCTGGCGACCTCGCGTGTGCCGAACAGGCCGGAGGGCCGCACCAGCAGGACGACGAAGATGATCGCCAGCGGGACGAGGATCTTCAGGTCGGCTCCGATGAAGTCGACGTAGGTGCCGGCGAGCGTCTCGCTCACGCCGATGATCCAGCCGCCAACCACCGCGCCGATCGCGCTGTCGAAGCCGCCGAGCGCGGCGGCCGCGAAGGCGTAGATCAGCACGCTGCCCATCAGGTTCACGTCCAGGAACAGGCGCGGGGCGACCAGCACGCCCGCGAGCGCCCCAAGCGCGGCGGCGAGCCCCCAGCCCAGCATCAGCATGTGGCCCACGCGGACGCCCACCAGCGCGCTCGAATCCGGATTCAGCGCCGCGGCCCGCATGGCCAGGCCGATCTTCGTGCGCTGGAAGAGCAGGAACACCAGCGCCACCACGCCGAGCAGGACCCCCACGATGCCCAGCGACTCGACGCTCAGCCGGACGCCGCCGAGCGTGACCGAGTCGTCGCCGAAGACGCTCGGGAAGCCGCGGTTCTCGAATCCCCAGATCCACCCCGCCAGGCCATTGAGCAGGATGAACAGCCCCAGCGTGACGATCACCAGCGTGAGCACGTCGCCGCCCTCGAAGTGGCGGATCATGGCGCGCTCGATGACCATCCCGGCGAGGAAGGAGACGGCCAGCGTGGTGAGCACAGCCAGGCCGAGCGGCACGCCGCCCTGGTAGAGGCCCCAGGCGACGAAGGTGCTGAACATCGCCATCTCGCCCTGCGCGAAGTTGACGATGCCCGTGGAGCGGTAGATCAGCACGAGCGCGAGCGCCACGGCGGCGTAGATCGAGCCCGTCGCCACCCCGTCGACCACGACTTGGACGAAGCGCTCCATCAGTACCCCAGGTAGGAGCGACGCACCTCGTCGTCGCCCTTGATCGAGCCGGCCTCACCCGAGAGGGCGATCCGCCCCGACTCGAGGACATAGGCGTGGTCGGCGAAGTCCAGGGCCAGCCGCGCGTTCTGCTCGACGAGCAGGACGGTCATGCCCTGCTCGTCGCAGATCTGGCCGAGCACCCGGAACAGCTCCTTGGTCACGATCGGCGCCAGGCCGAGCGACGGCTCGTCGAGCATCAGCAGGCGCGGGCGCAGCATCAGGGCGCGCGCCACGGCGAGCATCTGCTGCTCGCCCCCGCTCAGGCTGCCGGCGGGCTGGCGCTCGCGCTCGCGCAGCCGCGGGAACCAGCCGTAGCAGCGCTCGGTGTCCTCCCGCACGCTGGCGCTGTCTCGGCGCACGTGCGCGCCGAGCTTGAGGTTCTCTGCCACCGTGAGCGTGGGGAAGGTGCCGCGCCCCTCCGGCACGTGCGCGACGCCGCGCCTGGCGATGTCCGCGGTCGCCCGGCCGACCAGCGTGTGGCCGTCGAACTCGGCCCGGCCGCTCGTGCGCACCATCCCCGAGAGAGCACGCAGGGTCGTGGTCTTGCCGGCGCCGTTGGGGCCGAGCATCGCCACCTTCTGGCCCGGCTCGACTGAGAAGTCGATGCCCTCGAGCACCTTCACGTGCCCGTAGGCGGCGCGCAGCCCTTCGACCTCCAGCAGGCTCACGCCGGGGCTCCCAGGTACGCCTCGATCACGCGCTCGTCCTCCTGCACGCTGCGCGGGTCGCCCTCGGCGATCTTGCGGCCCACGTCCAGGACGACGACCTGGTCGCAGAGCCCCATGACCATGCCCATGTTGTGCTCGACGAGCAGCACGGTCAGCTCGAGGTCGCGCCGCAGCGTCCGGATCAGGTCGCCCAGCTCGCCGACCTCGGCGTGGTTGAGCCCGCTGGCCGGCTCGTCGAGCATCAGCAGGCGCGGGCGCTGGAAGGCGGCGCGGGCCAGCTCGACTCGCTTGAGCGTCCCATAGGGCAGCCCGGCGGCGGGGTGGCCGGCGACCTCGTCGAGCCGCAGCCGAGCCAGCACGTCATCGGCCTCGCGGCGCAGCCGGCGTTCGCTCTTGCTGGCGGCCCGCGGCCGCACCGAAGCGCCGAGGAAGGTCGGGCGCGAGCGGCTGTACGCCCCGAGCATCACGTTCTCGCGGACGCTGAGCGACGGGAACAGCCCGAGGTTCTGGAACGTGCGCGCGATGCCGAGCGCGGAGATCTGGTGCGGCTCGCGGGCCAGCAGGTCCGCGCCGTCGAAGGCGATCCGCCCCGACTCCGGCTGGTACAGGCGGCTGATGCAGTTGAACAGCGTGGTCTTGCCCGCGCCGTTGGGACCGATCAGTCCGCAGATTGAGCCCGCCTCGACGGTGAACGACGGCTCGTCGAGCGCCGTCACGCCGCCGAAGCGAACGACCAGCTCCTCGATCGCGAGAAGCGCCATGCACCCTCCTCCTCACCGGGTCATTGCCCAGCACCGGCCAGGCTCTAACTAAGACACGCCACGTTTCGTGTCTCATGAGCGGAGATAAGATCGATCGGGTGTCCACCACGGTCGGTCGTGCACGGGGCCGCCGTGCGGCGGTGAGCCGCGCGGAGCTGCTGGCCGCGGCCCGAGCCGAGTACGTGGCGGGCCGGCGCCTCGACGTGCAGGCGCTCGCCGCCGAGCTTGGCCTCGCGAGAGCCACGATCTACCGCTGGTTCGGCTCACGCGAGGGCCTGCTGGGCGAGGTGATCGCCTGCGAGGCCGAGGAGTACTTCCACCGGGTGCGGGCGCGGGTGGAGGGCAGCGGCGCCCGGGCGCTGCTCGAGACCTTCGATCAGATCAACCGCGGACTCGCCGGCTCCCCGGCCCTGCGCGCGTTCCTGGAACAGGAGCGCCAGGTCGCGCTGCGCACGCTCACGTCGAGTGCGGGGACGGTCGAGCCGCGCGCCGTCGCCGCGATCGCAGCCCTGATCGAGGCGGAGGTCCGCGCCGGCGCCTATGACCCTCCCGTGGAGGTGCCCACGCTGGCCTACGCGATCGTCCGGCTCGCCGACGCCTTCCTCTACAACGACGCCGTGGCGGGGATTCGCGGCGACGTCGACCGGCTGCGCGACGTGGAGGCGGCCCTCTTGGGCATACCTTCTATAGTCTGACTTAGATTTTCTATGCAGGCGGATCGATTCACAGTCAAATCCCAGGAGGCGCTCGCCGCCGCGCAGCGGCTTGCCGGCGCGCGCCACAACCCCGAGGTGACGCCGTCGCACCTGCTGCTCGCGCTGCTCGAGCAGGAGGGCGGCATCGTCTCCCCGGTGCTGCAGCGCGCGGGCGCCGATCCCGAGCGCGTGCGCCGGCGCGCCAACGAGGCGGCAGACCAGCTCCCCACGGTCACCGGTGAGACGAGTGCCACCCCGGCGCTGGGCACCGCGCTGATCGACCTGCTCAAGCGCGCCGACGACGAGGCGCGCGGCATGGGCGACGAGTACGTCTCGACCGAGCACCTGCTGCTCGCGCTGGCTTCGGACCCGCAGGTGGACGCAGGGGCCTCGCGCGACCAGCTCGCCGAGGCCGTGCAGGAGGTGCGCGGGCCGCACCGCGTGACCGACCAGAACCCCGAGGACAAGTACCAGGCACTCGAGACCTACGGACGCGACCTCACCGCGGCGGCCGAGCAGGGCAAGCTCGACCCGGTGATCGGGCGCGACGACGAGGTCCGGCGCGTGATCCAGGTGCTCTCGCGGCGCACGAAGAACAACCCCGTGCTGATCGGCGAGCCCGGCGTCGGCAAGACCGCGATCGTCGAGGGGCTCGCACAGCGGATCGTGTCCGGCGACATCCCCGACTCGCTGCGCGACCGGCGCGTGATCTCGCTCGACATGGGCGCGCTGATCGCCGGCGCCAAGTACCGCGGCGAGTTCGAGGACCGGCTCAAGGCCGTCCTCAAGGAGGTCGCCGACGGCCAGGGCCGCATCGTCCTGTTCCTCGACGAGCTGCACACGATCGTGGGCGCCGGCGCCGCAGAGGGCGCCGTCGACGCCGCCAACCTGCTCAAGCCGATGCTGGCCCGCGGGGAGCTGCGCGCGGTCGGCGCCACCACGCTCGACGAGTACCGCAAGCACATCGAGAAGGACGCCGCGCTCGAGCGGCGCTTCCAGCCGGTGATGGTCGCCGAGCCGAGCGTCGAGGACACGATCGCGATCCTGCGCGGGCTGAAGGAGCGCTACGAGGTGCACCACGGCGTGCGCATCCAGGACTCGGCGATCATCGCCGCGGCCACGCTCTCGCAGCGCTACATCGCCGACCGCTTCCTGCCCGACAAGGCGATCGACCTGATCGACGAGGCGGCGTCCAAGCTGCGCATCGAGATCGACTCGATGCCCACCGAGATCGACGAGGTGGAGCGCCGCATCATGCAGCTCGAGATCGAGCGCCAGGCGCTCGAGAAGGAGAAGGACGAGGCCTCCGTGGCGCGCCGCGAGGCGATCGAGCGCGAGCTGGCCGACCTGCGCGAGCGCTCGACCGAGATGAAGGCGCGCTGGCAGCAGGAAAAGGACGCGATCACACACGTCCAGCAGCTCAAGGAGCGCCTGGAGCAGGCTCACCGCGACGCCGAGCGGGCCGAGCGCGAAGCCGACCTCCAGCGGGCGGCCGAGCTGCGCTACGGCGAGATCCCGGAGCTGGAGCGCGAGCTGGCCGAGGCCGAGGAGCGCAGCGCGATCGGTGATCGCGCGAACACCGGATCGTTCCTCAAGGAGGAGGTGGACGACGAGGACGTGGCCGAGGTCGTCGCCAAGTGGACCTCCATCCCCGTCTCCAAGCTGATGGAGGGCGAGGTCGAGAAGCTGATCCACATGGAGGCGCGCCTGCACGAGCGCGTGATCGGGCAAGCCGAGGCCGTCGAGGCGGTCTCGAACGCCCTGCGCCGCTCACGCGCCGGGCTGCAGGACCCCAACCGCCCGATCGGCACGTTCCTGTTCATCGGCCCGACCGGCGTCGGCAAGACCGAGCTGGCGCGGGCGCTCGCCGAGTTCATGTTCGACACCGAGCAGGCGATGATCCGCATCGACATGTCGGAGTACATGGAGAAGCACTCCGTGTCGCGGCTGGTCGGCGCCCCGCCCGGCTACGTCGGCTACGAGGAGGGCGGCCAGCTCACCGAGGCGGTGCGGCGGCGGCCCTACTCGGTCGTGCTGCTGGACGAGATCGAGAAGGCACACGCCGACGTCTTCAACGTGCTGCTCCAGCTGATGGACGACGGCCGCCTGACCGACGGCCAGGGCCGCACGGTCGACTTCAAGAACACCGTCGTGATCATGACCTCGAACGTCGCCGGCGGGATCGAGGGCGTGCAGGCGACGTTCAAGCCGGAGTTCGTGAACCGGCTCGACGAGATCGTCGAGTTCCACTCGCTCACGCGCGAGGAGATCGGCAGCATCGTGGAGCTGCAGGTGGCGAAGCTGGTCGAGCGCGTCCGCGAGAAGGGCGTGGAGATCGAGCTGACCGGCGGCGCTCGGACGCTGCTCGGCAACCTCGGCTACGACCCGACCTACGGCGCTCGCCCACTGAAGCGCGTGATCCAGAAGCGCCTGGTCGACAAGCTGGCGCTGAAGCTGCTCGACGGCGAGTTCGGCCCCGGCGACCGCGTGCTGGTCGACGCGGAGGGCGGCGAGCTCACCCTCGCAAAGGCTGGCGCCGTGGCTGGCTCGCCGGCCGCGGCGTAGGCTCGAGCGTGCGCTTGACGACGTCGATCAGCGCGTTGGCGACGACCGGATCGAACTGGGTCCCCGCGCCCCTCCTGATCTCGATCAGGGCGACGTCGGCGGGCAGAGCCGCGCGGTAGGGCCGGTCGGTCGTCATCGCGTCGTACGCGTCGCAGCAGGAGACGATGCGTGCCTCGATCGGAATCAGGGGTCCCGCGAGCCCGTCGGGATAGCCGCGGCCGTCCCACCGTTCGTGGGTGCCGCGGACGATCGCCCCGACCTCTCGCAGCGCGCCGCCGACTCGGGCCAGCATGCGCTCGCCCTCCACGGTGTGCTGGCGCATCAGGTCCCACTCCTCGGGATCCAGTGGCCCCGCCTTGTTGATGATGTCCTTGGGAACGGCGATCTTGCCGACGTCGTGGAGCCTCGCCGCGTACTCGGTGCGGCGGCGATGCCAGCCGTCCAGGCCCAGCTCGTCGGCCACCTTGGTCGCCAGTGAGACCACGCCCTGGCTGTGCGCGCCGGTGTACTCGTCGTCCTCCTCGATCAGGTCGGCCAGCAGGATCGTCGTGCCGAGGTAGGCGTTCCTGAGCTCGAGCGCCTGCTCGAGCCTGCCACGGCGCTCGCGCGCGAAGAGCGCGAGCAGCCCGAGCAGGGGCAGCAGGGTCAGGAACAGGAGGTGGCCCTCTGGGGCTGCGATCGCCGCCTCGAGCGCGATCGCGGAGAGCAGGCCGTCCACCGCCCAGATCCACGCCGCGTCGCGCAGCTGGCTGCGGGGCCGGATGCCGTACTCGTACCACTCGCGCGCCACGGTGGCGGCGAGGTCGAAGGCGAACTGCGCGAGCAGCGCGCCGAGGTACAGGGGCCAGTGCTCGAGGCCCAGGGTCGGGTCGCCCGCCGCCATCAGCACCAGCGCCGGCCCGACCGCGTGCCACGAGTTGCCGAACGCCACGAGTGCGCGCTGGGGGTGCCTCGTGCCGCGCACGTACTCCGGCAGCTCCGAGAGCAGGTTGCCGGCAAGCACGAGCAGGGGCACGGTCGACGGCGGCAGCAGCAGCAGCATCGGCACCAGGGCCAGCTGTGTCGGGACCGTGAAGCCGGCGCCGACGTCGAAGCGGATGTGCGACGCCAGCGCGTAGGCCCCGACGAGCGCGACGGCCAAGATCGGATCGCCCTCCATCGGGGCCGACAGGAAGAGCCCGACGGCCACGGCGATGAAGGTCAGTCCGGCCGCCAGCTCGCCGCGCCGCTCGCGCGGCTGGAGCGGGCCCGAGACACGCGTCTGCGCCGCCTCGAAGAGCTCCTCCTCGTTACCGATCCCGTTGCGCGCGGCCATGCGTCGCCTTACTGATCGTCCACACGCGCCCGCGTCTTTAGGAAGTTCGTCCAGTTTGGCTGCGTTGACGCTCAAGCTGGGGCGCCGCGCCACCGATGCGACGAGGGCAGGGTCAAAGAAGTCGAAAAAGGCAAACCCGTTGCGAGGCGGGGACGCAAAGCCAGAGGTCTCCCGCAGATAGCTCGGCCGCCGACTCGGACCACACCGAAACCGGGAGATCTGAGTCATGTACGCAACCTGGGTTCGCGCCCGCCGCGCGCTGTCCATCGCCTTCGTAGGCATGTTCTGCCTCACGGGCACCGCCTGGGCGGACGACCCGGACACGACCGCCGAGTCGCGTGCGACCTGCGTCGAGCCGAAGATCGAGCAGCCCTTCGCCTCCATCGGCGATCTGCGCGACTACGTGCTGGCTCCCGGCGGCGACTTCGCGGACCCCGCCCTCTCCGGCTGGGACCTCGACGACGGCGCCTCCGTCGTGGCGCAGTCGCTGCGGCTGCCCCCGGGCGCCTCGGCGACCAGCCCGACCATGTGCGTGGACCTGCACTGGCCGACGATGCGCTTCATGGTCCTCCAGGAGGCACGGCGCGACGCCGAGCTCGACGTCGAGGTCTTCTACCCCCAGGCCGGCAAGAAGGCCGACTGGAAGAAGGTTGGGGAGATCGAGGCACGCAGCTCCGACGGCTGGCACGCCACCGATGACATCCAGCTGCTTCCGCGCCTCGGCGGCAAGCTGCCGGGCGCGCGCCAGGTGGCGCTGCGCTTCACCAGCGACGACGACGACCGCGGCACGTGGCGGATCGACGACGTCTACCTGGACCCCAAGCGCCTCTAGCGTGTACTAACCCGTACGGGGGACAGGCTCCGCTCGAACGGGGTCTGCCTCCAGAACCTGTGTCCAATACCAGGCGCGCGCGGGGGATCGCCCTTAACGTGGCGAGGTGGGGCCCCTCTCCCGTGTCGTCGCTCTGGCCGTGGCTGCCGGCCTCTGCCTGCTCGGATTTCCAGCGGCGGGCGTGGCGGGAGAGCGCGAGGCTCCGACTCTGGGGCCGCTTCCGGCGGGGACGACGCTCGAGCACGTGCATGACGCGGTGCTGGAGAGCGACGCCGGACGGATCCGGACCGCGCGTTCGAGTGGGCGCGCCGCCCGCGCCTACGCCACGGCCGACGGGCACCGCGTCGAGGTCGAGGTCTCGACGTCCTATCCGGACGATCCCTCGCTCGACCAGAAGCTGGTCGACTTCCTCGCAACGCGCGTCCACGGCCCCGAGCTGAGCGGACTGAACATCTACGTGGGGACGCCCGCGGAGATCACGCGGCTGTGCGGCGGCGATCCCGGCGTCGTTGCCTGCTACGCCATCCACGAGGCCCGCATGTACGTGCCGGGCGAGTCCGTCCGGGGCATCCCGGTCGAGTACCCGCTGACCCACGAGTACGGCCACCACATCGCGAGCTGGAGGTCCAACAACCCGTGGGACGCGCTCGACTGGGGCGCCAAGCACTGGGCCAGCGCGACGCGCGTCTGCAGGTACGTGCGCCAAGGCCTGCTGTTCCCGGGCGATCAGGGCGAGCACTACTTCGACGATCCCGGCGAGGGGTTCGCCGACGGCTACGCCCACCTGCACTATCCCGAGATGCCGTGGCAGTACAACGAGCTGATGCGCCCCGGCACCGCCGCGCTCGCCGCGATCCGGCGCGACGTGGCGGCCCCGTGGACCGGGCCGCGCACGCGCACCTTCAGCGGCCGGCTGGGTCCCCGGCACGGCAAGCGCACCTTCCGCATCCGGATGGCGTTGGACGGCGACGTCACCGTGAAGCTCGCCGCCCGGGCCGGCGCGGTCTACGAGGTCGAGGCGCGGACGCGCGGCTTCGCGGCCGGTCGCAAGCTGCGCCGCGGCGGGAGCTTCGGCGTCGAGTGGTGCCGCCGGGCCCCGGTCGAGCAGGTCGAGCTGACCGTGCGGCGCCGTTCGGGCTCGGGCCCGTTCGCGCTCAGGGTCAGCTGGCCGGGCTGACCGCCGACACGCGGGCGGTGCCCGCGGTGCGGAAGAGCGTCACGTCGAACCTCGTCTGCACGACGCGGTTCGGCCGGTAGCGGCGGAACGTGTCGAACTGGACGCGGTACTTCCCGGGTGCGACGTCGCGCGGGAACAGGCGCCGCTTGGCGATGACGCGGCGGCACGGGCCCTGCACGCGGCCGATCCTGAGGTTGCGGGCGGTCCGCGCCGGCCGGCCGACCCGCAGGATGTGCGCCCAGAGCGTGTTGCTGCCGCGCCCGCGCTCGTCCTTGAAGAAGCCGCGCGCGCGGATCGTCAGCAGCCGGTGGGGCGCGCCGCGGCGCGGGCGCATGCCCACGTCGGTCGCCGTCACCAACAGGCTTGCCGATGCGGTGAGCGCCGGGTTCGTCGAGTCGGTGGCGACGTAGGTCAGCCGCCGCTGGCCGGAGACGAGCCCGGGCAGCGTGAGCCGTGCCAGCAGCGCCCCGCTGCCGTCGGTGACGATCGGACTGCCCACGGGATTGGAGTCGCGCGTGAAGACCACCGGCGTGGCCGGCGAGAAGCCGGACGCCCGCAGGAAGACCGTCGACAGCTCGCGGTAGCAGGGCTGGACTGGGTCGACGGTCAGGGACGCCTGCGCCGCGGCGGTGGCCGGTGCCACGAGTGTCGCGATGGCGGTGGCCAGCGCTGCGACGGTCGACTTCTTCAGAGCTGCTCCTCCCCGCTCGGTGGTCCCAAGGGCGAGGCTAGCGCGGCTCCGCTGATCCCGCCATGCGGATAGATTCCGAGCGACTGCCTCGACTCGAAAGGAAGCCGCCGTGCCGACGTACGTGATGCTCAGCACCTTGACCCCTGAGGGTGTCCAAACGATCAAGAGCAACCCGGCGCGGATCCGTGAGGTCAACAAGGAGCTGGAGCAGCTCGGAGTGACCGTGAAGGCGCAGTGGGCCGTGCTGGGCCGCTACGACTTCGTGAACATCATCGAGGCGCCCGACGAGAAGACGGTCGCGCGCGTGTCGATGGAGCTCGGCTCGCGGGGCACCGCCCGCTACGAGACGCTCACGGCCATCCCGGTCGACGACTTCATCGCGGCTCTCTAGGTGGCCCCTCGCGTCCTGGTGGTCGGCGGCGGCGGGCGCGAGCACGCGCTCATCCGCACGCTGCTGCGCAGCCCCCAATCCCCCGAGGTGCTCGCCGCGCCCGGCAACGCGGGCATCGCGGCCGACGGTGTCGAGTGCCTCGCCGATGCCGACGTGGTGGCGCTCGCCCGCGAGCGTGATGTCGACCTGGTCGTCGTCGGTCCCGAGGCGCCGCTGGTGGCGGGGCTGGTGGACGACCTCGCCGCCGCCGGCATCGCCGCGTTCGGGCCTTCGCGCGCCGCGGCGCGCATCGAGGGGTCGAAGACGTACGCCAAGGAGCTGATGAAGCGCTGCGGCGTGCCGACCGCGTCGCACGCGGTCTTCCGCGACCGCGAGGAGGCCGCCGCCCACCTCGCCTGCGCCTCCTACCCGGCGGTGCTGAAGGCCGACGTGCTGGCCGCCGGGAAGGGCGTGATCATCGCCGCCGACGAGCGCGAGGCGCGCGAGGCGCTCGACGTCTTCTTCGGCGAGCGCCGCTTCGGCGACACCGAGGTCGTGCTCGAGCAGTTCCTGGAGGGGGAGGAGGTGTCGCTGCTCGCCCTCTGCGACGGCGAGCGCGCGGTGCCGCTGGCGCCCGCGCAGGACTACAAGCGCATCTTCGACGGCGACGAAGGCCCGAACACCGGCGGCATGGGCAGCTACTCGCCCGTGCCCGGCTTCGACCTCGCGCGCGCGCAGGAGATCGTGGGCTTGGCGCACCAGCCGATCGTCGACGAGCTGCGCGCGCAGGGCACCCCCTTCCACGGGGTCCTCTACGCGGGCCTGATGATGACCGCGGCGGGTCCCAAGGTGCTCGAGTACAACTGCCGCTTCGGCGACCCGGAGACGCAAGCCGTGCTCCCGCGGCTGCGCTCGGACCTGCTCGAGCTGCTCCAGGCCTGCACCCGGCCGGGCGGCCTGGCCGGCCTGGAGCCGGAGTGGTCGCCCGACTGGGCGGTCACCGTGGTGATGGCCTCGCGCGGCTACCCCGAGACCTCCTCCAGCGGCGACGTCATCTCGGGCCTCGACGACGTCGAGGACGCCGAGGTCTTCCACGCCGCCACGGAGGCCCGCGGCGGCGAGATCGTCACCGCCGGCGGCCGTGTGCTCGGCGTGACGGCGCTCGGCGCCACCCCCGGCGAGGCGCGTGACCGCGCCTACGCGGCGGTCGAGGCGATCGGCTTCGACGGCCGCCAGGTCCGCACCGACATCGCGGCCCGCGCCGTCGGGCGGGTGGAGGCGTGAGCCCGGCAGCGGGTAGGGTCACCCCGTGAGCGGCACCGAGGAGTTCACCCCCGTGGCAGAGACCCAGGTCGAGCACCAGTTCGACGAACTGGACGTGGACGACGGCCCTAGGGTCGGGATCGTCATGGGCTCGAAGAGCGACATGCCCGTGATGGAGCGGGCGGGCGACGAGCTCAAGGAGCGCGGCATCCGCTTCGAGATCCGCGTGATGAGCGCCCACCGCGACCCCGAGACGGTGGCCGACTACGCCAAGAACGCGCGCATGCGCGGCCTGCGCGTGATCATCGCCGGCGCCGGCCTGTCGGCGGCGCTTCCCGGCGTCGTCGCCGCGCACACGGATCTGCCCGTGATCGGCGTGCCGCTGACGTCGAAGACTTCGGTGGCCGGCGGGCTCGACGCGCTGCTCTCCGTGACGCAGATGCCGCCCGGCGTGCCGGTCGCCTCCGTCGGAGTGGACAACGCGAAGAACGCCGCGGTGCTGGCGGCTCGCATCCTCGGCGCGTGATCGAGCGCTACACCCGGCCCGAGATGGGCGCGGTCTGGTCCGAGCAGCGCAAGCTCGACGCGTGGCTCCAGGTGGAGCTGGCGGTCGTGGACGCGCTCGCCGAGCGCGGTGTCGTGCCCGCCGAGGACGCGGCCCGGGTGCGCGAGCTGGCGACCTTCACCCCCGAGGCCGTCCGCGAGCGCGAGCTGGTCACCGACCACGACGTGGCCGCCTTCGTCGACGTGGTTGCGGCCTCGGTCGGGGAGGCCGGCCGCTGGGTGCACCACGGGCTCACCTCGTCCGACGTGCTCGACACCGCGCTCGCGCTCCAGCTCTCCCAGGCCGGGCTGATCGTGGCCGGCGGCGCGCGCGACTACCGCGACTCGCTCATGCGCCGCGCCCGCGAGCACGTGGACACGCTCTGCGTCGGCCGCACGCACGGCATCCAGGCCGAGCCCACCACGTTCGGCATCAAGCTGGCCGGCTTCGCCTTCGAGGCGCACCGCAACCTGCGGAGGCTGGAGCGGGCGGTGGAGGGCGTGTCGGTGGGCGCGCTGTCGGGCGCGGTCGGCACCTACTCCGCCAACGGCCCGGACATCGAGGCGTCGGTGCTCGCGCGGCTCGGGCTCGGACGCGAGGACGTGTCGACCCAGGTTGTCCCGCGCGACCGCCACGCCGAGCTGCTGGAGGCGATCGCGCTCGCCGGCGCCGGGCTGGAGCGCTTCGCCACCGAGGTGCGCCACCTCCAGCGCACCGAGGTGCGCGAGGCCGAGGAGCCGTTCCGCGCCGGGGCCCAGAAGGGCTCGTCCGCGATGCCCCACAAGCGCAACCCGATCATGTGCGAGCGCATCGTCGGGATCGCGCGCCTGCTGCGCGGCTACGCCCTGGTGGGCCTCGAGAACGTGGCCCTCTGGCACGAGCGCGACATCTCGCACTCGTCGGCCGAGCGCGTCGTCCTGCCGGACGCGACGATCCTGCTCGACTACGCGCAGCACCTGGCCATCCGCGTGGTCGACGGCCTGGTCGTGCACGAGGAGCGCATGCTCGCGAACCTCGAGGCGACCCACGGCGCGCTCTTCTCGCAGCGTGCGCTGCTGGCCCTGGTCGAGAGCGGCCGCTCGCGCGACGACGCCTACCGCATCGTCCAGGAGAACGCACAGCGCGCCTGGGACACGGGCACGCACTTCCGCGAGCTGCTGGCGGAGGCCGCGCCCGAGCTGGACCTCGACGAGGTCTTCGACCCGCAGGCGTTCGTGCGCCACGCGGGCGAGATCGTCGGGCGGCTGGACCGGCTCGCCTAGCGGCGCGACCGGCCGCACACCGCCCGTTTGTGGGACATAGCCGGTCTGCGGGCCGAGGCCTACCGTCGCTCGCATGCCCGTTGTCCTCGGCCTGCTCGGCGTGCTCGGCTTCAGCTTCACGCTGCCGGCCACGCGGGTCGCCGTCGAGGGGCTCGACCCCGTCTTCGTCGGCCTCGGGCGAGCCGCCGTGGCGGCGCTGCCCGCCGCGGTGCTGCTGGTGCTGTGGCGCGAGCGGCTGCCGAGCCGCCCCCAGCTCGTCCGGCTCGCATTCGTGGCGCTCGGCGTCGTCTTCGGCTTCCCGCTGCTGTCGGCCCTGGCCCTGCGCGACCTGACCGCCGCCCACAGCGCGGTGATCGTGGGCCTGCTGCCGGCGGCCACCGCCGTGATGGCCGTGGCACGTGCGGGCGAGCGGCCCTCGCGCGGCTTCTGGGTCGCCAGCGCCGCCGGCCTCGCCGCCGTGCTGGCCTTCGCGGGGGCGCAGGGGGCGGGGCTGCCGAGCAGCGCCGACCTGCTGGTGCTGGGCGCGGTCGCCCTCGGCGCGGTCGGCTACGCAGAGGGCGGCGCGCTCGCGCGCGACATGGGCGGCAGCCGGGTGATCTCCTGGGCGCTGGTCCTGTCCCTGCCGCTGACGCTCCCGATCGGTGCGGCGGCGGCCCTCACCGGCCGCCTGGAGGGCGGCGCGGACGCGTGGCTGGGGTTCGCCTACGTCGCGCTCGTGAGCATGTTCGTGGCCTTCTTCGCGTGGTACGCCGCGCTGGCCCGCGGCGGCGTCGCCAAGATCGGCCAGGTGCAGCTCGTCCAGCCGCTGATGACGCTCGGGTGGTCGGCGGCGCTGCTCGGCGAGCACGTGGGGGTCGGCACGCTCGCCGCCGCGCTGGCGGTGGTCGCCAGCGTCGTGGCGACCCAGCGCACGCGGGTCAGCCCAGCAGGGCCTCCGGCGCCTCTTCCAGCGCCTCCTGGGCGGCCCGCCGGCCCGCCTCGCGCATCCGGTCGAGCTGGTGGAACTCCAGCATCCCAACCCCGTCGTTCGGAGGCCTGATCACGAGGGCGGCGTGCGTGCGCGCGGCCTCCGCGGTGTCCGCGCTCCCCAGCAGCAGCGCCCGCGCCAGCGTCTCGGCGAATCCCGGCAGCGGCCCGTCGAGCTCCGCGCCCGGGCGGCGGCGCCTGAACCTGCGCGATCGCCGGCCGCCGTCCCGGCCGCCCCGAGCATCGCCAAAAAGACGATCAGGAGACTGATCGCAAGGGCAGATCGGGGCGGACTGAACCCCTGCGAGCGAAGTCGGAGGGCCATCGAGTTGGGCCGGCGCGAGGCCGGTCTTCGGATACCGCACCCGCAAAGTGCAGGATGCAAGCGATTGCTTCTGGCGCGAAAGCCATTTGGGCGACTTCCGCCGCTGATAGCCTCGCCCGGGTGAGCGAAGCCGCCGCGCTCATCGCCCAGGGGAAGGTCCGCGACATCTATGAAGCGGGTGATGACCGCCTGCTCTTGGTCGCGTCGGACCGCATCTCCACGTACGACGTGGTCCATCCCACGCCGATCCCCGACAAGGGCAAGGTGCTGACCGGGCTGACCGCCTTCTGGCTGGGCAAGACCGAGGACCTCTGCCCGAACCACCTCGTCTCCTACTCGGACGTGCCGGAGCAGCACCGCGGCCGCGGGATGCTGGTCGAGCGCCTGGAGATGGTGCCGGTCGAGTGCGTCGTGCGCGGCTACATCACCGGGTCGGGCTGGAAGGACTACCAGGCGACCGGAACCGTCTGCGGGATCGCGCTGCCGGAGGGACTGAGCGAGTCCGAGCAGCTGCCCGAGCCGATCTTCACCCCGGCCACCAAGGCCGAGCTGGGCGACCACGACGAGAACGTCGACTTCGACCGCGCCGCCGAGATCGTCGGCGACCGTGGGCTGCTCGAGGAGCTGCGCCGGCTCTCGATCGCGATCTACCAGCGCGGCGCCGAGCACGCACGCGAGCGCGGGATCATCCTCGCGGACACGAAGTTCGAGTTCGGCCGCCGCCCGGACGGCACGATCGTGCTCGGCGACGAGGTGCTCACGCCCGACTCGTCGCGCTTCTGGCCCGCCGACGACTACGCGCCGGGTCGCGGCCAGCCCAGCTTCGACAAGCAGTACGTGCGCGACTGGGCCAGCGCCTCCGGCTGGGACAAGTCGCCGCCGGCACCGGCCATCCCCGACGAGGTCGTGCAGGGCACGCGCGCCCGCTACGTGGAGGCCTACGAGCGCATCGCCGACGAGCCGTTCGAGCGCTGGCTGGAGCGCTCTGGGTGAGAGCACGCGTGCTGATCAGGCCCAAGGAAGGCATCCTGGACCCCGTTGGGCAGACCGTGGAGCAGGCGCTCCCGGCACTCGGCTTCGAGGGCGTGCGCAACGTGCACGTGGGGCGGCTGATCGAGCTCGACGTGGAGGACATCGGCCAGATCCCGGAGATGTGCGAGCGGCTGCTCGCCAACCCGCTGATCGAGGACTACGAGGTCGTCGAGGTCGAGCGATGAAGTTCGGCGTCGTCCGCTTCCCAGGCTCCTGCGACGAGGTCGACGCGCTGCTCGCCTGCCGCCGCTTCGGCGACGCCGAGCTGCTCTGGCACAAGGACCGCGACCTCGACGGTGTCGACGCCGTGGTCGTGCCCGGCGGCTTCTCCTACGGCGACTACCTGCGCGCCGGCGCGATCGCGCGCTTCTCGCCGCTGATGGAGACCGTCATCGACTTCGCCCGCGAGGGCGGCCCGGTGCTCGGCATCTGCAACGGCTTCCAGGTGCTCTGCGAAGCCGGGCTGCTGCCCGGGGCGCTGCTGCCGAACCGGTCGCTGCGCTTCGTCTGCCGCCAGGTGGACGTGATGGTCGAGAACGCCGACACGCCGTTCACGCGCGCGTGCGAGCCCGACGAGGTGCTGTCGGTGCCGGTCAAGCACACCACCGGCCGCTACTACGCGCCCGACGTTCCGGAAGAGCAGGTGGTGCTGCGCTACGCGCCCGGGAACAACCCCAACGGCGCGCAGGACGACATCGCCGGCGTGTGCAACGCCGCGGGCAACGTGCTCGGGCTGATGCCGCACCCCGAGCACGCGGTGGACCCGGTGACCGGGTCCGCCGACGGCGGCCGGCTGTTCGAGTCGCTTGCCACCGCGCGGGTTGCGTGAGCGCCGCCGTGGCCGACAGGCGCAGCCGGGCGCGGGAGCTGGGCCTCACCGACGGGGAGTACGACGCCATCTGCCAGCGGCTCGGCCGCGAGCCGAATCCGCTCGAGCTGGCGGTGTTCTCGCTGATGTGGTCCGAGCACTGCGCCTACAAGCACTCGAAGAAGCTGCTGCGCGAGCTGCCCACGGAGGGGACGCACCTGCTGATGGGCCCCGGGGAGAACGCCGGGGTCGTCGACGTGGGCGACGGGCTGGCGGTGGCGTTCAAGGTCGAGTCGCACAACCACCCGAGCGCGGTCGAGCCATTCCAGGGCGCCGCCACCGGCGTGGGCGGCATCCTGCGCGACATCTTCGCGGTCGGCGCGCGGCCGATCGCCGTGCTCGACTCGCTGCGCTTCGGAGAGCTCGACTCGCCGCGCTCGCGCTACCTGTTCGACTGGGCGGTCAAGGGCATCGGCCACTACGGCAACTCGATCGGGGTGCCGACGGTCGGCGGCGAGGTGGCATTCGAGCCGGCCTACGAGCACAACTGCCTCGTCAACGCGATGTGCGTCGGGCTCGCGCCGCACGAGCGGCTGATCCGGAGCGCGGCGGCTGGCGTGGGCAACGTGCTGGTCCTGCTCGGCGCCCGTACCGGGCGCGACGGCATCGGCGGCGCCTCCGTGCTGGCCAGCGCCGAGCTGTCGGACCAGGATGCCTCCAAGCGCCCGACCGTGCAGATCGGCGATCCGTTCGAGGAGTCGAAGCTGATCGAGTGCTGCCTCGAGCTGCTCGAGCGCGAGACGCTGGCGTCGCTGCAGGACCTCGGCGCCGCCGGACTCTCCTCGTCGTCGTCGGAGATGGCCTCGAAGGGCGAAGTCGGGCTCGACATCGACGTGTCGAAGGTGCCGCTGCGCGAGGCCGACATGGAGCCGTTCGAGATCATGATCTCGGAGTCGCAAGAGCGCATGCTGTGCGTCGTCGAGCCGGAGCGGCTGGCCGAGCTGCTGGAGGTGTGCGAGCGCTGGGACGTGCGCGCCACGCCGATCGGGTCGGTCACCGACACGCGCAGCCTGCGCGTCTTCGACGGCGAGGAGCTGGTCGGCGACATGCCGGTCGAGGCCCTGGTGGACGACTGCCCGCTCTACGACCTCGCGCCGCAGGAGCCCGCCGAGCGCATCTACCCGGACCCGCCGGCGCTCCTGGCCGAGGACGCCGGGGCCGAGCAGTCGCTGCTGGCGCTGCTGGCCGCGCCGACCATCGCCTCGAAGCGGTTCGTCTTCGAGCAGTACGACCCGATCGTCGGATCGCGGACGGTGCGCCGGCCCCAGACGGCGGACGCCGCCGTGCTGACGCTGGCCAACGACGGCGGCACCGGAGCGATCGCGGTCTCCATCGACGGCAACGGGCGGCGCGTGGCCTGCGACCCGTACACCGGCGCCGTCGAGGCCGTGCTCGAGTGTGCGCGCAACCTCGCCTGCGTGGGCGCGGAGCCGCTGGGCCTGACCAACTGCCTCAACTTCGGCAACCCCGAGAAGCCGCACATCGCCTGGCAGCTGACCCGCTCGGTCGCCGGGCTGCGCGACGCCTGCCTGGCGCTCGACGTGCCGGTGGTGGGCGGCAACGTCTCGCTCTACAACGAGGGCGGCGGCGGCCCGATCTATCCCACGCCGATCGTCGGCATGGTCGGGCGGCTGCCCGACCCGGCGCTCGTGCCGCGGGTCGGCTTCGCGGAGGAGGGGCACACGATCGCGCTGGTCGGCCCGTTCGCGCCGGCGCTCGACGGCTCCGAGCTCGACAAGCTGCGCGGTCGCCTGGCCGACTCGCTACCCGCCGTCGACCTCACGGCACATGCCGAGGCGCTCGCCGCGCTCCGCGAGGCGGTCCGGGGCGGGGCGCTGCCGACCGTGCACGACATCTCCGAGGGCGGCCTCGCGGTCGCGCTCGCCGAGTGCTGCATCGAGGGCGCGCTCGGGGCGCGCATCGACGTGGCCGAGGCCACCGACGCCGCGCTCTTCGGCGAAGGTCCCGGAGGCGTGGTCATCGCAGGGCCGCCGGATGCGGTGGCCGCCGTCCCAGGCGCGCGGCCGATCGGCGAGGTGGGCGGCGACACGCTGGAGATCGCCGGGGCGCTGAGCGTGCCGGTCGCCGGGCTGCGGGACGCCTACGAGGGCGCGATCCCCGCGGCCTTCGCTGCGTGATTCCATCCGGGGATGGCATCCGGGGGCTCGCGCCCCCGGCCCCCCGCGGATTGCTGGCCGGTCGCGCTGGGCTCGGACGCCCGGTCGGGCGCCCGCCGGCGGTGCGTGTCGAGTTTTCCCCCCTATGTGCCGGAAACTCGTCACGCTCTTGGTTGCGCCGCGCGCCTGACCCGCGGGGCACCGGCCACCCCCGTTGGTACGCTCTCCACGGAGCGGGAGCCCGGCCGCCGGCGGTACGACGGGCGCTCGCCGACCACCTCATGACTCGAGTGCCACTCGACCATCGCGACGGACCTCGCGACGAGTGCGGTGTCTTCGGCGTCTATGCGCCGGGATCGGACGTCGCCCGACTCGCGTACTTCGCGCTGTACGCGCTTCAGCACCGCGGCCAGGAGTCGGCGGGCATCGCCACGACCGAGAACGGCCACATCATGACCGTGCGCGACCTCGGCCTCGTGTCGCAGGTCTTCGACGAGGAGAAGCTGCGCGCGCTGCAGGGCGAGATGGCGATCGGCCACGTGCGCTACTCCACGACTGGCTCGTCGGCGTGGGAGAACGCCCAGCCCGTCTGGCGCTCCGACCGCCGCCAGGTCGCCCTCGCGCACAACGGAAACCTCATCAACGCGGTCGAGCTGCACGCCGAGCTGAGCGAGCAGGGCGTGCAGTTCCGCGGCACCTCCGACTCCGAGATCATCGCCGCGCTGCTCTCCACGCACCCGGCGGAGCGCATCGAGGACGCGCTCGCCGAGGTCATGCCGCGCCTGGAGGGCGCCTTCTCCACCGTGGCGATGACCAAGGACCGCGTGGTGGCGTTCCGCGATCCCGCCGGCCTGCGCCCCCTCGCGCTGGGCCAGCTCGGCGACCGCTACTGCTTCTCGTCCGAGAGCTGCGCCTTCGACATCATCGGCGCGAAGCTGCTGCGCGACGTCCAGCCCGGCGAGATGGTCTCGCTCGGCGAGCGCGGCATCGAGACGCGCCAGCTCGTGGAGTCCGACCGCAAGGCCTTCTGCGTGTTCGAGCACATCTACTTCGCGCGGCCGGACTCGATCCTCGAGGGCAACCGCACGCAGGTCTCCCGCCGCAAGATGGGCGAGATCCTGTGGCGCGAGGCGCCGGTGGAGGCCGACGTGGTGATCGCCGTGCCCGACTCGGGCAACCCCGCCGCCTCCGGGTACTCCAAGGCCTCCGGCATCCCGCGCGACGACGGCCTGATCAAGAACCGCTACGTCGCGCGCACGTTCATCCAGCCCGGCCAGGAGCTGCGCAAGCACGGCCTGCGGATGAAGTTCAACCCGCTGCGCGAGGTCGTGGAGGACAAGCGGCTCGTGGTGGTGGACGACTCGATCGTGCGCGGGAACACCACGCGGCAGATCGTGAGCATGCTGCGCGGCGCCGGCGCCGCGGAGATCCACATGCGCGTCTCCGCTCCGCCGATCCGGCATCCCTGCCACTACGGGGTCGACATGTCGACCACGCAGGAGA
>JAXDII010000012.1:0-47451 GCA_034664085.1 Thermoleophilaceae bacterium
ACCCAGCGACAGCAGATCGACCGGCGAGGTCGGCGTCGTCGTCGTCAGCGAGTCGACGATCGGACCGAGCGGCAAGAGGTCGACCGCCGGCGTCGGCGGCGTCGTCAGCGAGTCGACGATCGGACCCAGCGGCAGCAGGTCGACCGGCGAGGTCGGCGGGGTCGGCGGGGTCGTGAGCGAGTCCACGATCGGACCCAGCGGCAGCAGATCGGTAGCCGGCGTCGTCGGCGTCGACGTGAGCGAGTCGACGATGGGGCCGAGCGGGCCAATCTGGGGCTCGATTGGGCCTGTCCCCAGATCGGTTACATCTGTCACCAAAGGTGCATCCGGCTCGGCAGCCTCGACGAGGCCGTCGACGACCCCGCCGACGACCGGAAGGCCCCCGCTTGCGGGCGGCCCGGCCGTCTCCTCTCCGAGCGAGGCGAGCGGCTCCACCAGGGACTCGCTCGGCGGCGTCCCGTCGGCGAGCGTGTCGGTCATCGGCGCCAGCACGTTCGTCACGTCCTCGGCAGCCGGGGGGGCCGGGGGCAGCGAATCGAGCACGGCGCCGATCGGGCTGGAGCCCTCGCCGGCCGTCGACTGGGTGACGGACTCGGCCGGAGTGGCGAGCGCGTCTACGACCTCGTCAGGGACGACGTCGTTCGGAACCAGCGACGGAGCGTCGGGTAGGGACACCGGGAGCGCGTCGGGGGCCCCGGTCGTCGGTGTGGGGTCGGACAGCGGGGCGGGTACGGCGGGGATCAGCGGGGCGGGGTCGGACGGCTCGGCGGGCTCGCCGGCCGAGGGAACGGACACCACGTCGGTGATTGCGTCGGTGGGTGCCGGCGGGACCGGCGGGACAATCACGAGCGGCTCGGGAGCAGAGGGCTCGGGAGCCGCGGGCGCGGTGGACAGCGGGGCGGGGACAGCGGGCCCGACAGCATCCGTCTCGACGAGCGACACGGCGTCGGTGTCGACCGGCGGGGCGGGCACTGCGGGTCCGGCATCCAGCGGGGCGGGAACCGCGGGCAGCTCCGGAGCGGGAGCGGCCGGCAGCTCGGGGGCGGGAACGGCGGGTCCGGCATCCGACGGGGCGGGAGCGGCGGGCTGCTCCGGAGCGGGAGCGGCCGGCGGCTCGGGGGCGACATCGGCGGGCTGCGGGGCGGCATCAGGCGCCGGCGACGGGGCGGTATCGGCCGGTGCTGACGGGGCGGGGTCGGCGGGCGGAGCGGCCGGCGGGTCAGCGGGCGGAGCGGGTGCTGAGGGCAGCACGGCGACCGGATCGGGGAGGTCGCCCGGAAGCTGGGCGAGGCTCGATGCCGGGGTGAGCAGCAGAAGCAGGAGGACTCCCAACGTCGCGCGCCGGAGGGCGTGCGCAACGCCGAGTGGTCCTCGACCGATCACGTCTCCCCTGGCTCCTGTTGCCTCACTGTGCGCACCCCTTTGTACCCCGGTTCCGCCTGGAACCCGTGCAAAGGGGGTTACCCACATCCTCAAAAACGTCTGCCTTTGCCCGCAGGTTTTCCCGCTATTTGCGACTTTTTTTCCACTGATCCGATCCAGTGGACGGAGCAGCTCGACCCTAGCTCGAGGGTCGGGCTGGAGGACCGCCGAGCCGGATGAACCAGCGACCGAGCGGCTCCCGGCCGTCGAGCTCGAAAACGTCGACGGCGATGAAGGAGAACCAGAGGGCCTGGAGGCCGAAGCCGGGCTCGTGGGGCACGGCGAGGATCCAACGCTGCTCGCCGTCGGGCTCACCCAGGCGGAGCACCGCGCCCTCGTCGCGCACCTCGGTGATCGTGCCGGGGACCACCTCGGTCTCGTCGCCGCCCGGCATGCCGCGCACCCACACGCGCACCTGGCGGCCCTCGGGCGAGAACCGGAGGGCGCTGCCGACTCGCTCGAGCAGGCGGAGCCGCACGCCTCGGCTACGCGGTCGCGCCGCCGCGCAGCTCGCGGCCGGCGAGCTCGGCGAACGCCTCGACGCTGCGCCTGTTGTCGCGCTCGACCTGCCCGCGCATCAGGCGCGCGAAGACGGCTCCGATCGGACCCAGTGCCGGCTCTCCGCGGAGGGTGACCGTCACGCTGCTCGCGTCCCCCTCCGGCGCCACGTCCATGACGATTCCGAACTCGCTGGTGAGCGGCAGATCGCTCGTGATGTGCACCTGGCGGCGGGGTGTCTCGTACTCCGTCACGCGCCAGCTGGTCTTGGCCTTCCAGGGTCCTGCGATCGCGTTCACCTCGTCGTAGGTGGACCCCTCGCGAGCGCGTCCGTCGGTGCGCGTGACGGCGTCCGTGCCTGTCACCCATTCGGGGTAACGCTCCGTGTCGGACAACAGCTCGAAAACACGCTCCGGCGGCGCCGGCACGACGGCGGAGGCGGTGACCTCGATCATGCGGCCGACCGGCTAGGCCGACTCTGCGGCGTGCTCGCCCGTGTCTTCCTCGGGCGCCGCCTCGGTCACCAGGGTGGGCTTGAGGCCCTTCTCGATCGTCTCCTTGGTGACCACGCACTTCTTCACGTCGCGGCGCGAGGGAAGCTCGAACTGAACGTCGAGCAGCGTCTCCTCGAGGATCGAGCGCAGGCCGCGCGCGCCGGTCTCGCGGTCAAGCGCGCGGTCGGCGATCGCCTGGAGCGAGTCGTCGGCGAAGACGAGCTCGATGCCGTCGAACTGGAAGAAGCGCTGGAACTGCTTGACGAGCGCGTTGCGCGGCTCGGTCAGGATCGTGACGAGGTCGTCGCGCGTGAGCTGGTGGATCACCGAGAGCACCGGCAGCCGGCCGATGAACTCGGGAATCAGCCCGTACTCGACCAGGTCCTCGGGGAGCACCCGCTCGAACAGGTCGCCGGTGTCCTTGTTGTGCTTCGAGGACACCGACGCGCCGAAGCCGACGCCCTTGTGCCCGATACGCCGCTCGACGACCTTGTCGAGGCCCGCGAACGCCCCGCCGCAGATGAACAGGATGTTCGTGGTGTCGATCGTCAGGAACTCCTGGTGCGGGTGCTTGCGCCCGCCCTGCGGCGGCACCGAGGCGACGGTGCCCTCGAGGATCTTCAGGAGCGCCTGCTGGACGCCTTCGCCGGACACGTCGCGCGTGATCGACGGGTTGTCCGCCTTGCGCGCGATCTTGTCGACCTCATCGATGTAGATGATCCCGGTCTCGGCCTTCTTCACGTCGAAGTCGGCGGCCTGGATCAGCTTCAGGAGGATGTTCTCGACATCCTCGCCGACGTACCCGGCCTCGGTCAGCGCCGTGGCGTCAGCGATCGCGAACGGCACGTTGAGGATCTTCGCCAGCGTCTGCGCGAGGAGCGTCTTGCCGCAGCCGGTCGGTCCGAGCAGCAGGATGTTGGACTTCTGCAGCTCGAGGTCGTTCTCGCCCTCCGACTGCATCATCTGCACGCGCTTGTAGTGGTTGTAGACCGCTACCGAGAGCGTGCGCTTGGCGGGCTCCTGGCCGACCACGTACTCCTGCAGGACGGAGTTGATCTCCATCGGCTTCGGCAGGTTCTCGAGGTCGAACGTGGGAGCGCCGGTCAGCTCCTCATCGATGATCTCGTTGCAGAGGTCGATGCACTCGTCGCAGATGTACACGCCGGGGCCTGCGATCAGCTTCTTCACCTGGCGCTGCGACTTGCCGCAGAAGCTGCACAGGAGCTGCTCGTTTGAGTCTGTTGGTCGGGCCACGGGGTCAGAGCTCGCTCGGTCGGACGAGGGTACCGCAGAAATACGCCCCCGAGGACCGGGTCCCTTCCCGGCGTGTGCTAGTGCTTCGAGATGACGCGGTCGATGAGGTGGTACTCCTGGGCCTCATCCGCGCTCATGAAGTAGTCCCGCTCGGTGTCGCGGGCCACCTTCTCGAGGTCCTGCCCCGTGTGCTTCGCGAGGATCTCGTCGAGGCGCCTGCGCACGTCGATGATCTCCTTGGCGTGGATCTCGATGTCCGTGGCCTGCCCCTGGAACGCGGAGCTCACCTGGTGGATCAGGATCTTCGCGTTGGGCAGCGCCATGCGCTTGCCCTGCGCTCCCCCGGACAGCAGCAGAGCCCCCATCGACATCGCGATGCCGACGCAGATCGTCTGCACGTCCGGCTTGATGAACTGCATCGTGTCGTAGATCGCCAGGCCGGAATAGACCGAGCCGCCCGGCGAGTTGATGTAGAGGGAGATGTCCTTGTCGGGGTCCTCCGACTCGAGGTGGAGGAGCTGCGCGACGATCAGGTTGGCGATCTCGTCGGTCACGGGCGTGCCGAGAAAGACGATTCGCTCGTTGAGCAGGCGCGAGTAGATGTCGAAGGCACGCTCCCCACGGGAGGTCTGCTCGACGACCATCGGAACAAGTGGGCTCATAGAGCGGGCCAGTCTAGCGACGGGCGGGCGGCGGCCCCGGCTAGGAGCCGGGCGTCCAGATCTCGCCGGCGCCCTGTTCGTCCTTGTCCTTGTCGGGCGTCCAGAGCTTCTCGCGGGCGGCGGCGGTCTCGGCGGCGATCGGCGTCGCGCTCTCCACCAGCAGGTCGACCGCCTTGCGCATCGCGATGTCCTCGCGCAGCGCATCCTCGGCGCCCTGCGCGCGAGCGCGCTTCAGCGCGCGCTTGAGCTGCTTGTCGGTGGCGTCCGGGCCGGCGGCCTGGCGCAGCGCCTCGTCGACCTCCTCGTCGGTCGCCTCGATCCCCTCTGCCTGCACGATCGCGGTCAGCACGGCCTCGCGCTTCAGCGCGAGCTCGGCGTCGGGCTCGGTCTCGGTGACGAGCTCCTCCTCGGTCTTGCCGGTCAGCTGGAGGTACTGGTGCGGGTCGACGCCCTGCGCCGCCAGCCGGCGTGAGGTGCGGTGCCACATCTCGTGCGCCTTGGCGTGCACCAGCTCGTGCGGGACCTGCACGTCCGCGGCGGCGACTGCGGCGTCGACGGCGGCCTCGCGGAACTCCCCTTCGATCTGGCGCTCCTGAGCCTCGCCGATGCGCTGCTCGAGCTCCGCGCGCAGCTCGTCGAGCGAGTCGAAGCCGCCGGCCTCGACGGCGAACTCGTCGTCCAGCTCGGGCAGCCGCTTCTCCTTGACCTCCTTGGCCTCGACGGCGAAGGACGCGTCCATGCCGGCCAGCTCCTCGGCGGGGTAGTCGTCCGGGAAGGTGACCTTGACCTCGCGCTCGTCGCCCGCCGAGACGCCGGTCAGCTGCTCCTCGAAGCCCGGAATCAGGCGGCCGGAGCCGATCTCGACCAGGTGGCCGCGGGCCTCCCCGCCCTCGAACGGCACGCCGCCGACCGACCCGACGAAGTCGATCACCACGAAGTCGCCCTGGCCCGCCTCGCGCTCGACCGTCTCCAGCGAGGCGAGCGACTCGCGCATCCGCTCCAGCTCGGTCTGCACCTCGTTGGGGTCCACGGTCGCCTCGCGGCGGCCGACCTCGAGGCCCTTGTAGTCGCCGAGCTTGGCGGGCGGCACGACGCCGACCTCGATCGTGAAGGACAGGGGCGAGCCGCGCTCGGGAAGGTCGGAGAGGTCGAGCTGAGGATCGCCCACCGCCGTGATCCCGGCGTCGGCGACGGCCTCCTCGTACCAGGTCGGCAGCCCGCGGCGGACGGCCTCGTCCATCACGGCCTCGCGGCCGACCTGCTTGAGCACCACCTCCGCGGGCACCTTGCCGCTGCGGAAGCCGGGCACGCGCATCTCGCGCCCCAGCTCGGCGGCGGCGCTGCGGAGCTCGCTCTCGAGCGCCTCGCTGGGCACCTCGACCTCCACGCGCACGCGGGAGTCGCCGAGGTCGGTCGTCTTCGTCTTCAAGCCGGCAGCCATTCGACGGCTGACGATACCGTGCGCATTCGTGAGAGCTCGCGACCGCGCCGCCGCCTGGATCGTCACCGGTCCGCTGGGCCACCTCTGGAGCGTGCTCGCCGATCTCGCCGTGCTGTTGGCCCGCTACGGCTGGCAGCGCCTCAGGGCTACGCGACGATGACGGCGAGCGTCCCGAGCGCGAGCACAAGCGCCACGAAGGTCATCACGAGGACGGCCTCGTTCCCCACCTCCGCGTACTCGCCGCGGTCCAGCGCCCGGTTGACCTGCACGCGGCGCAGCCCGGCGGCGAGGAAGATGCCAGCCGCCAGTACCGCGTAACCGGCTCCGAGCACGACGTAGGGCGTGCGCCCCCCGTCGACGAGCTCGGGCACCACGCCGCCAACCCCGACCGCGGCGGTGGCCGCGGCGATACCCGAGCGCCACCAGGCCAGCCAGGTTCGCTCGGCGGCCAGCCGCGTGCGCCGGGTGACGTCGCCGTCAGCGGATCCGTTCACGGAGCCTCCTGAGGCTGACCTCGCCGACCTGCTCCACGACGGTGGCGCCCACGACCGCCCCGATGACGATCAGGAACGCCGCCACCAACAGCCACGACTGGAGCGCGAAGGCGATCCCGATCAGGCCGTATCTGTCGGCCGACCACTCCATGACGATCGGAACGTATATGCCCGAAGCCACGCCGAGCAGCGCGCCGAGCAGGCCCGACACGGCCGCTCCCGGCACCATGCGGCGCCACTCACGCTCGCCGAGCAGCAGGACGGGCGTAGCGAGCCACAGCAAGAAGCCGGTAACCGTCGCGACCGCCACGGTGAATACGACCCCGCCCGCGTCCTCGAGCGTCTCGTGCAGGGGCGAGACGACCGTGACCCACGCGGCGAAGGCGAGGATCCAGGCGAGCCCCCGCCGTGCATCGCGGACCCCCTCGGCTCGGCGCCCGTACGCCCGCTGGAACAGCCGCTGTAGCGCACGGGTGAACGACAGCGCGGACAGCAGCAGGATGACGACGCTGATCCAGGTGACGGCGCTCTGCGTGTCCCCCGCGCTCGCGAACAGCTGGTGCACGCTCGCGGCGGACTTGCCCTCCAACCCGAAGCGCTCCACGATGGCATCGGCCATGTCCGAGTCGCCCGGAGCGAACGCCGAGGCGATCACCATGAACGGGATCAGCGACGTGAACGCCTGGGCGCTGAGGACGGTGGCCTGAAGCGTGCCCTCGATGGCCACGAAGCGGCGCAGACAGGCGAGCCCGAACTCGGCCACCGCCGCATCGAGTCGCGGCAGCTTCAACGGGCGCGCAAGCTCGAGCTGAGCAGGCGGAGCTCCCTCCCGCGCCGGACCGCCTGCCTGCGATCCGCCACGTCGAGCTTGCGGTAGACGTGCTTGAGATGAGTCTTCACCGTGTTCGGCGAGACGAACATCTCCGCCGCGATCTCGGCGTTCGAGAGCATCGTCGGCAGGAAGCGCAGGACGGTGAGCTCGCGCTCGCTGAGCGGATCGAGCAGCGGGGTGACCGCTCCCGTTCCCGGGGCCGACTCGCCGTCGAGGACAGCCATCAGCTCCCCGGCGAGCGAGCGGTGCGCCGTGCCGCGCGCGATCGCGCGCCGCAACAGCGAGCGCACCTGGGCGCCGAGGCCCACGAGCACGGCGCCCTGACCGCGTGCCTCTGCCAGGTCGAGGCAGCGCTCGAGCGCGTTCAGGGCGCCCGGCTCGTCTCTGAGCGAGTCGCGGGCGAGCGCCTCGATTGCAAGCGCCTGGCAGCCGGCGAAGGGCATGAACGGCTCGCGCTCCGCGCGGCGGAAGGCGTCCAGCTCGCGCAGGGCGCCATCGGGGTCGCCCTCGGCGAGCTCGAGTCGCGCTCGGGAGAGCGAGACGTCCGGCACGCCGGCGGCCTCGGGAACGGCCAGCGCCGCCCGGCTGCGCTTCGGCTCGCCGAGCGCGAGCCACGCGTCGGCCTCCCACAGAACCGCCGGCACCGCGATGTGAGCCGGGAGAGCTCGAAGGAGCGAGCGGATTGCCCGCAGCGCGTCCACGGCCTCCAGCGACCGTCCGGCGAGCAGCAGCACCAGGCCTCTCATCAGCGCGATCCACGCCCGCAGCAAGTGGTCCGGGGAGCTGGCCGCAGCGGCTGACGCACGGTCGATCAGGGAGCTGGCCGCAGCCAGGTCCCCTTCCCATACCCGAATCGCCGCGAGCGACAGGTAGGCCTGGGCGGCCGGGGAGGTCTCGGTCCAGCCGCGGCGCTCCGCCAGCTCGGAAGCGGTGGTGGCACGGGCCTCCGCGCTCTCGACGCGACCGGCGCGCAGGTCCACGGCGGACCCGTAGGCGTCCGCAAGGAGCAGCAGATAGTCGCTCCCGCACAGCTCGGCGAGGCCAGCCGCCTGCCGCATGTGCTCCCCCGCCGCCTCCATGTCGTCTGCCACGAACTCGGCCATGCCGAGGCTCGTCAGGGTCAGAGCTCGCACCTCGGGCCCCACGACCTCTCCCCAGTGCCCCTCGAGCGTGACGCGGGCTGCCTTCAGCGCGGCGTCCACGTCGCCCCGCAGGCGCGCGCGATAGAGAGACGTGGCCGTCGCGGTGGCCCCGAACCGCAGGCGTCGCGACTCGGGCAGCGACGAAGCCAGCTCGTATGCGCCGGCCAGGAGGCGATCTGCGGCCGCCTCGTCTCCGGCCTCGAACAGCAACCCCGCGGCTGCGAGCGCGAGCTCGGCGTCGGCGCCGACAACCTGCTGGGGGATGCGTCTCACGCAGGCGCGCAGGGACGAGCCCTGACCGCGCGCGACGAGCGGGAGCCAGTGCTGCCCCACCACGTCGGCCGCGAGGTCCCAAGCCTCACCCGCGACGGCATGGCGGAGCGCGGCGAGCGCGTCTCCGTGGTCCGCGAACCAGCGGGCGGCCCTCCGGTGGAGCCCCGGGAGCTGATCCGGGATCCGCCGCTCGCACTCGAGGCGTAGTACCTCCCGGAGCAGGGGTGGGTAGCGGTACCAGTCGCCGCGCGTGTCGAGCGCGGTGACGAGCCCATGATGGGAGCCGAGCTCCGCGAGCGTGGCCCGGCCTGAACTGCCTCCGGTCAGGGCGTCGGCCAGCTCTCCGCTCACCCGCTCGACCTGGCCGGTGCGCAGCAGGAAGTCGAGCCGCTGCGGCGGCTGGCGCGAGAGCACCTCGCTCACGAGGTAGTCGCTCACGCCGCGGTCGTTACCGGCGAAGCTCTCCACGAAGGCGCCCGCATCGGACCTGCCCTCCAGCGACACCGCCGCGAGCCTCACGCCCGTCGGCCAGCCACCGGTGCGCTCCAGCAGCAGATCGAGGTGGCGGTCGGCGAGCTCGACCTCGGCGGTTGCGCACAACGAGCGAGCCTCTTCGGTCGTAAGCGCGAGCTCGGCGGCGCGCACCTCCCCGAGGCGGCCGGCCAGGCGCAGCCGCTCCAGGCGCAACGGGGGATCGACGCGCGTCGACAGGACCAGGCGCAGCGACGGTGGTGCGTGCTCGGCCAGTACCTCGAGATCGGCGACGACCTCGGGCGTGGTCGCGTCGTGCAGGTCGTCCAGCACGAGCACCACCGGAGCTGGCTCCTCGTCGAGCGCGTTCAGCAGCTCGGTGACGAAGGCATCGAGCGCGGCGCGGCGCGGATGAGGGAGGCCCGCGAGGCCGTCTCGTGCGCCGCGGAGCGCTTGGCTCGCGGCGCTCCAGAACCGGTGACGCTCGCCATCCGCCGGCTCCAGGCCCACCCAGGCAACCGGCCCGGGCGGCGCATCGGAGTCGATCCATTCGCCCAGCAGGGACGTCTTTCCCCAGCCCGCGGGGGCGCTGACGAGAGTGAGCGGTCGCAGCGCCGAGCGGCTGAGGAGGTCGCGCAACCGCGGTCGGGGAACCATTGCCGGCGGCGGGCGGGGCGCCACGAGCTTCGTGGCAAGGACCGGCATCTTGGGGGCAGATCCAGTCGTCAGCGAGTCCTTTCGCGGAGAGCCAGTGTCGATCGTACCCCGCCGAGAATCACCCCGCACGGGTGACGCGCACGCATGCGGTCGCGGCGAGACTGTGCTGCATGCCGACCGCGCCGCTGCTGTCGCCGGAGCTGGAGGAGATGCTCAGGCTGGTCGGCGACGCCGACAGCGTCGAGCTCAAGCTCACCATGCCGGACGAGGACCGGCAATCCGCGGCGGCCGCCCTGGGCGTCGACCCCCTGGACGCGCGCGTGCGCCAGGTGTACTTCTTCGACACGCCCGACCTGGCTCTCGACCGCAGCGGCGTGGTGGTGCGTGCGCGGCGGACCCAGGGCGCGCCGGACGACACGGTCGTGAAGCTCCGCCCGGTCGTCCCCAGCGAGCTCCCGGCAGAGTTGCGCGCGCGCAAGGACTTCGTGGTCGAGGTGGACGCGATGCCGGGGACGTACGTCTGCTCAGGATCGTTCAAGGGGAAGGCCAACGCCGTCAAGGAGACGGTGTCGGGAGGGCAGCCGCTGCGCAAGCTGTTCTCGAAGCCGCAACGCTCGTTCTTCGCAGCACACGCTCCCACGGGGATCGAGCTCGACGATCTCGCCGTGCTCGGTCCGGTGACCGCCTTCAAGCTGAAGTTGCTCCCCCCGGGCCTGGATCGCAAGCTGGCGGTGGAGCTGTGGCTGTACCCGGACGGCTCACGGATCTTGGAGCTGTCCACCAAGTGCCCGCCCGGCGAGTGGTTCGAAGCCACGACGCAGTCCCGCGACTACCTCGTCGGCCTCGGCTTGAACGTGTCGGGCGAGCAGGAGACGAAGACACGCGCTGCGCTCGAGTACTTCGCCGCGCTGCACGACTGATTCACCCCGAGCAGGTGATGCGAAGTCACCCTCGGCGCGGCGACTCTGACCGCATGGAGCGCGACGTCCTACCGATCCCACACCGGCCCTACGAGGGACTGATCACCTACGACGCGAAGGATCCCGATACGTCCTTCCCGCCGATCGAGCCGCTGCGGCCGCCGACCGGTGCGCCGAACGTGCTCATCGTTCTGCTCGACGACGTGGGCTTCGGCGCGTCGAGTGCCTTCGGCGGCCCCTGCGCGACGCCCACGGCGGAGCGGCTGGCCGCGAACGGCTTGAAGTACAACCGCTTTCACACAACGGCGCTGTGCTCACCGACGCGCCAGGCGCTGCTGACCGGTCGCAATCACCACTCGGTCGGGATGGGCGGGATCACGGAGATCGCCACGTCCGCTCCGGGGTACAACTCGATCCGCCCGAACTCCGCGGCGCCACTCGCGGAGACACTCAAGCTCAACGGCTACTCGACCGCGCAGTTCGGCAAGTGCCACGAGGTGCCGGTCTGGGAGACGAGCCCGCTGGGGCCGTTCGACGCCTGGCCGTCCGGCGGCGGGGGCTTCGAGCACTTCTACGGCTTCATCGGCGGTGAGACCAACCAGTACGCGCCAGCCCTCTACGACGGCACCGTCCCGATCGAGCCCGACCGCACCCCTGAGGAGGGCTACCACCTCACCGAGGACATGACCGACCGCGCCATCGACTGGATCCGCCAGCAGAAGGCGCTGATGCCGGACAAGCCGTTCTTCACCTACTTCGCCCCGGGCGCCACGCACGCGCCGCACCACGTGCCGCTCGAGTGGTCGGACAAGTACAAGGGCCGCTTCGACGCAGGCTGGGATGCGCTGCGCGAGGCGACATTCGCACGGCAGCAGGAGCTCGGCGTGATCCCGCCCGAGGCGGAGCTGACCGACAGGCCGGAGGAGATCCCCGCCTGGGAGGACATCCCGGATGACCTCAAGCCGGTGCTCGCGCGTCAGATGGAGGTCTACGCCGGCTTCCTCGAGCACACGGACCATCACGTCGGCCGGCTCGTCGAGGCGCTCGCGGACCTCGAGATCCTCGACGAGACGGTGATCTACTTCATCATCGGCGACAACGGCGCATCCGCGGAGGGAACCCCCCAGGGCACGTTCAACGAGACGATCCCGCTCAACGGGGCGGGCGAGATCGAGACGACTGAGTTCCTGGCGTCGCGAATCGACCAGTTCGGCACGATCGCCGCCAACAACCACTACGCGGTCGGCTGGGCGCACGCGATGGACACGCCCTACCAGTGGACCAAACAGGTGGCCTCGCACTGGGGCGGCACGCGCAACGGCACGATCGTCCACTGGCCGAACGGCTTCACCGCTCGCGGCGAGGTGCGCGCGCAGTTCAGCCACGTGATCGACGTGGCGGCCACGGTGCTCGACGCAGCCGGCCTGCCCGCGCCGACGTTCGTCCACGGCGTGCAGCAGCTGCCGCTGCACGGAAGAAGCATGGTCCCGACCTTCGACGACCCGGCAGCACCCGAGCACCGCGAGACCCAGTATTTCGAGATGTTCGTGAATCGCGGCATCTATCAGAAGGGTTGGACCGCGGTCACCCGCCACAGCATCCCGTGGCTCCTCGCCGAGAGCCCACCAATCGACTCCGATGTCTGGGAGCTCTACGCGCCCGACGACTGGACCCAGGCCCGCGACCTGGCGGCGGAGCAGCCCGAGAAGCTCGCCGAGCTCCAGCGCCTGTTCCTGATCGAAGCGGCCCGCTACAGCGTGCTGCCGCTCGACGACCGCCGCGCCGAGCGCTTCAACGCCGACCTCGCCGGCCGCCCCCAGCTCATCCGAGGAAAGTCGCAGCTCCTCTACGAGGGCATGGGCCGGCTATCGGAGAACTCGGTCCTCGTCACCAAGAACAAGTCACACGCCGTCACCGCCCAGATCGAGGTGCCCGAGGGCGGCGGCCAGGGGGTGATCATCGCCCAGGGCGGCGACTACGCGGGCTGGAGCCTGTACCTCCACGAGGGCAGACCGGCCTACTGCTACAACTTCTTCGGCCTCCAGCGGTTCAAGATCTACGGAGAGCAACCCGTCCCCGCGGGCGAGCACCAGATCCGCATGGAGTTCGCCTACGACGGCGGCGGATTGGGCAAGGGCGGCGACGTCACGCTCTACGTAGACGGCGACAAGGTCGGCGAGGGTCGCGTCGAGCACACCGTGCCGATGCTCTTCTCCGCGGACGAGACGCTGGACCTTGGTCGCGACAGCGCCACTCCCGTCAGCGACGACCACGGGCCCCACAACGGCTTCACAGGCCGCGTGCGCTGGGTCCAAATCGACATCGACGAAGCGGCCGAGGACGTGGACCACCTGATCAGCCCGGAGGAGCGCCTGCGCGTCGCGATGGCCAAGCAGTAGTTCATCCCAAACGGGTGATGCTTGCTCACCCAGCGGCGTGTTGGAATCGGCAGCGCCAACGAACGGAGGACGGATGGAAGCTCACGACGAGGAACTTGGGCCGATCGACATCGTCGTGATCGGCTTTCGGGCCGATGCACCGATGACCGGGGACGCCGTCCCGTTGCTGCTCGATCTCGTCGAACGCGGGATCATCCGCGTGCTCGACGTCATGTTCGTAACGCGGGACCTGGACGGGAGCGTTTCGGGCTTCAACGCCACCGACCTCGACGACAAGTCCGTAGGGGACTTCAAGACCTTCGAGGGTGCAAGCTCGGGCCTGCTGGGCGAAGACGACGTCACGACCGTCGGCGACGCGATCGAGCCAGGCGGCGCCGCGGTGATGCTCATCTACGAGAACCGCTGGGCGGCGCCCTTTGCGGCCGCCGTCCGCCGCAACGGCGGCGTGCTCATCGAGAACCAGCGAATCCCGGTCCAGGACCTGGTTGACGCCCTTGATGCCGCCGAAGCGGCGGCCTGACCGAAAGGACTGCCCAATGCCAGGATTGCTTCGCGGGATGGCCCGCACCGCCGTCGTCTCGGGCACCGCCACCGCCGTCTCGAATCGCGTGAGCCGCCGTCAGGCCGAGCGCTGGGGCGCCGAGGATGCCGCAGCGGCTCCCGCGCCGGCTGCCGCGGGCGGGGATCGCGTCGAACAGCTGAAAGATCTCGCTGCCCTCAAGGAGCAGGGAGTCCTGAGCGAGGAGGAGTTCGCGGCAGAGAAGGCCCGCATCCTCGCGAGCTGATCACCGCACCCGGAGAAGGGACGAACCCATGCTGATCGCCGCCGACTATCCGTTCCTCGACGTCTTCTGGACGATCATCGTCTTCGTTGCCTGGGTGGCCTGGCTGATGATCCTGTTCAGGGTCATTGGAGACATCATCCGCAGGCAAGACACCTCGGGTTGGGGAAAGGCGGCCTGGCTCCTGTTCGTGATCGTGCTGCCCTTCCTCGGGGTGCTCGTCTATCTGATCGCCAACGGCGACGAGATGGCAAAGCGCGAGCTCAAGTCGGTGGCCGACTCCAGCGGGCCGGCCGCCGAGATCCACAAGGCGAAGCAGCTACTCGACAGCGGCGCCATCAACCAAGCGGAGTTCGAGGCCATCAAGGCGAAGGCAGTCGCCTAGACGCCGACCACGACCGTCCCGGCGAGCATGTCGTGCAGGCCCCGGCGGCGGTCGTCCACGAGCACCGTGAGGAACCCCGCGAACAGCGGCAGGGCCGCCAGCAGCAAAGCGCCGAAACGCAGCAGCGAACGGCGCAGGCTCGGCGCAGCGCCGTCGTTTTCCCCGCATACGCGGATGCGCATCAGCCGGTTGCCCGGCGTCTGCCCGGTTGTCGACCAGAAGACGGCGAAATAGGAGACTGTCCACACGACGAAGGCCGCGCCGCCGATCGCGAGCAGCACGACCTCGAGGTCGTGTGGGATCGACAGGACCGACAGCGCCAGCCCCACACCGACCCCGACCACGAGGGCGATCACGTTGATCAGGGCCGCATCCACGGCGAACGCGATCGTCCGAGTAACGAGTCCCTGGTAGCTCACCGGGTCTCCGGCGGCGGGCCCGCCGGAGGACGCCTGAGCGCGTGGCGCGCGGCGCGCTCCAGCCAGGCGTCCGCGTTCCGCGAGCGGCCGCGCACGCCTCCGGCGACCTGGTCGGCGAACCCCACGCTCTGCCTCGTGATCGCCTCGGTCACCGCCGGGCTCTGCGCGACCTCGTCAACGACCAGCCAGAGCTCATCGCCCTCGAGCAGCCGGCGCACGGCCTCGTCGAGCAGCTTGCTGTCGAGCACCCGCACCAGGACCCGCTCCGCGGCCGGGCTGTCGAGCACGCTGTCGGCGAGCCGCTCCAGCACCCCGTACCGCACCACATCCCTTGCAACCGCCTCGACCAGCGGCCCCTCCAGCACCTTGCCGAGCGTCCGCGAGGCCAGCTCGCTCGCGAGCACGCGGTCGACCGCCTCGGCACCCACGCGGGAGGCCAGTACGGCATCGAGCGTCGCCAGCGCGGCGTCCTCGGCGCGCCGTCCCACCGTTCGCCTCACTCCCCGCTCCGCGCGTAGCGCGACCGACACGGCGGCGGTGGCGGGCGCGGTCCATCTCATCGCGGCGATCCTCCCGCCCGTCCGGGTGACGCGCCCTCACCCGCGCCGGGTGACGCATCGCCTTCTGGCGCAAGTAGGTTTCGGCCATGGTTGAGGCGTTCGCATGGGGTGCGGTCGCCGCGTCGTCCCTTCTGATTGGGGCTCTGGTCGGCCTGGTCCGCCCGTGGCCGCCGCGAGCGATCGGCCTCGTGCTCGGCTTTGGCGCGGGTGCACTGATCAGCGCCGTTTCCTTCGAGCTCGCCCAGGAGGGCGTCGAGATCGGCGGAGGCCCGGCGGTCGGGGTGGGCCTCGCCGTGGGCGCCCTGACCTACTACGCCTGCGACACGGCTATCGAGCGCCGAGCGGGAAACGCGGAGGACGGCTCGGCGCTGGCACTGGGCGCCTTCCTGGACGGGATCCCCGAGCAGCTCGTGCTCGGCCTCGGCATCGCGCTCGGCGACGGGGTCAGCGTCGGGCTGCTCGGGGCCATCTTCGTGTCCAATCTGCCGGAGGCGATCGGCTCCGCGGCAGCCATGCGTGGCGCGGGCCGCACCCGTCGCCAGGTGACCACCCTGTGGGCGGCTGTTGCCGCGATCTGCACCGTGGCCACGGGAGTCGGCTTCGCGATCGCCGACACGGTCTCCGACACCCTCCAGGGTGCGATCAACGGCTTTGCCGCCGGCGCCCTCGTCGTGATGCTCGTCGACTCGATGATCCCGGAGGCGCACCGGCAGGCCGGGCGCGCCACCGGGCTGGTGACCACGCTCGGCTTCGCCGTAGCGGCGGGGATGTCGGGAATCGGCTGATCGTCAGGTTCTGATGACACCCGGCCGCGTCAGCGCCCAGATCACCCACACGTCCAGCGCGATCACGAGGATGGCCCAGAACGGGTAGTACGGGATGAAGAAGAAGTTCTCGACCGCGCTGAGCGCGAGCAGCATGATCGCCGTCACCCCGGCCCAGGTGCTCCGGGCGAACAGCCCGAACGCGACCATCACCAGGAGGATTCCGAGGATCAGGTGGATCCACCCCCACGCGGTCGTGTCCAGGTCGAACGTGTAGTTGCGCGTCACGACGAAGAACTCGTCGTCGATGATCGCCACCAGCCCCGCAATGATCTGGAAGAAGCCGATGATCATCATCACGGTGGCGGCGAAGACGACGCCGCCAACGGCCCAGCCGGATACGTCGTCGGGGCCCGGTCTGGGTTGGTAGGGATCGGTTGACATGGGCTTGCTCCTTTCGTTCCTGGTGTGCGGGAATCACCCGGCGCGGGGCACGGTCTCCTCGATAGCGGCGGACATCGCCGCGAGCTCGGGCTCCACCGCGGCCACGATCTCCGGCTCGAGCACCACGAGCTCGTCGGCGATGCGGCCCTCGAAGTTCGCGCCCGGCTCCAAGCCGATGCTCAAGGGCTGGACGGGTCCGATCTCGGTCATTGCGTCGTACCTCCGGATTCGGTGACAGTGGTCGGTCTGCGCCGCAGTCCGGGCAAGCGTGGCGGCGGCTCGTCCGGGAACTCGGCGAGCGACCGGCGCCGGATGCGCTCCAGCCACACGAAGGCGACCACGGTGAAGACGACCAGCGGCCAGAAGCGCTGCGTCCACGGCACCGGGCCCCAGATCACCAGCAGCAGGATCGCCGTGGCGAGCCCGGCCCGCGCCAACCCGGCGTGCTCGCGCAGGGCATACGCGGCGAAGCGCCGCGCCGCCGTGGCGCGCCGCCCCGGCCCCACCAGCCACGCCCCAACGACGACGAACAGGCCGAACAAAAACGAGCCCTGCGCGGCGTCGACCATCAGCGCGGTCGTGATCTCCCAGACGTCGTCGGCCACGTCGTGGGCGTTCGGGGCGTCCGCGAGCGCGTCCACGACGGCCTTGCCGGCGACGCGCCGAATGGCGACCAGGGCGATCGCCGCAAACATCAGGCACGCGCCGACGTTCAGCACGGTCCTGCGCCTGTCGCGCGCCAGCGCGATTGCCCCGGCGAACGCCGCCACCGCGAGCCCCAGCAGCACCCACACGAGGGTCTTGAACAGGTCGAGCAGCTGGCGCACGGTGTCCAGATCGTCGGGAGACGCGACCTGGAGGCTGGCGATTTCGGGAGGCAGCCGGTCCACAGCGCTGGCCGGCAACCCGGTGCCGGCGGCCACCTGCTCGACGAGCGACTTGAGGTCGAGGGATACGCCGCGGTCTTCGAGACCCTCGTCGACGATGGTGATCAGCGCGGTGTGCGCGGCCCTGTTGGCGGCCTCCCACGCCTTGAGCGCCGCCGCACTGCCGAGCACGCGGGGGGCGTTGCGGCGCGCGAGCTCCTTCAAGCCGGCGGCGGCCGGTGCGGCGAGTCCGTCGAGACGGGGCGGCAGCACCTCCTCGAGACGGTCCTTGACCGCCTCGCTGTCGTAGAGCTGGTCGACTATGAAGACCGCGAGCGCCGTGCGGACCTGATCGTCCTCGAGCAGCTGGCCGCTCGTCTCGACCCAGTTGTCGGTCTCGAGCGCCTGGCGCTTGGCCCACAGGCCGAGACCGAAGGCGGTCCAGAGCAGGGTGCCGATGACGAGCAATGCCCCGACTGCTATTCGCCGGCTGCGCATGCGTGGATTCTTCGAGCCCCATGGGTGAGCGGGAATCACCCGGGGCGGGTGATGCGCCCTCGCCGGGCGCCGTTAGGGTCGCCCCGTGAACGCGGCGCGAGACGCGCAGCCGCTCGCCGGCGCGGCATACCTGCGCCTCGTGCTGCTCGGGGCGTTGGTGGGGGTACCGGCCGCCCTGCTCGCGGCCGGCTTCCTGGCTCTGGTCCACGAGCTCGAACACGTCCTCTGGCACGACTTCCCCGACGTGCTCGGCTACTCGACGCCGCCATGGTTCCTCGTGATCGGGCTGCCCGTCGTCGGTGCGGGCCTGGTGGCGCTCGCCCGCCTGCTGCCCGGCGACGGCGGCCACGAGCCGCTCGACGGGATAAGCGTGCAGCCGACGCCGCTCGGAGCCGGCCCGGGAGTCGCGCTCGCGGCGCTCGGGACGCTGTCGTTTGGTGCGGTGCTCGGGCCCGAGGCGCCGCTGATCGCGCTCGGCTCCGTCGTGGGGGTGGCCGCAAGCCGGCTCGTGCGGCTCGGCGAGCGCGAGAACGCCGTGCTCGCCACCGCCGGCTCCTTCTCGGCGATCTCGGCGCTGTTCGGCGGACCGCTGCCCGCAGGCGTGCTGCTCGTGGAGGCGGGGCTGACGATGGGCGCCGCGCTGCTTCCGCTGCTCGTCCCCGGCTTGGTGGCGGCCGCCTTCGGCTACCTCATCTTCGTCGGGCTGGGCGACTGGGGCGGGATCGACGCCGCGGCGCTGTCCGTGTCCGGGCTGCCGCGCTACGAGGGAACGAGCCTGGAGGACATGCTGCTCGGGGCGGCGGTGGGCGTCGCCACCGCGGTCCTCGTCATCGGAAGCCGGCGGCTGGCGGCGTCCATCGCGGGGTTGCGGAAGCGGCGCATCGGCATGCCCGCCCTGCTGCTGGCCGGGGGCCTCGCGGTGGGCTTCCTGGCTCAGCTCGCCGACGTCCTCGGCGCCGACTCGCAGGACGTCCTCTTCTCGGGGCAGGCGGCGCTGCCGGGCCTGGTGGTGGAGGGCTCCGCCGGTGTCGTGATCGTGCTGGTGGCGGCGAAGGCCTTGGCGTACGGGATCTGCCTCGGCTGCGGCTTCCGCGGCGGTCCCGTGTTCCCCGCGATCTTCCTCGGCGTGGGCGTGGGGACGCTCGCGGCGATCGTCTTCGACGTGTCGCCGACGCTCGCCGTCGCCGTGGGCGCGGCGGCCGGCACGGCGGCCGTCACGCGTCTGCTGATCTCCTCGCTGCTGATCGCGGCGCTGCTCGTGGGGACCGCTGGCCTCGACGCCATACCCGCCGCTGTGCTCGGCGCAGCGGCAGCCTGGCTGACGGTCACGGCGGTGGACCCAAGGCCCGCCGAGTGAGCCGCCTCACCTGGCTCGGCCACTCGACCGTGCTGGTGGAGCTCGGCGGCGTCCGCTTGCTGACGGACCCGGTGCTCCGGTCGCGGGTCGCGCATCTGCGACGGCACGGCCCTGCGCCGAAGAACCCGGAGGGCATCGACGCCGTCCTCGTGTCCCACCTCCACTACGACCACCTCGACCTGCCCTCGCTGCGGGGGCTGGACTCACCCCGCGCACTCGTCCCGGCCGGTGCCGCCTCCCTGCTGCGCGGCGCCGGCTTCGACCGCGTCGACGAATTGAGGGCGGGCGATGCGACGGAGGTCGGGGCGCTGCGCATCGAGGCCACCCACGCCGAGCACCAGGGCGAACGGCGCCCAGGGGGACCGAAGGCGGAAGCGATCGGCTTCGTCATGCGCGGCGACCGCTCGGTCTACTTCGCCGGCGACACCGACCTCTTCGACGGAATGGCCGAGCTGGGCCCGGTCGACGTGGCGCTGCTGCCGGTTGCCGGCTGGAGCCCCAAGCTCGGGCCCGGCCACCTCGACCCGGAGCGCGCCGCCCGCGCCGCCGCCCTCCTGCGCCCGCGCGTGGCCGTCCCGATCCACTGGGGGACCCTCCATCCCGTCACTCGCGGCCGCGGAGGCTGGTTCACCGATCCGCCGCGCGAGTTCGCCGCTCAGGTGGCGGACCTGGCACCCGACGTGGAGGTGCGCGTGCTCTCCGCAGGCGAGGGGCTCGAGCTGTAGGCAGTCTGCCCAAGCCGCGCCAGCCAGCCGCGCAGAACGCGGTGCACGCGCTCCGCCCCCACCACCGGCTCGTCCGGCCAGGGCAGGTCGGCCGGGTGCATCACGAACGGGTGCGACTGGGTGCCTCCAAGCCCGCCGTGCGAGCCGACCAGCTCCTCGAAGGCCGCCACCTCGCCGGTCTCGTCCCAGTAGGTGCTGTTGACCATCACGTCGGGACAGTGCGGGAACGCGTCGGTGCGGCGCAGGTGATCGGCGGCGTTCGGGCCGAAGCCCGCGAGCGGGTCCTCGCCCTCCACGCGCCGCTCGTCGAGATAGTGCGTGCCGTGCGCGCCGAGGGCCAGCGCGCCGTGGCGCTCCGAGCGGACCAGCGCGAACGCGATCCCCGGGTGCTCGCGCAGGGTGGGCAGCAGGCGCGGGTGCAGCCGCTCCAGGCGCTCCAGCGTCACGCGCCCGGGCTCCCGCGGCAGCGAGATCAGCCCCAGGTTGCCCGAGGCCATGACGGATAGGTCCGGGAGGCCGTCCGCCGCATCCTCCGGCGGGGCCTCCATCCGGCGCTGAGCCCGGTCGGCCGCCCGGGCCGCGGCCGTGTCGTCACGCGCGAGCTCGGTCAGACCTGCTCGCATGTAGGCGGCGGCGCCGTCCTCCTCGCCGGTCTCGCTGTGAACGTCGGTCGCCTCGCAGAGGGACCGCACCAGCTCCTCCAGCGTGGTCTCGTAGCGCTGCAAGAACGTCGCACCCTGCGACTGGCCGTGGTCCGACAGCACCACCAGGCGGTAGGGGCGCGGCGCGTCGGCCGCCGCGGCCGCCACGCGCCCGATCTCGTGGTCGAGCTTGGCCAGCACCGCCAGGGCGTCGGGGCGCTCGATGCCGGAGTGATGAGCGACTTCGTCGTACGCGAGGAAGGTCGTGTAGATGACCGGCCGCCCGGCGAACATGTCGCCCACCACGGCGGCCACTTGGAGATCCAGCTGGATGACCGTGGCGAAGGCGCGCATGACCGCGTACTCGCGCGAACGCCGGATGCGCGGGTGCACGTCGCGCCGGCGCTGGGCGGCCTGCGCGCGGCGCTCGCGGATGACCTCTGCGCCGACCCCGGCGAGGGTGCGCGCGACGGCGTACGGACGAGCGAAGTAGGCGGAGTAGTCGCGTCCGATGGGTCGGCGACGATGCAGCACCGTGCTCATGGTGAGCATCGAATGCACCGCGTCGCCGGACAGGATGTTCGCGCGGCTGGCGCCGTCCTCGTGCAGCAGGCCGTTCCCGTCCGAGTGGCGGCGCTCGAGCTCGGCCGCGTCCTTCGGGTGGTTCGTCACGATCGGCGCGCCGCGGTCCTTCTCCCACCAGCGGAAGGCGGGCATGTCGTGGTTGTTGCCGTGCAGCAGCCCGGCCTGGCAGGCCCCGGTCTGCGACGACCAGTCCGTCTCCCACCCGGCGAGGTGGTGCGTGCCCTCGCGCAGCCAGCGCGACAGCGTGGGCGCGTTGCCGTCGCGCAGGGCCCGGCGGAGTACGTCGTGCGCGAGGCCGTCGATCTCGAGGAAGACCACGCCCGGCACGTCGGACTCGGCGGCCCCGCCGCGCCGGCGCGCCTGGCGGCGAACCACGTTGCGATACCAGGACTCGTCCTCCTGGATCGCGAGCAGGGCGGACAGGAGTGCCGTGAGCACCGCCAGTCCGAGGGACACGGCGATCCCCGTTCCCCAATCGTCGACGTGGGCGCCGGGGATGGCGGCGATCACCAGCGCGACGAGCGCCCCGTTGAGCGCCAGGGCGCCCAGCCCCAGCGTCAGCACGCTGAGCGGCACGGTCAGCCGGGCGAGCAGCGGCCAGAGGAAGGCGTTCAGCAGTCCTACTCCCGCCGCCGTTCCGAGCGCGGCTCCGGCTCCGTCGAAGGTGAGCCCGGGCAGCAGCTCCGAGAGCAGCAGCAGAGCGGCTGCGTCGACAAGGAGCACGACGACGGCGCGCAGGATGGCGGCCGGGCGAATGTGCACGTGGCCAGCATGACGGACAACGGCCCCTCGGTCCGCGCCGTCCTGCGCGTGGTCGTGACCGTGGTGCTGAGCGCTCTCGCGCTGTACCTGATCTATCTCGTCCGTGAGCCGCTCAGCTGGCTCTTGATCGCGGCCTTCGTCGCGGTCGCCGCCTCTGGTCCCGTCAACCTGCTCAGCCGACGGCTGCCGCGCGGACTCGCCATCGGGATCGTCTACCTCGGCATCGTGCTGGCACCGCTCGCGATCGGCGCGATCCTGATCCCGCCGGCGGTCGAGCAGGGTGTCAAGCTCGCGAAGAACCTGCCCGGGTACGTGGAGGACCTCAACAAGGCCTTCGACGAGAACGACCGGCTCAGGGAGCTGAACGCGAAGTACGACGTCACCCAGAAGCTCGACGATCTGGCCAACACCCTCGTCGCCGACCTCGGCGACGCAGCGGGCGCGCTGGCCGACATCGGCGCCGGCCTGGTGTCCTCGATCTTCGCGCTCCTGACGATCCTGGTGATGAGCATGTTCATGGTGTCGCGCGGGAAGACCTGGCGCGAGGCCGCGCTGTCGTCTCGACCACGGCATCAGGCCGAGCGCATCCGGCGCGCGACCGACCGCATCGGGACTGCCGTCGCGAGCTACGTGGGCGGGGCGCTGGCCCAGGCGGCGATCGCCGGCATCGCCTCGTTCCTCATGCTCACCATCCTCGGCGTTCCGTCACCGCTGCCGCTGGCGGTGATCATCGCGCTGCTCGACCTGATCCCGCTGGTCGGCGCGACCATCGGGGCGGTCGTCGTCGGCGTGGTCACGCTGTTCAGCGACTTCCCCACGGACACGATCGTCTGGGCGATCTTCGCGATCGCCTACCAGCAGTTCGAGAACTACGTGGTCCAGCCGCGCATCCAGAGCCGCGCCGTGTCGCTCGACCCGTTCGTCGTGGTGATCGCGGCGCTGTTCGGGGGCACCCTGCTCGGGGTGGTGGGCGCACTGCTGGCCATCCCGTCGGCGGCCGCGATCCAGATCGCGATCCGCGAGTACCTGGACTACCGGCGCCAGTACGGCCCCGGGACGCGAGCCGCCGGCTAGCCCTCGAGCCGGCGCACTTCGATCAGCTCGAGCCCCAGCGACTGGATCTGGTCGAGCACCCCGTGCAGCTCGGACTGGTCGCGCAGCTCGCCGCGCATGATCGTCTCGGCCGGCTTGACCGAAGCCGTGAAGTCCTCGAACGCGCACGAGAGGGAGTCGCTCAGCCTGCCCTTGATCCTGATCTCGTAGCCGGTGGAGGCCACCACCGCTCAGGATCCTTCCTGCAAGGGTGATGCGTCGTCACCCGCGCCGGGTGAGGCGGGCTCAGCGCAGGCTGGCCGGCGCCGGCAGCCGCTCGAGCCGGCCCCGGTAGCTGTCCATCGCCGGCTTCGGAAAGTCCGCGTGCGTCTGTGAGCGCAGCCGGCGGACGCGCTCGCGGTGGAACGGGCTCGTGCGGTTCTCGTTGTGCCCGATGACGTTGCGTGTGCTGATCCCGTAGCGCCCCTGGAGCATGCGCGTAAGCCGCAGCGACGCCGCCATCTGGAGCCGGTTGCCGAGCACCTGGGCGTCGCTGCGGCCGACGTGCTCGATGCCGATCGCGGTGTAGTTGAGGCCGACCGTGTGGCGGCACATGATGCTCGTGGGGACGAGCTGGTAGACCGTGCCGTCGCGGTCGATCACGTAATGGCTGCACACGCCCGGCAGCTCGCCCAGCTCGACGTCCGGCCGATTCGGCGCAAACGTGTCGTAGACGGGCTGGAAGGTGTCGGTGACCGTGTAGTGCTGGACGATCACACGCGGGCTGACCAGCCGGTGATCGTCGATGCCGTAGTGGCGGCGAGCGTAGGCCCGCATGTCGCCCTTGCGCTCGTCTCCGTACGGGATCGGCCGCTGCACCACCCGCGCCGGCGCGACCGCGCGGGCCAGCGCGCGGACGGCGCCGGCGTGGCGCCGCACTCCCGCCGCCGGCAGCGGGCCGCCGGGCAGCTCGACCACGAAGGCGGTGTCGCCGCGGAAGGTCGTGTTATGCCAGGAGGTGGCGGTGCCGTGGTAGGCCGGCAGCGCGCGGCGCGGCAGCCCGCCCAGCCGCGCGTAGAGCCGCTGGAGCTTGGCGTCGCCGGCGCTTTTCACGACCATGCGCAGCGCCTGGTGGTACCAGAGCGTCACGCGCGGGCGCTCGCGCTCGACGAAGCGCTGGATCGCCTGGGTCTCCGGCTCGGACGCCGGCCCGGGCCCTGACTCGTAGACGCCGTCCTGCGGGCGCCAGCGGTAGGGGAAGTTGCGGTTCAGGTCGACGCCATGCGCGTTGTGGCGCGTCCCCGCCGCGGAGCCGTCCGGGTTGGCGTCCGCGATCAGCCAGAGCGCGGTGCCGCGCGGCGGGCGCGCGCGGCGAAGGCGCTCCACCACCGCCCTGCCGGCCAGCTCGTTGCCGTGCACGGCGCCGACGATCAGCAGCTTCACGTGCGTGCGGGCAGGGCCGATGCGCACCGCGTGGATCGGCCTGCCCTCGACCGAGTGACCGATCACGGTCTCGGCCGCGGCCGCCGCCGGCCGCTCGAGCGGCTGCTGCGGCGATCCCGCCAGGATGGCGGCGGCAAGCACTGCTGCGCCCAGGAACGACACGTCCCTGAGTATGGTGGCGTTCTTGACAGTCGAGCTCGCCGAGAGAGCCGCCGCCCACGGCCGCATAGCGATCGACACCGAGTTCGTGTCCGAGCGGCGCTACCAGGCGCTCCTCTGCCTGGCACAGGTGGCGGTCCCCGATCCCGACGCGCCCGACGGCGTGCGCACCGAGGTGGTCGACCCGCTCGGAGACGATCCGCCCGATCCCGCCCCGCTCGCCCGTGTGCTGGCCGACCCCAACGTGGAGGTCGTCATGCATGCGGGACGGCAGGACATCGCCATCCTGCGCCGCACCTGGAACACGGACATCACGCGCGTGTTCGACACCCAGATCGGCGCCGGCTTCATCGGCTTCGGCAACCAGGAGGGCTACGAGTCCCTGGTGCGCAAGGTCCTCGGGGTGAAGCTGAAGGGCTCCGAGGGATTCACCAAGTGGGACCGCCGGCCGCTGACCGCGCAGCAGCTCGAGTACGCCGGCGACGACGCGCGGCTGCTGCTGGGGCTCGGGGAGGAGATCGAGCGCCAGCTGAACGAGCGTGGCCGCCTCTCCTGGGCGCTCGAGGAGTGCCGCGTGCTCGAGGCGTCGAGCGACGAGCGCGACCCCGACCGGGTCTACGACCGGCTGCCGCGCCTCAGCCGGCTGGGCGACGCCGCGCGCGCGATGGCGCGCGAGCTGGTCGAGTGGCGCGAGCAGCAGGCCAGCTCGGTGGACCGCCCGCCCAGCTACGTGCTGCCCGACCAGGCGCTGATCGAGCTGGCCCGGCGCGCCCCCTCGGACCGCAACGGCCTCGAGCAGATCCGCGGCCTACCCGCCCAGACGATGCACCGCCGTGGCGACTCGCTGCTCCAGGCGATCGACCGCGGCCGAAACCGTCCCGCGCCCCCGGCCCCTCCGGAGCCAGGCCCGCGCGAGCCCGCCGACGCGCCGCTGGTGTCGCTCGCGCAGGCGCTCGTGCGCCACCGCTCGATGGAGGAGGGCGTGGCCGTGGAGCTGATCGCCACCCAGTCGGAGCTGAGCGCGCTGGTCTCCGCGCTGCGGCGCGGCGACGACGGCGACCACGTGCGCGTGGCCCACGGCTGGCGCGGCGAGCTGGTCGGCGACGAGCTGCGCGAGCTGGTGGCCGGCCGACGCGCGCTGAGCGTGAACCCGGACGGCGGACTGCGGGTCAACGAAGTCCCGTAGGGCCCCGACCACGGCGCCCGCGAGCGGGGGTTGGGCGCTTTTTGTACCGATATGAACCCATAAAGCGCCCAACCCCCTTGGGCGCTCGCCGAAGCTCGCGCCCGGCGCTAGCGCTTCAGGGCCGGCGGCAGCTCGCCGTCATCGATCAGCCGCCGGATCTCTCCGGCGCGGCGGGGATTGAGGTTCACGTGGCGCTGGCCGACGCTCGGCTTCTGCTCGAGCAGTCCCGCCGCCAGCAGCTCCTCCCCCACCTCGTATGCGAGCGCGCGCTCGTTGCCGGCGAAGCCGCGGGCCAGGTGGTCGATGGCGGTGTGGTAGCCGCCCCACTTGCCCATGCCGTCGAGGCGCTGGAGGATGCGCCTCATCGCGCGCCGGCGCGGGTCGGGGTCGTCGTGGGCGCGCGCCGTGGCGCCGGCGGGCTCCAGCAGGCGCAGCAGCTCGGGCCCGAGCGTCTCCAGCGACTCCTCGTCGAGCGACGAGCCGCCCAGGCGCGCCGCGGCCTCGGCCACCCGCAGCGGGTGAGTGGCGCCGATCGGGGCGCGCAGGTCCTCCACGGCCAGCACGTGGGCCGGGAGCAGATGGGCCTCGGCGCGCAGGCGGTCGATGGCGCCGGCCGCGTCGTCGAGCGCCTCGCGGGCGTACTCGGCCGACCAGCGCGGGCTCGGCGCCGGATAGGCGAGCGCGAGGAAGCCATCGTGCGCGCCCAGCAGCAGGCCCAGGTCGGCCGCGGCCCCCGGCGGGCCGGGATCGGCCGCCTCCACGAGGCGCTCGACGGCGGCGGCCGCGAGCTCCGCGCCCCGGCCCGGTGCCGCGCCCGCGTCGGCGCGCAGCTCGGGGGGCAGCGGCAGCACGGCCAGCACCGCCGCCTCGTCGGCGGCAACAGCAAGGGCGATCGGCCGCTCCCGGCCGGTGCGGGCCTCCACCAGCTCGGCCGCCCCGCGCTCGAGCTCCGCCCTCAGCAGCGCGCGCAGCCGCGCGGACCACTCGAGCGGCGCGTCGGCGCCGCCGGCGTCGGCCAGGGCACGCCCGAGCTCGCTCGTCTCCACAGGGCCGCAGCTTTTCACCTGACGCCGGTCCGGGTACGTTCCCCGTCATGCTCGACCGCAAGCGCCTCGGCATCTACCTCAACGACCACCTCGGCGGCTCCACCACGGGCGTCGAGCTGGCGAAGCGCATCCGCGGCGCGAACGAGGGCAACGAGTACGGCGTCGTGCTCGCGCGCGTGGCTCAGGAGATCGAGGAGGACCGCCAGGCACTCGAGCGCCTGATGGATACCTTCGAGATCAAGCGCGACCACCCCAAGGTGATCGCCGGCTGGGTGGCCGAGAAGGTGGGCCGCCTGAAGCTCAACGGTCAGCTGATCGGCTACTCGCCGCTGAGCCGGCTGGTAGAGCTGGAAGGGCTGGCGATCGGCATCACCGGAAAGCTCTCGCTGTGGGAGGCGCTGCTGGAGGTGGCCGACGAGGACCCGCGCCTCGACCGCGCCGAGCTGACCCGGCTGTCCGAGCGCGCCGACAGCCAGCGCGCCGAGGTCTGGCGGCTGCGTCAGCGCGCCGCCCGCGAGGCGTTCGTCGCCAAGGCTCCGGTGGCGTAGCGCCCAGCCCGGTACGCTCCCGCCCCCAGTGAGCTGGGAGCCTGAGCTCGAGGAGCTCCGACGCCGCGAGGAGCTGGCGCGGCGGATGGGCGGAGAGGAGCGCGTGACCCGCCAGCACGCCTCCGGCCGGCTGACCGTGCGCGAGCGGATCGAGCGGCTCTTCGACGCGGACAGCTTCCACGAGACGGGCGCCCTCGCCGGACGCGCGACGTACGGGGACGACGGCGAGCTGACGGACTTCCTGCCCGCCAACACCGTGGTCGGACGCGGTCGCATCGACGGGCGCCGCGTGGTCGTGCAGGGCGACGACTTCACGGTCCGTGGCGGCGCCGCCGACGCCGCCATCTGGGAGAAGGCCGTCTACGCCGAGCGGCTGGCCCACGACCTGCGCGTGCCGCTCGTGCGCCTGGTCGACGGCACGGGCGGCGGCGGCTCGGTGAAGTCGCTCGAGCAGATGGGCTTCTCGTACGTGCCGCCGCTGCCGGGCTTCGACCTGGTCGTGGAGAACCTGTCCCGGGTCCCCGTGGTGGCCGCCGCGCTGGGCCCTGTCGCCGGCCTCGGCGCGGCGCGGGTGGTGTGCTCGCACTTCTCGGTGATCGTGCGCGGCACCGCACAGCTGTTCGTCGCCGGCCCCCCGGTCGTGGCCATGGCAGGCATGGGCGAGGCGCCCGACAAGGAGCAGCTCGGCGGCGCGCGCATGCAGGCGCGAGCCGGCGCGGTCGACAACGTGGCCGCCGACGAGGACGACGCCCTGGCGCAGCTCAAGCGCTTCCTCACCTACCTGCCCGGCAGCGTCTGGGAGGCGCCGCCGGTCACGCACTCGAGCGACCCCGCCGACCGCCGCGACGAGGAGCTGCTCTCGATCGTCCCGCGCGATCCGCGCCACGCCTACAAGATGCGCCGCGTGCTCGAGGCCGTGCTCGACCGCGGATCGGTCTTCGAGCTGGGCGCGGAGTTCGGGCGGCCGACGATCACGTGCCTCGCGCGCCTGGGCGGACGGCCGGTCGGCGTGCTCGCCTCCGACCCCGAGCACTACGGCGGCGGCGTGACCGCCGCCGCGGCCGAGAAGACGGCGCGCTTCGTCGACATGTGCGACCAGTTCGGCCTGCCGGTGGCCAACTTCGTCGACGTGCCGGGCTTCGTGATCGGCACCGACGCCGAGCGCGCCGGCACGATCCGGCGCGGCGCGCGCGGGCTGTACGCCGTGGTTCAGGCGAGCGTCCCGTGGGTGTCGATCCTGGTGCGCAAGGTCTACGGCGTGGCCGGGGCCGGCCACGGCGACGGCTCGCGGCTCAACCTGCGCTACGCCTGGCCCTCCGGCAGCTGGGGCTCGCTGCCGCTGGTGGGCGGACTGGAGGCCGCGTACCGGCGCGAGCTCGAGGCGGCGGAGGACCCCGAGGCGCTGCGGGCCGAGATCGCCGCGCGCCTGGAGGCGGTCACCTCCCCCTTCCGCACGGCGGAGCGCTTCTCGGTCGAGGAGATCATCGACCCGCGCGACACGCGGCCGCTCCTGTGCGACTGGGCCGAGCGCGCGCACGAGCTCGTGCAGCTGGAGGCCGGATCCGGACCCAGGATGCGCGGCCTGCGTCCCTGAAGCTGTGCATTATCGGGCCGTCCCCGGAACGGCTGGAATCATCGGGCGGTGGCACGGGGACCCAGGCGGCGGGGACGCAGCGCGGGCTGGAGCGAGGCGCACGTAAGGCGCCTGTTCTGGCGTGCGGGCTTTGGCGCGACTCCGCGTGAGGCGAGCCACTGGGCGCGCCGCGGCAAGGCCGCCACGATCCGCTGGCTGCTGAACGGCGGCCCCTCCCCCGCCCCGCGCATACGCGGACCCAGGCTGGAGGGACGCCGGCTCGACCCGGAGAACGAATGGGGCCACGACGTCCTCTGGTGGCTGGACCGGATGGTCCGGTCGCGGCACCCCCTCGAGGAGAAGCTCACGCTCTTCTGGCACGACCACTTCGCCACGAGCGATCAGGACACGCCGATGATGCTGGCCCAGAACCGCACGCTGCGCCAGCACGCGCTCGGCAGCTTCCCCGCGCTCCTGGAGGCGGTCACGCGCGACCCGGCCATGCTGCTCTTCCTGTCGCTGGCCAACTCCGACAAGGAGGCGCCCAACGAGAACTACGCGCGCGAGCTGATGGAGCTGTTCACGCTGGGGCGCGGCTACAAGGAGCGCGACATCCGCCAGGCCGCGCGTGCGCTGACCGGCTTCCGCGCCGACTGGCGCGACAACGGCAGCGTGCGCATGTCGTACGAGCGCGAGGCGCACGATGCCGGGGCCAAGCGGGTGTTCGGCAAGGTCGGGCGCTTCGACTGGAAGGACGTGCTGGAGCTCTGCGTCCAGCATCCCGCGCACGCGCCGTTCCTGGCCGGGAAGCTCTGGGAGTTCTTCGTCGGCGGGGAGCCGCCGCGCGCCACCCGCGCCCGGCTGGCGCGCATCTACCGCGGCTCCGGCCACCGCGTGCGGCCGGTCGTCGGCGCGATCCTCGCCCACCCAGCGCTTTACCGCAGCCTCGACGCCCCGACGATGGTGAAGTCGCCGGTGGTCTTCGTGGCGGGCGCGCTGCGCAGCGCCGGCCAGGGCATCGATCGCGAGTCGTATGCCTGGCTGCTTGAGGGGATGGGCCAGTACCCGTTCCGCCCGCCGTCGGTGGCCGGCTGGGAATGGGGCACGGCCTGGCTGTCGTCCAACTCCATGCGCGTGCGCTTCGACTTCGCGAACTACCTGCTCGACACGCCGCGCATCGCGGTGAAGGACGGCTCGACGCCGGCCGGGCTATCGCCGCGGCGGGCGGTGGCGCGCGCCCGCCGCGCCGTGGGCGAGCCGTGGACATCGGGGCGCACCGACGCCGAGCTGCAGCGCGTGGCGCGCCGCGTGCTCGGCGAGCGCGAGCTGAAGCGCGGCGAATGGCGCCAGCCCCAGCAGCAGCGCGCCGACATGTGCCAGCGCGTGCTGCGGCAGCTGCTCCTTTGCGGACCCGACGCCCAGGTGCACTGATGAACCGACACCGCGCATGCGACGACTTCCACCGCAGCTCCGAGACGCTGCGCCGCGACTATCTGGGCGGCCCGCCGCTCACGCGCCGGCAGGTGCTCGGGCTGGGCGTGGGCGGCGGGCTGGCGCTCTACCTGTCGGCGGCCATGCCGGTCCAGCGTGTGCTGGAGGCCGCGGCGGCCGACGCGGCCGCGGCGCCCGACGCGCCGATTCTCGTGTCGGTCTTCCTGCCGGGCGGCGTGGACCTGCTCGACACGCTCGTGCCCCTGCACGACTACGGGCGCTACGCCGACCTCCACCCCAAGCTCAAGGTGGAGGGCGTGCCGCTGGCCGGGACCAGCCTGGGCGTGCATCCGTCCCTGGCGCGCGGGGCCGGCGGCGGCATCAAAGGGCTGTACGAGCGCGGCAAGATCGGCTTCCTCCCGGGCATCGACTACGCCAACCCGGACCTCTCGCACTTCCACTCCCGCCATTTCTGGGAGACGGGCCTGATCACCGACCGCGACGCTCCCGGGTGGCTGGGGCGCTGGCTCGATCGCTCCGGCGGCCGCGACAACCCGCTCCAGGGCATCTCGATGGGCTACGGGCTGTCGCCGGTGATGCGCTCCGGCCGCGCGCCGGTCGCCGCGGTGGCCTCGCCCGGCGACGCCGGCTTCTGGATCCGGAACGTCTGGGGCGAGCCCTACGACGAGGCCATGGCGGCCTACGGGCGGCTCGGCAAGGTCCGCGGGGGCGGGAAGGCGCTGCACGCGTCGCGCGAGGCGGCGCGCCTGGCCAAGCAGGTGGCCGACCGGCTGGAGCCCTACGCCGAGCGCGACGGAGTCGATCCGCTTGCCTCCAGCGTGGCCTACCCCGAGGACAGCGACTTCGGCCAGCGGCTGCGCTACCTCGCGGCGATGATCTCCAAGCCCCTGGGGATCCGCGTGGCCGACGTGCACGCGGACGGCGACTTCGACACCCACGACAACCAGGCGGACCTGGACGGGCTGCTCGCCGACGTGAGCGAGTGCCTGTCGGCGTTCCAGGCGGACCTCGAGGCGCGCGGCGTGGCGCACCGGACGCTCACCTTCGTGTGGTCTGAGTTCGGACGCCGGCCGGAGGAGAACGGCAGCGGCACCGACCACGGCGCCGGCGGGCTGGCGTGGGTCCAGGGCGACCGGGCGCGCGGCGGCGTGCACAGCGACTACCCCGACCTCGGGCGACTCGACGAGCACGACAACCTGCAGGTGACGATCGACTTTCGGCGCGTCTACTCCAGCCTGCTCGAGCAGCACCTCGGCACCGACGCGGCCGCCGTGATCCCGCGGGCCGGCGCCTTCGGCCGGGTTGCGCTCGTAGCGTGAGGCGAGCCGCACTAGCGCTGGCCACCCTGGCCGCCTGCGCCGGGCTGGGCCCGCCGGCCCTGGGCGCCGGCAGCGGCGCCACCGCCGTCGGCGTCGGCGAGCGCGAGTGGCGCGTCTCGCTCTACCGCAGCCGCGTGCCGGTCGGAGTCGTGCGGCTCAATACGCGCAACTTCGGCGAGGACGGGCACGACTTGGCGGTGCGCACGCGCAGCGGACGGCTGCTCGGCGCCCTGCCGGAGCTGCGGCCGGGCCAGACCGGCACGTTGGCCGTCCGCCTGCGGCGGCCCGGGCGCTACGTCGTCTTCTGCTCGCTCGAGGGACACGAGGCCCGCGGCATGCGCGCGCGGCTGACGGCGGTCAAGCACCGGCAGTGATATAGTTGCATGCGCAATCACTTCCCCGGGAAGCACTAGGAGCGCCACCGCCATGCAGCTCGACGGCATCCACCACATCACCGCCATCACCGCGGACTCCCAGCGCAACGTCGACTTCTACGCCCGCGTGCTCGGCCTTCGGCTCGTCAAGAAGTCCGTCAACCAGGACGACCCGACCGTCTACCACCTCTTCTACGGCGACGAGCACGCCCACCCCGGCCTCGACCTGACCTTCTTCGAGTACCCCGGCGCCGCCCCCGGCCGCGCCGGCGACGGGATGATCTACCGCGTCGTCTGGCGCGTGGGCGGGCCCGACGCGCTCGACTTCTGGGCGCAGCGGCTCGCGGACGAGGGCATCGAGAGCGAGCGCGAGGGCGACAGCCTGCGCTTCGCCGACCCCGAGGGCCTCGAGCACGAGCTGCTCGTGGCCGACGTGCCCGACGAGCCGCTCACCGCCGAGCACCCCGAGGTGCCGGCGGAGCACGCCCTGCAGGGCTTCCACGCCGTGCGCGCCTACGGCTCGCAGCCGGAGAGCAGCCGGCACATGCTCCAGACGCTCGGCTTCGAGCCGGGCGACGGCGACAGCTGGGAGGCGCGCGGCGGCCAGCGCGGCTCCGCCTACGTCTACGACCAGCCGCCCGCCGAGCGCGGCATCCAGGGCGCCGGGACCGTGCACCACGTCGCCTGGACGTCCGACGACGAGGACCACGAGGCCTGGCGCGAGCGCGTGGCCCAGGGCGGGGGGCGCCCCACCCCGGTGATCGACCGCCACTACTTCCGCTCGATCTACTTCCGCGAGCCGAGCGGCGTGCTGTTCGAGATCGCCACCCGCTCGCCGGGGTTCACGGTCGACGAGCCGCTCGAGCACCTCGGCGAGAAGCTCTCGATCCCGCCCTTCCTCGAGCACAAGCGCCCCGAGATCGAGGCGACGGTGCGCCCGCTCGAGAACCCGCGCGTCCCCGCGCGCGGCTAGCTCCCCGGCTAGCGGCGTGCAGCCCGGGCTCGTCTTCCAGGGCGGGACGATTCACACGCTCGATCCGGCGGCTCCGGCCGTCGGACGGCTGGCGATCTCCGGCGACCGCATCGCGGCGGCGCCCGCGCCCGACGCCCGCGTGGTCGAGCTCGACGGCTGCTGCGTCGTCCCGGGGCTCAACGACGCCCACGTCCACTTCCCGACCTGGTCGCTCGCCCAGCGCCAGGTCCGCCTGGAGGGAGCGCGCTCGCGCGCCGAGGCGGTGGCGCGCGTGGCGGAGGGGCTGGCCGGCGTGGCGCCGGGCGGGTGGCTGCGCGGCCTCGGCTGGCGCGACGCCGACTGGACCGAGCCGCCCACGCGCGCCGCGCTCGACGAGGTCGCCCCCGAGACGCCGGTGATCCTGACCTCCAAGGACTACCACTCGCTCTGGCTCAACTCGGCCGCGCTGGCGCACGCGTCCGGCGACCTCGACGCGCCCGGCGGCGTGGTCGAGCGCGACGCCGAGGGGCAGCCCACCGGGGTGCTGCGCGAGAACGCCGCGTGGAGGTTCCGCGACCGCCACGCGGCGCCGGGCATGGACGAGATGCTCGACGCCTGCCGTGCGGGGCTGCGCACGGCGGCCTCGCGGGGCGTGACCGCGATCCACGACAAGGACGGCTGGCTCGGCGCGCTGGAGCTGTTCCAGCGCCTGCGCGCGCACGACGAGCTGACGCTGCGCGTGTGGCAGTCGATCCCGGCCGAGCGCCTCCCCCACCTGCGTGAGCTCGGCCTGCGCTCCGGCTTCGGCGACGACCTGCTGCGCGCCGGCTACCTCAAGGTGTTCATGGACGGCACGCTCGGATCGGCGACCGCGCGGCTGCTGGACGGCTCGGGCGTCGAGATCACCTCCCGCGAGCGGCTCGCCGAGATCGTGCTCGAGGCGGCCGCCGCGGGGTGGCCGGTGGGGGTCCACGCGATCGGCGACGCCGCCAACCGGGCCGCGCTCGACGCCTTCGAGGCGACGGCGGACGTGTGGCGCCCGCTCGGCCTGCGCCAGCGCATCGAGCACGCCCAGCTCCTCGATGCGGCGGAGCTGCCCCGCTTCGCGGCGCTCGGCGTGGCGGCCTCCGTCCAGTTCAGCCACGCGCCCTCGGATCGCGACCTCGCCGACCGCCTATGGGAGGGCCACTCCGGCGCGTACGCCTACCGCTCGCTGCTCGACGCGGGTGCCCGCCTCGCCAATGGCTCCGACGCTCCCGTCGAGGAGCTGGACCCGCTGCGGGGGATCGCCGCCGGCGTGCTGCGCACCCTCGACGAGCGGCCCGCGTGGCGCCCGGAGCAGGCCCTGACCGCCGAGCAGGCGCTTCAGGCGTCCTGCATCGAGCCGGCCTGGCTTGCCCGCGACGAGGGGCGGCGCGGCACCCTGGCCCCCGGCAAGCTCGCCGATCTGACCGTGCTCGACCGTGATCCGCTCACCTGTGCCCCCGAGGATCTGCCCCAGATGCGGGTCGCTGCCACCATCGTGGGTGGACGGATAACCCACGTGTGGGACGGCGCCCTACGGGGCATAACATGAGGGTCATGAAGCGGGAGTCATGGCTGACTGCGGCGCCCGAAAGCGCGCCACGGGCTCGCGCCCTCGTGCGCGAAGCCGCCGCCGAGCACGGGCTCGGTGGCGAGGCCACCTGGGATCTCATGCTCGCCACGAGCGAGGCCGTCGCCAACGCAATTCTGCATGGCTCGGACTGCGGCGCCCCCAGCCGCGGCGTGCTGCTGATCATCGAAGCGAGCGACGACTGCCTCTCCGTCGAGGTCTGCGACTGCGGCAGCTTCGACACCGACCTGCGCCCGGCGTCGCAGTACGACATCGGCGGCCGCGGCATCCCGATCATCGCCGCCGTGGCGGATCACTTCGAGCTGCTGCCCGACGCGCACCAGACGCGCGTGCGCTTCGGCAAGCGCCTCCAAGCCGCCGCCGTCTAGGCAGCGGCCAGCTCGAACCAGACCCGCGTACGGTCGTCGCGCTCGATGCCCCAGCGCTCGGCGAGGCGCTCGACCAGCACCAGTCCCCAGCCGCCGGGCTCGTCGATGTCCTTGTCGCGCTCCGCGGGCGCGAAGCCGCGGCCAGGATCGCTCACCTGGGCGCGCAGCCCGGTCTCGGTGGTGCGCAGCTCGACCTCGATCACGTCCTGCTCGCCGGCCTGGCCGTGCAGCACGCTGTTGTTCACCAGCTCGCAGGTGAGCAGCATCAGGTTGCTCTCCACCTCGTCGGGCAGCCAGCCCGCCCGGGTCTCGAGCCACACGCGAACCCGCTCGGGCGCGTGCGGGCCGCCGACCGTGGTGAGCCGAAGCGCGCGGTCGCGCTGCCAATCGTCAGACGGCTTCACGCGAGCTGAAGGGGTGGGGTTCGCCATGGGCGGGGCGGTGGGCCGACCGGTTGGAGGTTCGGGTGGCCTAGGACCCCGGCTCGACCCGCTCGCGAACCCCTGTGAGGACGCATGCGGCCGGGTGGACGAACGGCCGATGCGCGCCGGCGCTGCCTGGGCGCCATGTTGCAGGAGCGCACCGGCGTGCGCCGAAGCCGCTCGGGATGCGCACGAGAGCGCGCGGCTACGGCCTGGTCCTGCTGCTGGTGGTCGCTTCGATCGCGATGCAGATGATGGTGGAGGGATCCAACGCCACCCGCTTCCTGACCGTCGCGCTGCAGGCGGCCACGCTCGTTGCGGCCGTTCAGGTCTCCGGCGAGCACCGCGCCGCGCTGCGCGTGGCCGCGCTCGCAGCCATGGCCGCGGTGGCCGCGGCGCTGCTCACCTGGATCATCAACGGGGAGATCCCGCCCGCCGCCTCGGCCACGGTCAACGGCCTGCTCGTGGCGTTCGCGCCGGCGGCGATCGCGCGCGGCCTCATCGGCGAGCTGCGCGAGCGCCGCGAGGTCACGGTGGCGACGCTGGCCGGCGTCCTGGCGATCTACCTGCTCGCCGGCATGTTCTTCTCGTTCCTCTACGGCGTGATCGGCGCGGCGGACGCGGGCGCGCTGTTCGCGGGGCAGGACACGGCCGATGCCGGCGACGCGCTCTACTTCAGCTTCGCCACTCTCTGCACCGTCGGCTATGGCGACCTGACGCCCGCCGGCGACCTGGCGCGCACGGTCGCCGTCGTCGAGATGCTGGCCGGGCAGATCTACCTGGTGACGGTCGTGGCGCTGATCGTCGGCAACCTGGGCCGGCCTACGGCTGCGGCTCGTCCGGCGCGGCGGTGACCGCGGCGCTCTGCGCGCGGTCGACCGCCTCCACCACGCGGGTGGGGCTGCTGACTCCCCTGAAGGCGAACTCGGAGTCGTCCGTGCCCGCGGTGTCGAAGTCCACGGTGCCGACCCGCAGCACGCGCTCGAGCACGCCCTGGGCGGTGTTGACGTTCTGGACGCGGTCGATGCGCGTCTGCTGCACGCTCTTGGCCAGCAGCCCGCGCTTGATGCGCAGGCGCTGGTTGGTGATCGTGTAGACGGTCGCCATGCGCTTGAGGAAGCCGGCCAGCAGCATCAGGACCGCGCCGGCGCCGACCACGATCGCGACGATCGCCCCATCGACGCCGTCGCCTAGTGCCGTGACCAGCGCCGCGATGGCCCCGGCGACCAGCACGGCCAGCAGCCCCTGCACGTAGAAGGCGAGCGTCGCTCGCCACGAGGGATGCCCCTCGAAGATGATCTCCTCTCCGGCGTGCAGGTCGATGGCCGGACGATAGCGCGGAGCGCTGGCTAGGCGGGCAGCGGCTCCAGGCCGAACTGGACGCGGAAATCGTTGGTGTCGTGCAGGCGCGGGAACGGCTTGTCCGGGGCCTCGACGCCGAGCGCCTCGGCGAGCGGCTCCCAGCCGTCGCGGCCGAGCTCCCACACGATCAGCCGGCCCGCCGGCACGGCGCGCTTGATCGTCTCGATGCGCTCCTCGTACAGCGCCCGCGTCCGGTCGCGATCGGCGAACTGGCCCTGGAAGTCGCCCTCCCAGATCAGCGCGTCGATCACCCCCCAGAGCTCGGGCGCCGGACCGTCGCGGTCGGCATCGTCGGGGAGCTCGCCCGCCAGGGCGGCCTCCTTCACGGCGAGGATCGTGCTGGCGCAGCTCTTGTAGAAGCCGTCGAAGTCGCGAACGTTGAGCAGGACGGCAGCGTCCGGGAACGCTTCGACGAGCTCCTCCCAGCGCGAGCAGGCCGGCCAGTCGACGGTCGCCTCCCACGGCTCGAAGACCTCTTCCCAGTCGACCGGCTCCCCGTTGGCGACCTTCACCCAATGGGCCAGGTCGCGCTCGCGGTTCTCGCCCACGATCAGGTCGATCATGTGGAAGCAGGGAGAGCCGAGCTCCTCGATCGCCGCCTTGAGCGACATCGTCCCGGTCCTGCCGAAGCCAACTCCGATGAGTTTCACGCGGGCAGCGTAACGGACGGCGGCATACCCAGGCGAGCAGACTGCTGTAGCTTTAGGCCGCCCTAATTTAGGGTGCCCTAATGACACTCGCCACGGAGGTCCCGAACCGATGACCCGCCCCGCCCTCGCCCGCCGCCCCGCCCTTGCGGCGGCCGCCTGCACGCTCGCGCTGGCCCTGGCCGCGTGCGGCGACGAAGAGCCGTCGAGCGAGCGCACCGAGACCTCCACGGTGGCCGCCGAGGGCGCGGACCTCGCCGCGATCAAGGACTACCTGCTCGAGCACACCGAGCGGCTGGTGGCCGACACCGGCGCCATCCGGGAGAACGCGGAGGCCTACCACGCGCTGGCCGAGGCGGCGCACTTCGACTACGCGAGCCTGCTCGACGAGCAGCGCGCCGAGGTGCGCAGGCTGGTGCGCGCCGCGCAGCGCTTCTTCGCACGCGCCAACCCCAGCTACGAGGAGATGGAGGGCGTGGTCGCCGGCGTGCCGAGCCTCGCCGAGTACGACGTGATCATCGACGCGGGCAGCGACGCCTCGGACCCCGAGAACGCCGTCCCGTTCGACATCGAGACGCCCGCCGGCCGCACCTTCAAGGCGCCCGGCAACTTCAACTTCCTGATCGAGACCGCCGCCTTCGGCACCGAGCCGCGCTTCCAGGCCAAGGGCGCCGAGGCCGACCTGGACGGGAACGGCGAGGTCGAGTTCGGCGAGTCCCTGCCCGACGCGGACTTCTACGTGGCCGCGGCCCGCGACTTCGAAAAGTACGCGAAGGAGCTCGACGGGTCGGCGCGCGAGTGGGAGCCGACCCTCAGCGACGCGCTCACGTCGCTCGTGGTGATGACTCCCACGATGTCCGAGTACTTCGCCGCCTGGAAGAACTCGCGCTTCATCGCCGGGGACAAGGCCACCGAGACCGCCTTCGTCGCGGCGTCGCGCCTGCAGGACATCGCGGACATCCTCAGCGGGCTCGTCCTGGTCTACGACAACGTCGAGCCGCTGGTTGCCCAGGCCGACCCCGAGCAGGCCGAGCAGACCGAGCAGAGCCTGGCCGCGCTGCGCGACTTTGCCACCGACCTGCTCGCAAAGGAGGAGGCGGGCCGCAAGTACACCGCCGAGGAGGCCGACACGCTCGGCTCTCAGGCGCAGGAGCGCGCCGAGGCGATCGCCGGCCAGATCACCCAGGCCGCCGCCAAGCTGAATATCGAGATCGAGGCGGGCTAGCCCTGGCGGGAGTGCCCGCATTCGGTTCGGCGCTCGCCGCCGGCCTGCTGGCCGTGCTGGCCGCGGCGGCGCCCGCCGCGGCGGCGGGCCCGCCCGGCCCCAGCCCGCCGTGGCAGGCGGCGCAGCGCATGCAGGACCTGGTCTTCGACGCGCAGAGCGCCCTGCTGCTGGACGAGCCGCGCTCGGCGCAGCGCCTGGTGGACCGCGCCGCGGGTGAGCTGCGCGGCCCACTCGCGCGCGGCCTGGCGAGCGACGCGCCGGCGGCGCGGCAGTCGGCGCAGGCGGCGCTCGCAGCCGCCGCGGGGGCTGCGCGGGCACGCGACGAGATCGCCCTGGCGGCGGCGCGCGGGCGGCTGCGAGCCGCGCTGCTGCGCGGCAGCTACGCCGTGTCGGTTGCGGCAGTGCGCGCCGGCGACGCCGAGCGAGCGGCCAGCTGGCTGCTCCTGCGCGAGTTCCGCAAGGCGACCCGCTTCACGCGCCCGGGCGTTGACGCCACCCTGGCCGTGCGCGAGCTGGCACGCGGACGACGCGCCCCGGGCCGGGCGCTGGTGGGGGTGCGCAAGGACCTGCTGGACGCCTACCAGGCGCGGCTCGGCGACCACCTGGCGGACGCCGCCGATGCCGCCGAGCGCGGCTTCCGCGCGAGCTGGGCGCAGACGGCCGCCGTGGCCGCCGGGCTCTGGCCGATCCTGGCCGCCGAGTACGAGGACTCGCGCGGCGCCGCCGACCGCCGCGCTGCGGACGCGGCCTTCGCCGAGCTGGAGCGCAGCGGCCGCCGCGGCGACTTGCAGGGGTTCGACGCCGCGCAGGAAGCCGTGGCCGAGGCGCTCGACGGCTTCACCGCCGCGCCCTTCACCGACGAGGAGCAGGCCCGCCGCGCCGGCCAGCTCACGCGCTTCCTCGAGCTGGTGCCCGTGGACTACGACCACGGGACCGACGACGGCAAGGTCACGATCCCGTTCGAGATCCAGGAGTCGATCGCGTTCACCGAGGGGGCGGCCTCCGCCTTCTCGGACCTCGAGGGCGAACTGGCGCAGCGCGACGCGCGTGGGGCGGCGCGGGTCGGCGCCGCGCTGGAGCTGCTTGGCACCTACGTCGAGGACGCCCGCGACGGCAAGCGCGTGGTGTCGCAGGACACGATCGAGGGCACCCAGGACGACGCCAGCAGGACGCTGGAGGAGCTGATCCCCGAGGAGTGGAAGCAGGACGACGCTCAGTCCGACTTCGACCTGATCGCGCTCACGCTCGACCGGCTGGAGACAGCGGTCAGCGCCGGCGAGTACAAGCCGGCGGAGCAGGCCCGGCTGGAGGCCTACGCCTTCTTCGAGTTCGGGCCCGAGCTGAGCCTGCGCTCGATCGCGCCCGACGTCGTCGCGCGCGTCGAGGGCTTCGTGTGGTTCGGCGCCGAGGGCGAGGAGGGCCTGGCGAAGCTGATCGCCGAGCACCGGCCGCGGCGCGAGGTGCACGAGACGCGGCTGGCGCTCGACCGCGCGCTAGAGGACGGCGCCGGGGCGCTCGGCGAGGGAGCGACCGCGGCCACGGCGGTCACCAACGCCGCCGTGATCGTGTTCCGCGAAGGCCTCGAGGCGGTGCTGATCCTGGCCGCGGTGATGGCCAGCCTCAGCGGCACCGCCCGCGCCCAGCGGCGGCCGATGCTGTTCGGCGCGGCCCTGGCCCTGGCAGCCACCATGATCACCTTCATCCTCGCGCGCACGGTCCTGTCGGAGCTGGCGCGCTACGGCGAGAAGCTCGAGGCGGTCGTCGGCCTGATCGCCGTCGGGATCCTCTTGCTCGTGCTCAACTGGTTCTTCCACAAGGTCTACTGGACCGAGCACATCTCGAAGTTCCACAAGCGCCGGCGGCGGCTGCTCGGCATCACCGGGGCGTCGGCGCAGGTGGCGGGCTTCGTCCTGCTGGGCTTCTCGACGATCTACCGCGAGGGCTTCGAGACGGTGCTGTTCCTGCAGGCGCTGGAGCTCAACTCGGGCCTGGCAGTGGTGCTCCAGGGCGTGGCCCTGGGCGGAGCGGCCGTCCTGGCCGTCGCGCTGGCGACGTTCGCGCTCGAGCGCAAGCTGCCCTACAAGAAGATGCTGATCGTCACCGGCGTGATGCTGACCGTAGTGCTCATGATCATGATGGGCAAGACGGTCCGCACGATGCAGGGTGTCGGCTGGGTGCCGATCACCCCGATCGACGTCGAGGTCCCGTATTCGGCAGGGATCTGGCTCGGCGTGTTCCCCACCGTCGAGACCGTGCTGGCCCAGCTCGGCGGCGGCGTGTTCGTGATCGGGAGCTACCTGCTGGCCGAGCGGCTCAAGCACCGGTCGCGGCGCAAACGCTCAGCGAGCGGAAACGCGCCGGTAGCGCGCCACCGCGAGCGGCGCGAACACGGCAATCAGGACCCCACACCACACGAACGCCATCCAGACGTCGGTGTGCGCGGGCGTGCCTAGCCACAGCGAGCGCAGGGCGTCGCTGATCGTCGTGAACGGATTCGCCTCCGCGAACTGGCGCAGGCCGTCCGGCATCGATTCCGCCGGCACGAACATCGACGAGGCGAACGTCAGCGGGAAGATGAGCGTGAAGCCGATCGCGTTCGCGGTCTCCGGCGAGGACGAGAACAGCCCCACGAGCGCGAACACCCACGAGAAGGCGTAGCCGAGCAGCAGCAGGAGCAGGATCCCGAGCGCGATCTCCCCGGCGCTCGCCGACTGGAAGTTGAATCCCGCGGCGAACCCCACCGCGAACAGCACGGCGAGCGACAGGCAGTTGAGGGCGACGTCGGAGATCGTGCGTCCCATCAGCACGGCGGCGCGCGACATCGGCAGCGACCGGAAGCGGTCGATCAGGCCCTTCTGGACGTCCTCAGACAGCCCCAGCGCGGTGACGAACCCGCCGAACGCAATCGACTGGGCGATGATGCCCGGCATCAGGAAGTCGACGTAGTCGAAGCCCGGCGTCTCGATCGCGCCCCCGAAGACGTAGACGAACAGCAGGACGAACATGACCGGCTGGATCGTGTACGCGATCAGCAGATCGGGCTGGCGCGGGATCCGCATCAGGTTGCGGCGGGCCAGCACCAGGGTGTCGGAGGCCGTCATCGCGAGCGCGCTCATGCGTACGCCTCCTCCCGCTCCTCGTCGTCCGCCGGCTCCTCGGCCGCGTGACCCGTAAGCGACATGAACACGTCGTCGAGCGTCGGCCGTCGCACCGCGATGTCCTCGATGCCGACGCCCGCGTCGTCGAGCCGCCGCACCGCCTCGGCGATGCCGCCTCGGTCACGGCGCATGGGCATGCTGACCACGTTGCCGGAGCAGGACGGCGGCTCGTCGCCGGCGATCGATGCCAGCGCCTCGATCGCCGTGGCCACCTGCGCTTGGTCCGCGAGCGTGACCTCGAGCCGCTCCCCGCCCACGCGCGACTTCAGCTCGTCGGACGTGCCCTCGGCGATCACGGTGCCGTGGTCGATCACCACGATGCGGTCCGCCAGGCGGTCGGCCTCGTCGAGGTACTGGGTCGTCAGCAGCACCGTGGTCCCCCCCGCCACCCGCGCCTCGATCGTCTCCCACATGCCGAGGCGGCTGCGCGGGTCGAGGCCCGTGGTGGGCTCGTCCAGGAACAGCACCGGCGGGCGGAAGATGAACGCGGCTGCCAGGTCGAGGCGCCGGCGCATGCCGCCCGAGTACGTCTTGGCCGGCCGCTTGGCGGCGTCGGTGAGCTCGAAGTGCTCGAGCAGCTCGTTCGCGCGCCTGCGCGCCTCGGCGCCGCCCATGTGGTAGAGCCGGCCGACCATCTCCAGGTTCTCGAAGCCGGTCAGGTTCTCGTCGACGGCGGCGTACTGCCCGGCCAGGCCGATCTTCGCGCGCAGCTGGGCCGCTTCGCGAACCGCGTCCAGCCCTGCGACGCGCGCCACGCCGGCGTCCGGCTCGAGGAGGGTGGCGAGGATCCGCACGACGGTGGTCTTCCCGGCCCCGTTGGGGCCGAGCAGGCCGAGCACGCTGCCCGTACGGGCGGCAAAGTCGACCCCGGCGAGCGCCTCGACCGAGCCGTAGGACTTCCTGAGCCCCTCGACGACGATTGCGTCTTCAGTCATTGCCGGGCACGCTAGCGAAGCGCCCGCCCACCAGAGGTTCGGTTCTCCACACCCTTGCGCTAGCGCCGCTCGAGGGCCAGCCGCAGCCCGAGCGCCACCAGCACCGTGCCGGTCAGGGCGTCGAGAGCGCGGCGCAGCCGCGATCCCCTGAAAGCGTCCACGGCGCGCGCGAGCAGCCACGCGTACACGGACAGCCAGGCGATGCCCAGGGCGATGTGCACCCCCGCCATCAGCATCGAGATCGCCAGCGCGGGGTCGCCGGGGCCGATGAACTGCGGCAGGAAGGTGGAGTAGAAGACCGCGATCTTCGGGTTGAACAGGTTCGTCAGCAGCCCCTGGCGGAACGCCGAGGAGCGGGGCGGAGCTGCGGCCGGAGGCGCGTAGCGATCCCGCCGTGCCGCGAGCAGGCTCTGGGCCCCGAGCCAGACGAGGTATGCGGCGCCGGCCAGCCGCAGCGCGTCGTAGGCGGCCTGCGAGGCCGCCAGCACCGCCGCAACGCCGAGCGCCGAGGCGGCGGCCCAGGCGAGGCAGCCCGCGGAGATCCCGAGCGTGGTCGCGAACGCCTCGCGTCGGCCGCCGGCGAAAACGCTGCGGGCGACCATCGCCATGTCCGCCCCCGGAGTGATCGTCAGCAGGGCGACGATGCCGAGGAACAGGAGCGGCTCCTGGGGCATCAGCGGTCGGCGATGCCCACCGTGCCGCCCAGCACGCCGCTGTAGAGCACGCCGCGCGGGCTGATCGTGAGGCCGGCGTAGTGCACGTTGAACAGCAGCCCCGTGCCGACCAGCCGGCGCCACACGGTCCGCCCCGAGTGGAAGTCCACCGCGGTCAGATACCAGCGGTCCGGCAGGCCCTTGGGCTTCGTGTAGAGGTAGATCAGCCCGTTCGCCAGCGACAGCTTCGGCACCGCGCTCGGGGAGATCTCGCGGCTGCGCCAAACCGTCCGGCAGCCGCGGCCGCCGCGCCTGATGTCGACTCGCTCGACCCCGGGCTCGGTCGTGTTGCCGTTGAGCGTGGCGTCGGGGGGCGGGAAGTACCCGTAGTTGTTCTCGACGATCATCGAGCGTCCTGTGGCGATGATCGAGTTCTCGGTCGCGCCCCTGCCCCTGCGGAAGACCGGCTGCTCGCACACCACTCGCCGCAGTCCTGGCCTGAGCCGCCTCGCCCGCCGCATCACCACGACCTGCATGCGGGCGGCGTTGTCGGCGATCGACAGGTACTGCTTGCCCATGATCGTGGGCGTGGTTCCGGAGCCGGCGTCGAACTGGCCGGGCTTCTTGATGCCGACGTTGTCGTAGCGCACGCGCCAGCTCACCTTCGGCGCGCCCGACCGGGCCGCGTCGTAGCGGTACTGCGCCTTGTCGGTCACCACGAACACGCCGCCGCTGTCGTCCACCGCGAACGAGTTGCCGATCGCCTCACCGGTGCGGTGCGTGCCGAGCACCCGCCCGCTGGCCGGATCGAGCGATCCGACGATGCCGTGCTGGCGGCTCACGAACCAGAGCCTGCCGCTCCAGTCGGGCAGGGCCGAGTTGAGCTGGTCGTCGGCGGGGATGGTGGAGCTGAGGTCGTAGGTGCGGACCCGCTCGAAGCTGTTCCCGCGCAGCGCCACCACGAAGATCTGCCGGCCGATCGACACGACGGAGCGGTCGTGGTCGTCCACGTAGAAGTAGGCGCCCCCCGGTGCCTGGAAGGGGCTGACGCCCGGCGGGATCACGCGGTCCGGGAGGTCGTGCGAGGCGATCGTGTCCAGCGTCCGCGGGTCCAACAGCCGCAGCTCGACGGTGGCGGCCGACACGCAGGTGGTGATCAGGCGTCCGCGCCGGTCGAAGGCGATCGTGATGCCGCACGAGCCGATCCCGCCCATGCCGTCGAAGGACTGGGAGAACACGCGCGGGCGCCGGCCGAGCGGGCCCGAGTTGCGGTAGGTATCCGTCTGGTAGGCGTCGTTGTGGACGTTGCTGCGGCCGTTCGCGGCCATGAACGGGTGGCGCGGCACGCGCGGCGCGGCGACCGGCCGCGGCGTGGCGGCCCGGCCGCTGAACAGGTCGAGCCCGGCCAGCTCGTCGGGGTTCTGCGGGATCGGCGTGGCGGCCGGCGCGACCGCGGGGATGGCCAGCGCGGCGGCGACGACGGCGAGGGCGGCGGAGCGGGCGGCGAGCTTCATCGCGCGACGTTAACAGCCTAGGCCGCGGCGCCCGCCCCCAGCTCGAAGCGCACGCCGGTCATCTCCTCGGAGACGCCCCAGAGCCGGCGGGCGACCTGCTCGTCGCGCGCGGCACGGTTGGGCGAGACCAGCTTGGGGTGGCCGCGCTGCTCGGCGAAGCCGTCAGGACCGATGAAGGCGCCGCCCGGGAGACCGGGCTGGGTCGCGGCGAACAGCGTCGGAAGCGCACCCATGTCCTGGCTCTGGGCGATCACGCGGTTGGACACGGCCATGACGGCCCGGTCCACCAGTGGCGGGCCGGCGAACTGGAGGTTGGTGGCCGCGTAGCCGGGATGCGCCGCCAGGCTCTTCAGCGTCGAGCCGGCGGCGCGCAGCCGCCGCTCCAGTTCCAGGGCGAACAGCAGGTTCGCGAGCTTCGACTGGCTGTAGGCGCGCCAGCGGAAGTAGCGGCGCTCGCCGCCGAGGTTGTCGAAGGCGATCCGGCCGAACTTGTGCGCATTGCTGGAGAGCGTGACCACGCGCGCGTCGTCGCGGCCCTCCATCGCCCCGATCAGCAAGCCCGTGAGAGCGAAATGGCCGAGGTGGTTGGTGCCGAACTGCCGCTCGAAGCCGTCTGCCGTGCGCCCGCGCGGGGGCGCCATCACCCCGGCGTTGTTGATCAGCAGGTCTAGGCCGTCATGGCGGCCTCGGAAGCGGCCGGCGAACGCCCGCACGGACTCCAGGCTGGAAAGGTCGAGCTCCTCGACCTCGAGCACGGCGGCTGGTACGGCACCCTGGATCTCGTTGCGCGCGGCGTCGGCCTTGTCGAGGTTGCGGCAGGCGAGCACCACCGCGGCGCCGGCGCGCGCGAGCTCTCGCGCGGTCGTCAGCCCAAGCCCGCTGTTGGCGCCTGTGACGACGGCGGTGCGGCCACTCTGGTGGGGGATCCGCTCCGCGGTCCACTTCGAGTCCATCCTGCTCCCTTCGGCCGGGAGCTGACCGTACCAGTACCTACGCGAGGGCAGGCTCCGCCAAAGCGCCCGCGCCGGCCTCCGCGCGCCCAACCGGGCGGCGGCCCCAGTTCGCTCGGGTCGCAAACTCGAGCAGCCGGTCGAGGTACGCGTCGACGCGAGGAACACGGATCCCAACCGGCTCGAGCCCGGCGCGGGCGGCGGTCGCGTCGAAGCGAACCCTCGACGCGAAGTACGGGAAGAACACCTCTCCGCGCTCGAGCCAGCGCCTCTGGCCCGGGTTCGCGCGGCGCAGCAGCAGCGGATGCACGGCGCCCTTGTAGAGCGCCGGCGGCAGCACTCGCGCGGGCCGCCGGCCCAGGTGGGCGCCGGCGCGGTCGACCAGCTCTCCGACCGATGTGGCGGCCGGCCCGGCCGTGAGGTTGAACGTCCGGCCCGAGCCAGCGCCGTCCAGGGCGAGGATGGCGCGCGCCACGTAGCTGACGGGAACGATGTCGACGGGCGCCGACCGGCGCGCCGGGACCACCGGCAGCGACCCCCGCGCGTAGGCGCGCAGCGGCGTGTAGATGACGTTGAAGGACGAGGTCCAGCCGCTGTGCTCGTCGCCCACGACGATGCTCGGCCGGAAGACCTGGATCGGCAGGCACTCGGAGTGGGTGCGCACCAGGAGCTCGGCCTCCCACGTCGAGTGCTCGTACGTGTTGTTGAAGCCCTGCCCGCGCTCGAGGTCGCCCTCGCCGAAGGCCCCGCGGTGGGTGCCGGCCACGTAGGCGGTCGAGATGTGGGCGAGGCGCCGCAGCCCGCCGCGCTCCTGAACGAGCTCGGCCAGCTCCAGCACGCGCCGCGTCCCCCCCACGTTCACGGCCCGCGCCTCGGCGAGCGGCAGCCCGAAGGAGACCGAGGCAGCGGCATGGATGACCTCGTCCACGTGCTCGGCCAGCTCGTCGCGACGATGCGCGTCGAGGCCGAGGCCGGGCGCCAGCAGGTCGCCGGCCACCGGCACCACACGCTCCGCGCAGGCGTCGGGGTCGGAGACGAGCGAGGCCAGCGTGGACCGCACCCGCTCGGCGGCTTCAGCCTGAGTGCGAGCACGCACCAGCGCCCACACCCGACGGTCGCCGGCCTCGAGCAGCCGGGCCATCAGCTCCATTCCCAGGAAGCCGGTGGCGCCGGTGATGAGGACGTCGCCGCGGGTGCGGGCACCGGTGTGAGGAGTGAGGAACATCCGCCGCCAGCATTGCGCCGCGCGTGGCCGAAGTCATCCGACCGGCTGTAGGAAATTCAGCGCGGGCGGCTCGACCGTCAGTCCAGCCGGCCTAGTCGATCAGGCGCTTGGACATCAGCCGGACGGCGACGCGCCAGAGCGTGACTGCGAACACGAGCAGCACGCCGACTCGGATCAGGTCGGTCGCCTCGAAGCCGAAGGCGGCATGGCGCACCAGCACGACCAGGTGGTGGAGCGGGTTGAGCTGCGCGGCGGCCTGCACGCCCTCGGGCAGCTGGTCGATCGGGAAGAACGTGCCTGCGACGAGGAACAGCGGCGTGATCACCAGCGTCGTCACGTAGCTGAACTGGTCGATCTTCGCGACGCTGGCCGCCGTCGCGATGCCGAAGGCGGCGAACCCGAACGCCGTGATGAACGCGAAGAACGGCACGAGCAGCATCCCCGGCGACGGGTCCAGCCCGAACAGCATCGACACGAGCAGCGGGAAGCAGCCGTAGACGCCGGAGCGGATGCTGATCCAGAGGATCTCCGCGGTGACGAGCTCCT
>JAXDII010000029.1:0-3027 GCA_034664085.1 Thermoleophilaceae bacterium
CGGGATCCCAGCCCGCCTCCTTCAGGGCGGCGTGCGCGTTGCCGCACGGGTGGCCGCCCGGACGCGGCGTTTGGAACGTTCCCCAGCAGACGTAGAGCTCCATGTGCGGACCCTAACGAACTCCTACCTCACTAGTCGGAAAGCCGTGTGGGGCGCTAGACTTGAGGGCGATGGCAGCCACTGACAAGACCCGCATCGCCAAGCCCAGCCCGATCAAGGAGAACGAGCAGGGACAGCTCGTCGCCAAGAAGGGCGTCTCCCGTGACGTGATCGAGGAGCTCTCCAAGATCAAGGGGGAGCCGGAATGGATGCGCGAGAAGCGGATCAAGTCGTACGAGATCTTCGAGCGGAAGCCGATCCCGACCTGGGGCGTCGACCTGTCCGACCTCGATCTCTCGGAGCTCGTCCTCTACTCGCCCCCCGAGGCGGGCCGCTACAACAGCTGGGACGACGTTCCGGAGGAGCAGAAGGTCACCTTCGAGAAGCTCGGCATCCCGCAGGCTGAGCGCGAGCACCTCGCCGGCGTCGTCGGCGTGTGGCGCCAGGAGCCCTTCTACGAGGGCCTCAAGCAGGAGTACGCGGACCAGGGAATCATCTTCTGCGCCATGGACACGGCTGTCACGGAGCACGAGGACATCGTGCGCGAGCACTTCATGAACAAGTGCGTGCCGCCGCAGGACAACAAGTTCTCGGCGCTGCACGGAGCGGTGTGGTCGGGCGGCTCGTTCCTGTACGTCCCGAAGGACGTCAAGGTCGACCTGCCGCTGCAGGCCTACTTCCGCATGGAAGGCGCCAACGAGGGCACCTTCGAGCACACGCTGATCATCGCCGACTCCGGCTCCGAGGTGAACTACATCGAGGGCTGCACGGCGCAGACCTACTCGGTCAACTCGATGCACTCCGCCGTGGTCGAGATCTTCGTTAAGGAGGGCGCCAAGGCCCGTTACACCACCGTGCAGAACTGGTCCAAGGACGTGTTCAACCTCAACACCAAGCGCGCGATCGTGGAGGCCGAGGGCACCGTGGAGTGGGTCGGAGGCTCGATGGGCGCCAAGAAGGTGATGCTCTACCCCGGTTCGTTCCTGATGGGCGAGCACGCGCGTGCCGACCACCTCAACGTGGGCGTCGCCTCCGGCGACGTGTGGAAGGACACCCGCGCCAAGGTCGTGCACCTCGCGCCCAACACCACCTCCAACATCCTCGCCAAGTCGATCTCCAAGGACGGCGGGATCATGGGCTACCGCGGGCTGGTCCGGATGGGCCACAACTCGCAGGGCTCCAAGTCCCACGTGCAGTGCGACGGCCTGATGATGGACCCGCACTCACGCTCGGACACCTGGCCCGACATCCAGATCCAGAACCCCCACGTCACCGTGGCCCACGAGGCCGTGGTCGGCAAGATCTCCGACGAGCAGATGTTCTACCTCCAGTCGCGCGGCCTCTCCGAGGCGGAGGCGGCCGCGATGTTCGTGAACGGCTTCATCGAGCCGGTCACCAAGGAGCTGCCGATGGAGTACGCCGTCGAGCTGAACCGGCTGATCCAGCTCGAAATGGTTGGCAGCATCGGTTAAGAGCCGGGTAGCGCGGGTCGAAGACGCGGCGGAGACCGCCCGCCTCGTCGATCGCTTCCAGGCCGAGTACGACGAGTACACGCCGGGCGCCGGCGTGCTCGCGCCCCGCGTCGCCGAGCACATCGAACGCGACCTGAGCGTCTTCCTGCTCGCCGGGCCGCCGGACACCGGCGTGGCTCAGCTGCGCTTCCGCGAGTACCTGCTCACCGGCAAGCCGATGGTCTACCTGGAGGAGCTGTACGTGGTGCCCGACCGCCGCGGCGAGGGCCACGGGCGGGCGCTGATGGAGGCGGCAATGGCCGCCGCTCGCGAGCGCGGCGCCACGACGATCGAGCTGGGCACCGCCACGAGTGACCGCGCCGCACGCGGGCTCTACGAGAGCCTGGGCTTCGCCAACCTCGAGAAGCCCGGAGACCCGGAGACGGCGATGCTCTACTACGAGCGCGAGCTCTAGGCGGCAGCGGGCACCGAGGCCCGCTCGCGCAGCCACTCCGCCGAACGCGGCCGGCCGCACGCCTCGCGCCAGCCGGCGAGCGCCGCGTCCAACTCGCCGCGATCGGCGAACACGCCCAGGACCTCCACGTGCCCACCCCCGTCGGCCGGGAGGCCGAGCTGCACCAGGATCAGCTCGCCGGTGTCCTCGACCCAGGCCGCGCGATGCACCCGGCCCTCGGCGTCCAGCCAGCGCAGGCCGACGTCCTCCTCGCGGGACGGAGCGCGCTGCGGGCCATCCAGCACGAAGTCGAGCACCGACGCATAGCCCTCCTGGTAGCTGCCTTCGGCGGCACGCTGGACCGGCGGCGCCGTGGCGGGCAGCAGGCCGGGCTCGGCCTGATCGCCGGTGGCCTCGAGCGGACCGCCGCAAACCGGGCAACGAACCCCGGCGCGCGGCTTCGCGGCGCTGAAGAGCTTGCGGTGACAGCGGGTGCAGCGGATGGCGAGCACGGTCGTCCTTTCGTCGTCGTGCTCCCAGCGTGGCTGGCAAATCGAAGCCCTGAATAAGTCTTAGAGAATCAGCCTGCGCTCCATGAACCGGATCGCCAGGCGCCAAGACACCAGCGCGAAGCCGACCAGGAACGCCAGGTGCCCGGCGTCCGCCCAGCCCTCGAAGCCGAAGACCGCGTGGCGGACGAGCTGCACCGTGTGGAACAGCGGGTTCACGTTGCCGAGCACCTGCGCCCACTGCGGCAGCTCGTCGAGGGGGAAGAAGGTGCCGGCCACGAGGAACATCGGCGTGAGCAGGCCGCTCTGCCAGTAGGAGAAGCTCTCGATCGCCTTGGACCTGGCGGCGATGAAGATGCCGAACGCCGCCCAGCCGAACCCGGACAGCCCGGCGATTCCCGGCACCAGCAGCATCCCCAAGCTGGGATCCAGGCCGAAGCCCACCGCCACGAGCATCGGCACGCACCCGTACACACCGGTGCGGAGGCCGATCCACATCGCCTCGGCCGTGACC
>JAXDII010000058.1:0-42472 GCA_034664085.1 Thermoleophilaceae bacterium
GCCCCTACTTCCGAGCCGTTGACTTCGCCTACTCCGACCGCGAAACGATCCTGTCGGCTGGGCACACCTACTCCGTCAAGTTCGGCGACGACCCGGACAATCCGAGGATCGTCGAGGTCTACGGCGAACTTCCGATGGAACCGTAGGGCCGTCGCCGCGCCTAGTTGCTGACTTCACCTTCGCGGGAAAGCCGAGGCCCGCTTCCACAAATCGCGCGAAGCGGAAGCGCCGTCAGGTCGGGCGGTGTGAAACCAGCGGTCGCGCTCGGAGCTGAACAGGGCGCGCGACGCTCGTCAGGACCCGTTCAAATCTGTCCTTGAAGGGCGAGCCGCAGTTGACCTTCACGGTCGCCCGAGTTCCGGACGACTTAGTCGTCTCCCGGAAAGAGCCGGATTTGGCCAAAGAAGAGTTCGCGCTGGCGCGGAAAGCCCTCGTGGAGCTCGGCCAACCGCGCCTCGAGCTCGGCGTCTCGGATGCCGAAGAAGCGCACGAGCTGCTCGCGTCCATCCCGCGTGCGGACGCGAGCGCGCAGACGCTGCTCGGCGTGCCCCTCGCGATGCGCTCCGTGGGAGTACGTCCCCCTGATGCCAGCGCCGACGCCGTCGGTGTGCAGGGCAAAGATCAGATCCGCCTCCGCCAGCGCCCTCTCGAGCTGCTGCTCACGGGCGAGTAGCGGGTAGCGCTCGGTCAACAGGCTCATCGCTGCGAGCCAGAGCCGGTGCGACTCGAAGGCGACGTCCGCGCTCCTGCCGTACGCCTCCAGGTGGCGCGCGCTGCTGTCATCAATCAGGAGCTCATCGACGTTGCGGAAGGCCGAGCGTGCTGTCAGCCGGAGCAAGCGCGGTAGAAAGTCGGTCGCGTCGAAGGCCAGCGCGAACGCGGTCGTCGACCAGAGCAAGCGCGCCGTCACCAGGTAGTAGGCGTTCTCGTGGCTGGGCTCGCGCGAGATCTCGCTCGTAACCTGCGCCAGGGCCCGGATGACCGCCTCCTGCCCGTCGCACCCGCCATACTCGATCAGGGGCGCGGCGGCAGCGAGGAGGCTCTCCAGCGCGTCGCCGATCGCCTCCAGAAAAGCGTCCACGCGTTCCTCGCCAGCAAGATTCGCGACCGCGTCACCCTGGTCGTCGAGGGTGGTGAGGAGTGCTAGGACCTGCGCTTTGAGCTCCTCGCGCGGAGCAACGGTGTCGCCCCGGCCAAGCTGCTCAACCAGCTGCTCGTTGATCTCGATCGCGGTCATCCGCTGTGGACTGCCCCCTCGTCGGCGAAGCGCCGCTTGAGCTCGGCAGTCAGCGTCCGCGTGGTCGCCTCGTTGCCGAGGCCCTCGCGCTTGATGAGCCGGGGCGGCTCAGGCGCCACGACGACGTGCGGCAGCCCCATCGGCACCGACATCGAGCCACCCAAAGGCGCCTCAGCGTAGAGCTTGTGGCTGGCGTCGGGGACGGCCAGCGCGAGGGCGGCCTCACGTATGTCGTGTCCGGGGTCGATGCGCTCCCACACCATCAGCGCGAAGCGCTGCCCACTCTCGACGAGCTCGGCGAGGCGGGCGGCGGCGACGACGCTGCTGGCGAAGTGCCGGTCGCTACCGCCAACAGCGCCCTCGGCCACGATCGCCCCGTCGGCGCCGACGAAAAAACGCAGCGTCTCCCAAGCGTTCTCCTCCTTGCCCTCGAAGCGGATGCCCTCGGAGCTCACCTGAACGCTCAGCCCCATCGCGTTGCTGACCAAACCGCTTGCCCGGGCCGCGTTCTGAATGTCCTCAGCCAGCCGGGCGTCCTCCAGCGCGAGCGCATCGAGGAGGGGGTTCGCGACGAGCGGCGCTGCCACGAAGCGCGCCTTCGAGCCCGAGCCGGTCGTGTTTGGGCGCTCGTCGCCCCGGGCGAGCGCCTGGGCACGTTCCTGGGCCCGGGCGGCAAGGCCGGGATCGACCGTCGCGGTCTCCCGGGCCTCGTATCCCCGCAGCGCTTTGACCACCTCCAGGCCGGCCTCCGCGGCGTCGTCGAAGCTGCCGCTCAGCTTGCCTGCATCCCATAAGCCCCGGGTGCGGCCAAGGAACGCCTCCTGCTCAGGATCCGTCTCGATGTTCTGCTTGAGCACGAGGATCGGCTTGTCTAGGCGCACTGCCTCGTCGTACTCGTCCTCCGTCGGGCTGCGGCCGGTCTCGCCGGGCTCGCCGTAGTGTGGGCCGAGCAGGAGCAAGAAGATGTCCGCGTCGCGGACCCGCTCAAGCAGGGCACGCCGTGGGCTCTCCGCGCTAGCCCCGACTGTCTCGGCCATGAGGGCGTGCATGCCCAGACTCTCGACGGCCTTGCGCGCAGCCTCGCGCACGTCGCCGAAGTCGCGCTGGATCGAGCTGATGAAGACGGTCTTCACAGGCTTCCGAGGTTAGGTCGTCGCCCGGCGGCTTAGTTCGCCCCGCCTACGCTGCTTTCGACGGTATATCGCTGCCCCTGCTCGTCTTCGCGCGAAGCGGTAGCCGCTAGGTCGCAATCTCGCATCCCCCGCGGCAGCGGTCCTGCGCTCGAGGCCCGAATCGGTCCCGCTAACCGCCGTTCGTCTCCAGCGGGCCAGTAGTACTCGCTTGGCTCGGGCTGCTCAGCGCCAATGGTCCGCCCTTGCGTCGCCCTTCGCGTGGCGCGCAGAGAGATTGTTTCTGCGCGCTCTCGCGTCCGGGGGCCGCCCCGATACTTGTTGCAAGCCGAAGTCACCAGCACGACGCCTGCAGCTGGCAGAGCACTGTCACTCCGGCTGTTCTTGCTCTTCGGGCTCCGATTCCCCTTCCGGCTCGAAGGCATCTATGTGGAGCGCTCGATCAAGTTCGCGCCGGACGCTTTCGAGATCGAGGCCCTCCACGGTCCGGTCAATCGGTCCGCGGTCGAGCTTGGTCCCTGGTTCCGGATCGGCACCGAAAGTCTCGATGTTGGGCGGGTGTCCGCCTCCACAGACACACAGGGCGACGTAACTCGGCCCGTAGCCGCCGACGGCCTCTAGCAGGGCTATGGCTGCCCGCCATGCGGGAGCAATCACGTTCTCGGTGAGGCTGTCGTTCCTAGAGACCTCCTGCTCGATCACCCAAAAGATTCCTCCTGCGCCGTCCCAAGTGCCCTGTGCGATCCAACCGTTTGACATGCCCATGCTGGGTGCTGCGCTGGTCAATCGGTGCGTGTCCTGGCTGATGTCCGCTCGCCGCTCGACGAGATTGTTCGGAGCGCCGGAGAGCAGCGTGTGCTCCGATAGCTCCCACAGCTTTTCGCGGAAGCGTGGCGTGAAAAGCCGTCCCGAGACGTCCGATTGGTATCCAGCCGTCGCCGCCGTCAGCGCCACCTGTACCCGGTTCGACTGGTACATCGGATGAAGCCGCCCAAGGTCCAGCATCGTTCTCCGAAGTCGCCGAGCCTTGCCTTGCGCTTCTGCATGAGCACGATCGCCACGCGCGTATAGCTCCGCCAGCCTTTGCGGGTCCAAGACTCGCTTAGTGGCGCCCGGGACCCGCTCGAAGACCGTCCCGTTGGAGATACAAGGGGGCGTAGCTATCGGATCGACACGTACCACGACCACATGCCGATCCGTGCCTTCAATCTTGAGCGGGCGGACCTTGAAGACCGGGATCGGCCGCACTCCATCCCCGATGACGTTGGAAATCCACAGGATTGGCTCGTCGGGGACCGGAAAGCCGTCTAGGTGCCAACCATAGGCCTGCTGGTAGACGCCGAGGATGAGAAACCCACCATCGTGGCTATTGGCGAAGCCGCCAACCGCGTCACGCACCATGCGCGACGTGACTTCAGTTCCTTTCGCCTCCCATTCGAGCGGCTCGTCATCCGCGCGGTCGAGAAATGCCTGCAGATCTGCGAGCTGTAACGCCTCAAACTCGGGACCGAAGATCGTCGGCACGCCTCAAACGGTAACGCCGAGCGGGGGATATGGGCCGGGCCTATGAATTGGGAGCCGGAGATTCGTACGAGCGTCCGGTACAGCAAGGTGCCCGGCGCGCCTGAGCCGTATCCGCCGGTTCCTGACGAGGTCGAGGTCATCGCCCTCGATGACAAGGTGACCTTCCGGCGCACAAGTCCGCCCTACGACGAGTTTCGGCTAACTAAGGACGACTTCCGAAAGGTCTACGACCGCGCTGATCGCGGCAAGGCCGCTGGGTCCTATCAACAGCGCGGGCTTACTCATCTGGCAGGTAGCCGCCGTCGTATGGCTCCTTGAGCCGGAAGTCCAAGCAGCGCTTGAAGTCTCGCTCGCCTGCGACAACGGATCTCACTATCGCTTTCGCGTGAAAGCAACAGCCTTCCGGGCGCCGGCACGCCGTATCTTCGCCGTCGTGCCCGAGGACTTGCCTCACTCTCGGATGACGCATGGTGCTCAGCCTCCGCTCGCACCGGCGCGTGTGGGCCGCCTTAGTCACGCATAGCGACACTTCCACGGCCCACACTCCACCCACCCACCCACGCCCCTCGCGCGGGTGGCCGACAAAGCACACTTTCGTGCGCCGAGCGTTAGCGAAGGCGTGCGAAAGGAAATTTGTCGGACAGGACCCGCGGGCCGGGCGGTTGGTCGACCGGCGATGGGCTCGCCAGGCCCGAACCCGCGAGTTACGCTGCGCCCACCCGCACTTCTGCGACAGCAAGGAGGCGTCCCATGGCGTCGTCACCCGATGACTGCACGTGCGACAACCACTGCTCCACGTCCACGGTCTGCATGTGCGTCTACGTCTACGAGACGGGCCGCTGCGACTGCGAATGCACCGGCCCGATCGTCATCAGCGCAGCCGACCGAAAGCTGTCGCTCTACGACCGGGTGGCCGTCGATACCGGGGACGACGTGACCCTCGCCCGGCTCGGTGAGTTCCTCGGCAAGCTCTCCGACGCGGAGCTCTTCATCCCCGCGGCCGCGGCCAGCGAGAAGGTCGCGCTGAAGGAGAGGGACACCACTCTCGCCGACGTGATCCAGAGGGCCGGCCTGGCCGTCGCAGAGGGCGGCCAGGCCGACAGCTACACCAGCGAGTAAAGCCGCGGCCTCAGGCCAGCAGCTCGCACCCGTTGGCCTTCGCGACCGCCGCCACGCGCTCCCAATCCGGCTCTTCGTCCGAGGGCGGCGGGAGGGTGCGGCTCGCCGCCGGGACGCTCATGTCGCGGATCAGGTTCTCCAGGCCGCCTGGGGTCATGATGTAGAGCATCCGGCAGCCGGCGTCCCCCGTGGTGTACCGGTGGGGGATGTTGCGAGGCCCGAAGACGAAGTCGCCCTCGCTCGCTTCGATCGTGGCGTCCCCGACGTAGAACGTCACGTCGCCCTCGAGGACCCAGAAGCCCTCGTCGTCGCGATAGTGGACGTGCAGCGGTCCCTCCATGTTCGGCGGCTCGGTGATCTCGATGACGCTCAGCAGCCCGCCGGTCTGCTCGGCGTTCACCTTGATCTCGGCCAGGCCTCCGAACCACCATCTCGCCTCGCCCTCGTTCTTGCGCGTCGTCACCGGCTCGAGCACCTGCGTGTCCTGGGTCATGCGTCCTCCGATCTGGTCGGTGTGTCGAGGTCCAGGAGCGAGATCGCCGAGCGCCACGCCCTGTCCTTGCCGCGGCGCAGGACGTGGATGCCGGCGTCGGCGACGACCAGCGCCGTGTCGCGTGCCTGGAGCACGCGCCGGGGCCGAGCGACATAGGTGCAGTCGCGAGCCAGGAGCTCTGCGAGAGCCCTGCCGATCGCCTCACCGCCGCGCGCCTCCGAGCCCCCGACTTCCATGAGCACCGCGCCGTCGTCGAACAAGGCGCCGAACAGCGTGCGGTCCCGGGCCACGAAGGCGTCCTCGAGGAGGGTGTCCAGTTCCTCGGGGGTGCGCGCTCCTGTTGTCATGGCGGCGAAGCTACGGGCCGGTCCGCCGCCGGTCCATTCCAGGAAAGTGGTATTTCCCTTCGCCGGTGCGCGGACGTACAGTCCCCCCATGACCTCGTACGCGAGGGAGCGCGCGCACGATCGGATCACCGCCCTAGCGGGGGCCGGGCTTGACCTCGCCACCTTCTGGCGCGAGGCGACCGAGATCATCGCGCCGGTCGTGCCCCACTACATGTGGCCCTGCTGGTACACGCTCGATCCGGCGTCGCTGCTGATCACGAGCCACTTCAACGACCAGATGCCCGAGCTGCCTCCGGAGTCGCTGGCGCTCGAGTACTACGAGGACGACGTCAACAAGCTGGCCGACGTCGTCCGCTCCCCGACCGGCTTCTCGACACTCCACGAGGCCACGGGTGGCGACCCGAGCTCGAGCCCGCGCTGGCAGGCGAACATGGAGCTGGGCGGAGACCAGGAGCTGATCGTCGGGCTGCGCACCGCCTCGGGCGAGGCGTGGGGCGGGCTCGGGCTCTATCGCGAGGTGGGGGAGCCGATGTTCGATCTCGACGAGATCGGGTTCGTCAGCCGCATCGCCCCCTCGCTCGGCGAGGGCGCCAGGCGGGCGCTGCTGCTCGGCGAGGCGACCGACCCAGAGGGCCCGGAATCGCCGGGGCTGCTCGTCCTCTCGTCGGATTGGGAGGTGGAGTCGGCGACCCCCGGGGTCGAGAGCTGGCTGTCCGACCTCCCCGAGGGCGACTGGGACGCCGGGCGGCTGCCCTCGGCCGTGCTGGCGGTCGCCGGCCAGGCCATGCGCTCGGCGGAGGGCCGCGACGCGCCCGGAGAAGTGGCGCTGGCGCGCGTGCTCACGCGCTCGGGCAGGTGGGTGGTGCTGCACGGCGCGAGCTTGGTGAGCGACGGCAGCAGGCGCATCGCGGTGATCGTCGAGCCGGCCCATCCGGCCCGCATCGCGCCGCTGCTGATGTCGGCCTACGGGCTGACCGAGCGCGAGCAGGAGGTGACCCGCCTGGTGCTGCAGGGCGAGTCGACCGCGACGATCGCGGAGCGGCTGGTGGTGTCGGCCCACACCGTCCAGCAGCACCTCAAGAGCATTTTCGACAAGACCGGGGTGCACAGCCGCCGCGACCTGGTGGGCAAGGTCTTCTTCTCCTACTACGAGCCCCGCCTGCGCGACAACGAGTCGCGCGTGCCGCAGGACAAGCCGCTGCGCGGCGGCCCGATGGCCGCTGAGCTCTAGCTCCGCAGCTCCTTGCGCAGCTTGCGCACCATCGTGTCGTCCTCCCACGTGGGGTGCTCCAGCTCGCGGCGCACCGCCTCGATCACCTCGTCGTCCCAGCCGTGGGTGCGCAGCAGCAGGTAGCGCAGGTGGGAGACGCGCATGTATGCCTCGGTCTCCGTGCCGCGCCGGACCAGGTCGGCTTCGCGCAGCATCTGGATGACGGGCTGGTACTCGTCGCGGAACCAGCGCTCGGCCACCTCCTGGCGGCTCATCGGCTCGCCGAGCCCCTGGATCACGCGGAAGCCCCAGGCCTCGACGGCCTCGGCCAGCGCCGCGTAGCGCCACTCGTCCGACAGCTTGATCTCCGAGCGCTGCTCCGGCGGCAGGGGCACGCGCTCGAAGAACAGCCGCTCGTGGCTCTTGAGCGCGAGGTCGTGCATCCGGATCGCTCGGTCGGCCCCCAGCTCCGTGACCACCTCGGTCACGTATGCCTCGATTACCTCGTGGCCTAGCTCGCGCGCGACCGAGACGCGGTGATGCCCGTCTTTGACGAAGTGCAGCTCGCCGATCCGGTAGACGTCGATCGGGGGCATCGACTCGCCCTTGCGCTGGGCGAGCGCGATGCGCTCCCAGCGCGGGCGCACGCGGCCCGACGTCGGGCGGAAGCGCCGGTCGAACTCGCGGCTGCGGTCGACGGTGCCGACGATCGAGTCGAGGTCGATCATCTGCAGCCCGAGGCGGCGCTCGCCGCGCCGGCCGAGCGCCTCCACGACCTCCTCGAAGGGGAGGATCACGTTCACGTCGCTGGGCTCGCGGCGCAGGCGGGCCGCCAGGCGCGACAGCGCCCGCTTGCGGCGCGCGCGGCCGAAGTCGAACTGAGCGTCGGCCGATGGCAGTCCGGTGTCGCGGGCCATGCCCTCACGGTACCCAGGCCACGTGCGAACATCATGAAAGTGAGCAGCGCCGCTCCCGCACGCACGCCGCGGCTGACGGCGGTGATGCGCTCCGAGGACCGGGTCACCCCGCTCGAGCTGTTCTTCGACCTGGTCTTCGTGCTCGCGCTGACGCAGTGCACGGCGCTGATGGCCGCCAATCCCACCTGGGGCGGCCTGGGCAGGGGCCTGCTGGTGCTGGCGGTGATGTGGTGGTCGTGGGTGGGCTACGCCTGGCTGACCAGCGTGGTGGACCCGGAAGAGGGCGTCGTCCGCTTCGCGATCTTCGCCGCGATGGCGGCCCTGCTCGTGGTGGCGCTCTGCGTGCCGGAGGCGTTCGGCGACTCGGCGCTGCTGTTCGCCTGCGCCTACGGCGTCGTGCGCGCCGGCCACATCGTGCTGTTCGTCATCGCCAGCCGCGACGAGCCGGCGCTGCGCCGCTCGGTGACCGGACTGGGGGGCGGCACGGCACTGGGTGTGGGGCTGCTGGTGGTGGGCGCGCTGTTCGAGGACAACACCGTCCAGGCCGCCTTCTGGACGCTGGCGCTGCTGCTCGACATGGGGGAGCCCTACCTGTTCGGCTCCGAGGGCTGGAAGCTCGTGCCGGGGCACTTCGCCGAGCGCCACGGGTTGATCATCATCATCGCGCTGGGAGAGTCGATCGTGGCGATCGGGGTGGGGGCGGAGGGTGGCGTCGACGCCGGCGTGGTCGCCGCCGCCGTGCTCGGCATGGCGGTTGCCGGGGCGCTCTGGTGGCTCTACTTCGACATCGTCGCGCTCGTGGCCGAGCGGCGCCTCTCGAACGCCGCGGTCGGTCGCGAGCAGAACGAGATCGCGCGCGACTCCTTCTCCTACCTGCACTTCCCGATGGTCGCCGGCATCGTGCTGGTCGCGCTCGGGATGAAGAAGACGCTCGAGCACGTGGAGGACCCGCTGAAGCTGGTGCCCGCCGTGGCGATGCTCGGCGGGACGGCGGTCTACCTGCTCGCCCACGTCGCCTTCCGCTGGCGCAACGTGCACCGCTTCAGCATCCAGCGCGTGCTGTGCGCCGCGCTGCTGTGTGCGCTGATCCCGCTGGCCACGGAGATCGCCGCACTGGTCACTCTCGCCATCGTGGCCGTGGTGCTCGCCGCGCTGATCGCGTACGAGACCAGGCACTTCGCCGAGCTACGCGACCGGCTGCGCCACCAGCTCGCGCACGAGCCGGCTCAGAGCTCGAGCTCGTAGGGGAAGTCGGTGAGGCGCTCGAAGCCGTCGTCGGTGATCAGCGCCAGGTCCTCCAGCCGCACCCCTCCGTACCCGCTGCGGTAGCAGCCGGGCTCGATCGCCACTACGTCGCCGGGGACCAGCGGCTCGGCGCCGGTGCGCCCGAGCGACGGCTCCTCGTGCACCTGGAGGCCGACCCCGTGCCCGAGCGAGTGGAAGAAGCCGTCCTGGAGCAGCTCGCCCTCGGCCTTGGTGCGCTGGGTCGGCTCGCCGGCCTCCTCGAATACCTCGCAGGCCGCGGCGTAGAGCTCCTGGCCGGTGACGCCGGGGCGGAGCACCGCGTACACGCCCTCGAGCGCGGCCTGGGCGAGGCCGTGCCATTCGCGGACGTCGTCTGCCGGCGCGGCGCCGGCGACGAACGTCCGCGTCATGTCGGCGAAGCAGCCGGAGCGCTCGTCGCGCGGCCAGATGTCGATGATCACGGGCACGCCGGCGGGCAGCGGCCCGCGGCCGTGCTCGTGTCCCGTAGCGCCGGCGGGCCCGGCGGCGACGATGATGTCGTCGTCGGTGGGGGCGCCGTGCTCGGCGCAGACCGCTCGGATGCGCGCCCGCACCGCCTCGGCGGTGAGCGGCTCGCCGTCCAGGTGCAGGACCGCCGGATCGCCGGCGGGCTCGGCCGCGCGCAGCATCTCCGCGGCCGCGGCCATGCCCGCGTGCGCGGCGGCCTGGGCACGGCGCACGCCCTCGACCTCGGAGGGTGACTTCGAGCGCCGCCGCGCGATGAACTCGCGCTCGTCGGGAATCACCTCGATGCCCTCGGCGCGCAGCCGGTCGGCGACCGTCACGGGCAGCTCGGACGGGACGACCAGCCGGTGGACGCCGAGGTGCTGGGCGGCGCGCAGGCACAGCTCCGGCTCGAGCTCGTCCCAGCGCATCCCCTGGCCGATCAGCTCGTCCAGGCCCAGCTCGTAGGGATCGATCACCTCGATGCCGGGAGCGATCTCCTCGATCCGGACCGCCTCCATCGACGCGATCACGGCGACTCGGCGGCCGTCCAGCTCGAAGTAGGAGAACGGATCCAGGATTCCCAGCGGCAGCTCGTGCCGCAGCGACGCCGAGCGATGGGTGTCGCCATGGATGAGGATGCCGTCGGCCATGCGCGGAAGCTACCTCAGCAGGGTCACCCGCTTCTCCACACGGGTGGTGTTGCCGGATTCGTCGGCGGCCGTGACGGCGACGACCAGCCGCCCGGAGCGGCGTGCCCGCGCGGGGAGCGTGAGCGTTACCGGGTCGGCGTCGGCGTCCACCGCCGCGGCCACGCGGACATGCTTGGCGGGCTCGGCCTGCGCGGCGACCATGCACGGCTCGGCCGGGCAGCGCGCGGTGACGACCACGGCGCCGCGCTGGCGGCCGCTGGCCTTGACGCGCAGCACGGGCGGCCGCTCGTCGGCCACGTGGCTGGCGGGGCGGCACGACTCGGTGAGCAGCGCGTCGGCGTCCACGAAGTAGCGCTGGTAGCCGCTGCGGTTCTCGGGGGCCGGGCGCTCGACGTCGGCGATCCAGAGGCCGTAGCCGGACGAGTCCGACCCGAAGTCCTCGTCGCCCTCCGCGAGCTCGCGCTGGCGCACCCTCACGGCCGCGTCGAGGAACCAGCGCAGCTGCAGCCGCGGCTTGCCCGCGAAGCCGCGGTAGGGCCCGGCGTCGAGCGCGCGGTGCATGCTGAAGAAGCCGGCGAAGGGGTTGCCGCGGGTGTTGAGGTTGCGCAGCCCCGACTCGGCCAGGCCGGCCATCACGGGGAGCTCCTGCGGCAGGTCGCGCAGCGCGGCGCCGCGCGCCATCCAGCGGGCCAGGCTCTGGCGGTCGGCGTCGTCGCCCGGATACGCCGCCGGACACGGGTCTTGGGGAACGGGCACAGGCGTGCCCCCACTTTGGGCGAAGGCGGGTGCCGCAGTCGCGAGCAGCGCGACGACCGCTCCGAGCTGGTAGATCGGGCCCCCCACGCCCCGGAATCCTGCCATGCGGGCCGGTCTCGACGCGTCAAGCGACGATCAGGCGGAAGGCCGCCGGCTCGCCGCGGAAGGCGGCGGGGCCGCTTTCCACCAGCTCGCCGTCGACGTTGAACTCGGTGCCCGGGGGAACGTGCAGCTCGGCCGTGCCGCAGCGCGAGCGCCGCGCACGGCGGTGCTCGCCGAGGCTGCCGCTGCGCAGCCGGTAGGCGAGCCCGACCAGGCCCAGTCTCGGGCCCGCCTCCACGGCGACCACCTCGAGCGCGCCGTCGCGGGGGTCGGCCTCCTCGATGCGCACGCCGGCGCCGAAGGCACCCGACGCGGCGAAGGTCACCTGCCAGGCCTCGCCCTCGAACAGCGTCTCGTCGCCGCAGGTCACGCGCACGGGCACCGGCGCCGCGGTCACGCCGGCGGCCAGGGCGCCGGCGGCGTAGCCGAGCGTGCCCAGCGGCCGCTTCCACGCCTTCGCCGTGCGCGCGGCGGGTCCGGGCAGCCCGGCGCTGGCGACGTTGACGAACGGCCGGTCGTCCATCCAGCCGAGCTCGATCGCGTCCGCTTGTGTGCCGTGGACCGCGAGCCGGCAGGCCTCGTCGACGTCCAGCGGGAGCTCCATCCGGTGCGCGAAGTCGTTCGCCGTGCCGGCGGGGATCACGGCGAGCGGCACGCCGGCCGAGCCCGCGGCGACGGCGGCCGGCGCGATGCTCCCGTCCCCACCCGCCACGGCGATCCGGTCGGCGCCGGCGGTCGCCGCGCGCTCCGCCTCGTCGATCTCGAACGTCTCCACCTCGGCGCCGAGGGCTCGCAGCCGCTCGGCCACGTCGGCGGGATCGCAGGCGCCCGAGCCGGAGCCCGGGTTCGCCACGAGTGCTAGGCGCGTCACCTCGGATGCCCGCGCTGGAGATGACGCCTTTGCCATGCTGCCCGCTGCATGGATGCCCAGCAGGCGGACGTGGCAATCATCGGCGCCGGACACAACGGCCTGGTTGCCGCCGCGTATCTGGCCCGCGCGGGCCTGTCGGTGGCGGTCTTCGAGCGGCGGGACGTCGTCGGCGGGGCCTGCGTCACCGAGGAGCTCTGGCCGGGGGTGCGCGCCTCGCCGGCCGCGTACACGCTGTCGCTGCTGCGGCCGCGGATCGTCAAGGAGCTGGAGCTGGAGCGCCACGGCCTCCACGTCGAGGTGCACGACCCGTACCTGTTCGCTCCGATGCCCGACGGCCGCCGCGTCGTCACCTGGTCCGACTCGCGCCGGACGCACGCACAGCTCGAGGCCGACTGGTCGCGCGCCGACGCCGACGCCTACCTGGACTGGTCGCGGCGCCGCGACGAGGCGGCCGCGCGGGCGCGCCCGCTCATGCTGGAGCCTCCCGACCGCGAGCGCTGGCTCGAGGCCGTCGGCGAGCAGCTGCTCGACGGCGCGGTCGCGGACGAGCTGGCCGGCATCCCCTCAGAGGCGGTGCGCGTGCCGTTCGCCCTGCAGGGGCTGATCGGCACGCTCGCCGGCCCGAGCGACCCCGGCACCTCGTTCGTCGCGCTCTACCACGACCTCGGCGAGGCGGCCGGGGCCCCGGGCGCCTGGGGCTACGCGCGCGGCGGCATGGGCTCGGTGACGGCGGCGCTGCGCTCCGCGGCGGAGGCGGCCGGCGCCCGCGTGCGGGTGGAGTCGCCAGTCGACCGTGTGCTGATCGAGGACGGCCAGGCGGCCGGCGTCGTGCTCGAGGACGGCAGCGAGATCCGCACGCGCGCCGTCGTGTCGAACGCCGATCCGCTGCGCACCGCCGCGCTGGCCGGCACGCCGGCGCCGGAGGGCTGGCAGCAGGCGGGGCCGGTGGTCAAGGTGATGCTGCTGCTGGACGGCCTGCCCGACTTCCCCGCCTGGCCGGGTGGCGAGGCGTGGCAGGGCGCGATCGACATCGGCTACACGCTCGAGGACCTCGAGCAGGCGTCCCGCGACGCCCGCGCCGGCCGGCCCGCCGAGGCGCCCTGGATCGAGGCGGCCTGCCAGACATCGGTCGACACGACGCTCGTGCCGGACGGGCGGCACGTGCTGTCGCTCTTCTGCCAGTGCTTCCCGCCCGACGTGGACGCCGAGGCCGCCGCCGACCGCGCCATCGAGCGCTTCGCGATCGCCTGCCCGGGCCTGCCCGGACGTATCCAGGAGCGGCTTGTGCTGGGCCCGCGCCAGCTGGAAGAACGCTTCGGAATCACCGGGGGGCATATCTTCCACGGCGAAATGCTCCCTGGCCAGCTCCTCGAACAGCGAATCGGTGCCCGCGACTTCGGCGGCGTGCACGGCCTCTACCTGGGCGGCTCGGGCGCCCATCCCGGCGGCGCGGTGACCGGCGCGCCCGGGTACCTGGCGGCGCGGGCAGTGATCGAGGACCTGGCGGCATGAAGGTCTTCGTCACGCGCAGGCTGCCCGGCGGCGCGCTCGACCGGCTCGCGGCGGAGCACGACGTGGAGGTGTGGCCCGAGCGCCTGCCGCCGCCGTACGAGGAGCTGCTGGCCCGCGCGCCCGAGCTGGACGGCCTGCTGTCGCTGCTCACCGACCGCATCGACGCCGAGCTGATCGCCGCCGCTCCGCGGCTGCGCGCCATCTCCAACTACGCGGTGGGCGTGGACAACATCGACGTCGACGCCGCGACGGCGCGCGGCATCCCGGTCGGCAACACGCCCGGCGTGCTGACCGATGCGACCGCCGACCTGGCGGTGGCCCTGATGCTCGGCATCTCCAGGCGCCTCATCGAGGGCGACGCCTACGTCCGGCGCGGTGAGTGGCAGACCTGGGAGCCTGAGCTGCTCCTGGGCCGCGACCTGCACGGCGCCACGGTGGGGATCGTCGGGTTCGGGCGGATCGGACAGGCGGTTGCGCGCCGCCTGGAGGGCTTCGGCTGCGAGATCCTGCACACGAGCCGCAGCGGCGGGGTGCCGCTGGAGGAGCTGCTGGAGCGCTCCGACTTCGTGAGCGTGCACACGCCGCTGACGCCCGACACGCGCGGGCTGATCGACGACGACGCGCTGCGCCGCATGAAGCCGACGGCATACCTCGTCAACACCGCGCGCGGGCCCGTGGTGGACACGGCTGCGCTCACCCGCGCGCTGCACGCCGGCGAGATCGCGGGGGCGGGACTGGACGTGACCGACCCAGAGCCGCTGCCGGCGGGCCACCCGCTGCTCGACGCGCCCAACCTGCTGGTGCTGCCGCACCTCGGCTCGGCCACGCACGCGACGCGCCAGCGGATGGCCGACATGGCGGTGGACAACCTGCTCGCCGGCCTGGCGGGGCAGCGGATGCCCAACCAGGTAAACGACGTCGATCCGGCCGCTACTCGCCCAGGATCTTGATGATCATCCGCTTCGGCCGCCGGCCGTCGAACTCGCAGTAGAAGACCTGCTGCCACGGCCCTAGGTCGAGGCGGCCCTCGGTCACCGGCACGATAACCTGGTGGTGGACGAGCAGGTTTTTCAGGTGCGCGTCGCCGTTGTCCTCGCCGCCGCGGTGGTGGCGGTAGTCGCCGGGGTCGGGGAGCAGCTCGCGGGCCACCTCGTTGGCCGGTTCCTTCCAGCTCGGCGGCGCGATCTTGTCCAGCCACTCGAGCACGTCCTCGTGCAGGCCGGGCTCGTCGTCGTTGATCCAGACGGCGGCGGTGATGTGCATCGCCGCGACGAGCGCGAGGCCTTCCTCGACGCCTGCCTCGTCGACGGCCGACTGCACTTCTTCGGTGATCCGGATCAGCTCGCGGCGGCCTTCGGTTTGGAACGTCCGGTAGACGGTGTGAGACTTCATCTGAGTGAACCTCGGTCTCGACGGAAAGGTCTGCGTGGTCACGGGCGCCACGCGCGGCATCGGCGCCGCTACCGCCCGCATGCTTGCGCAGGAGGGTGCGCGCGTGCTGACGGTGGCGCGCCACGGCGCCGACCTCGAGCTCGACGTGACCGCGCCGGATGCCGGCGAGCGCCTGCTGGAGGCGTGCTCGGAGACGCCGTGGGCGCTCGTCAACAACGCCGGCACGGCACAGGCGCGCCCGCTGGAGCAGCTCACCGACGCCGACTGGCAGCACCAGTGGGAGCTGCACGTGATGGGTCCGATGCGGCTGATGCGCGCGCTCGCCCCCGCGATGGCGGAGGCCGGCGGCGGGCGCATCGTCAACGTCTCCTCGTCGTCCGGCAAGCGGCCGTCGGGGCGGCTCGACGCGTCCTACTCGGTCACGAAGGCGGCGCAGCTCTCGCTCAGCCGGCTGTTCGCCGACACCTGGAGCGGCCGCGGCGTGCTGGTCAACGCCGTCGCGCCCGGCGCGATCGAGGGCGCCTCGTGGACCGAGGAAGGTGGCCTGGCGGACCAGATCGCCGCCCGCTCGGGCAAGACCCGCGACGAGGTGCTCGCGGCCACGCGCGCCGGCCCCCCGCTCGGCCGCATGGGCACGGACGACGAGGCCGCCGCCGTGATCGCGTTCCTGTGCTCGCAGCTCAGCTCGAACGTGACCGGCGCGGCCTGGTCGGCGGACGGCGGCACCGTCCCGACGATCATCTGACTCGCAGCAGTCCCCGGGCGCTAGCGCTGCCCCGGCCGCCGAGTAGCGTCTCCCGCCATGCGAGCGGTGATGGCACTGCAGTTCTTTCCGCGCGGCGGGTCCGCGCAGGTGGCGCGCTACCTGGCGCGCTCGCTGCCGCATGCCGGCTGGGACGTCACCGTCGCGTGCGGGTCGCTCGGGCAGCCCGGCGACCCCTCGCACGCCGGCACGTTCTACACCGGGGTGGACGTGCGCGCGCTCGACTACACGGCCGCTGCCGGCGCGCCGGATCCGCTCGCCGCGGACTCGCCCTTCCAGCCCTCGTACGAGGACCGGCCGGGGGCGCCCGACCGGGTCTTCGCCCGCGTGGGCGAGCAGGACTACGAGCGCCTGGTCGCGGTCTGGGAGCGCCAGTTGGCGCAGGCCGGCGCGGCGGACGCGGACGTGCTCCACCTGCACCACCTGACCCCGATCAACGAGGCGGCCGAGCGCGCCTTTCCGGACGTGCCGCGCATCGGGCACCTGCACGGCACCGAGCTGCTGATGCTGCGCGAGATCGAGCACGGGCCGCCGCCGGGCTGGGACCAGGCCGCCGAGTGGGCCGAGCGCATGCGCCGCTGGGCGCGCGGCTGCGATCGCCTGCTAGTGCTCTCGCCCGACGCCGTGCGCCGCGTGCCGGAGGCGCTCGGCGTGGAGCCGGAGCGGGTCGTATGGGCGCCGAACGGCTTCGACCCGGCGGGGTTCGACCGCCGGCCGCTCACCGGCGCGGCGCGGATCGCGCACTGGCGCCGCTGGCTGGCCGAGGAGCCGCGCGGCTGGGACGAGTCGGGCGTGCCGGGCAGCGTCGCCTACGACGATGGGCAGCTCGCGCCGTTCGAGTCGGCCGGACCGGTGCTGCTCTACGTCGGCCGCTTCACCGAGGTCAAGCGCGTGTCGCTGCTCGTGCGCGCTCATGCGCTGGCGCGCGAGCGCTTCGAGCGCCCCGCGCCGCTGGTGCTGCTGGGCGGCTTCCCAGGCGAGTGGGAGGGGGAGCACCCGCTGGCGGCCGTGCGCGAGACCCGCAATCCGGACGTCTTCCTGGCCGGCTGGCGCGGCCACGACGACCTGCCGCAGGGTCTCAACGCGGCGGACCTGCTCGTCCTGCCCTCGGTGCACGAGCAGTTCGGCGCCGTGATCGTCGAGGCGATGGCCTGCGGCCTGCCGGCGCTGGCGATCGACGCCCACGGGCCGGCCGAGATCGTGGATGCGGGGGAGACCGGCTGGCTGGTGGCGCCGGACGACGAGCAGGCGCTGGCGGACGCGCTCGTTGAGGCGGTCAACGGCGAGCAGGAGCGCCGCCGGCGCGGGGAGCGCGCCTACGACTCGGCTCGGGCGCAGTACTCGTGGCCGGCGCTGGCGAACGGGCTCGCGACCGTCTACACGGAGGTGGCCGCCGGCCTGCCGCCGTCCGCGGGCACTCATACGCTGACGGCTCCTTGACGGCGATCCCGTACCGCATCCGGCGCTCCGAGCGGGCGCGCCGCGCCCGCATCCTTGTTGACGGGGACGGCGTTGAGGTCGTAGTGCCGCGGCGCTTCCCGCTGCGCGACGTCGAGCCGTTCGTGGAGGAGAAGCGCCGCTGGATCGAGCGGACGCTGGAGCGCATGCGCGAGACCGAGGCCGAGCTGCCGCCGGCGCGGCTCGCCAACGGGGGCGAGGTGCCCTACCTCGGCGAGCGCCTCAGCCTGGGGGTGACGATCGACCGCCGCCGCGTGCGCGAGCACGTCGCGCGGCATGGGGACTCGCTCGAGCTGGCGCTGCCGCCCGACACGACCGTGCGGGACGCACTAGAGCGCTGGTACCGGCGCCGCGCCCGCGCCGAGGTCGCCCCGCGGCTGGACGCCGCCTGCGCGCGCTGGGGATCGGCGTACACCAAGCTCCAGATCCGCGGCCAGCGCACTCGCTGGGCGTCCTGCTCGTCGACCGGCGCAATGAGCTTCAACTGGCGGCTGATGCTGGCCCCACCAGCGGTGCTGGACTACGTGGTGGAGCACGAGGTGGTCCACCTCGACGTGCTGGACCACTCGCAGCGCTTCTGGATCATGCTGTCCGAGCGGGTGCCCGGCTGGCGCGAGCAGGAGCGCTGGCTGCGGCGGCACGGGCACGCCCTGCGGCTGTAGGGCGGCCGCACCGCCCGGATTTCATTCCCAGCGGAAGTAGCGCACGGCCAGCACGATGCCCGCCAGCGCCCAGCCGCCCACCACGGCGGCGGCCACGGCCGGGTCGCCGCCGCCGCCCACGATCGCGTGCGACAGCCCGTCGACCAGGTGCTTGAGCGGCAGGGCCTCGGCGATCCCCTTGAGGGCGTCCGGCAGGCCGTCCGCCGAGTAGAAGACTCCGGAGATGAAGATCAACGGCAGGAAGACGGCGTTGGTGTAGGCGGGCGCGGAGTCCTGGTTGGGGATCGCGTGGGCGAAGGCGATGCCGAGGGCCGCGAAGCAGACGACCCCGAGCACGGTGAACATCGCCAGCAGCAGCGGGTCCTGCGGCCACTCGACGCCGTAGATCACGTTTCCGATCACCACGACCAGGGCCACCTGGAGGAAGGCGTTCAGCGCCGCCGATCCGATCAGCCCGGCCAGGTAGGCGCCCGCCGGCATCGGGGTGCCGCGCCAGCGCTTGAGGACGCCGTCGTCGCGCAGGATCGTGAGGTTGAAGGCGAGCGCCGTGAACGTGGTCGCGAGCACGCCCATGCCGGCGATCCCCGGGATCAGCACCTCCAGCTCGTCGGCGTCGGACGCGAAGGCCGAAGCGGTCAGGACCAGCAGCAGCAGCGGCAGCAGGAAGTTGAAGAAGGCCGCGCTCGGGTTGCGCCAGAACAGCTTGCGCTCGAAGCGGAACTGCTGCCAGGCCAGCGCCATGGGGCTCACGCGGCGTCCGCCTCGCGTGTCAGCTCGAGGTAGACCTCTTCGAGGGTCGGCCGCGTGACCTCGAGCGCCTGGAGCCGCTCGCCGCGCGCCAGCGCGTCGCGCGTGAGCCGGTGCAGCAGCTCGGTGGGATCGTCGGTCTGGTGCTCCACGCGGCGCCCGTCCGACACGTACGACACGCGGTAGCCCGCGCTGCTCGGGCCGAGGCTGTCGGGCGGCCCCTCGGCGACGATGCGCCCGTCCTTGACGATCGCCACCCGGTCCGCCAGCTCCTGGGCCTCGTCGAGGTAGTGGGTCGTGAGCAGCACCGTCTTGCCGAGGTCCTTGAGCCGCCGCACCACGTTCCAGGCGGTGCGCCGGGCCGCGGGGTCGAAGCCGGTGGTCGGCTCGTCGAGGAAGATCAGCTCCGGGTCGCCGACCAGCGCCAGGGCGAGGTCGAGCCGCCGGCGCTGGCCGCCCGACAGGTCCTTGGTGCGCGCCGTGGCCTTCTCCTCGAGGCCGACGAGCGCGATCGTCTCGTCGGGGTCGCGCGGCGCGCGGTAGGCCTTGGCGAAGTGGGTGATCGCCTCGCGCACGGTCACGCGCGGGTAGAAGCCACAGCTCTGGAGCACGATGCCGACCCGCTCCTGGAGGTGCCGGTCGCGCTCCTGGGGGTCGTGGCCGAGCACGCGGACGTCGCCGCCCGAGCGCTCGCGGTAGCCCTCGAGGATCTCGACGGTGGTTGTCTTGCCCGCGCCGTTGGGACCGAGCAGCCCGTAGATCTCGCCGGGCTCGACGGCGAACGAGAGGCCGCGCACGGCCTCGACCGGGCCGTACGACTTGCGCAGGTCGGAGACCTCGATTGCGGGCGTCACGGGAGCTGAGCCTAGTCCGCCGGGGTCAGACGCCCGCGCCCGCTCCGCCGCGACCCTCGCCGGCGGCGAAGCGCGAAGCGCCGGCCCAGGCGGTCTCCAGGGTGGGGCGGGCGGCGCGCGCCTCGAGACGCATGCCCTCTGCGAACGTGAGGCCGATCCCCTCGAGCGCCGCGGCGCGGTCGGCCAGCATCGTGTCCTGCGGGAACTGCGCGAGCGCCTCGGCCATCTCCAGCGCGCGGGCCAGCGGCTGGCCGGCGGGCACCACCTCGGTGACCAGGCCGATCCGCTCGGCCTCGTCCGCCTCGACGATGCGCCCAGTGAGGATCATGTCCAGCGCCCGGCCGAGGCCCACGATGCGCGGCAGCCGCTGGGTGCCGCCGTCGATCAGCGGGACGCCGAAGCGCCGCTCGGTGAAGCCGAGCCTGGCGTCCTCGCCGGCGATGCGCAGGTCGCACCACAGCGCCAGCTCGAGCCCGCCGGCCAGGCACCAGCCGGAGATGGCGGCGATGGCCGGCTTGGGCGAGATCAGCCGAGTGAAGCCGAGCGGGCCGTCCTCGAGCTCGAGCCGCGGCGCGAAGCTCTCGATCGCCTTGAGGTCGGCGCCGGCGCAGAAGGCGAGGTCGCCCGCGCCGGTGATGACGAGCACGCGCGCCTCGTCGTCGGCGACGAAGCGCTGGTAGGCCTCGGTGAGCAGCGCGGCCGTCGGCCCGTCGATCGCGTTGCGGCGCTCCTGGCGGTCGATCGTGATCACCGCCGCCGCACCACGGCGCTCGTAGATCACGGGCTCGGACATGGCGCGGAAGGATACGAGGATGCCATCCCGGGGCTCGCGCCCCCGTGCCCCCGGGGCGGCAGCGCCGCGGGGGGGTCCCGCACGAAAGTCCAGACATAGTGGACTAACGCATGGCACCCCCCGGACCCCGCGGCGGGCGGAGGAGCGGCTACCAGCCGACGCGCTTGCGCAGCTCGACGGCCTTGCGCGCTTCCTTGCGCTTCTCCAGCTTGCCCTGGAGGACCGAGAGGAGCGTCACGAGCACCGTGAAGAAGATCACGAGGCCGAGGCAGAAGAACGTGATGATGCGGTCGTCGGTCTCGCCCACGAGTCCCTCGCCGTTGTCACCGGCGAAGGCGGGCGCGGCCACGAGCAGCCACGTGCCGAGCACGAAGATGGGCGTCAAGATCCGCATGCGCCCGAAACGATACCCGCTGGCCCTGACTGCCGATCAGCCGCGTGCTTCGTGGCGGCGCACGGCCGCCACGGTCGCCGCCGCCAGCAGCGCGAATGCCGAGCACACGATCCAGGCCCCGGCGAACATGTCGTGGTCGGCCAGCAGGCCGATGGTCAGCGGCCCGACCACGGCGCCCGCGAACAGGCCCGACAGCATCACGCCGACCGCCCACGCCGGCGCCTGCGGGCTGCGCTGCACGACGGCCAGGTTGAGCGCGCCCGGCCACGCCCATCCGAAGCTGCCGGCGAGCAGCGCTGCCACCACGACCAGCGCGGGCGCGCCCGCGATCAGCAGCAGGTAGGCGCCGGCGGCGACGGTGAACATGGCCGTGAGCGGTCGCAGCGCCTCCTGCCCGCCGCGGTCGGCCGCGGCCCCGAGCACGATCCGGCCGACGGCGGCGCAGAGGCTGACCGCGGCGAGCAGAAGCCCGGCCACCCCCTCGGTGAGCCCGCTCTCGACCGCGTAGAGGACCAGGAAGGAGATGAAGCCGACGCTGGCGGCGCTCGCCAGGAAGGCCGTCAGGCCGAGCACGTGGACGACGCTGAGGCCCTTCGGCGGCCGGCCGCGGTCGGCGGCCGCGGGAGGGGGGATGTGGTGCGGCGACGCCGCGGCCGCGGCCAGGGCGAGTGCCGCGACCCCGAGGTAGGCCCAGCGCCACCCGAACGGGATCGCCACCGCCGGCAGCGCGAGGCCCGCGAGCAGCGCCCCGAACGACGCGCCCGCCTGCTGGCTGCCGAAGGCGAGCCCCTGCCGCGCCGTGGCGATCTCGTGCTTGAGCGCGCTGCTGACCGCCGGCCCGGCCATCGCGTTGCCCACGCCGGCGATCACGAGCAGGGCGATCAGCGCGGCCGCGGAATCGGCCAGCGCCGCGATGCCGACGCAGGCGATCGCCGTGAGCGCCGCCGAGGCCCGCAGGCCGCGCACCGCCCCGATGCGCTCGACCAGCCGCCCGAGCGACGTCGAGCAGACCATGCTGACCAGGTAGAAGATCGCGGCGGCGAGGCCGAGCGTCGAGCTGCCGAACGCGAAGTCGAGGCGGATGCGCGGTGAGAGCGCGGCCGCGAGGAAGCCCGGCATCGCGCCGGTGGCCACCAGCGTCACCCCTGTCACGAGTGCGCGGCGGCCGCCACGGCCGAGCGGATGCTGCCTGGCGGGGACGGATGCTGGCGCCGCGATGCGGGAAAGAGTAAGAAATGCTGACAATGGCGGGGGAGGAGGGGAGTTGAGCCGGACACAGGTCGGCATCGTCGGCGCCGGACCCGCCGGGCTGGTGCTCGGGCATCTGCTGCATCTGCGCGGCATCGACTCGGTCGTGCTCGAGAGTCGCAGCCGCGACTACGTCGAGCACCGCGTCCGCGCCGGCGTGCTCGAGCAGGGCACGGTCGACCTGCTCAAGCAGATCGGCGCGGGAGAGCGCATGGAGCGCGAGGGGCTCGTGCACCAGGGTGTGGAGCTGCGCTTCGCGGGCCGCGGGCACCGGATCGACTTCGACGACCTCACCGGCGGGCGCGGGATCACCGTGTACGGGCAGCAGGAGGTCGTCAAGGACCTGATCGCCGCGCGGCTCGGCTTCGGCGGTCCGCTGCTGTTCGAGGTCGACGGCGTGCGGCCGGAGGGCATCGACAGCGACTCGCCCCGGCTGCGGTTCACCCACGAGGGCGAGGAGCACACGCTCGACTGCGACGTGATCGCCGGCTGCGACGGGTTCCACGGCGTGTGCCGCGACGCCGTGCCGGAGGGCGTGCTCACGTTTCACGAGCGCGAGTGGCCGTTCGCGTGGCTCGGCATCCTCGCCGAGACCAAGCCCTCCAGCGACGAGCTGATCTACGCGCACCACGAGCGCGGCTTCGCCCTGCACAGCATGCGCTCGCCGCATGTCACCCGCCTCTATCTGCAGTGCGACCCGGCCGACGAGCTGGAGAGCTGGCCCGACGAGCGCATCTGGGAGGAGCTCCAGACGCGCTTCGCCAGCGGCGACTGGCGGCTGGCGGAGGGCCCGATCTTCGAGCGCGGCATCACGCCGATGCGGAGCTTCGTGACCGAGCCGATGCAGTACGGCCGCCTCTTCCTCGCGGGCGACGCGGTGCACATCGTCCCGCCCACCGGCGCCAAGGGGCTGAACCTGGCGGTGGCCGACGTGCACGTCCTGGCGCAGGCGCTGGCGCGCTGGTTCGCTGCCGGCGACGACGCGCTGCTGCGCCGCTATTCGGAGATCTGCCTGCGGCGCGTCTGGCACACCCAGCACTTCTCGTGGTGGATGACCTCGATGCTGCACCGCATGCCCGACGACCGGGACGGCTTCCAGGCGAAGCTGCAGCTCGCTCAGCTCGACTATCTGTGCTCGTCGCGCGCCGCGTCCACTTCGCTGGCCGAGAACTACGTCGGGCTCGATCTGGAAACTTCAGATCAAATTGTCTGATGTATGGGTATAACTCCTGCCTACGACCTTCGGAGGAGGAGGATCCCGGTGAAGACCCTGATCGGCCTGGCGGCGGCGCTGCTCTGCGCGCTGCTGCTCGCGGCGTGTGGCGGCGACGACGACGACGACGGCGGCGGCGGAGGCGGTGACGGCGGCGGACCGACCACGCTGAAGGTGGGCGTGATCCCGATCGCCGACGTGGCCCCGCTGTACCTGGGCATCGACCAGGGCTTCTTCGAGGACGAGCAGCTCGAGATCGAGCCGCAGCTCGCCGAGGGCGGCGCGGCGATCACCCCCGCGGTCGTGAGCGGCGACTTCCAGATTGGCTTCTCGAACACCGTCTCGCTGCTGATCGCCGGCTCGCAGGACCTGCCCGTGGAGATCATCAGCCAGGGCGTGCTCGCGGGCAAGACCGTGGAGGAGGCCTGGGCCGACCTGCTCGTGCTCAAGGACGGGCCGATCGAGGATCCGAAGGACCTCGAGGGCAAGACGATCGCGGTCAACACGCTCAACAACATCTGCGAGGTGACGATCAAGGCCTCGCTCGAGAAGGAGGGCGTGGCCGTCGACCAGCTCAAGTTCGCCGAGGTGCCCTTCCCGGACATGAACGCGGCGCTCGAGGCCGAGCGCGTCGACGGCGCCTGCGTGGTCGAGCCGTTCATGAGCCAGGGCAAGGCCGGCGCCGCGCGCGGGATCGACCCCTTCTACGTGAACACGGCACCGGACCTGACGGTGGCGACCTACTTCACCTCGAAGCAGTACGCGGAGGAGAACGGCGACGTGGTGGACCGCTTCGTGAAGGCGATCAACCGCTCGCTCGAGTACGCGCAGTCGCACCCGGATCAGGTGCGCAAGATCCTGCTCGAGTACACCGAGATCCCGCCCGAGGCGGCCGAGCAGATCAAGCTCCCGGTCTGGCGCACGGACCTCAACGAACCGACGATCGAGCTGCTGGCTGACCTCAGCGAGAAGTACGGCCTGATCGAGGAGAAGCCCGACCTGGAGGAGCTGATCCGCCGCTGATGTCGGCCGTCGCCCAGTCCGCCACCGCCCGGCGCGTGCCTCGCGCGCGCGTCGCGGACTGGGTGATGCCGTGGCTGAGCGTGGCGGCGGTGCTGCTGCTGTTCGAGCTGCTGCCGCGCATCGGCGTGCTGCCGGAGAAGCACTTCCCGCCGATCAGCCAGACGCTCGCCGAGCTGGGCGACCAGCTCACCCAGGGCCGGTTCTGGGAGGCGGTCGGCAACACCATGCAGGGCTGGGCGCTGGGCCTGGGGATCGCGGCGGTCCTGGCGGTGCCGATCGGCATCGTGATCGGCTCGACGCGGCTGCTCTACCGGGCGTCGCGCGGTCTGATCGAGTTCCTGCGACCGATCCCGTCGGTGGCGCTGATCCCACTGGCGATCCTGATCTACGGCACCGGCCTGGAGAGCAAGGTCTTCCTCGCCGCCTTCGCCTGCTTCTGGCAGCTCCTGATCGCCACGCTCTACGGCGTGCAGGACGTCGACCCGGTGGCGACCGACACGGCGCGCTCGTTCGGCTTCTCGCGCATCCAGCGGCTCTTCCGCGTGACGCTCCCGAGCGCCGTCCCGTATATCGCGACCGGCGTGCGGATCGCCTCGGCGGTGGCGCTGATCCTGACCGTCACCGCCGAGCTCGTGATCGGCTCGCCCGGGCTGGGGCGCTCGATCAACCTGGCCCGCTCGGGCGGCAACGTGGAGCTGATGTACGCGCTGATCATCGCCACGGGCGTGCTGGGCCTGCTGCTGAACGCGATCTCGGTCCAGGCCGAGCGGCGCCTGCTGCACTGGCATCCCTCGCAGCGCCGGGCCGCGGAGGCGCGCGAGTGAGCGCCCGCCGCGAGCGCTGGCTGGGCCTGGGCCTGGAGGTCACGGTGCCGCTGCTGGCGCTGGGGCTCTGGGCGGTGCTCTCCGCCGGCAGCGACACCTACTACTTCCCGCCGCTCACGGAGATCCTCGAGACCTTCGCCGACACCTGGGTGTTCGAGCGGGTGGGCAGCGACGTCGTGCCCAGCCTGGTGCGCATGGGCCTCGGCTTCGCGATCGCGCTGGTGCTGGCGATCGCGATCGGCCTGGGCCTCGGCCTGTCGCCACGCGCGCGCCGCGCCGCGGCGCCGATCGTGGAGTTCCTGCGCGCCATCCCGCCGCCCGCGCTGCTCCCGTTCGCCATCCTCGTGATCGGCGTGGGCAACTCGATGAAGGTGTTCATCATCGCCTTCGTCTGCCTCTGGCCGATCCTTCTCAATACTGTGGACGGCGTGATCGGGGTCGACCTCACGCTGCGCGACACCGCCCGGGTGTACGGGATCGGCACGCGCGACCGTGTCTGGCGGCTGATGCTCCCGGCGGCGAGCCCGCAGATATTCGCCGGAATCCGCACCGCCGTGTCCCTCGCGCTGATCATGATGGTGATCTCCGAGATGGTCGCGAGCACCAACGGCATCGGCTATTTCGTCCTGCAGTCGCAGCGCAGCTTCGCGATCCCCGAGATGTGGTCGGGCATCCTGCTGCTGGGCCTGCTCGGGTACGCCCTCAACGGCGGCCTGGTCATGATCGAACGGCGTCTGCTGCGGTGGCACCGCGGCGCGCGAGCGAGCGCATTGGGCTAGCCATGCTGAAAGTCGAACACCTCAGCAAGACCTACGGAGAGGGTGACGACGCGGTCGAGGCGATCCGCGACCTCGACTTCGAGGTGAGCGAGAAGGAGTTCGTCTGCATCGTGGGGCCGTCCGGCTGCGGCAAGACCACGCTCTTGAAGTGCATCTCGGGCCTGCTGCCGCCGAGCGGCGGGGAGGTGCGGCTGCACGGGCAGCGCATCGAGGGGCCGCCGGAGCAGATGGCCCTGGTGTTCCAGGAGTACAGCCGCTCGCTCTATCCCTGGATGACCGTGCGCCAGAACGTCGCGTTCCCGGTGCGGCGCAAGCACTCTGCCGAGGACACGCGCCGGCTGGTGGAGAGCGCCGTGCGGTCGGTCGGCCTGACCGGCTCGCTCGACCGCTATCCGTGGGAGCTCTCCGGCGGCATGCAGCAGCGCGTGGCGATTGCCCGGGCGCTCGCCTACCAGCCCGAGATCCTGCTGATGGACGAGCCGTTCGCCTCCGTCGACGCCCAGACGCGAGCGGACCTCGAGGACCTGATCCTCGAGGTGCGCGAGGAGTACGGCGTGACCGTGGTGTTCGTGACCCACGACATCGACGAGTCGGTCTACCTGGGCGACCGGATCGTCGTGCTGACGCCCGCGCCGACCACCGTGCAGGAGGTGCTCGACGTGGACCTCCCGCAGCCGCGTGACCAGGTGGCGACGAAGGAGCTGCCCGCCTTCGCCCGCTACCGCGCCCACGTCTACCGCTCGATCAAACGCAAGCAGCCGGAGGCCGTGCCGGTGGAAACGGAGAGCGCCCGAGCATGACTGGCCCCACCCTGGACTCGCACAGCGCGGCCGCCACAGAGCGGCTGCGCGAGCTGCTGGAGGTCGTGCTCGAGCACAACCCGTTCCAGCGCCGGCGCCTGGAGCAGCTCGACCTGGGCGACGCCCCGGCGCTTGCCGACCTGCCGCCGCTGACCAAGGCCGAGCTGGTGCACGACCAGGCGACCAACCTGCCGTTCGGCACGAACCTCACCTACCCGCTCGAGCGCTACACCCAGCTGCACCAGACCAGCGGCACCACCGGGCCCCCGTTGCGCGTGCTGGACACGGCCGACGATTGGAGCTGGTGGCGCGAGCTGTTCGCGCACACGCTCACGGTGGCCGGCATCCGTCCGGACGACCGCGTGGCGCTCGCCTACTCGTTCGGGCCGCACGTGCAGTTCTGGGCCGCCAAGGAGGGCCTCCGGGAGATCGGCGCGATGGCCGTGGCGTTGGGCGGGATGGGCTCGACGCAGCGCCTGCAGACGATCGGCGAGGTCGAGGCGACCGCGGTCTGGTGCACGCCCACCTACGCTCTGCGGCTGCTCGAGGTGGCGGTGGAGCAGCGGCTCGAGGGCGCGCTCGAATCCGTCACCCACGTGATCTGCACCGGCGAGCCCGGGGCGTCGCTGCCGGCGGTGCGCGCGCGCATCGAGGAGGGGTTCGGGGCGCGCTGCATCGACCACGCCGGCCTGACCGAGGCGGGCCCGTTCGGCCACCCGTGCCCGGAGGGCCACGGCCTGCACGTGGACGAGAGCGAGTTCGTCTGCGAGATCGTCGACGACGACCTCGTCCCGACGCCCGTGGGCGAGCGCGGCGAGCTGGTGATCACGCCGCTGCGCCGCACCGGCTCACCCGTGCTGCGCTACCGCACCGGCGACGTGGTGGTCAACACCGACGAGAGCTGCCCCGCCGGCCACGAGGGCCGCTGGCTGCCGGGCGGGATCGTCGGCCGCACCGACGACATGGTGGTGATCCGCGGGATGAACGTGTATCCCTCCGCCATCGAGGAGGCGGTGCGCCACGCGAGCGGCTCCGGCGAGTTCCGCATCACCTTCTACTCCGAGCCCAGTGGCATGGACGAGATCAAGCTCGAGGTCGAGCTGGAGGACGGCAAGGCGGCCCGCGACCTCCAGGGGACGATGCGCAAGCAGCTCGGCCTGCGCGTGCGCGTGGTGCCGGTAACACCGGGAGTGCTGCCGCGGCCCGACGGCAAGGCCCGCCGCGTAGTGGATGAGCGCCTGGCGCGGTGGTCGGGACAGTGAGCGCCGAGCCGGCCCGTTCGCGCGCCGCGCGTCCGCGACCCCGCCTGATCCGCGGGGCCAGCGAGCAGGTGGCCATCCAGATCCAGCACTACATCCAGGACGAGGCGCTCGAGCCGGGGGACTTCCTGGGCCGCGAGGAGGACCTGGCCGCCGACTTCGGCGTCAGCCGCCCCACGCTGCGGGAGGCGCTCAAGCTGCTCGCCAGCGGCAACCTGATCCGCGCCTCGAAGGGTCCCGGCGGCGGCATCTTCGTCGCCCACACCGCCGACGAGGGCATGGGGCGCAGCCTCAGCCACGCCATCTCGATGATGCTCGAGACGGGGGCCGTGACGCTCGAGGAGCTGCTGGACGCGCGCCTCCTGCTGGAGGTGCCGCTGGCCGGCCTGGCGGCCTACCGGCCCGACGAGGAGCAGATCCAGCGGATCCGCGAGGCGGTCCGCAAGGGTCCCGACGCGGCGGCGGACGATCCGGAGGCGATCGGCGCGATCGACAGCGAGATCCATCAGGCGATCGCCACCGCCGCGGGCAACCGCATGCTGCAGGCCCTCACCGGCTGGGTCTTCGACGTCGTGCAGCCGTCGCTCAACAACGTCCTGCACGGCGCCGTGGTCCAGTCCGCGATCGTGGAGCAGCACGAGGCGCTGCTCGCCGCGATCGAGAAGGGCGACGCCGCGCGCGCCGAGCGCGCGATGAAGGACCACCTGCTCTACCTGCGCGACGTGCTGCGCATGGTGCGGACGCGGCCGGAGGGCGATGACGACGAGGCCTGAACGGAAGAGGGATTGCTGATGGCACATCGGGTGACGGGCGCAGTGGACCTGGCCGGCTACCGGCGCGACGACGTCGACGTCGATCCGCCCTCCCTGCATCCCTCCTACGTCGCCACCCGCACGCGGGCGCCGAAGCGGCCGCTGGTGCCGCTGCCTCACACGCTCTCGGAGATCACCGGCCCCGCCTACGGGCACGAGCGCATCGGCGAGCTCGACCACGACCTCACCCGCCAGCACGAGGGCGAGCCGATCGGCGAGCGCATCATCCTGCACGGGCGGGTGCTCGACGGCGACGGGCGCCCGGTGCGCAACACGCTCGTCGAGATCTGGCAGGCGAACGCCGCCGGCCGCTACCTGCATGCGGTGGACCGGCATCCGGCGCCGCTCGACCCCAACTTCACCGGCGCCGGGCGCTGCCTCACCGACGACGAGGGCCGCTACCGCTTCGTCACGGTCAAGCCGGGCGCCTATCCGTGGGGGAACCACCCCAACGCCTGGCGCGCCGCCCACATCCACATCTCGCTGTTCGGGCCGGCCTTCGCCACGCGCCTGGTCAGCCAGCTGTACTTCCCCGGCGACCCGCTCTTCTTCCAGGACCCGATCTTCCACGCGGTGCGCGACCCGCGCGACCGCGAGCGCCTGATCTCGTCGTTCGACCTCGAGCAGACGGTGCCGGAATGGGCGCTCGCCTACCAGTTCGACGTCGTCCTGCGCGGCCGCGAGGCCACGCCGATGGAGGACTGACGTGGGCCTGCCGCCCACGCCCTCGCAGACGGTCGGGCCGTTCTTCCACATCGGGATCGACGGCTGGATCCCCTCCGAGGTCGTCTCGCCCTCGCATCCGGATGCGGTGCGCCTGTTCGGGACCGTACGCGACGGGGAGGGCGAGCCGGTCATCGACGCCCTGATCGAGATCTGGCAGGCCAACGCGGTCGGCCGCTACGCGCACCCCGAGGACACGCGCGACGAGCTGCCGCTCGAGGAGGGCTTCACGGGGTTCGGCCGCGCCTGCACGGACGACGACGGCCGCTTCGAGTTCGTGACCGTCAAGCCCGGGCCGGTGCCCGGCCGCGGCGGGCAGCTGCAGGCGCCGCACATCGCCGTCTCGGTGTTCGCGCGCGGGGTGCTCAAGCGCCTCGCCACGCGCATCTACTTCCCGGACGAGGCCGACGCCAACGCGGCCGACCCGGTGCTGTCCTCGATCGAGGACGCCGACGCGCGCTCCGCGCTCGTGGCCTCGGAGGAGGACGGCGGGCTGCGCTTCGACATCCACCTGCAGGGCGACCGCGAGACGACCTTCTTTGCCGTCTGAGGACCTCTTCGCCGGCCTGTTCGTGCCGCCGGACGTCCAGGAGGCCACGGGCGGCCGCGCCTGGGTGCAGGCGATGCTCGACTTCGAGGCGGCGCTGGCGGCCGCACAGGCGCGCGCCGGGCTGATCCCATCCGAGGCCGCTCAAGCGATCGCCGCGGCCTGCGACGTACAGCGCTTCGACGTCGCGGCGATCGGCCGGGACGGCCGGGCGGCCGGCAACCCCGCCGCGGCGCTGGTCGAGGCGCTGACCGAGGCCGTCGGCGGAGAGGGAGCGCGTCACGTCCATCGCGGCGCCACCAGCCAGGACGTGATGGACACGGCGGCCATGCTGGTCGCGCGCAGGGCCCTGGAGGCGATCGGCGCGGAGCTCGCCGGCGTGGCCGCTGCCTGTGCCGCGCTGGCCGAGCGGCATCGCGGCACGCCGATGGCGGCGCGGACGCTGCTCCAGCAGGCGCTGCCGACCACGTTCGGGCTGAAGGCCGCCGGCTGGCTCGCCGGCGTGGACGAGGCACGCGACCGGCTCGGTGCGGTCCGGCTCGAGGTGGAGCTGGGCGGGGCGGCCGGGACGCTGGCGTCGCTCGGCGCCGACGGGCCGCGCGTGCTCGAGCTGCTGGCCGAGGAGCTCGGGCTGGGCGAGCCGGTGCTGCCGTGGCACACCCGGCGCGTGCGGATCGGCGAGCTGGGTGCGGCGCTGGCGCTCTGCGCAGGCGCGCTCGAGAAGGTGGCGCTGGACGTGAAGCTGCTCGCGCAGACCGAGGTGGGGGAGGTGGCGGAGTCCGCGGCCGGCGGCCGCGGCGGCTCGTCGACGCTGCCGCACAAGCGCAACCCCGTCGGGGCGGCGCTGGCGATCGCCTGCGCCCAGGGGGTGCGCGGGCCGGCGGCGGTGCTGCTCGGCGCGATGGCGCAGGAGCACGAGCGCGCCGCGGGCGCGTGGCAGGCGGAGTGGCAGGAGCTCTCGTCGGCGCTGGCGCTCACCGGGGGAGCGGCATGGGCGGTGCGTGAGTCGCTGTCCGGGCTCGAGGTACGGCCGGAGCGCATGCGCGCGAACCTGGAGCTGACCGGAGGGCTGCTGCTCGCCGAGGCGGTCTCGACGCTGTTGTCGGAGCGGCTCGGCCGGGCGGAGGCGAAGCGGGTGGTCGGGGCGGCCTGCGCGCGGGCGGCCGAGGCCGGGCGGCCGCTGCGCGACGAGCTGAGCGACGACCCGGAGATCGACCTGTCTGGTGAGGAGATCGACCGCGCGCTCGACCCGGCGGGCTACCTCGGCTCGGCAGAGGCCTTCGTCGAGCGCGCCCTGGCGGCGCACCGCCAGCGGGAGGAGGAGCTGTGAGCGAGGCAGACGAGGCGCGCGAGCGCGGGATGAAGGTGCGGCGCGAGGTGCTCGGCGACGCTCACGTGGACGCCGCCGTGGAGCGCACCTCCGACTTCACCGCGGACTTCCAGGACCTGATCACGCGCTACGCGTGGGGCGAGATCTGGACGCGCCCCGGCCTCGACCGGCGCACGCGCAGCGCGATCACGATGACCGCCCTGATCGCACTGGGCCGCTTCGACGAGCTGGCCATGCACGTACGGGCCGCGCTGCGCAACGGCCTCACCGAGGACGAGATCAAGGAAGTGCTGCTGCAGAGCGCCATCTACTGCGGGGTGCCCGCGGCCAACTCGGCGTTCGCGGTGGCGCAGGAAGTGCTCGAGGGGTAGCAACCGGGGGCTCGCGCCCCCGGACCCCCGCTGATTCCTGGCCGGCCGGTACCGGCTCGGGCTCGCGCCTCCGCGGTGCGTGTCGAGTTTCCCCCCTTATTGACCGGAAACTCGTCACGCTCCCGGTTGCTGCGGCCCGGCGCGCGCCCGGTTACGCTGTGCGCGGCGTGTCCGACCAGTCCTTCGACTGCATCGTCGAGATCCCCAAGGGGAGCCGCAACAAGTACGAGTTTGATCACGAGCGCAACGTGATCCGGCTCGACCGCTTCCTGTTCTCGTCGGTGGTCTATCCGACGGACTACGGGTTCATTCCGGACACGCTGTCGCTCGACGGGGACCCGCTCGACGTGATGGTCTGCGTCTCCGAGCCGACCTTCCCCGGCTGCATGATCGTCGTCAAGGCGATCGCCCTGTTTCGGATGGAGGACGACAAGGGCATCGACGACAAGGTGCTCGCGGTGCCGCTCACCGATCCGGGCTGGAACCGGCTCGAGCGGCTCGACGAGGTGCCAGACCAGCTGCAGAACGAGATCGCGCACTTCTTCACGGTCTACAAGCAGCTAGAGAACAAGAAGGTCGAGATACGGGGTTGGTACCCGCGCGAGGATGCGATGGAGGAAATTGCCGCTTCTCGTGTGCGTTTTCGCGATTCAGGCCCTCACGGCTGACTCTCCCACTAGGCTCCTGCCGCTGTGTCGACGCTCGAGGCAATCGTGCTCGGGATCGTCCAGGGCCTGACCGAGTTCCTGCCGATCTCCAGCACGGGTCATCTGCGCATCGTGCCTGCCTTCCTCGGCTGGGAGGACCCCGGCGCGGCGTTCACGGCGGTTACCCAGCTCGGCACGATGGCCGCCGTGCTCCTCTACTTCCGGCACGACCTCCTGCGCATCTCGCGTGCGTGGCTGCGCTCGCTGCGCGACCGCGAGGCGCGCCGCGAGCTCGACGCGCGGATCGGCTGGTACATCGTGCTGGGCACGATCCCGATCGGGATCTTCGGCGTGCTCTTCAAGGACCAGATCGAGACCGGCGCTCGGGACCTGTACCTGATCGGCACGGCGCTGATCGTGCTGGGCTTCGTGCTGCTGGCGGCAGAGCGGGTGGGCAAGCGCGACCGCTCACTTGATCAGATCAGTGCACGTGACGGACTCGTCGTCGGCTTCGCGCAGGCGCTGGCGCTGGTGCCCGGCGTCTCGCGCTCCGGCGCCACGATCACGGCCGGCCTCTTCCTCGGCCTCGACCGCACGAGCGCCGCGCGCTTCTCGTTCCTCCTGTCGGTGCCCGCCGTCGTGCTCTCCGGGCTGCTCGAGCTCGGGTCGATCCTGAGCGGGGAGGAGGGCGAGCACATCTCGACCGGGACGCTCGTGCTGGCGACCTTCCTCGCCTTCGTGAGCGGCTACGCGGCGATCGCCTGGATGCTGCGCTTCCTCACCAGCCACTCCACCGTGGTCTTCGTGGTCTACCGCGTCGCACTGGGCGCGGTCGTGCTGGCGCTGGTGAGCGCCGGCGCGATCAAGTAGCGCCGTTGCCGGCGCGGGTGTGAACTAGCCTTTCAGCCATGCAGTTCGCCTGGAAGCTCGGCGTGGTCGCACTGGTCGCCCTGGTGGTCGTGGTCCTGCCCGGAGGCGGGGCCGCGCTCGACGTCCTCCTGACGTCCCTCAGCATCGCGTTCCTGGCGGCGATCGCCTTCCTCGGCTACCGGCTGCACCACCAGTACCGGCTCGACCTCGACACGCTGGAGCCGAACGTGCGCCTGGCCCTGTACGGCTCGCTCGCGCTGGCGATCCTGACGATCGTGGCCACGTCCCGCCTCTTCGACGTCGGCGGCGCCGGCGTCCTCGCGTGGTTCGCCCTACTGGGGCTCTGCTCGTACGGGATCTACTGGGTCTGGACCCAGTACCGCAGCTACGGCTGAGGGCTGCGGGTCCAAACGCGGGGTGTGCTCCAGCAGCTCGCGCGTGTAGGCCGCCTCCGGCGCCTCCAGCACCGCCTGCGTGGGACGCACCTCCACGATGCGGCCCTCGCTCATCACCGCGACCCGGTCGGCGATCGTCCGGATGAGGGCGAGGTTGTGGGTGATGAACAGCACGCTGAGGCCCATCTGCTGCTGCAGATCGGCAAGCAGCTCGAGCACGGCCGCCTGGACCGACACGTCGAGCGCCGACGTGATCTCGTCGCAGACCAGCACGGCTGGCTCGGCCGCGAGGGCGCGTGCGACGGCCACGCGCTGGCGCTCGCCCCCGGAGAGCTCCTCGGGGAACGACTCGGCGGCGGCGCGCGACAGCGACACGCGCTCGAGCAGCTCGGCGACGCGCCGGGCGCAGGCGCTCCCCTTGAGGCCGAAGAAGAGGCGCAGCGGCGCGGCGAGCGACCGCCCGACCGTATGCCGCGGGTGAAGCGACGCGTACGGGTTCTGGAAGATGTACTGGATCCTGCGGCGCTCGTCGGTGGTCCGGCGGCGCGCCCTCGGAGCGAGCTCCGTGCCGCCGAGCAGGAGGCGGCCCTCGTAGTCGGGGTGCAGGCCGGCGATGCAGCGCGCGAGCGTCGTCTTGCCGGAGCCGGACTCTCCGACCAGGGCGACGCACTCGTGCGCGAGCACGCCCAGGTCGACCCCGTGGAGGACCTGGTTGCCGCCGTACGAGGCGCTCAGGCCCTGCGCCTCGATCACGAGCTCACCCAGCGCCTGGGCGGGCTGCGGCACGCGCGCCGCTTCGCCGGGGAGCGCCTGATGGGCGTGGTGGCAGCGCACCTCGTGTCCGGGCCCGACGACCGTGACCGCCGGGAACTCACGCCGGCACTCGTCGCTGCACAGCTGGCAGCGCGGCCCGAAGAAGCAGCCCTCCGTGCGCGCGCCCGGCAGCGGCGCGTGGCCGGGGATCCCCACGGGCGAACGCGCGCCGTCGAGGTCGGGCACCGCTCGCAGCAGCCCGCGGGTGTAGGGGTGGCGCGGGTTGGCGAAGAGCTCGTCGCGGGAGCTCGACTCCACCACCCGCCCGGCGTACATCACCGCCACCCGGTCCGCCAGGCTCGAGACGACCGCCAGGTCGTGGCTCACGTAAACCGCCGCAACCCTGTGTCGGCGGCAGAGCTCGCGCACGGTCTCGAGCACGCGCTCCTGCGTGATGACGTCCAGGCCGGTGGTGGGCTCGTCGCAGACGATCACCTTCGGGCGGCACGCGAAGGCCATCGCGATGGTCACTCGCTGCTGCTGGCCGCCGGACAGCTGGTGCGGGTAGCGGCGCAGGAAGGCGTCGTCCGAAGGCAGGTGGACTTCCCTGAGGACCTCTCGCAGCCGCTCGTCCCGCTGTTCGGCGGTCCAGTCACCGAGGTGCGCGTCGAGCACCTCGCGCACCTGCGTCGCGATCCGCAGGGCGGGGTTGAGTGCCGTCGGCGGATCCTGCGGGATGTAGGCGACCACCCGCCCGCGCAGGGCCAGCAGCTCGGCATCGTTCGCGCCGGCGATGTCGCGGCCGTCGACCAGCACCTCGCCGGCAGTGATCTCGGCGCCACGCCTGCAGTGGCCGAGCAGCGCCAGCCCCACGGTCGTCTTGCCGCAGCCGGACTCGCCCACCAGCCCGAGCACCTCGCCGGGCCACACCCGGAGCGAGACCTCGTCGACCACGTCGAAGCCGGCATCGGGGAGGTCGACGCGCAGCCCGCGGATGTCGACCACAGGGGCGTCCGCGCGATCGGGGTTGGCGCTCATGCGCTCCTCCTGCGGTCGAGGCCGATCGCGGCCCGTGCCACGCCGTCGGTGATGAGGTTCGTGCCGACGGTCAGCAGCCCGATCGCGAGCACCGGCATGACCACCGACCAGGGCTGCTGGATGATCCCGAGCCGGTTCTCGTTGATCATCAGTCCCCAGTCGGCGGTGGGCGGCTGAAGGCCGAACCCCAGGAAGCTGACCGCGGTGACGAGCGCGATCGAGTAGACCATCCGCAGGCCGAACTCCACCAGCAGCGGACTGGTGACCATCGGCATGATCCCGCCGAAGACGATCCGCCAGCGCGACTCGCCCATGACCTCGGCGGCCTTGATGAAGTCCCGCTCGACGATCTCCATCGCGGCGGCGCGGATGACCCGCGCGGTTCGCGGCGCGTGGCCGAGCGCCACGGTCACGACGATCAGCCACAGGTGCGTGCCCGCGCCCGTGACGAGCAGCAGCACCAGGACGATCTGGGGGAAGGCGAGCAGGACGTCGCTGGTGCGCATCAGGATGCCGTCGACGAGGCCGCGCGCGTAGGCGGCGAACATGCCGACCGCCGCTCCCACCCCGACGCCCAGGATGGTCGCCAGCAGGGCCAGGGAGATCACCGTGCGGCCCCCGTGCAGGAAGCGCGACAGCACGTCCCTGCCGAGGCTGTCCGTGCCCAGCAGCGCCACCTTCGACGGCGAGGTGAGGCCCGGGCCGACGAAGGCGCTCGGCGAGTGCGGGGCGAGCAGCGGGCCGACGACTGCAAGCACCACGAGGCCTCCGACCATCAGGAGGCCCAGCCGCGTGCGTCGCAGCCGCGCGGCCGAGCGCAGCGTCTCCAGCCACTGGCGCCGCGCGTGGACGGCCTCGATCGGAGCCAGGGCGACGTCGTCGGCTGTGCCGGCGAAGCTCACGAGATGCCCGTCCTGACCTTCGGCGTGATCAGGATGCACAAGACGTCGGCGAGGACGTTCAGCGTCACGTAGACGGCCGCGATCAGCAGCGACACGTCCTGCACGATCGTGATCTCGCGGCCCGTGACGCTGTCCACGAGCAGGCCGCCCACGCCGGGGAAGCTGAACAGGTACTCGATCACGACCACGCCGCCGGCCAGCCAGGCCAGCTGCAGCGCCGTGACCTGGATCGCCGGCACGAGCGCGTTCGGCACCGAGTGACGGAGGATCACGGTGCGCTCAGGCAGCCCCTTCAGCCGCGCCGTCTGCACGTAGTCGGACTGGAGCACCTCGATCATCGAGCCGCGCATGATCCGCGTGATGTAGGGGATGACCGCGAGCGCGAGCGCGGCCACCGGCAGCACGGCCGCCTGCGGCTTGCTCCAGATCGCCTGCCCGGGTCCGAGCAGGGACACCGCCGGCAGCCACTGGAACACCGTCGTCGCGAACAGCAGCACCAGCGCCATGCCGATCACGAACTCCGGGAGGGCGGCGAGCACGAGCGACGAGCCCGACGTCAGGTGGTCCGCGAGGCGGTCCCGGCGGATCGCCGCCCAGACGCCGAGCCCGAGGCCCACCGGCACCGCGATCAGCCCCGAGGCGAGCATCAGGACGCCCGAGTTCTGGACCCTCGAGGAGAGGATCTCCGACAGCGGCACGCCCGCCGACGCCGACGTCCCGAGGTCGCCCTGCACCAGGCTCGAGAGCCAGTGCCAGTACTGGGCGACCACCGAGTCGTCGAGGTGCAGCAGCTTGCGCAGGGCCGCCAGCCGGTCAGGCGTGGCGGACGGCCCCAGGATCGCCGTGGCGGTATCGCCCGGCAGGACCTGCGTGCCGACGAACACGAGCACCGACACGAGCCACAGTGTCAGGACTCCGAGTGCGATCCGCAGGGTGATCAGGCGCAGCATGCTTGCCTTGGGTCAGACAGCTACGCGGAGAGACCCACCTCGCGGAACCTGAAGTCGCCCAGCGGGCCGCCGGTCCAGCTCGGGTTGAACCCCGTCCACTGCGCCTTGTAGCCGTCGACGGCGTGGACGAACGAGTGGATCACCAGCGTGCCCTCTTCGTGCAGGATCTTCTGCGCCTCGAAGAGGATCTCCTTGCGCTTCGCGTCGTCGAGCGTGGCCCGCGTCTCGGCGATCAGCTTGGTGAAGCGGTCGTTCTTCCAGCCGGTCTCGTTCCAGATCGAGTCCGGCATGTACTGGAATCCGATCTGCCCGAGCACCGAGCGTCCGCCGTAGAAGGTCTGGGAGAACGTCCAGCCCCCGTACCCGTCGAAGAAGCCGGTCGTGTCCAGCTGCTTCGTCTTGATGTTCACGCCGGCCGCCTTGGCCTGCTCGACGAACACCTGTCCGGACTCCAGCACGCCGCGGTACATCGGGGCGGTCACCATCTCGATGGTGAGTCCCTCGTGCCCCGCGGCCTTGAGCAGCGACTTGGCCTGCTCGATGTCCTGCTCGCGCTGCGGCAGCGACGACGCGTACATGGGATCCGGCAGGCCCGGCATGTCGTTGCCCACCGAGGCCTGGCCGCCGTAGGCCTGCTGGACCATCTGCTCGCGGTCGACCATCAGGCGGAACGCCTGGCGCACCCGCACGTCGTCGAACGGCGCCTTGTCCATCCGCATGGTGAGCGGCTGGTGGACGCCGGTCTTCTCGGCGATCTGGACGCGCAGCTCCGGGTTGTTCTCCACGGTGGGGACCTGCCTGGCGGGCAGGCCCATGATCGCGTCGATCTCGCCGCTCAGCAGGGCGTTCACGCGCGCGGCGTCGTCGTTCATGTTGATGATCGAGAGCTCGTCGAGGTACGGCTGGCCGGTCCGCCAGTAGTTCTCGTTCTTGACGAAGGTGCTCTCCTCGCCGGGGGTGAAGCTCTTGAACTTGAACGGGCCGGTTCCGACCGGCTTGCGGGGGTCGTACCCGACGGGCACGATGCCGTTGAAGTACTGCGCGACGTCGTCGGTGAGCGTCGCCGACTTCACCTTGAGGTGAACCCGGACGGTGCGCGCGTCGAGCTTCTGGAGCCGCGTTGCGTCGACGTAGCCGAAGAACCCGACGCCGTCCTTGGGGTCGTCGGGATTGAGGATCCTCTGGAACGTGTAGATCAGATCGTCGGCGCCGAGGGTCTTGCCGTTGTGGAACTCGACGCCCTCCCTGAGCCGGATGTCCCAGGAGCGCGCGTCGCGTGCCGGCTCCATCGACTCGGCCAGGACCATCATCAGCGTGGCGTCGTGGTCGTACAGCGCCAGCGGCTCGTACAGCTGCGGGAGCCGCGACTCCTCGGCCGCCCCGGACGAGTGGTGGGCGTCGAGCGTGTCGCTCGCGCCGCCGCCGCTGATGCCGGCGCGCAGCGTGCCGCCCTGCTTGGGCTTGGTGCCGGAGGCAGGCGTGCCCTTGGGGGCCGCCTCCTGGGGCTCGTCGCTGCAGGCGGTCAGGAGGCCGCCGGCTGCGAACGTCGCACCGGTGGCCAGTGTGGCGCGCAGGGCCGTCCGCCGAGTCATCCCATAACCCGCTGCGGACATCGAACGATCCGTCATCGACTACTCCTCCTCCGTCGCTTGCCTGCTATGCCGGCGTGTTTGCGCCGCGCGCCGTCGCGGCTTCCGCTTCCAGCTCGTCGGGCGACCAGCCAAAGACCTCGCAGGCGTTCTCGTGGAACACCTTCGGCAGCCACTGCTGCGGAAGGGACTCCTCGATGAAGTCCACGGGATCCGAGTCCCAGTGCGGGTAGTCGCTCGCGAAGCAGAGGACGTCCTCACCGCCGGCGGCCTCCAGCAGATGCCAGAGGCGCTCGATCCCCTCGGGGGTCTCCAGGGGCTGCGTGGTGGCGCGGATGTGGTCGCGGAAGTATTCGCTCGGGGGCCGCTTGAGCCACGGCGTGTCGCTCGGCCGCGCTCGGTAGTTCGCGTCCAAGCGCCAGAGGATCGCGGGGATCCAGGCCGAGCCGGTCTCCACGAGCACGACCTTGAGCGCCGGATATCGCTCGAACACGCCGTGGGCGATCAGGCTGACCAGGTGGGTCATCGCCGACTGGCAGCTGAGCGTGTGGAACTCGACGTAGTAGTTCGGATAGCCGAAGCCGATCGGCGACGCCGCGATGCCGCCGGGAGCGCCGACGTGGAACGAGATCGGCAGCCCGGCCTCCGCCGCCGCCCGGTGGATCGGGTCGAGCGAGGGGTGGCCGAAGGGCTTGCCGATGCCGTTGGAGGCCATCAGGACCTGGTCGAAGCGGTCCACCGAGCTCATGCGCCGGATCTCCGCCGCCGCCAGGTCCGGGAGCTGGTTCGAGACGAGGATCGAGGCGCGGAAGCGCGAGTCCGCCGGCAGCCACCGGTCGGCCGTCCAGTCGTTGGCCGCGCGGGCCACCTCGGCGGCGAAGAACGGGTTGGGGAGGGCGTCGAGGTAGAGGACGTCCTCGTGGGTGAGCACAGCCCGCGTGATGCGGCTGGCGTCCAGGTGCCGGCGCGCGACCTCGACGGGGTCGGACGCCGGGAAGCTGCCGTCCTCGAGCAGGCCCTCCTCGCGGAAGAAGCCGTGCGGGTTGACGAACCCCATGCTCACCGACATCGGCTGCTTCACGGTGGGGCCGGGCGCCGTGACGTAGTCCTGCCAGCCCTTCGGCAGGTAGGGCATCACGTCGTCCTGGCTCTTCCAGTTGTGGTGGACGTCCAGGTCGATGATCGGTCCGTCGTACATGTCAGTTCCCTCGCTCTGGCCATCTGAAGGTCGCGAGCGCGTTGCCGCGCAGCACGTTCGGCAGCCAGGCGGCCGGAATCCGCGCGGCGATGTCCAGCGGCTCACCCTCGGAGCGGTGCGGGTAGTCGCTGGCGAACATCAGCGTCTCCTGGGCGCCGACCTCCGCGAGCAGCTCGACGATGTGCTCGTAGCCGGGCGGGATCTCGGGCGGCTGGGTCGTGATCCGCACGTGGTCGCGGAAGTACTCGCTCGGCAGCCGCTTCACCCAGGGCACCTCGCGGCGCGCGCCCTTGAAGCTCGCGTCGAAGCGCCAGAGCAGGCCCGGCAGCCATGCGACTCCGCCCTCGAGGAGGATCAGCTTGAGGCTGGGGTAGTGGTCGAAGACGCCCTCGGTGATGAACGTGACGAGCGCGTTCATGGCACCCTGGACCGCCAGCGTGCCCTGCTCGAGGTCGAGGCTGGGCGGGCCGCCGCCGGTCGGCGACGGGTTCACGCCGCCGAAGCCGCCGGCCTGGATCGCCACAGGCAGGCCGAGCTCGGCCGCGGCCTCGTAGATCGGGTGGAACAGGGCGTGCCCCCAGGGATGGCCGAGCGCGTTGTCCGCCATCACCACGCACACCATGCGCGGGTGCTGGCCGGCGCGGCGGATCTCTGCGGCGGCGACCTCGGGCAGGTGGTTCGCAACGAGGATCGAGCCGTAGAAGGGGGTCTCGTCGCCGAGCCAGCGGTCGATCAGCCAGTCGTTCGCGGCACGGGCCATGGCGGCGGCGTAGTACGGGTTCGGCGAGCTGGGCGCGTACACCAGCGTGCCGGGCGAGAGCACGGCCCGGTCGATCCCGAGCGGTTCCAGCAGCTGCGTGTGCACGAGCTCGGGGGCCGAGCCCGCGGGGCCTCCAGACTCCGGCGCGGCGTCCGGGCGCATCAGCTTGGCGGGACCGGTCCGGCCGGCCTGGCGCAGATAGTCGAGGCTCCACTCCGAGGGGAGGTAGGGGAGGATCTCGTCGGGCGAGCTCGGCTCCGCGTGCACGTCGCAGTCGACGATCGGTCCGTCGTACTCCGCCGCGGCGGGCCGTGAGGCGGCTGCGCTCACGCCTCTGCCTTCGCTCGGCGCCGGCGCCGGGTGTCGAGCAGCACCCTGCCGTCGGCGGCGACCTCGACGGGATACGTGCGCACGCTGTACTCGTCGTCCCAGAGGGCCGAGCCGGTGGCGAGGTCGAACTCCCAGCCGTGCCACGAGCACGACAGCGTCGGCCGCGTCGGGTCGAGCTCGATCGAGCCCGCGCGGGCCGAGCCGATGCGGGGGCCGAGGTGGCCCTGGCAGAGCGGACCGCCCATGTGCGGGCAGCTGTTGCTCACCGCGTAGAGGTCGTCGCCCCAGCGCACGATCGCGACCGCGCGCCCGTCGACCTCCCGGAGCGCCATGGCGCCCGGCTGGAAGTCGTCGAGCATGCCGACCTCAACCACGCGCGCCGTCCTCTGGGCCTGCCGGAAGCCGCACCCGGATGCGGCCGTCGACCACCACGGTCGCGTAGATCGCCAGCGGCTTGGTCGCCGGGCCCGCCAGCACCGCGCCCGTCTCGAGGTCGAACTCGGCGTCGTGGCAGGGGCAGAACACGACCCCGTCCTCGACCTCGCCGCGCACGAGCGGACAGCGGCGGTGGGTGCAGTTGTCCTGGAAGGCTCGGACCCGGCCCAGGCTGCGAGCGATGCAGAAGCCGGTGCCGTCCAGGTCGAACGACTTGATCTCCCCGTCCGCGACCTGATCCGCGGCGCACACGTCGCGCATGCCGCCGTGGGGGCCTGGGGAAACGGCGGCTGTTTCTACGGTCGGTTCCAAACTACGATCTAATTCGAACGTCCGTCTTAAAACGACGGTATCACGCAGGCAAGAGCCAGCGCAATTACCCTGACCCCGGGGCCCATGGCAAAGAACGTCGACCACGAACAGCGCAAGCGCGAGCTAGCCGACGCGGCCCTCACGGTCGTCGAAACGACGGGCCTCGACGGCCTGACGATCCGCGCCGTCGCGGCCGAGGCGGGGTGGTCCACGGGCGCGTTGGCGCACTACTTCAACAACAAGGACGCGCTGCTCCAGGCCGCCCACCACCGCGTGATCGAGCGGATCCTGGCGCGCGCCGGGAGGGCCGAGTCTTCGAGCTCCCCGCTGATGCGTCTGCGCGAGACACTGCTGTCGACGCTTCCGATCGACGACGAGCGCTACGCCGAGTTGACGATCTGGTTCGCGTTCCTCGCGCGTGCGCTCGCGCGCACCGACTTCGGCGACCAGCAGCGCGCGGGGCACCGCTTCTGGATCTCGGAGATCGAGCGCCACATCTCGGCGGCGCAGGTCGCGGGCGAGCTTCCGGAGGGCAAGGACGCGCACCACGAAGCGCAGGAGCTCTCGCTGTTCGTGGACGGCGTCTACCTCCAGGGGGCGCTCTTCCATGCCGACGGCATGCCCCCCTCGGAGCTGATCGCCATGGTGGACTCCGAGCTCGCTCGGCTTGCAGGGCCGTAAGCGTCGCGCTCCGGCCCGCCG
>JAXDII010000061.1:0-9935 GCA_034664085.1 Thermoleophilaceae bacterium
TCGGGGCGAGGATCACCTTGAGGTCCTCCTCGGTCCAGCCGAAGGCGAGCTGCCTGGCCCGCAGCGGCTCCACCCGCGGCACGCGCGGGCTCTTCTCCGGGAGGTCCTCGATGTGGACGACGCGGTCCCGCAGCCACTCGCCGTAGGGGCGGCGCCGCGCGAGGTCGGACTTGACCTCCTCGTCGGGCACGATCCGGTCGCGCTCGAGATCGACCAGGAACAGCTTGCCGGGCCGCAGGCGGCCCTTGGCGACGATCTGGTCCTCGGTCGCCTTCAGCACGCCGGTCTCCGAGGCGAGCACCACCCAGCCGTCGCGCGTGACGATCCAGCGGCCCGGGCGCAGGCCGTTGCGGTCGAGCGTGGCGCCGATCACCTTGCCGTCGGTGAAGGCGACCGCCGCCGGACCGTCCCACGGCTCGATCAGCGACGAGTGGTAGGCGTAGAAGTCGCGCACCCCCTGCGACAGCTCGGGCCTGCCCAGGTAGGCCTCCGGGACCAGCATCGACATCGCGTGGGCGGGCGAGCGGCCGCCCAGCACGAGCAGCTCCATCAGGCCGTCGAGCGAGGCCGAGTCGGAGATGTCGTCGCGCAGCAGCCCGCGGATCTTGTCGATGTCGTCGCCGAACAGCGGCGACGCGAGCGTGAGCTCGCGCGCGCGATGCCAGTTGCGGTTGCCCCGCAGCGTGTTGATCTCGCCGTTGTGGGCGAGCATCCGGTACGGGTGGGCCAGCTCCCAGCTCGGGAAGGTGTTGGTGGAGAAGCGCGAGTGGACCAGCGCCAGCCGCGAGACCAGCCGCTCGTCCTTGAGGTCGGGGAAGTACTGGGACAGCTGCGGAGCGGTCAGCATCCCCTTGTAGACGACCGTGCGGCTCGAGAAGCTCGCGATCGCGAGGTTCGGCAGCTCCCGGCGCTCGACCACGCGGCGGATCACGTAGAGCTTGCGCTCGAAGGCGTCCTGGTCCTCCACGCCGTCGGCGGCCGCGACGAACAGGTGGCGGATGCAGGGGGCGCAGGCGCGCGCGGTCGGGCCGCAATGGACCTCGTCCACGGGCACGTCGCGCCAGCCCAGGACGCGCTGGCCCTCTTCGGCGACCGTTTCCTCCAGCAGGCGGACCGCGTCCTCGCGCGCCGCCTCGTCGCTCGGCAAAAAGCAGACGGCGACGCCATAGCGCCCCGGCTCGGGCAGCTCGAAGCCGACCTCGTCGCGCATCAGCTCGTCGGACAGCTGGACCAGAATGCCGGCGCCGTCGCCGGTGTCGGCGTCCGCGCCCTCGGCGCCGCGGTGCTCCAGATGCTCGAGCGCCCACAGCGCCCGCGAGATCACCTCGTGCGAGGCAGGGGCGCCCAGCCGCGCGACGAAGGCGACACCGCAAGCATCGTGCTCATAGGTCGGGTCGTACAGGCCAGAACCGGCCCGTCCGTGGGGGGGTGCCATCTGTTGTTCCTCGGGTTCCGCGCCTTCTTCGAGCGGGCGCGCGACGGGTAGAAAGCCTCATGATAAAGGCCGCTCTGCCGCCCGCGCGCATCCGGCAACAGTCTCTTTACCCACGCAGTAGGGTGGACCGAGCGTGGGTGTGACGATCACTGTCCTCTCGCAGAAGGGCGGCACCGGCAAGACGACAGCTGTGCGGACCCTGGCCGACGCCTACCGCCGCAGCGGCCTGGACGTGCTCTGCGTCGATCTCGACCCGCAGGGCAACCTGTCCGACTACTTCGACGTCCCCGCCGACGCGTCGCCCACCGTGGCCGAGGTGCTCGCCGGCCAGGCGCGCGCCGCCGACGCCGTCCACGGGGACATCCTGCCCGCGAACCTGGGGCTGGCCGAGGCGGAGCTGGTGCTGGCCGGCAAGATGGGCCGCGAGCTGACGCTCAAGCGCGGGCTGCGCGAGATCAAGCGCGGCTACGACCTGGTGCTCGTGGACTGCCCGCCCTCGCTGGGGCTGCTGACGGTCAACGCCCTGGTGGCCGCCGATCACGCCCTGATCACCAGCGAGGCCGAGTACTTCTCGCTGCAGGGCGTCGAGCAGGCCCTGGAGGTGGTCGAGCTGGCCAAGGAGTCGCTGCACCCAGACCTCGACTGGCTCGGCGTGTTCCTGAACATCGCCGACATGCGGCTGGTGCACTCGCGCGAGGCGCTGCAATCGCTGAAGGAGCGCTTCGAGGGGAAGGTCTTCGACACCGTGATACGGCGCAGCGTGCGCTACGCCGAGTCGGCCGAGCGCGGCGTCTCGATCCTCGACTACGCGCCCGCGCTGGCCGGCGACTACCTGGCGCTCGCCACAGAGGTGCTGGAGCGGCTGGGCGGCTTCGACGACGCGCGCGAGCGGCTGAGCAGCTCGCTCAGCGCGTCGGCGATCGCGTCCTCGTCGTAGCGCAGCGCCGCAGCGGTCACCCGCATCGTCTGGAGCCCCGCGAGCGCAAGGCGGCGGTCACGGACCCGGTCTCGCTCGAACGCCGCGCGGGTGCCGTGGGCGGCGAAACCGTCGACCTCGACGATCAGGCCCGCCTCGGGCCACAAGAAGTCGGCCTCGTAGCCCTCGATCCAGATGCCTACCTGCGGCCGCTGGATGCCGTGGCGCTCCGTGAGCTCGAGGAAGCGCTGTTCGAGCTGGCTTCGCGTGAGCTCCGGCGGACCGCTCGCGGCCGCCTTTTCGAGCTTGGCGCTGTTGCGGCCCGGGTTGTCCTGAACCGCGGCTATTACGGCGGTCAGGTCGAAGCGGCGGCGGAACTCGGCCTCGTCGACCGTTCGCTTCAGCGCCTCTTTGCTCAGGACGTCGGCGAGGTCGAGCAGGGTTCGGGCGACCGTGGTGACCGGGATGCCTTCGTGGACGGTCACATCGCTCTCAGCGAGGCGGCCGGAGCGATGGACCCTGATGCCCTTTCGCCGTTGGCGGCCGCTCCGGGCCGGCACGGTGACGTCGACCGTCGCCGCCGAGCTCTGCCTGATCTCCCAGTGCGCGGCGGCGCTGGCGTGCGACAGGACCGCCCCGTCGCCGCAGGCCAGCACCGCCGCCATCCAGTACGCCTCGGAGCGCAGCGCGGTATGGCCCACCGAGTAGACGCCGCGGTGGAGGCGATGAAGGCGGCCGGTGCGAATGCGCTCCCGAATCCCGGTGTCCCCAATGCCGAGCGCGCGCAGGTGAGCCCGTGTCACCACGCCGTACTGCCGCCGTGCCAGGGCGGCCAAGTGCCGGTCGACCGGGGGTTGGTCGCTTTTTGGGTTCATCTCGACCCATAAAGCGCCCAACCCCCCGGGTTCCCCCCGGCCGGCGGGTTCGCGGGTGGCGCTCGTTAGGCTCGCGCCCCCATGGAGACGGACCTCCTCTTTCGGCCTGCCGGTGAGCTGGCGGCGCTGGTGCGCTCCGGCGAGGTCAGCGCTCGCGAGCTGACCGACGCCTCCCTGGCGCGCATCGAGGCGCTGAACGGCGAGATCAACGCGTTCATCCACACCGACCCCGACGGCGCCCTCGCGGCGGCCGACGCGGTCGGGCCGGGCGACGCTCGTCCGTTCGCGGGCGTGCCGATCGCGATCAAGGACACCGCGGCGGTGGCCGGCATGCCGTACACGTTGGGCTCGGACCTGTTCGGCGACTTCGTGCCCGGCCACGACGCCTTCGTGGTGCGCCGGCTGCGGGAGGCTGGCTTCGTCATCGTCGGCAAGACGAACCTGCCCGAGTACGGGATCCTGCCCGTGACCGAGCCGCGGCGCTTCGGGCCGACGCGCAATCCGTGGGACAGCGGGCGCACTCCGGGCGGCTCGTCCGGCGGCGCGGCCGCCGCCGTGGCCGCGGGCATGGTGCCGCTCGCGCACGGCAGCGACGGCGGCGGCTCGATCCGCATCCCGGCCGCCTGCTGCGGGCTGGTCGGGCTCAAGCCCACGCGCGGGCGCGTGTCGCGCGGCCCCGAGCAGGGCGACGACTTCCTGGTGCAAGACGGCGTGCTCACGCGCACGGTGGCGGAGACCGCCGAGCTGCTCGACGTGCTGGCCGGCTACGAGCCGGGCGACGCCACCTGGGCGCCGCCGCCGGAGCAGCCCTTCGCCGCTGCCGCCGCGCGCGAGCCCGGCCGGATGCGGATCGGGGTGACCACGGTGGCGCCGATCGAGGCGCCGCTCGATCCGCTCGCAGAGCGCGCCGTGCGCGACGCCGCCGACCTGCTCGCCTCGCTCGGCCACGACGTCGAGGAGATCCCGGCGCCGTGGGCCGGGCAGGACCTGTTCGGCGCCTTCACGCTGCTCTTCAGCACGCCGATCGCGATGGGCACGTTCTTCGGCGGGCAGGTGAGCGGTCGCGAGCCCAGCCCGGAGCTCGTGGAGCCGCTCACCTGGGCGCTCTGGGAAGGGGTGCGCGAGCGCAGCGCGCTGGACTACCTGCTGGCGCGCACGCAGCTGGGCGGCTTCTCCCGCGCCATCGTCGCCACGTGGAACGACTACGACATCGTCCTCACGCCCGCGCTGGCCCAGCGGCCGGTGCGCATCGGCGAGATCGACGGCTCGAGCGCCGAGCCGCTGGAGGACTTCCGGCGCTCCGGCGAGTTCACGCCCTACACGGCCATCTTCAACGTCACCGGCCAGCCCGCCATCTCGCTGCCGCTGTTCCACGGTGACGACGGACTGCCGCTTGCAGTCCACCTCGCCGGGCGCCCGGCGGGCGAAGCCGAGCTGCTGGCGCTCGCCGCCCAGCTCGAGGCGGCGCGGCCCTGGGCGGACCGCCGGCCGGCGCAGGCGCCGGCCACCTAGACCCCGGCGGCGAGCACGTCCTTGTCGCGGTCGTACGTGAGCAGCCCGGCGGCCTCCGAGGGCGAGACCCAGCGCAGCTCGTCCACCTCGTCGTTCGCCACGAAGCCCGGGTCGGAGTCCACCTCCATCAGCCAGTAGCGCACCAGCTTCGGCCGCCCGCGCACCTCGTAGCGGACCGGCGGCAGCTCGCGCACCAGCCGGGCACGCAGTCCGGTCTCCTCCTCGACCTCGCGCAGCGCCGCCTGCTCGAACGACTCGCCCGCGTCGAGCTTGCCCTTGGGCAGCGTCCAGTCGTCGTACTCGGGCCGGTGCACCACCGCCACGCGCCCGTCGCGGACCACCACGCCCCCGGCCGCCCTCACCTCGGCGTCAGAGGGCATACACATCCGCGCCGCCGTGCGCGAATGTCACCCGCCGCACCTCGCAGCCGGCGGCCTCGCCGCGCAGGCGCTCCACCAGCGTGCCGGTCTGCTCCCAGTGGCTCCAGAACAGCACTGTCGGCCCGGCGCCCGAGATCGTCGCGCCCACGGCGCCGAGCTGCTCGGCGCGCTCGGCCAGCTCCATCGAGCGCTCGTACAGCGGCCGCCGCCGCGGCTGGTGCAGCATGTCGTGGAGGCCGCGGCCGATCAGGGAGAGGTCGCCGCGGGCCAGGCCGAGCACCAGCAGCGACGCCCGGCCGACGTTGTGCACCGCCTCGGTCAGCGGCACCTCCGCCGGCAGCGCATCCCGCGCCGCGCTGGTCCGCACCTGGTCGGGCGGGACCACCAGCACACCCTCGAGGCCGGGCGGCGGGTCGAGCCGCACCGGGTCGCCGTCGTCCGGGCAGATCACGAAGCCGCCCAGCAGCGCCGCCGCGACGTTGTCGGGATGCCCCTCCAGCTCGCGCGCGTGCTCGAACAGCGGCGCGTCCAGCTCGTACATGTGGTCGGCCGCGCTCAGGCCCGCGACGATCGCCGCCGCGCTGGAGCCGAGCCCCGCCGCCGCCGGGATCTTCGAGCGGATCGCGAAGCGCACGCCGTCGGCCGGGTGCAAGCGCTCGAAGGCGCGCACGCAGAGATTGGTGCGGTCGAGCGGCACGCCGGGGACGTCGCACTCCACGGCGAACTCGCCGGTCTCCTCCACCTCCAGCTCGAGCTCGATGGCGAGCGCCGCCGCGAGCACGTCGTACCCGGGCCCGAGGTTCGCCGACGAGGCCGGCACCCGCACCAGGCGGCGCCGGTTCACCCCAGCACTGCCCGCTCGACGCTGTCGATGTCCGGCTCGCACGGCACCACCGAGCTGGCCCGGTTCATCGCCGTCTGCGGGTCCTTCAGCCCGTGGCCTGTGAGCACGCAGACCACCCGCCCCTCGGCGCCGTACTTGAGCAGCCCAGCGACCGAGGCCGCCGACGCCGGCTCGCAGAACACGCCCTCGCGCTCGCCCAGCAGCGAGTATGCGTCGAGGATCTCGCGGTCGGACACCGCCCGCACCTCTCCGCGCGACGAGGTGAACGCGCTCATCGCGTTCTCCCAGCGCGCCGGGTTTCCGATCCGGATTGCCGATGCGACCGTCTCCGGGCTCTCCACCGGCGCCCCGAGCACCAGCGGCGCGGCGCCCTCGGCCTGGTAGCCGTGCATCTGCGGCGCGGTCCCGTACTCCTGGAAGCCCTTCCACCAGGACGTGACGTTGCCCGCGTTGCCGACCGGGATGGCGAGCACGTCGGGCGCCTCGCCCAGCTCGTCGCAGACCTCGAACGCGCCCGTCTTCTGGCCCTCGATGCGGTAGTCGTTCACCGAGTTTACGAGCGCGATCGGGTGGCGCTCCACCAGCTCCCGCACCAGCTCGAGCGCGCGGTCGAAGTTGCCGCGCAGCGCGATCACGCGCGCGCCGTGGATCAGCGCCTGGGCGAGCTTGCCGGTGGCGATCTTGCCCTCGGGCACGATCACCGCGCCGCGCAGCCCCGCCCGGGCGGCGTACGCGGCCGCGCTGGCCGCGGTATTGCCGGTGGAGGCGCAGACGATCGCCTCGGCCCCCTCGCCGATCGCCGCTGAGACCGCGACGGTCATGCCGCGATCCTTGAAGGAGCCGGTGGGGTTGGCGCCCTCGAGCTTGAGCCACACGTCGCAGCCGGTCAGCTCGGACAGGTGCCGGGCCTGGATGAGCGGGGTGTCCCCCTCGCCCATCGTGACCAGCGGCTCCACCGGGAGCCGGTCCCGGTAGCGCCAGAGCGACATCTAGAAGGTCTCCTCGATCACGCGGATCACGCGCGGCGGCTCGCGCACGAAGTCCAGCCGCGAGAGCAGGTCCACGGCGGCGCGGAACTTCGACTCCAGCACCGGGTGCATCACCATCACCAGGCGAGCCTCCTCGCCGAGGCCCTTCTGCACAACCGACTTGATCGAGACCCCCTGCAGGCCGAGGATCTCCGCGACCTGCGCCAACACGCCCGGCCGGTCGGCCACTTCGAGGTGGAGGTAGAAGGAGAACTCGACGTCGGTGACGATCGGCTGCTCCACCGCCGGCGGCGGCAGCGACGGCGGCGGGATCATCGCCGAGATCACGTCGCCCAGCACCGCGCTGGCCGTCTGGATGCCGCCGGCGCCGGGGCCGCTCAGCGTGATCTCGGTGATCGCCGGCGACTCGATCGTCACCGCGTTGAACGCGCCGTTCACGCTCGCCAGCGGGTGGTTCGCGTAGAGGAAGGCTGGGTGAACGTGCACCGCCAACCCGCCGTCGATGCGCTCCGCCGAGCCGATCAGCTTCAGCGACAGCCCGAGCTCGCTGGCGTAGGCGATGTCGTCGGCGGTGATGCGCTCGATGCCCTCGTAGCTGACCTGGTCGAGCCGCACGGCGGCGCTGAAGGCGAGCCGCGCGAGGATCGCCATCTTCGCGGCCGCGTCCTTGCCGGTCACGTCCTCGGTCGGGTCGGCCTCGGCGTAGCCCATCTCCTGGGCCTCGCGCAGCGCCTCGTCGTAGCTGGCGCCGGTGGCGGCCATCTGGGTGAGGATGTAGTTGGTCGTGCCGTTGACGATGCCGTGCACGCGCTCGATGTGGGCGGCCGCGAGCGTCTCGGACATCACCCTGATCGCCGGCACCACCCCGGCCACGGCGCCCTCGAAGCGCAGCTGCACCGCGCCGCGCCGCGCCGCGTCGAAGACCTCCTCGCCGTGCTGGGAGAGCAGCTGCTTGTTCGCGGTCACCACGTGACGGCCGCCCTCCAGCGCGCGCAGCACGTAGTCACGCGCGGGGTCGATCCCCCCGATCAGCTCGACGATCAGGTCGCTGCGCTCGAGGATGTCCGCGAAGTCGCCCTCGCTGCGGGTCAGCACGCCGGACAGCTCCGGCCGCAGCCCGACCTCGGCCTCGATCGCGTCGGCGCGCGCCTCCAGCAGCTCGGCGAACGCCGAGCCGACCGTGCCGTGGCCGAGCAGCCCGATCCGGAAGCGCTCAGATGTCACGGCGTGTCAGGTCGTCGTAGGTCTCGCGCCGCACCACGACGCGGGCGTCGCCGTCCTTGCAGAAGATCACCGGCGGTCGCGGCAGCGCGTTGTAGTTGTTGGCCATCGCGTGGCCGTAGGCGCCGGTGGCGGGCGTGACGAGGACGTCCCCCACTCGCGGGTCGGCGAGCAGCGCGTCGCGCACGAGGATGTCGCCCGACTCACAGTGCATGCCGGCGATCGTGCACCGGTCGCCGCCGCCGAAGCGGTCGGCGATCTCGGCCTCGTAGCGCGCGCCGTAGAGCATCGGGCGCAGGTTGTCGACCATGCCTCCGTCGACCGCCACGTAGGTGCGGATGCCGGGGATGCGCTTGACCGTCCCGACCGTGTAGAGCGTGACCCCCGCGTTGCCCACCAGCGAGCGGCCCGGCTCGCAGAGCACGGTGACGTCCTTGGGGGCGTTGCGCAGCAGCGCCTCGGCGTACTCCTCGATCGAGGGCGGGTGCTCCTCGCGGGTGTACGCGATCCCGAGGCCGCCGCCGAGGTTGAGCAGCGGGAACTCGCCCAGCCCGGTCAGCACCTCCGCGAGCCGCTCGAAGGCCTCCAGCTCGAACACCTGCGACCCGATGTGGGCGTGCAGGCCGCGCACCTCCAGTCCGGCCTCCCGGCAGGCCGCGATCGCGCGCGGCACGTCGTCGAGCCCGAAGCCGAACTTGGAGTCCTCCTGGCCGGTCTGGATGTAGGAGTGCGTGGAGGGCTTGATGCCGGGGGTGACGCGCACGAGCACGCGCGCGCCGCGGCCGCGCAGGCGTTCGATCTCGTCGAACGAGTCGACGACGATGTGGCCCACGCCCGCCTCGAGCGCGTAGTCCAGCTCGGCCGGCGTCTTGTTGTTGCCGTGCATGTGGATGCGCTCGGGGTCGACGCCGCCGGCTAGGGCCAGGTGCAGCTCGCCGCCGCTGGCCACGTCGACGGACAGCCCCTCCTCGGCGAACAGCCGGTAGGCGGCGGTGCACGGGAACGCCTTGCTGGCGTAGATGACCTCGAACTTGTCCGCGCGCGCCCCGAACGCCTCGACGTAGGCGCGCGCCCTGGAGCGCATGTCGTCCTCGGCGTAGACGTAGGCGGGGGTGCCGAACTCGCGGGCGAGCTCGACCACGTCGCAGCCGCCGACTTCCAGCCGACCCTGCTCGTTCAGGCGGGAACCCAGGGGATAGACATGAGAAATCGCGACCGCCGCCATGCGCGGCGATTATGCAGGACCGGCCCTGCCATGATCGGCGCGCGATGGAGCACCCGGTGCCTGAGCCGCCCCAGCTGGGCCAACTGGACGGCCTCGCCTACGCGCTGTTCCTGCCCGCCGGGGAGCCCAGGGCGGGGGTCGTGATCCTGCACGGCGCGGGCTCGGCCAAGGAGTCCCACTTCGACTTCGCCCGCGGCTGCCGGGCCGACGGGATCGCGGCGCTGGCCTACGACGCGCGCGGGCACGGACGTTCGGACGGCGCCTTCGGCCCGGGGGCGATCGACGACGCGCTGGCCATGGTGGACGTGCTGCGCCGGCACACCGACCGCGTGGCCCTGCGCGGGTCGAGCATGGGCGGCTTCCAGGCGATCCACGCCGGGGCGGCGGATCCGTCGCTCTGCGCCGTGGTGGCGATCTGCCCGGCGCCCGAGGACCTGCTGCTGCGCAGCCTGAGCTCGGGCGAGCCGCTGCGCTTCCGCTGCGACGAGCCCGCCACGGCGAAGTGGCTGGCGTCGCTGGACGTGCGCGAGGCGGTCGG
>JAXDII010000082.1:0-14849 GCA_034664085.1 Thermoleophilaceae bacterium
CCGCGTACAGCTTCGTCGCCCGCTCGTCGGCGGCCATCCGCCCGAAGTCGTGCAGGCCGATGAGGGACTGCAGGAAGGCGTTGAAGATGTACAGCCGCGGCGCGAACGAGTACTGGAGGTAGTGCACGCCGCCGGCGAAGCCGGTCGTGCGCACGCCGGCCGGCGGCAGCGTCTCGAAGGCGCCGAGCGCCTCGCGCGCCACGTCGAGGTAGCGCGGCTCGCCCAGCAGCTCGGCCGCGCGGCCGTATGCCTGGATGCCCGTCGCGTCGGCCATGCCGCTGATCCACGGCGGCGCGCCGCCGCCGAAGTGGAAGCCGTACTCCCAGGCGATGAAGTTGCGCGTGCGCCGCACCGCCAGCGCCTGCATCTCGTCGAGCAGGAGGCGCAGCCCGGCGGCGTCGCAGGCCGGCTCGGCCCGCTCGCAGGCGCCGTGCATGTGGTTCGCCTTCTTGAAGGTGGACAGCGGGTGCAGCTGCAGGCCCTGGCCGGGGAAGTACTGGTAGAGCACCTCGCTGCCCTTGAAGCTCACTTGGTCGCCCGCCGCCGGATAGGGCAGGGAGCGCCAGTAGCGCCGGTTGCGGTCGAGCTGCGCGAAGGCGCCGGGCATGCGGGTCGCGCTCAGGCGCCCGGACAGCGCCAGCGCCTCGACCGAGTCGATCACGTAGCCGAGCTGGGTGCGCCGGGCACCGCGCAGGCCGCGGTAGGTGCGCAGCGCCCTGACGTACCAGGTGCGCCAGCGCCGGTACGAGCCGGCCGCGATGCGCTTGGAACGCTGCGCGCGCACCAGCGTCCGGTAGACGGCGCGGCGGTCGGCGCGCTTGCGGGCCGAGCCGCGCGCGCGGGTCCAGGCACGCCGGGCAACACGCGCCTCGGCCGCCGTGCGGCGGGCCACGCGGGCGGACGGGCCGCCGCGTGCCGCGGAGGCGATGCCAAGTGGCTGGCTCCCGCCGACGGGCATTCCGAGCGCCACGTCGGCCTTCGAGGGCACGTCCGGATCGTTCACGCGGACGGCGCGGTCGCCGTCGACGACGATCACCTCGCCGGCCCGCGCGGGGACGGCCGCGAGCACGGTCGCGGCCATCGCGAGGGCGACGGTCCGGGTGATCTTCGACATCTCCACTACAACGAGCATGGTGGCGAAGGGTTGCGGTGGGCCTCCGAAAATGCAGGACTTCGCCCACTATCCTGCGGGCGTGCGTTGCCTAGCGCTGCTGCTGCTGCTGCTGTTCGCCGCCTGCGGGCTCGCCGCCTGCGGGGGAGGGGACGACAGGGAGAGCGTCGAGGACCTGCTCGACCGCGCCTTCTCCGGGCAGATCCGCAGCGCCGACCTCAAGCTCGAGGGCGAGGTCGAGCTGAGGGGCCTGCTCGAGGACCCGATCCGCATCGAGGCCGACGGCCCCTTCCGCACCAACAAGGCGAAGCTGCCGTCAGCCGACATCGAGCTGCGGATCGGCTCCGGGGGCGGCCAGACGATCACGAGCGGGGTGCTCACCACCGGCGATCGCGCCTTCCTCAAGTTCCAGGACGTCTACTACGAGCAGCCCCCGCAGCAGGTCCGCCAGACCAACCAGGCGATCCGCCGCAACTCCCGCGGCAGCGGCCAGGCGCTCAGCGAGCTGGGACTCGACCCGCGCTCGTGGCTGGCCGAGGCCAAGGACGAGGGCGACGCGGAGGTGGCCGGCGTGGACACCCGCCACGTGTCCGGGACGCTCGACGTGGCCAGCCTGATGCGCAACCTCAACGTGTTCGTGCGCAAGTCCGCGTCGGCGCTCGGAGCGGCCGGCCGGGGCGCGCCGCCGCGCCTGACGGAGCAGGACATCGCCGAGCTGAGCGAGGCGGTCAAGGATCCGAGCTTCAGCGTCTACGTCGGGAAGAAGGACGACCTGATCCGGCGCGTGTCCGGCCGGGTGGAGTTCGAGATCCCCGAGGCCAGCCGCGCGGGCCTGGGCGGCCTCCAGGGCGGGTCGATCGTGTTCTCCGTCGAGCTGCGCGACGTCAACGGCGACCAGCAGATCGAAGCCCCGGCCAACGCACGCCCGCTGTCGGACCTGACCGACTCGCTCGGCGGCGGCGCGCTCGAGGGCCTCGGGGCCGGCGGCGGCATGGGCGAGGGGGACGCGCCGACCGACGAGGGCGGCGATCCCGCCCCGGAGGCGGACGCCTTCCGCAAGTACGCCGAGTGCCTGGACAAGGCGCGTCCGGAGGACACGGACGAGCTCCAGCGCTGCGCCGAGCTGCTGCAGCAGCCGTAGGCCGCTAGACGGTCGCTGCGGTGCGGCGCAGGTCGCGCTCGGGGTCGATGCCCCAGCGCTTGGCCAGCTCGGCGTGGCGCTCGCCGAGCGTCCAGCGATCGGGCGCGTCGTCGCCCTCGTGGTCCGGCGTGGCGCCCTTGAGCAGCATGCTGCCGGTGTTGTCGCCCACCGCGCGGATCTCCTCGACCTCGGCGGCGCTCAGCGGCGACACAGCCGGCACGCCCGCGAGCTCCTCGCGCTTGCGCTCGATCGGCTTGGCGCTGCCTGCCTCCTCGATCAGCGTGGGCGCCACGCACTTCACGGGCTCGTGGGCGAGGTTCCAGGTGCAGGCGAGCTGCAGCATGGTCAGCGAGTGCCGCTCGGCGATCGGCCGCAGCAGGTCGAGCTTGGCGCGGCCCGCGTCGACCCAGCCATCAGGCCGGAAGCCGCGGTGGTCGCCCTTCGGGAACTCGTGTCCGGGCAGGACATCGTCGTGGAAGAGGCCGCCGTAGTCGACCACCCGCGTGATCACGTTCACGCCGTTGCGCTCCGCGGCTTCGAGGGCGAGCCCGCCCGGCCACGGCTCCAGCGGTCCGAGGATCAGCATGGCCCAGTCGATCAGCTCGCCGTAGCGCTCGAAGCAGCCGATCAGGTCGAGCGTGAAGCCGTTGGCCGGGCCGGGGGCCACGCCGAGCGCGCGCGTCAGGCCCTCGTCGCGCAGCTCGCGCAGCGCCTCCCACACCTCGGGGGACTCGAAGCCGCGCCGGTCGGGGTTGTGCAGCAGCAGGAGGTCGAAGGCTTCGGCGCCGAGGCGCTCCAGGCTGCGCTCGGCGGCCCTGCGCACGTAGTCGCGGTAGCCCTCGGGGCCGCGCAGGCGCGGGTCGGTGAAGCGCGGGAACCCCTTCGCGCCGTCGCGCTCGCCCTCGTAGAAGTCGTGCCCGATGGCGCCCACCAGCGCGTAGTCGCTCCGCGGCACGCCCGCCAGCGCGCGCCCCAGGAGGGCGTCGCCCTCGCCGGCGCCGTAGGCGTCCGCGGTCATCACGGTTCCGATGCCGCCGCCCGGGCGCAGCAGCGCCTCGAGCCGCTCGTCTGAGATCGGCTCGCCGAAGCGCATGAAGCGCCCACCACTCCAGGTCCCGACTGCGGCATGGCCGAGCATTTCCCTCACTCTAGTTCCCCGCCACTAAGGTCCAGGTCCGTGAGCGGAGCCGACGTCGCACTCTTCTCAGGGCTGATCGCCGCCCTGTTCCTCTTCCTCTTCCTGGACCTGCACTACTTCGCCCGCGGGCGCGAGCCGAGCTTTCGCGAGGCGGTCGTGTGGTCGATCGGGTGGCTTGCGCTGTCGCTGCTCGCCGCGATCCCGGTCTGGCTGCTCGAGGGCTCCGAGGACGCCGTCCTCTACACCACCGTGTACCTGATCGAGCGCTCGCTCTCGCTCGACAACCTGTTCGTCTTCCTGCTGCTGTTCGCGTACTTCGGCGTGCCCTACGAGCGCCGGCCGCGGCTGCTGTTCTGGGGCATCGTCGCCGCGCTGGCGATGCGCGGCGCATTCATCGTGGCCGGCACGGAGCTGATCGAGCGGTTCCACGTCGTGATCTACCTGCTCGGCGCTGCCCTGATCGTGCTCGCCTACCGGATCTGGCGCGGCGTCGCCGAGAACGTCGACCCGGACAAGAACCTGATGGTGCGCGCCGTGCGGCGCGTGTACCCGGTCACGGGCGAGTTCCACGAGGGCCACTGGTTCGTGAAGAAGGAGGGCCGCCGCTACGCCACGCCGATCTTCCTCTGCCTGGCCGCGATCGTCTTCGCCGACATCGCGTTCGCGATCGACTCGATTCCCGCGGCCTTCGCGATCACGCGCGACCCGCTGCTGATCTGGATGGGCAACGTGTTCGCGCTGCTCGGCATGCGCGCTCTGTTCGTGCTCGTCGAGAGCCTGGTGGCGCGCTTCCGCTACCTGGACGAGACGATCGCGATCGTGCTCGGCCTCGTCGGCGTGAAGCTGCTGATCGAGGACCTGGTCAAGGTCGGTCCCGTGGCCAGCCTCGCCGTCATCGCGGTCGCCTTCACGGTCGGCATCCTGCTGTCGATCCGGGCCGACCGCCGCGACCCGAACGCCGCCGAGACCCGCCGCGAGCGCACCGAGGCGATGCGCCAGAGCGGCGGGCGCGAGCCCGAGCAGAGCAAAGAGCCCGCCGCGCGCTAGGAGGGATCGCGGTCACAACCCGACCGCGGCGAGCAAGGTAGGGGTGTGAGCGAGTGGAGTCGCCATTCGGACGAGGTGCTGCTCGGTGCCACGCCGCGTGATCCCGAGGCGTTCGGCGAGTTCTACCGGCGCCACGAGGACGGAATCCTGGGATTCCATCTCCGGCGCGTCGGAGATCCGGAGGTGGCCATCGATCTGACGGCGGAGACGTTCGCCGCCGCATTGCGCAGCGCGCGCCGCTTCCGCCCCGGCGCCGCCCCGGCTCGGGCCTGGCTCTTCGGCATCGCCCGCAACACGCTCGCGATGAGCGTCCGCCGCCGCCGGGTCGAGAGCCGCGCTCGGCGCAAGCTGGGCCTCGCCCCGCTCGCGATCACCGACGAGGCGCTCGAGTGCGTCCTCGCGCTCTCCGAGACGCCCGTGCTCGACCTGGTCGACACGCTGCCCGAGCAGCAGCGCCACGCGCTCACGGAGCGGGTCGTCGAGGAGCGCAGCTACGCCGACATCGCCCGCGATCTGCAGTGCTCCGAGCTCGTCGTGCGCAAGCGCGTCAGCCGGGCTCTGGAAACGCTTCGTGACCAGGTGCAAGGAGACGACCCGATGGTGGGAGGAGCCCAATGAGCCGCGTTCCGGAACTCGAGCACCAGCTGATCGCCGCCGCGAGCACCCGAGCCGTGCGCAGGCCGCGGGAGCTCCTGCTCACGCGCGTCGTGCTCCCGGCGGGCACCGCGGTCGCCGCGGCCGTGATCGCCGCGGTGCTGCTCGGCGGCGGCGCGAGCTCCGTCGACAGCGCTGCCGCCGCGGCTCTGCGCGACGCCGCCGCGGTCGCTCGGTCGCAGCCGGCCACGCCCCTTCCCCGGGAGGGCGAGTACCTCTACGTGAGGGTCACGAGCCGGCCTTCGCTGGCCCTCGCGGCAAGCCCGCCGTTCCAGCGCGGAATCGACTCGGAGGAGGACTTCGGGTTCTCCGTCGTCGTGCCGAGCGTGCAGGAGGTCTGGGTCGGGGAGGACGGCGGCCGCGTGCGCAACGCCAACGGCCAGCCGGCCTTCGTGACCGATCGCGACCGGCGTGCGTGGATCGCTGCCGGGCGGCCCCCGCTGCCGGGCAACGAGGTCTTCGAGGACGACTTCGACACGCCGCTCGTGCGCCTCGACCTTCCGACCGATCCCGACGCCTTGTACGAGCGGCTCGAACGGGAGGTGGCCGAGCGCGGATCCGATCACGGCCCCGCCTACATGTTCACGGAGCTCGTGGCCGACTGGCTGCGCGCGTGGGGCGCGACTCCCGCGCAGCGGGCGGCGCTGTTCGAGGTCGCCGCGCGCATCCCCGGCGTCGAGGCGCTCGGCCCCCGCACGGACCCCGCGGGCCGGGAGGGCCTCGGGTTCGCGATGCGCGACGAGGACGACAACCGCGTCACGCTGATCGTCGACCCGCGGACCTCCCAGCTGCTGGGCGAGATCTCCGTGACGCTCCCGGGGAGCCCGATCCCGGCGGGCACGGTGGTCGAATCCTCGACCTTCAGCGCGCCGAAGATCGTGGACGCCGTCGGCGAGCGCTAGCCCGGATACCGCAGGCCGCCGGGCCGCCCCGGGCCCAGGTCCGCCAGGGCGCTCAGGCCTCCGCCCTTTTCGAGCGGGAGAACTGCCGCTCCAGCGCGGCTAGGCGCTCGTCCCACTGGCCGCCGACCTCCGCCATCCAGGCCATCGCCTCCGACATCGGCCCGGGCGTGGGGCGGTAGAGCACCGCGCGGCCCGAGCGGCGCGCCGCGACGAGCCCTGCCTCGGACAGCGTGCCGAGGTGCTTCTGCACGGCCTGGCGCGTGACCGGCAGCTCACGGGCGAGGTCGGTGGCGCTTGCCTCGCCGCGCTCGCCGAGCAGGGTCAGCAGCCGGCGGCGGGTGCCGTCGGAGAGCGCGCTGAAGACGGCGTCCGCGGCTCCCATCAGCGGGCCAGCAGCTCCGGCTGCTGAGGCCCCGGCAGAGCGTGCACGATCTCGGCGCCGTACAGGTCGAGCAGCGCCAGCGGCCGCGACTCGACGACCCGCACGTGCGTCTCGGCGCCGTCCGGCTCGAGCTCTAGCTCGACGCGCGTGGCGTCTGCGCCGGGCTCAGACCACCAGAACACGAGCCGGCGCGGCTCCTCGGCCTCTTCCACGAAGCCGGTGCGGTCGCCGGCGCGGACGTCGCCGTCCGGGCGCAGGTCGATCGAGGCATCCTCGCCCAGCCAGGCGGGCTCGGACAGCGAGCGCCACACCTCCTCGGCGGTGACGGGGAGCGTGATCTCACGAGTCAGTTCCATGGGATCCTCTCAATGTGCAACCGTGCAGTTGCGCTATCGTGGGGCAACCATCCAGTTGCACCTTACCGGAAGGAGCACACCGTGCAGATCGGCCGCACCCAGACCTCCCTGGTCCCGATGGTGCTGGAGCAGACCTCCCGCGGGGAGCGCTCCTTCGACATCTACTCGCGCCTGCTCAACGAGCGCATCGTCTTCATCGGCCAGCAGATCGACGACGACATCGCCAACCTCGTCGTAGCGCAGCTGATCCACCTGGAGTCGGACGATCCGGACAAGGACATCTCCGTCTACGTGAACTCGCCCGGCGGCTCGCTGCACGCGGGCCTCGCGATCTACGACGCCATGCAGTACGTCGCTCCCGACGTGAGCACGCTCTGTTACGGGATGGCCATGTCGGCCGGCTCGCTGATCCTGGCCGGCGGGACGAAGGGCAAGCGCCTGAGCCTCCCGAACGCGCGCATCCTGATCCACCAGCCCTCCTCGGGCTTCCAGGGGCAGTCCACCGACATCGAGATCCACGCCCGCGAGATCCTCGAGCTGCGCCGCCTGCTGGAGGAGATCTACTCGCGCCACACGGGCCAGAGCCAGGAGCAGGTGCACGACGACATGGAGCGCGACCGCTTCTTCAGCGCCGAGCAGGCACTGGAGTACGGGCTGGTGGACCGGATCGTCAGCGAGCGCGAGGTGCGCCGGCGCAAGTCGGGATTCGCGGCGTAGGACGGCGGCTCCCCGCGCAGCCGCGGTGCCGCCCACCGGCAGAGCGGGTGGTTACGGTGCGGCCATCGCGGCGCGCCTGCTCATCCTCGCTGTGCTGGCGCTTGCGGCCGGCTGCGACTCCGGCGGGGAGCGCCCGCCGGAGCCGCCCCCGCCGCCGCCGAGCCCGATCACCGAGGCGGGGCTGGTGGGGCACCTGGCTGCCCTGCAGGAGATCGCGCAGGCGAACGGCGGGGAGCGCGCCGCCGGAACGCCGGGGTACGCGGCGTCGGCCGACTACGTGGCCGAGGTGCTGCGCGGCGCGGGCTGGCGCGTCCACAGGCAGGAGGTCCCGATGGCGGTCTGGCATGAGCGCTCGCCGGCAGAGCTCACCCTCGAGTCTGCCGGCGCGCTCGAGCCGGGCCGCGACTTCCGGGTGCCGAGCTACTCCGGCGGCGGCCGGGCCGAGGGGGCGCTGCGCGTGGTGGAGAACGCCTGCGAGCCGAAGGACTTCACCGGCCTGGCGCCCGGTGACGTGGCGTTCACGGGGTTCGGCGGCTGCCTGCTGTGGCGCAAGACCAAGAACGCCCGGCGCGCCGGCGCGGGCGCGCTGATCGTTCAGACGGCGACGTCGGGCCGCGGCGTGCCGAGCGCGACTCTGGCGGTGCCGCGGCTGGGCCTGCCGGTGATGCTGCTCAGTGCCGACGTCAGCGCGCGCGACGGCGAGCAGGTGCGGCTGTCGGTCGACGCGGTCACCGAGCGCGGCACGACCGAGAACGTGATCGCCGAGGCCGGGGACACGCGCGGACGCGTCGCGATGGCGGGCGCGCACCTCGACTCGGTGCCGGGCGGGCCGGGCATCAACGACAACGGGTCCGGCGTGGCCACGCTGCTGGAGGTGGCCGTCAGCTTCGGGTCGCGTCAGCCCGGCCGCATCCGGCTTGCCTTCTGGGGCGCGGAGGAGGAGGGGCTGATCGGCTCGCGGCACTACGTGCGCGAGCTCTCCGAGGACGAGCGCCGCGCGATCGCCGCGTACCTCAACCTCGACATGGTCGGCTCGCCGAACGCTGTGCCGGCGGTCTACTCCGACGGCGAGCCGGACCTCGGCAAGCTGCTCCGCGAGGCACACCCAGGCCGCGAGCGCGGCGTTCTGACCGGCAATCGCTCCGACCACTCCGCCTTCGAGCGCGTCGGCGTCCCGGTCAACGGGCTCTACACGGGCGCGAGCGAGCCCGGCCCGGGCGGCAGGCCGCGCGACCCCTGCTACCACCTGCCCTGCGACACGCTCGCCATCGTCGACCGCGACGTGCTGCTGAACATGGCCCGCGCGACGGCACGGGCGCTGGGCGAGCTGGCTCAGGCGAAGTAGAAGACCAGGCCCAGCACGGCGTAGAGGGCGAGCAGCTGCACGCCCTCGAACCAGTTCGACTCGCCCTCCTGCGTCACCAGGTTGGCGATCAGCACCGCGAACAGCAGCGCTCCCAGCTCGTAGCCGTTGAAGACCAGCGCCATCGGCTCGGGGCCGATCACGAACGAGGCGAGCACCAGCACGGGCGCCACGAACAGCGCGATCTGCGCGCTCGACCCGATCGCGATGTTCACGGCCAGGTCCATCTTGTCCTTGGCCGCCACCAGCACCGCGACCCAGTGCTCGGCCGCGTTGCCCACGATCGCGATCACGAACACGCCGACGAAGAACTCGGACAGGCCGATCTTGTGCGAGGCCTCGCTGATCGAGCCCACCAGGATCTCGCTCATCAGGCCGACCGCTACGGCGGAGAGGGCCAGGTAGATGCCGGCGCGCTTGGCCGACCAGTGGTGGACCTCCTCCTCGGCCTCCTCCTGGAACGGGTTGAACACGTCGCGGTGGGTCCGCAGCGAGAAGATCAGTCCGGCGACGTAGCTGGCGAGCAGGATGATCGCCACGCCGATCGAGAGCTGCTCGAGCTCCGAGCCGAAGTCGACGCGCTCGGCGCCAACGGAGGGCAGGCCGCCGCCGTGGATGAGCTGGAAGATCGCGGGGAAGATCAGGGCGGCCAGCGCCAGCATCAGCATCGCCGACTGCGCGTTCGCGGCGGTCCGGCTGAAGGTCTGCTTGTCGCGCGGCAGGCCCCCGACCACCATGGCCGCGCCCATCACCAGCAGGATGTTGCCGATGATCGAGCCCACGATCGAGGCCTTCACGACCTCTTGGAGGCCCTCTGTCAGGGCGAAGAAGGCGATGATCAGCTCGGGGGCGTTCCCGAACGTGACGTTCAGCAGGCCGCCGATGCCGGGCCCGGTGCGGGCGGCGATCGCCTCGGTCGCCTCGCCCATCACCGCTGCGCAGGGGATTACCGCGAGGGCCGCGGCGCCGAACACGAGCACCGGTCCGGCGTGCGCTAGCTCGAGCGCGACGGCGACCGGGATGAAGATGCCGAGGTAGTGGACGGGACGCATCGGCGCGGAAGCCTACGCGTCCCGGAGGAGGACTACTCCTCAGCCGTGAAGCCCGCCTCTTCGGGGTCGGGCTCGACCTCGCCGGGGTCGTCGTCCGCCGGGGTGGGCGGCACCTCGCGCCCGTCGCCGCCGTGGTAGGTCGCCTGGAAGGTCTCGAGCAGCTCGTCGCGGCGGGCCTCGTCGACCGGGACCTCGTCCGAGATCAGCACCCAGTCGGCCCCCTCGAACTCCTCCAGGTTGAAGATCTCCGAGTCGATCGAGGGCGAGTCGTCGACCACCACCAGGATCTCCGTCTGCGGGTTGAGGTAGGTCCCCGGACGGACGAGCAGGTCCTCCAGCTCGATGCGGCGGTCGTCGGCCATGGCGAGGGTGAGCCTATACCCGGGGCGGGGGCGAGTCACCCCCGAGCGAACGCAGTTGGCGCTCGATCTCCGCCTCCACGTCGAGCGGCTCCTTGCCCTGGCGCACGCGCCGCTCGTTGCGCGCGATCACGAGCTCGCGGACCTCGTCGCGGAGGGTCGGATCGGCCTGCGCGGAGCCGCGCGCGAGGGCGGCGAGCTCGGCGTCCACGTCCAGCGGCGGCTCGCCGCGCGCCCGGCGCCGCTGCGATTTCGCCTCCAGCATCTGCCGGATCTCCTCCTGCACCTCCGCGCCGCTGGTGGGCGCCGCCGCCTCGCGCTCCATGTCCAGGCCGCCCTCGCGGCCGAGGCCCGAGTAGATGCGCCCCGTGCCGCGGTAGGAGACCGCGGCGACGAGGACGGCGACGACGGCGACGACGATCAGGACGGTGCCGAAGTCCATCCCGCCAGTGTCGCGCATACCGCTCTGGGGCTGCATGCTGGCCGCCTGTCATGTCCTGCTGTAATCTGGGTACTACGCCGTTGACTGACGAATCAATCGGGCGGTCGAAAACGGCCGTTCGGGCACCGAGGAGCAGCCTCCCATGGTCGACTTTTCCCTGACCGACGAGCAGAAGGACATCCGCGAGCTCGCGCACGACTTCGCCGAGAAGGAGATGCGGCCGAAGGCGTGGGAGTACGACCGCGATTCCACCTTCCCGCAGGACATCATCGAGAAGGCCTGGGAGGTGGGACTGATGAACTCCCACATCCCCGAGGAGTACGGCGGGCCCGGGCTCGACTACCTCTCCGGTTGTCTGATCGAGGAGGAGCTCGGCTGGGGCTGCTCCGGCATCGGCACCTCGCTGATGTGCAACGGCCTCGCTGCCGCGCCGGTGGCGCTGGGCGGCTCCGAGGAGGTCAAGAAGCAGTACCTGGGCATGCTCAGCGAGTCGCCCAAGCTCGCCGCCTTCTGCCTGACCGAGCCGGACGCCGGCTCCGACGTGTCGGGCATGCGCACTTCGGCGGTCCGGAAGGGCGACAAGTACGTCATCAACGGCACCAAGTGCTTCATCACCAACGGCTCGCACGCCGACTGGTACACGGTCTACGCCAAGACCGACAAGGAGGCCGGCCACCGCGGCATCTCGGCCTTCGTGGTCCCGCGTGACGCCGGCGTCGTCGTGGATAAGAAGGAGGACAAGCTCGGCCAGCGGGCGTCCGACACGGCGATGATCTCGTTCAACGACGTCGAGATCCCCGCGTCGCACCTGCTCGGCGAGGAGAACAAGGGCTTCAAGCTGGCGATGATGACCCTCGACCGCACGCGGCCCGGGGTGGCCGCGATGGCCGTCGGCATCGCCCAGGCCGCCTTCGAGTTCGCCCGCGACTACTCCAAGGAGCGCGTGCAGTTCGGCGTGCCGATCGCGATGCACCAGGCGATCCAGTTCATGATCGCCGACATGGCGACGAAGGTGGAGGCGTCGCGCCTGCTGATGTGGAAGTCGGCCGCGCTGCTCGACGCCGGTGAGCGCAACACGCTCGCCTCGTCACACGCCAAGCGCTTCTCCGCCGACTCGGCGATGGAGGTGACGGTGGACGCCGTGCAGGTCTACGGCGGCTACGGCTTCATCAAGGAGTACCCCGTCGAGAAGCTGATGCGCGACGCCAAGATCATGCAGCTCTACGAGGGCACGTCGCAGATCCAGCGGCTCGTGATCGCCCGCGAGGTGCTGATGCCGCGCCGCGCCGACGAGCCGGCGACGGTCGCCGCCTAGCTTCGCTTTGCTGCCAGGGGCCGCTCGCGGGCGGCCCCTGTCAGCATTGCGCCGAGTGAGCGGGTCCAAACGCGACCGCAGCCGGCGCGCAGTGCGCGAGGCCGTGGCACAGGCCGGCGGCCTCGAAGCCGCTCCGGCGGCCAAGCGCTCCCAGGACCCGTTCACCGGCGAGCTGCGCCGGCGGGAGGTGCTGCCCCTGCTGGTGCTGCACCTGATCGCGCAGGGCCCCAGCTACGGCAACCAGCTGATGGAGCGGATCGCGGCGATGACGGCGGGCGTGCTGTCGGTCAACCCGAACACCATGTACCCGCTGCTGCGCCAGCTCGAGGGGCGCGGCCTGATCGGCGGCGAATGGGAGCACCCCGAGCGCCGAACGCGGCGCTACTACTCGCTCACCGACGAGGGCCAGGCGGAGTACGCGCGGCTGGTGGAGGAGGTGCGCCCGTTCCTCGACTCGGTGAAGACCTCGATCGACGAGATCGTGCGCGAGGTGTACGGGGCGTGAGGATCGCGCGGGCCGAGGGCGAGGTAGCCCTGGCGCCCGAGGCGGCCCTGCGGCTGTGGACCGACGTGGGGCGCTGGCCCAGCTTCGTGGAGGGCTTCGCGCGCGTGGTCGAGCAGGACCCCGAGTGGCCGGCGGAGGGCGGCCGCGTGATCTGGGAGTCGGTCCCCGCGGGGCGCGGCCGCGTCACGGAGAAGGTCTCCGACGACGGTCCCGACCGGCTTGCCACGCTGGTCTTCGAGGACCGGCTCGCGGGCATGCAGACCTTTCGCGTGGCCGAGAGCGAGGCCGGCGCGCGCGTCCAGCTGAGCCTGGAGTACACGCTCACCAAGTACGGCCCGCTGGGCGCCCTGGCGGACGTGATCTTCATCCGGCGCGCCCTGCGCGACTCGCTGCGCCGCACGCTATCTCGCTTCGCCGTCGAGGCCGAAGAGGAGGCGGGGCTCCGCTAGCCAGCCCTGCGCTAGCCTGCCCCACCCATGTTCGTCTTCAAGGCCGCTGTCGTCGGTGCGGGCACCATGGGCGGCGAGATCGCCCAGGTGATCGCGTCCGCCGGCATCCCCGCCGTCCTCAAGGACGTGAGGCAGGAGTTCGTCGACCAGGGCCTGGCCAGGGCGCGCGAGGTCACCCAGGCCCAGCTCGGCGGGCTGGTGGCGAAGGAGAAGATCACCCAGGAGGACGCCGACCGCCAGCTCGAGGAGGTCCTCGGCCGGATCACCGGCACGCTGGACTACGAGGGCTTCGGCGAGGTCGACTTCGTCATCGAGGCGGTCCCCGAGCGCATGGAGATCAAGCAGGCCGTGTTCGCCGAGCTCGACGCCGTCACGCCCGGCCACGCGATCCTCGCCTCGAACACCTCCTCGCTGTCGATCACCGAGATGGGCGCGGCGACCATCCGCCCGGAGAAGGTGTGCGGCTTCCACTTCTTCTATCCCGCCTCGATGATGCGCCTGATCGAGGTGATCGAGGGGGAGGAGTCGTCCGAGGAGACGCTCCAGACCGCCGCCAACTTCGCCCAGCAGATCCGCAAGACCGCAATCCGCTGCGCCGAGGTCCCCGGCTTCGTCGTCAACCGCATCCTCAACTCGGCGGTGTCCGAGGTGTGGCGCGTCGCGGAGGAGGAGGGCCTCGCCATCGAGGAGGTCGACAAGGTCCTCAAGGACTCCGGCACGGTGCCAATGGGCCCGTTCTTCCTCACCGACCTGCTCGGTCTCGACACCGTGCTGCACGTGGCCGAGCACCTGCGCGAGTCGTACGGGGACCGCTTCTTCGTGTCGGCGCAGATGCAGGAGCTGGTGGCGGCCGGCAACCTCGGCGCCAAGACCGGGAAGGGCTTCTATGAGCACGGCGGCTGAGTCGCAGGCCAGCTCGCTCGTCGAGCGGATGGGTCTCAAGACCCTGGTGGAGTCCTGCCTCGTGCTGGAGGAGGGCGTCGCCTCCGCCAAGGACATCGAGGTGGGGATGATGATGGGCGCGGGCATCCTGCCCGGGCCGTTCAGCCGCGCCGACGAGGCCGGCCTCGACACGGTGCTCGAGCAGCTCGAGCGCGCCGAGCGCGAGTGGGGTCCCTCGTTCGAGCCGCCGATCGTGCTGCGGCGGCTGGTCGCCCAGGGGCGGCTCGGCCGCAAGTCTGGCCAGGGCTTCTTCCCCTACCCGCAGCCCGACGCGGGCGATCAGCGCGAGACGGTGCTGCTCGAGACGCGCGGCGACATCGCGATCGCCTGGCTCAACCGCCCGCCGGCCAACCCGCTCTCGCCGCAGGCGGTGCGCGAGCTGATCTCGGTCTGGGACGAGGTCGAGGGCAAGGCTCGGGTGCTGCTGCTGGCCTCCTCGAACATCTTCACTTTCAGCGCCGGCGCGGACCTCAAGGAGTTCACGAAGATGAGCCCGGACGCCGAGGGCGCCGAGCTCGTGGAGGCGGCGCACCGCTTCATGCGAAGCATGGAGCAGTCCTCGACCGTGACGATCGCCGCGGTCAACTCGATCGCCTTCGGCGGCGGGTGCGAGCTGGCGATGGCCTGCGACTTCCGCATCGCGGCCGAGTCGGCGACGTTCGCGCAGCCGGAGATCAACCTCGGGATCATCCCGGGCTTCGGCGGCACGCAGCGGCTGCCGCGCCTGGTCGGCGAGGGCAAGGCGCTCGAGATGAACCTGCGGGGCGACTCGATCAGCGCGTACGAGGCGCTGCGCTACGGGCTCGTCAACCAGGTCGTCCCGGACCACGAGCTGTTCGACACCGCTCTGGCCTGGGCGCGCAAGCTCTCCGAGCAGGCGCCGATCGCGGTCGAGGAGATCAAGAAGCGCTCGGCGCAGCCGTCGCTGGACGAGGGCCTGCGCATCGAGGGTGAGGGGTTCGCGCGTGCCTTCG
>JAXDII010000080.1:0-95212 GCA_034664085.1 Thermoleophilaceae bacterium
CGCCGAGCTTCAGGACGAGCCCCGCATTCCGGGTGCCGGCTGGAACTACGGCCACAGAGGCGCGGTTCAGTGGGCGGTGAAGCTCTGGCAGTGCTTCGGCCGGCTCTCCTTCCACATCGACCAGCCGCTCGAGGCGAGCGACTGCCTGGTCGCCCGCTGGCACGCCTCGGGTACCGGCAAGCGCAGCGGGATCGACGTCGATATGGGCGGCTACTGCCTCTTCTGCATGCGCGACGCGAAGGTGCTGCGGGTGGAGTTCTTCGAGAGCGAGGGCGCCGCCCTGGAGGCGGCGTCGCTCACCACTCGCTGACCTGGTAGTAGAGCCCGTTGGGCTGGCCGTGGATGTCGGTGCCGGGGTGGACCGTGCGCTGGCGTCCGCCGCCCTCTCGGATCATCTGCTCGAAGATCTCGGGATCAGACCCGGCGCCGTTCTCGGCCATGATCACGAGGCCGCCGGGCTGCATGTGCTTCTTGACCGAGGAGTAGAAGCGCCGGTGTACGTCCCAGTCCGGGTCGAAGACCTGGATGTCGTTCGACCTCTCGGGGTCGGGCAGGAAGTGGGGCGGGTTCGCGACCACGAGGTCCCAGCGCTCCGTGGCGGGGATCTGCTCGAGCGCGTCCGACTCGTAGACCGAGACCCGCTCCTCGAGGCCGTTGTGGGCGGCCGTGCGCCTGGCGCTTGCGACCCCCTGGGCGTCGATGTCCGAGAGGACCAGGGTCTCGCACCATCCGGCCGCGAACAGCGAGTAGCCGATGTAGCCCGGGCCGGCGCAGAACTCGAACAGGCGGGCACAGCGCCCGACGCCGAGCTCGTTGAGCACGCGCGGGACGTCGCGCCCGAAGGCCAGCCCGCCCCGGTGCTGCTCGGGACGGTCGAAGACCGCGATCCCCCCGTAGAAGGTGACGATGCTCTCGACCGACGGTGCGGATCGCCTGCCGCGCGAGAGCTTGCGCCCGACCTTCTTCGCGAGCAGCCTGGTCAGCTTCCGGCCGTCGTACATCTCCTCGACCATGCGCTCGGGGACGTAGGCGTCGATGCGGTAGGCATCGAGCCCGTAGGTGTCGGAGTGCGGCGGGCGTTCCATAACGGTGGAAGCGGAGTTCTAGCCGACTACCTTGCCCATCGCGTCCACCATCCGCGTGATCTCGTCCGCGAACGCCCCGAAGCGCTCGGTGGGGATCAGCTGGGGGGCGTCGCAAAGCGCCTCGTCCGGGGCCGGGTGGGCCTCGACGATGATGCCGTCGGCGCCCGCGGCCACAGCCGCGCGAGCCAGCGCCGGCACCAGCTCCCTGCGGCCGGCGGCGTGCGACGGGTCGACGATCACCGGCAGGTGGGTCTCCTCCTGAAGCACCGGCACCGCGCTGATGTCGAGCGTGAAGCGGGTCGAACGCTCGAACGTCTTGATCCCGCGCTCGCAGAGGATCACGCGCGGGTTGCCCTCCTTGAGGACGTACTCGGCGGCCATCAGGAGCTCCTCGAGCGAGGCGGACGAGCCGCGCTTGATCAGCACCGGCTTGTCGGTCTTGCCGACCTCGGAGAGCAGCAGGAAGTTCTGCATGTTGCGCGCGCCGATCTGGAGCACGTCGGCCGTCTCCATGACCTCCTCCACGTGGCGCGGGTCGAGCACCTCGGTCACGAGGGGAAGCCCGGTGTCCTCGCGCGCCTCGGCGAGGATGGCGAGCGCCTCGGAGCCGAGTCCCTGGAAGCTGTAGGGCGAGGTGCGCGGCTTGAAAGCACCTCCGCGCAGCATCGTCGCGCCCGCGGCGTTCACCGCGCGAGCCGTCTCGAGGGTCTGCTCGCGTGACTCGACGGTGCAGGGCCCGGCGATCAGCCCGAAGTGCTTCCCGCCGAGCCGCCGGCCGCGGACCTGGATGACGGTCGGCTCCGGCGACGCGTCGGAGGACACGAGCTTGTAGGGCTTGCGCACCGGCAGGACCTTCTCGACGCCGGCGCTGGCCTCGAGCGACAGGCTGCGGATCATCTCGCGGTCCCCGAAGGCGCTGATCACGATCGAGTCCTTGCCGGGCGCGACACGCCCGTAGGAGCCGGCCTCGCTCAGCTGCAGAAGCACGTGCTCGACCTGATCGTCGGGCGCCTGGCCGCTCATCATGATCAGCTGCTGGAGCTCCGCTGAATCATCGACGGGCATTTGGTCAGTGTAGGACGAACCGGCTAATTCAGCCCCCATATTCGGCGCAGCTCGGCGGCCACTCGAGTGGTCACCTCGCCGGCCTCCCAGTCGCGCACTCCCGCGTAACGCCGCACCGGCTCCACGCCGCGCACCGCACCCGTCATGAATGCCTCGTCGGCGTCGGCGAGGCGGTCGGGGCCGAGCGCCTCCTCGCGCACCTCCATGCCGAGCCCACGCGCCGCCTGGATGACCTGCGCGCGGGTGATGCCGGGGAGCAGGCGACCGTCGGCCGCGGGGGTGAGAAGCACACCACCAGTGACGACGAACAGGCTCCCGCGCGACCCCTCGAGCAGGGTGCCGTCGGAGTCCACGATCAGCGGCAGGGCGGGATCCGTGGCGGACTCGGCATGCCCGAGCAGCCTGCGGTCCGCCCACTTGTGCGCGCCGATCCCGCCGGCCACGGCCACGGGCGCCAGCTCGACCGCGCCCGCCCAGCCGGGGAACACGAGCGCCTCGTCGACGGGCACCGCCTTCACGGTCGCCGTCGCTGCGGCGCCGTCGGGATCGGGCACCACCGTCAGGCGCAGACGCCCGAGCTCGGTGCCCGCCGCGCCCTCGGCCACCAGCTCGCGTGCGCCGGCGGGCAGCGGCAGCCCGTACAGAGCGGAGAGGCTCGACTCCATGCGCGTCAGGTGAGCGTCGAGCTCCAACGCCCGGCCGGCAACCACGAGGGTTGTCTCGAACACGCCCTGCGCCGGATCGGGGCGCGGGTGGTCGATTGCCTCGGCGGTCATCGTCTCGGAAACGGCAGCCTCGGCTGGACCACACGCCAAACCCGACATAGCCTGTGGAAATGGCCACGACCGAATCTGCGCAAGCGCCCGCCAAGGGGGGCCTCGCGGTCACCGTAGCCGATCTCCGCTGCCGCTATCGCAGGGACGGCCTGCGCACCCTGCTCGCCAAGATCGCGGGTCGCCTGCGCGCGGCCGTGTACTCGGAGAGCGAGGTGGTGGTGCTGGTCAAGGACCTGCGGGACGTCACGGACATGTCCTCCTCGGAGGCGCTGCGGGTCGAGGACCTCGATGCGAGCCACCTCGGCGCGCTGTACGAGTTCAACCGCAAGCGCTGCAACTCGGGGGCGGACGCCCGGAAGGCGGCGTGGCTGGAGCGGGGCTACCGCGGCTACGTCGGGTACGTCGGCGAAGAGCTGGTGGGCTACTACTGGTGGGTCGACAGGGAGATCGAGCCGCACCACCCGGACATGGCCAGCTACGGCCTCGACATCGACCTCCAGGAGGGCGAGGCGTACGGCTTCGACTTCTACCTGCTCGACGAGCACCGCGGCGGCGGCAACTCGATGGAGTTCCTCCACAAGGTCGAGTCCGGGCTGCGGGATCTCGGCTACGACACCCTCTGGGGCTACGTGGTCGCGGGCAACAAGCCGGCCCGCTGGCTGTACGGCCTGCGCGGCTACAAACCGGTCAGGAAGGTCGCCGCCCGCCACCTGCTCACGCGCCGAAGCGCTTTTCGGGTTACGGTTGCGGGCGAATGACAGTTTCAGCAGACATCGAGCAGTTCATCTTGAGTGAGCTCACGCAGGGTCGCGGCATCACCGCGATCGATCCGGGGGAGAACCTCCTCAGCAAGGGGATCGTCGACTCGCATGGCGTCATGGAGCTCGTCGCCTTCCTCGAGGAGCGCTACGGCATCGCGGTGGGCGACGAGGACTTCACCCCGGAGAACTTCGAGAGCGTTGCCAGCATCGATGGGTTCGTCACGCGCAAGCAGAACCGGCAGGCGTAGGGCGCGCTCATGCTGATGGAGCTGCTCTATGAGAGCGCGTCCGCGCGTCCTGACGGCGTCGCGCTCGTGTACCGCGACGAGCGTGTCACCCATGCGGAGCTGGCGGACCGAGTGGAGCGGCTGGCCGCTGGCCTCGCGGATGAGGGGATCGGCGCGGGCGACGCCGTAGCCCTGCTGCTGCCCAACGACCCCTCGTTCGTGGCGAGCTACTACGCGATCTCCGCGCTCGGAGCGGTCGTCGTGCCGGTCAACCCGGCGTTCAAGCAGGACGAGCTCGACTTCTACTTCCGCCAGTGCTCCGTGCGCGCCGTGATCAGCGACGAGCGCACCGCCGGCGTCTGCGAGCGCATCGTGGCCGGCTGGGACGAGCCCGCGCAGGTGATCACCACCAGCGCGGCGCACGGTCAGGCGCTCACGCTGGACATGCTGATGGAGCGGGACCCCGCCAAGCTCGAGCGGCGCTCACCCGACGAGCCGCTGGTCTACATGTTCTCGTCCGGCTCAACCGGGCGCCCCAAGCGCGTTGCGCGCACGCACGCGAACCTGCGCGCGGAGTCGGAGTTCTACCCCGGCATCGGCATCGGCCCGGAGGACAGGATCTTCTGCACGGTCCCGCTCTTCCACACCTACGGCATGGGCTGCTGCATGCTGGCGGCCACGCGCACCGGGGCCGCCCTCGTCATGCTCGAGGACCCGAACCCCTTCCTCCTGCGCCGCCAGCGGGCCCTCGAGCTGCTGGAGCAGGAACGGGCGACGGTCTATCCCGGCGTGCCGTTCAACTTCCGGCTGCTGGCCGAGGCCCCCGCCTCCGCGGATCTCTCCTCGCTGCGCCTCTGCTTCTCGGCCGGCACGGCCCTGCCGCGACCGTTCTTCGACGCGTTCCTGGACAAGTTCGGCGTGCCGGTGCGCCAGCTCTACGGCTGCACCGAATCCGGCACGCTGACCGTGAACCTCGACTCCGACCCGGTGACGACGTTCGAGTCGGTCGGCCAGCCGGTCGACGGCGTCGAGGTGAGGATCGAGGACGAGGAGGGGGAGCTGGCGCCCGCCGACACCGTGGGGGAGGTCGCGGTCAAGAGCCCGGCGCTCACGAGCGGCTACTCGGACCTCGACGACCTCAACCGCCAAGCCTTCCGTGACGGGTTCTTCCTGAGCGGCGATCTCGGCAAGGTCGACGAGGACGGCCGGCTCACGCTCACGGGACGCAAGAAGCTGCTGATCGAGGTGGGCGGATACAAGGTCGACCCGATCGAGGTCGAGGACGTGGTCCTCGCGCACCCGAAGGTCGGCCAGGCGGTCGTGGTGGGCGTGGAGACCAAGGTGCCGGGAGAAGAGCTGATCAAGGCGGTCGTCGTGCCCAGCGAGGACGTCGACGAGCGCGAGCTGATCTCCTTCTGCCAGCAGCGCCTGGCGAACTTCAAGGTGCCGCAGGTGGTCGAGTTCCGCGAGGAGATCCCCACCAGCCCGCTCGGCAAGATCCTCCGCAAGTACCTCGTCTGACCCTCGGGTCGAACTTGGTTCAGATCGCACTCGCGCATATGCGCATCCGGGGTTACGCTGGGGTGTCTTGAAGACGCTGCTGATCGACAACTACGACTCGTTCACCTACAACCTCTTCCAGCTGCTGGCCGAGGCCAACGGCGAAGAGCCGATCGTGGTGCGCAACGACGGCACGACCTGGGCGGAGCTCGCCGACGGCGACTTCGACAACGTGGTCATCTCCCCGGGCCCCGGCCGCCCGGACCACCCCAAGGACTTCGGCATCTGTGCGGATGCGATCCGGGAGGCGGAGGTGCCGCTGCTCGGCGTGTGCCTCGGGCACCAGGGCATCGGCCACATGGCCGGCGCCGAGGTGGTGCACGCGCCCGAGGTGATGCACGGCCGGCTGAGCGCCGTCTACCACGACGACTCGCGCCTCTTCGCCGGCATTCCCCAGGGCTTCCAGGTGGTGCGCTACCACTCGCTCTGCATCACCGAGCCGCTGCCGGCGGACCTCGTGGGCACCGCGTGGACGAGCGATGGCGTGCTCATGGCGGCGGCTCACCGCAGCCGCCCGATCTGGGGAGTCCAGTTCCACCCGGAGTCGATCTGCACGGACTGGGGCCGCCGCCTGCTCGCGAACTTCAGGGACCTGACGGCCGGAGTCGAGGGTGGCACGGCGCGCAGGCGCGTCGCGGGAAGCCCGATCAACTCGACGGGTGGCGACTGGTCGCCCCCGCAGCGCCCGCGCCTGCGCCTCCAGACGGAGCGCATCGACCGCCTTTACGACCCGGAGGAGGTGTTCGTCGACTTCTACGGCGACCACGGCTACGCCTTCTGGCTCGACAGCAGCAAGGTCGACGAGCGCTCGCGGTTCTCGTTCATGGGCGCCAGCGGCGGACCGCTCAGCTCGGTGGTCACCTACGACGTCGCCGCCCGCCAGGTCGAGGTCAAGCGCGGACTGTCGCGCGAGCTGCACGACGAGTCGATCTTCGACTACCTGAGCCGGGAGATGAAGCGCCTGCGCTACCTCTCCGACGATCTTCCGTTCGACTTCAACTGCGGCTTCGCCGGCTACTTCGGGTACGAGCTGAAGGCCGACTGCGAGGGCGACCTGCCCTACCAGTCCTCGATGCCGGACGCCGCCTTCATCTTCGCCGACAGGCTGATCGCGTTCGACCACTACGAGAAGTGCACGTACCTCCTGTGCGTCACGGAGCCGACCAGCGAGGCGGCGGGCAAGGCGTGGATCGCCGACACCGCGGCACGCCTCGAGGCGCTGCCGCCGCTCGAGCCCGTGGAGGTGGAAGCCGGCTCGGCCGATGAGGAGTTCGCCGACTTCTACCTGAGCCGCTCGCACCAGCGCTACCTCGACGACATCCAAAGCGTCAAGGACTACCTGACCGAAGGCGAGAGCTACGAGGTCTGCCTCACCAACAAGGTCCGGACCGAGAGCTCGCCTGAGCCCCTGCCGCTCTACCGCACGCTGCGGGCCATCAACCCGGCCCCCTTCGCGGCGTACCTCCGCCTCGGCGAGGCGGCCGTGCTCAGCTCCTCGCCCGAGCGCTTCCTCAGCATCGGGCGCGACCGCTGGGTGGAGGCGAAGCCGATCAAGGGCACCACCGCACGCGGCCGCGACCGCGAGGAAGACCTGCGGCTGGCGGAGGAGCTGCGCACGAGCGAGAAGAACCGCGCGGAGAACCTGATGATCACCGACCTCCTGCGCAACGACCTGGGCGTGGTGTGCGACATCGGGACCGTGCACGTGCCGCACCTGATGGCGATCGAGTCCTACGAGACCGTGCACCAGCTCGTCTCGACCGTCCGCGGCCGGCTGCGCGACGACGTCGAGCCCCCGAACGGCATCCGTGCCTGCTTCCCCGGCGGCTCGATGACGGGCGCGCCCAAGAAGCGCACGATGGAGATCATCGACGAGCTGGAGCAGGAGCCGCGCGGCGTCTACTCCGGCGCCATCGGCTACCTCGGTCTCAGCGGCGGGTGTGACCTGAACATCGTGATCCGCACGATCGTGATGGACGGCGAGACCACGACGATCGGAGCGGGCGGCGCGATCGTGATGCAGTCGGACGCCGAGGACGAGTACCAGGAGACGCTGCTGAAGGCGCGCGCGCTCATCAAGGCGCTCGCCGCCCACGCGGCCCCGGACGGCGAGATCCGGGTGCGCGAGGGAGATTCCCGGCCGATCGTCGGCGCCGCCGAGCAGTGACGGCGCACGCCTCTCTCGCAGGCGTGACGGAGATGCTGGACGCGAGCGCATCCGCGTCCGCCGACCGGGTGGCCCTGGTGTACGGCGAGGAGCGGGTCACCTACGCCGACCTCGCCGACCAGGTCGAACGGCTGGCCGGCGCCCTGGCGGCGCGCGGCATCGGGCCCGGCGACCCGGTGGCGATCCTGCTGCCGAACGTGCCCGCGTTCGCGACCGCCTTCCTGGGGGTCCTGCGCTCGGGCGCCGTGGTGGTGCCGCTGAACCCGCAGTTCAAGGAGGCCGAGCTCGAGTTCCACTTCCGCGAGTGCGGCGTCAGGGCCGTCATCACCGACGCGGACGGCATCGACAGCTGCAGGTCCGTCGCCGCACGGCTGTCCGACCCGCCCGAGCTGTACGACTCCCTGCCCGAGGGCGAGCCCGCCGGGCCGCCGCCCACGCCCGGTCCCGACGACCACGCGGTGTTCCAGTACTCGTCGGGCTCGACCGGTCGGCCCAAGCGCGTGCCGCGCACCCACGGACAGCTGCGCGCGGAGGCCGACAGCTACGTGGCGGCGACCGGCATGTCCGCGGAGGACACGCTCTTCTGCACGATCCCCCTGTTCCACACCTACGGGATGGGGTGCTGCCTGCTGGCCGCCGTGCGCAGCGGGGCGACGCTGGTGCTCTTCGAGGACCCGAACCCCTTCGTGCTCCAGCGGGGGCGGGCGCTGGCGCTGCTCGAGAGAGAGGGCGTGACGCTGTTCCCGGCCGTTCCGTTCACGTTCCGCCTGCTCGCCGAGGCGGTCGAGGAAGCCGACCTCTCGGGGCTGCGGCTGTGCTTCTCGGCGGCCGCCGCCCTGCCGCGCTCCACGTTCGACGCCTTCCACGGCCGGTTCGGCGTCCCGGTTCGCCAGCTCTACGGCTGCACGGAGGCCGGCGCGGTGACCGTGAACACCGACGACGACCCCTATGCCACCGCAGCCTCGGCCGGCCGCCCGATCGACGGTGTCGAGCTGCGCGTGGTCGACGCGGCGGGCGAGCCCCTGGAGCACGGGCGGATCGGCGAGATCCTCATCCGCAGCGCGGCGATGACGGCGGGCTACGGGGACGCCGAGGAGCTCAACCGCGAGGCGTTCCGCGACGGCTGGTTCCGCTCGGGCGACCGCGGCCGCGTCGACGAGGAGGGGCGGCTCTTCATCACCGGGCGCAAGAAGCTCCTGATCGACGTGCGCGGGGACAAGGTCGACCCGATCGAGGTCGAGGACGTGCTCGCCGTGCACCCGAAGGTGGAGGAGGTCGTGGTCGTCGGCGTGGACAGCGGCGTCCCCGGCGAGGAGCTGGTCAAGGCAGTGGTCGTGCCGGCGGGGGACTGCCAGGAGCGCGAGCTGATCCGGTACTGCCGGGAGCGGCTGGCCGACTACAAGGTCCCGAGCCGCGTGGAGTTCCGCGAGGAGATGCCGGTGGGCACCGGCGGCAAGGTCCTGCGCAAGTACCTGATCGACTGACGCCCGCTGCTAGCGTCATTCGCCCGATGGAAGTGGGCCTGTACACCTTCGCGGAGCTGGCCGCCGATCCCGGTACGGGCGGCACCATCAGCCCCGAGCAGCGCCTGCGTGACCTGATGGAGGAGATCGAGCTGGCCGACCAGGTCGGGCTCGACGTGTTCGGCGTGGGGGAGCATCACCGGCCCGACTTCGCCGTCTCCGCGCCCGCGGTCCTGCTTGCGGCCGCCGCCGTGCGCACCGAGCGCATCCGCCTCAGCAGCGCGGTCTCCGTGCTCAGCTCCGACGACCCGGTGCGTGTCTTCCAGGAGTTCTCCACCGTCGACCTGCTCTCCGGCGGCCGGGCGGAGATCATGGCGGGACGCGGCTCTTTCATCGAGTCCTTTCCGCTGTTCGGCTACGACCTCGACGACTACGACGAGCTGTTCGCCGAGAAGCTGGAGCTGCTCCTGAGGCTGCGCGAGACCGAGCGCGTGACCTGGGCGGGCAAGCACCGCGCGGCCCTCGACGACGCCGGCGTCTACCCGCGCCCGGTCCAGGAGCGCCTCCCGATCTGGGTGGCCGTGGGCGGCACGCCTCAGTCGATCGTGCGTGCCGCGACGCTGGGGCTGCCGCTGGCGCTGGCCATCATCGGCGGCCTGCCGGAGCGCTTCGCGCCGCTCATCGGCCTCTACCGCGAGGCCGCCGCCCGCGCCGGCCACGATCCGGCCGGCATGCCCGTCGGCATCAACTCGCACACCTACGTGGCCGACACCTCGCAGCAGGCGGCCGACGAGTTCTTTCCCGCCTACGCGGCGATGATGAACCGGATCGGGCGCGAGCGCGGGTGGTCGACGATGACGCGCCAGCAGTTCGAGTCGTCGCGCTCGCCGCGCGGCTCGCTGGTCGTCGGCAGCCCCCAGGAGGTGATCGAGAAGATCCTCTTCGAGCACGAGCTGTTCGGCCACCAGCGCTTCCTGGCGCAGATGAGCGTCGGCAACCTCCCGCACCGCAACGTCATGCGTGCCATCGAGCTGCTCGGCACCGAGGTGGCGCCGGTGGTGCGCGACGAGGTCGCGCGGCGCGAGGCCGGCAAGGCCGCCTAGCGCCGGCTGTAGGTCGCCGTGAGCGAGCGGTCCGTGGGGGCCGTGATCGTGTGGGTACGGGCGCCGCCGTCAGACCAGGACCCGAAGTCGTACGTGGCGCCGGCGAGCGTTTGCGGCGTGGGCGCGCTGATCGAGTTGGCCGACCCCTGGATCACGGTGCGCGTGAACGGAGTCGCCGAGTCGCCGGAGTTGACGGTGAGCAGCAGGCCACTGGGGCTCGAGCCGAAGGACAGCTTCACCGTCTTCGGGTCGAGCCGGATCGTGCGCACGTCCGTCAGGCCGCCGCTGTCCCGCGCGGTGAGGCGCAGCTCGATGTAGGACGGGTACTCGTGGTCGATCGCCGGGAACGATCCGTGGTCGGTGTTGGGGAAGCTCTGCAGCGTGTGGGGGTGGCAGTTGGACGGGCAGTGCTGCAGCACCGCCGACCAGCTCAGCCGGGTCGCGTCCAGGTCGCCGTCCTGCGCGTCGGTGGCGCTGCCGGTGAACGCGATCGTGTCGCCGACTCCCCATGTGAAGCCCGGGGTGGGCGTCTCGATCGCGGCCGTCGGCGGGGTGTTGCCGGCGGTGATCGCCACCGTGTCGGTCGCCGCGGCGCCGTGGTCGTCGGTAACCCGCAGGCCCACGAGGTAGCTCCCGGCCGCGGTGTACTCGAACGAGGCGTCCGGGGTCGCGGCGTCGTCGTAGGCGCCGTCGCCGTCCAGGTCCCAGGCATAGGAGAGCGTGTCGCCGGGGTCGGGATCGCTCGACCCGGAGGCGTTGAAGTTCACGGTGAGCGGCGTGCCGCCGTCGGTCCGGTTGGTACCCGCGACCGCGCGCGGCGGCTGGTTGCCCTCGGTGTAGTGGATGCGCCTGACCCGGCCGTTGGCGAAGTCGACGTAGAAGAGGTCGTTGCCGGGGCCGAACTGCAGGTCGACCGGCGCCGCGGCGCCCGCCCGGAACGTCCTGATCCTGGCGTTGCTCGGCAGCACCCCGCCGTTGCGCTCCATCACCCAGATGCACCCCCGCGCGTAGTCCGCGAAGAACAGCGCGCCGTCGAACTCCGCCGGGAGCGTGCTGCCGATCGGCGGGAACGCCATGCCCGAAATCGACGAGCTGCCGACCGGGCAGGACTCCTCGGCGAAGACCTTCGCGAAGTGGTTGTAGCGGTAGCGCGGCGCGGTGGCGCCGCCCCCGCTGTAGAGGCCCTCGCACAGGCTCAGGTCGGCCCCGTCGTAGCCGCCCTGGCGCAGCGTCCCCTCGAAGCAGGGCCATCCGAAGTTCTCGACGACGGCGTCGGTCGGGCTCGGGATGCGGTTGATCTCCTCCCAGTCGACCCAGCCCACGTCGCCGACCCAGAGGTCGTTCGTCCCGGGCCGGGCCACCATGCGGAACGGGTTGCGCAGGCCGTAGGCGATGATCCGCCGCGCGTCCAGGTCGGGGCTGCCGGCCATCGGGTTGTTGGGGTAGGCCTCGCCGGTCGTGCGGTTGACGCGCAGGACCGCGCCGTCGAGCGTGGTCGGGTCGCCGGGCGTGCGCAGGTCCTGGCTGCGCAGGGCGCCGCCCTCGGCGCTCGGCGGCGACAGCGCGGTGCCGGCCGGCGAGGGCGGATCGGCGCAGGGGTTGCGCGGCGTGCCGAGCTGCCCGTACTCGACGATGTCGAAGTTCGCGCCGTCGCCGCCGCTGACGAAGAGGGCCCCGCCGTTGCCGAACTCGAGGTCGCCGATCGAGTGGCTGGGGAACTGCTGGCACCAGTCCTCGATCAGCACCTGCTCGCCGCCGGCCATGTGGTTGCCCTCAGCGGTCAGGCGCGCCAGGCGGCCGCTGACGACGCAGCCGTTGCTCGTGGCCCCGGGCGGGTTGGGACAGCCGTCGAACGTGCCGCCCACGGTTCCCCAGCGCGGCGGCGTCCCGCCGATCGCGGCGTCGAGCGTGTAGAGCACGTACACGAACGGCTTGGCCGGGAAGCTGGGGTCGAGCGTCATCCCGAGCAGCCCGCGATCCCAGAAGTTGTGCACCTCCGTGCGCAGGTCGGCGAAGACGTCGGGAGTCGGGTCGTCCAGCCCGTCGAAGACCTTGATGAGGCCGCTCTTCTCGGCCACGAACACCCTGCCGTCGGGCGAGAAGCGCAGCGTCGTGGGCTCGGTCAGCCCGCTGAAGGCGGTCGTCTCCTGGAAGCCCGGCAGCAGGCCGAGCGAGCCGGTGCGGAAGGTCACGTCGTTCGTGCAGCCGGCGCCGCCCTGGTTGGAGGCACAGGCGCGGTAGTGGTAGAGCGTGTCCGGCGCCAGGCCGGTGATCCGCTCCGAGACGCTCACCTCGCCCGTCCCCGAGCCGCCGCTGCGGTGCGGCGTGGCGCTCCCGTAGGACTCCGTGGGCCCGTACTCGAACCAGTAGTCGGTGGGATCGCCGCCGGCGCTGCCGTGTGCGCGCAGGGTGGCGGCCTTGTCGGTGACGTCGGCCGGCGGATCGGTGGTGCCGCTGGCGCATCCGGTCGCCACCAAGAGGGCCACGAACCCGCCGCCCAGCACTCGACGGGAGCGTCGAGGACCACGGAACGGGCGGAAGGGTGAGAGCTGCAAGCGGCTTGGAGATAGGTCCGGACGAAGCCGGCGCCGCATCCGTGCAGTCGCCTCTCAGCACTATTGCTCGCCGGTTCGACCGTGTCAACAAGGACGCCGTGAGCGCCGCCGCGTCACGGCGGCCCCGAGCGCGGCGAGCACGGCGCCCAGGCCGAACCCCACGCCGCCGCCGCACCGGGCGTCGTTGAAGCTCGCGACGTACTCGGCCGACCCGCCCGGTGTGGTGATCTTGTGCGACCTGGCGCCGCCATCGGACCAGGAGCTGAACATCCACATGCGGCCGGGGGAGCTGGGCTGCGGAGAGGGCGCCTCGACCTCGAACTCATAGCCCTCCCAAGAGGTGAACGAGGCGGGGTCCCTGACCGGTATCCCGTCCACGAGCAGCCTCAGCCCGCCCGACGAGGTGTGGAACGTGAGCGGGACGGTCTTGGGCCGCAGCTCCCTCGTGACCGTGCGGCTGAGCCCCTTCGAGTCGGTGGCGGTCAGCCGCACCTCGAGGAAGCTTGTGGCCGCGGCCGCCAGGTCCTCGGGGGCCGGACCCTGGAACACGATGCTGTTGCCGTTCGTCGGGCCGAGGAAGGGGTGGCTGTGCGAGGCGTGCCGCAGCAGCACGGTCCAGCTGAGCGCCGAGTTCGCCAGCGTGCCGTCCTGTGCGTCGTCGGCGCTGCCGTACAGCATCAGCGTCTGGCCGACGCGGAAGCGCAGGTCCGGCGTGGGCGCGTGGATTGTCGGAGCGGGCGGAGTGTTCCCGGCATCGATGCGCACGGTGTCGGTCGCGCTCGCGCCGCGGCTGTCGGTCACGCGCAGCGTGGCCTGGTAGGTCCCGGCGGCCGCGTAGCTGTGCGCCGGGCTCGCCGCCGAGGAGCGCGCGCCGTCGCCGAAGCTCCAGTCGTAGGTGAGCGCGTCGCCGTCCGGGTCGCTCGCACCCGGGTCGAACGTGACGTTCAGCGGGACGGCGCCGGACGTGGGGTTCGCGCTCGCGTCGACGGCGGGCGACCGGTTGCCGCCGTAGGCGATCCGGCGGATGTCGTCGCCCTGGGCGCCGAAGGTCCAGGCGATGTAGTAGAGCGCCTGGCCCTGGGGCGCGGGCCCGAACCTGAGGTCGATGACGGGTCCCATGTTGGTGCCGAACTCGAGGTCGCCGAAGCCGAGCCAGGTGCCGCGCAGTGCCTGGATCCTGCCGCAGACGTAGTCGCCGAACAGGTAGAGGCCGTCGTACTGCTCCGGCCACAGGCCCTTGGGCACGAAGGCCCCGCCGGTGATCGCCCCGCACCCGGCGGCGCGGCCGTAGTCGAACAGCGGGTTGGTCATCCCCGCCGGCGGGCTGCCGCAGCTGGCCGGCGTGTTGGTGGCGCACCCGCCCTCGCGTACGTTCCACCCGTAGTCGGCGCCGGCGCGGCCCTCGTCGATCTCCTCGCGCGAGGACTGGCCCACGTCGTTGATGAAGAAGCGCGTGCCCGGGGCGTCCGGGTCGAAGCCAAGCCGGAACGGGTTGCGCAGGCCCCACGCGAACGTCTCCTGGCACTTCTTGCCGGGGTCGGTGCGCCCGGTGAGGCCGCAGCGCTCGCTGTCGGCACCGCGGAAGGGGTTGTCGGAGGGGATCCCGCCATTGGCCGTGATGCGCAGGATCTTGCCGAGCAGCACGTTCCGGTCGCGCGCGGCGTCGTTCGCGCCCCCGCAGCCGCTGTCGCCCGCGTAGTCGCAGGCGCCGTCCCCGACGCTCACGTAGAGATGGTTGTCCTTGCCGAACTGGAGGTGGCCGCCGTTGTGGTTGCCGTTCGGCGAGGGGATCTGGTCGATCAGCACCGTTTCGCTCTGCGGATCGATCGTGTTGTCGTCGCGCAGGGTGAAGCGCGACACGCGGTTCACCGGCCCCTGCGGCGGCGGGGCGGCTGGGCAGCTCCCGCTCTGCTTGTACGTGTAGTAGAGGAACACGTGCCGGTTGGCCTGGAAGTCGGGGTCCACCGCGACCCCGAGCAGCCCGCGTTCGCTGTTGCTGCAGAGCCGGGCCGAGAGGTCGATCGCCGGCGTCGCCACCAGGCCCCCGCCGGCGTACACGCGCAGCTGCCCACCCTGCGTGGTGATCAGCATCCGCCCGTCGGGCGTGAACGTCAGCGCCGTTGGCCGTTCCACCCGCGTGACCAGGGTGTCGGAGAAGCCTGCCGGCAGCGTCGCGGCGGCGGCGCTGCCGGTGAGCGCCAGAGCAGCGGCGACAGCGAGGCTGACGGCGGCAAGCCCGAGTGTCTGCACTTCAACCCGGTTGTACCCCTCCCGGGTGTCCCGCAAGCACACTGGCGCTATGGTCGGCCCGTGTCCAGAGTGACCGAGCTGCTCGGGATCGTGCTGCCGATCCTCCAGGCGCCGATGGCCACCGCCGCGACGCCGGAGCTGGCCGCGGCCGTGAGCGAGGTGGGCGGGCTGGGCGCGCTGGGGTCGGCCATGCTGGCCCCGGACGAGCTGCCGCGCCAGGCCGCGGCGGTCCGCGAGCTGACGGACCGCCCCTTCCAGCTCAACTTCTTCTGCCACGCCCCGCCCGAGATCGATGCGGACGCCGCGGCGCGGGCGCGCGAGAGCTTCGGGCCGGTCTACGAGGAGCTGGGCCTAGGCGAGCCGCCGCAGCCGTTCGATCCGGGGATCGCCTTCGACGAGGCCCGCCTCGAGGCCCTGCTCGAGATCCGGCCCGCAGCCGTGTCGTTCCACTTCGGCTTGCCCGGAGCAGACGCGCTCGCCGCCATCCGCGAGGCCGGCATGCGCGTGCTGGCGTCGGCCACGACCGTGGCCGAGGCGCAGCGGGTCGAGCAGGCAGGCGTCGACGCCGTCGTCGCCCAGGGCACCGAGGCGGGCGGCCATCGCGGCAGCTTCCTGGTCGCCGGCGACGACGGCCCGGTCGGCACGCTCGCGCTCGTCCCGCAGGTCGTGGACGCGGTCGGCATCCCGGTGATCGCCGCCGGTGGGATCGCGGACGCACGCCAGCTCGCCGCCGTGCTCGCCTTGGGCGCCGGCGCCGCGCAGATCGGCACGGCCTTCCTGGCGTGCCCCGAGAGCGGCATCCCCGATGCCTTCCGCGAGCGTCTGCGGCACGCCACGGCGGATGGGACCACGCTCACACGCTCGCTCTCGGGCCGGCCGGCGCGCGCCCTGCGCAACCGCGCGACCGACGAACTCGAGGCGGTGCTGCCGTACCCAGCCCAGATGTCGCTGTACATGCCGGTGCGCACCGCCGCCGTCGAGGGCGACCCGAGCGCATTCCAGGCGCTGTTCGCCGGGCAGAGCGCCGCACTCGCGCGCGAGCTGCCCGCCGGGGAGCTGGCACGCTCGCTCGCCAGCGGGGCAGACGACCTGCTCGCGCGACTGGCGAGCGGCGAGCCTGCCTGATGGAGATCGTCCTCGCTCGCCACGGCGAGACCGAGTGGAGCCGCGACGGGCGCCACACCGGGCGCACCGACATCCCGCTGACCGAGGCCGGGCGACAGCAGGCGCTGGCGCTGCGCGAGGCGCTGGCGCACTGGAGCTTCGTGCGGACGCTGTCCAGCCCGCTCCAGCGCGCGCTCGAGACCTGCCGGCTGGCGGGCCTGGGCGACGAAGTCGAGACGACCGAGGACCTGGTCGAGTGGGACTACGGGGAGTACGAGGGCATCACCACCGCGCAGATACGCGAGGCCAGGCCGGACTGGAATCTGTGGCGCGACGGCTGCCCGGGCGGCGAGACCGCCGCCGACGTCGGTCGCCGTGCGGACCGGGTGATCGCCGAGCTCCAGGATCTCGACGGCGACGCCGTGGTGTTCGCCCACGGGCACGTGCTGCGCGTGATGGGGGCGCGCTGGGTCGGCCTGCCGCCGGAGTGCGGCGCGCTGATCGCGCTCGACACGGCCACGCTGTCGGTGCTGGGCTACGAACGCGAGACGCGCGTGATCAGGCGGTGGAACGCGCCGGTTGGCGGCGTGGCACCACAGCACCGATGAGCGCCACCAGCGGCACGAACAGGCCGAACAGTCCGGCCAGCTTGCGGCCCCTGCGAAAGCACACCACCGCCAGCGCGATGCCGATCAGCTGGATCGGGATCGCGATCCACGCGTTGCCGCGGTCGAGCCCCGCCAGCACCAGCACCGCGTCGTAGACGTCGATCCAGAACTGGATGCCTAGCAGGGCGATCACCATCAGCGTGGTCGTCACGACGACCGCGTCGATCGACTGGCGCCCCTTCTGCTGCCAGTAGACGTCCTTGAGGTTCAGCCACAGTGCGAACTCGTCCATCGTCAGGCCCATGCCGATGCCGAACGCCACCGCGACGAGCTCGAGCCACGGCGTGCCGATGTCCGTCGCGATGCCGACGTAGCCCATCGAGAGCAGCAGCAGGATGCCCCACACCAGGTGGTGGATGTGGGTGCCGCCCTTGGTCTCGACGTTGCCCGGCCACCACGACACCTGCGCCCGGATCATGTGCGCGCTCGTGCGGATGAACCCGAACGAGCACACGAAGGCGATCAGGATCAGGAAGTGAAGCTCCTTGCCCGGGGCCTGGATGTGTAGGTCGTAGGCCCGCGTGATGTCGTCCCAGAGCTGTTCCACCCGGGGGCGATCGTAGCCTCCGCTACCGATCGAAGGGCTCGACTACACCGACCTCGCCATGGCGCTGGCGGCGGCGACGGCGGCCCCGCTGCTGGTGGAGCTGCTGCCCGTGCCGAAGGTCCCGCCGATCGTCAGCGAGATCTGCGCGGGCATCGTGATCGGCCCGCACCTGCTCGACCTGGTCGACATCACGGCGCCGCTGCAGGTGTTCTCGCAGATCGGCCTGGTCTTCCTGTTCTTCCTGGCCGGCCTGGAGATCAGCTTCGATGCCGAGGACGACCGCCACCTGGGCCTGGTCGGCGGCGCCTTCCTGGTCTCGCTCGCGCTAGCGCTGGTGGTCGCCCTGGTCTTCGAGGCCGTGGAGCTGGTCGGCGCGCCGCTGCTGGTGGCGATCATCCTGGCGGCCACCTCCTTCGGGATCGTCGTGGCGGTGCTGAAGGACGCCGGGCAGACCGGCACGCCGTTCGGCCAGCTCGTGATCGCCGGCGCGTCGATCGCCGACTTCGCCACGGTGATCCTGCTGTCGCTGTTCTTCTCCTCGTCGGGGGCCAGCTTCGAGACCACGCTCGTGCTGCTGCTGCTCTTCCTCGGGGTGGTGGGCGCGGTCGGACTGGTGCTGCTCGGCGCGCGCGGCTCGGCCCAGCTCAAGGCAGCCGTCGAGCGCATGCACCGCACCAGCGCACAGATCGCCGTGCGCATCGCCTTCCTGCTGCTCGTCGTCCTCGTCTACATGTCCGAGGAGTTCGGCCTCGAGGTCGTGCTGGGCGGGTTCCTCGCCGGCGCGATGGTCAGCCTGCTCGACCGCGAGCACGCCGTGGGCAGCAGCGGGCTGCAGGACAAGCTCGAGGGCATCGGCTTCGGCGTATTCATCCCGATCTTCTTCGTGGTCAGCGGCGTGCGGCTGGATCTCGGGTCGCTGTTCGCCTCATTTGACACCATCGTGCTCGTGCCGCTCACGGTGATCGCGCTGCTGCTGGTACGCGGCCTGCCGGCCCTGATCTACAGGCGCTTCGTGCCGCAGCGCCAGGCCGTCTCCGCCGGCCTGCTGCAGGCCACGTCGCTGTCGTTCGTGGTCGCCGCCAGCCAGATCGGCGTCGAGCTCGGCAAGCTCGACCCGGCCGCGGCCGCCGGGCTGGTGACCGGGGGCGTGATCTCGGTGCTGCTGTTCCCCGCGCTCGCGCTCAGGACGCTGAGGCCGGCGTGATCGACGGCGTCCTCGGCGGGCCGGTCGACCAGGACTACCTGCTGCAGGCGCGCCAGATGCAGGCGATGTCGTTCGCCGTGCACATCCCGCTGGTGTGCTTCGGGATTGCGTTTCCGGCGATGGTGCTCTACCTCGAGGGGCTGTGGCTGCGCACCGGCGATCCGCTCTACAAGGCGCTCGCCAAGCGCTGGTCGAAGGCCATGCTGATCCTGTTCGCGGTCGGCGTGGTGACCGGCACGATCCTCTCCTTCGAGATGGGCCTGCTGTGGCCTGAGTTCATGGCCACGTTCGGGGATGTGTTCGGCCTCGCCTTCCTGATCGAGGGCTTCTCGTTCTTCATGGAGGCGATCTTCATCGCCATCTACGTCTACGGGTGGGACCGCCTGGCGCCCAAGGTGCACTTCGCGGCGGGCGTGCCGATGGTGGTGGCCGGGATCACCGGCTCGCTGATGGTGATCTCGGTGAACGGCTGGATGAACCACCCGTCGGGGTTCGCGATCCGCAACGACGAGGTGGTGGACGTGCGCCCGCTGGAGGCGCTGTTCAACTCGAACCTATGGCACGAGCTCGTGCACATGTACCTAGCCGGCTTCATCGTGGCCAGCTTCCTGGTGGCCGGCGTGTACGCGCACGGATGGCTGCGCGGGCGCCGCTCGCGCCAGCACCGCGTCGCGCTCGTGGTGGCGCTCTCGGTGGCCGCGCTGGCCACCCCGGCCCAGCTGCTGGTGGGCGACTGGGCGGCTCGGACGGTGGCGGAGCGCCAGCCGCTCAAGCTGGCCGCCTTCGAAGGACTCCAGGAGACCACGAAGGGCGCGCCGTTCAGCCTCCCGGGTGGGATCGAGATCCCCGACCTGCTCTCGCTGCTCGCCTTCCACGACCCCGACGCGACGGTGCAGGGGCTCGAAACGGTGCCCGCCGACGACCGCCCGCCGACCGGGATCGTGAAGCTCAGCTTCCGCCTGATGGTCGGCATCGGCACGGCGCTCGCGGCGCTCGGTGCCTGGTTCCTCTGGGTCTGGTGGCGGCGCCGCCGGCTGCCCAGCTCGCCGTGGTTCCACCGCGCGCTGATCGCGGCCGGCCCGCTGGCGCTGGTCGCCCTGATCGCGGGCTGGGTGACCACCGAGGTCGGCCGCCAGCCGTGGGTCGTCTACGAGGTGATGCGCACCGAGCAGGCGGTCACCGGCGCGAGCGGGATACCGGTGGGCTTCGCGGCGCTGGCGCTCGTCTACGCGGGTCTGGTGGCGGTCGTGTTCGTGATGCTGCGGCGGCTCGGACGCCAGCCGTTCGAGGTGGAGGCCTGATGCTGGCCGACAGCGCCGCCGTGCTGATCCTGGTCGGGCTGACCGCCTACGTCGTGCTGGGCGGCGCGGACTTCGGCGCCGGCTTCTGGGACCTCACCGCCGGCTCCGCCGAGCGCGGGGCCCCGGTGCGGGCGATGGTCAAGCGCGCGATGGCGCCGGTGTGGGAGGCCAACCACGTCTGGCTGATCTTCGTGCTTGTGGTGCTCTGGACGGCTTTCCCGAAGGCCTTCGGCTCGATCACCTCGACGCTCGCGATCCCGCTGTTCGTCGCGGCCCTGGGCATCGTGCTGCGCGGCGGGGCGTTCGCGCTGAAGGGCGAGGCGGCCACGATCGCCGAAGCGCGTGCGCTGGGCGCGGCGTTCGCGCTCGCTTCCGTGCTGGTGCCGTTCTTCCTCGGCGCCGCGGTGGGCGCCATCGCCGCGGGGGAGGTGCCGGTCGGCAACGCGGCCGGCGACGAGCTTCGCAGCTGGACGGGCACGACCTCGATCGTGGTCGGCCTGCTGGCGGTCGCCACCGGCGCTCACGTCGCGGCCGTCTTCCTCGGAGCGGACTCGCGCCGCGCCGGCCGCCCCGAGCTGGTGCGCGCCTTCCGCGCACGGGCCCTCGGCTCGGGCGTCGTGGCGGGCGTGCTCGCCATCGCCGGCCTGCTGGCGGTGCGCTCCGACGTGCCGGACCTCTACGACGGCCTCACGTCCGGGGCGGGCCTCGCCTGCGTGGCGGTGTCGGGGGCGGCGGGGCTGGCCACTCTGGCGCTCGAGTGGCGCGAGCGCTTCGAGGTGGCCCGCTACACCGCGGCCACCGCCGTTGGCGCGATCGTCGCGGGCTGGGCGGTCGCCCAGCAGCCGTACATGCTGCCGCCCGAGCTGACCGTGCGCGCGGCGGCGGCGAACGACTCGACGCTCGTGGCCCTGCTGGTGTCCGCCGCGCTGGGCATGGCGATCCTGATCCCCGCGCTCACATGGCTGTTCCGGCTAGCGGTCAGCGGACGGCTCGCCTACGAGGAGCAGCCGCGCCCATGAGCCGGCTGGAGCTAGCCACCGCTGCCTGCTTCGTGCTGGGGGCCGGGCTGCTGTTTCCCTTCGACAGCACCGTGACGATCACGGCCGGGGTCCTGCTGCTGCTCGCCTTCGTCGTCTGCGGCGTGTTCGTGATGGCCAGCCCGGAGCGGCTGGCCGCCGAAGACGGCGACGAGCGCTAGCGCCCCAGCCAGGCCACCAGTGCCTCGAGGTCCGTGCCGACCACCTGGCGGCCGGTGCCGTGCACGAATGGCTCGCGCTCGGCCACGATGCCATTCGCGGCCACGGTGTACACGACGCCCGGCTCGAGGTCGCGCGCACCGGACACGAGCAGGCCGGGCTGCTCGGCCAGCGCGGCCATCAGCTCGGCGCCGCGCATGCGGAAGCGCCACACCGGGTGTTCGTAGGCGTGCACCTCGAAGGCCTCCGCGTAGGTGACCGGGCCGCGCTCGAGATCGGAGCGCGTGTTGCCGGCGTTCAGCAGGGCGACGTCGGCCCCGGCGAACGAGCGCTGGGCGTCCACCGCCAGCCGGTCGACCGCCTCGTGATCCAGGTCGTCGGGCAGGCTGCCGACGACGCGGTCGCCGATCGGCGCCACGCGCTCGGCGTAGTCGTCGACGAGCGCCGCCAGCCCCGGGTCGGGCGCGATGCCCGCGTGCCGGGTCGGCATGACGTCGCCGGACTTGGCCACCACGTCGCCGCTGGCGCGGTCGACCGTGATGCGGACGCGGTCGAACGCCACGCCGTAGGACAGCGCCTCCACGACCAGCTTGCCGTCGATCTCTACGTCCAGGCCGGAGTGGGTGTGCCCGGCCACGATCACGTCCACGGCGTCGTCCATCTGGCGCGCCTCGTCGACGACCTCGCCGGCGGCGTTGGCGCCCTCCTGCAGCGCGCCCGCGTGAGCCAGCACGACGATTGCCTCGACCCCGCGCCGACGCAGCTCTGGCAACCAGCGGTTGACGGTGTCGGACAGGTCCAGCCAGCGGTACCCGCGGGCGAACTCCGAGAGCAGGAAGTAGGGCGTGTCGGGGGTGCTCACGCCGATGAACCCGACCCTCACGCCGTCGCGCTCGACGATGCGGTAGGGCGGCAGGATCAGCTCGCCGCCGTCGCGAGTGACGGTGTTGGCCGCCACGTACGGGTAGTCCGCGCGCCGCACGAGCCGCAGCGCCTCGGCGCCGCCCTCGTCGAACTCGTGGTTGCCGAGCGTGCCGACGTCGAAGCCCATCCTGTTCGTCGCCTCGATCGTGGGCTCGTCGGCGAAGTGGCTCGAGATCAGCGGCGAGGCGCCGACCATGTCGCCCGCGTGCACGCGGATGGTGTGCTCCGGATGCGACGCCGCGGCCCGGTTCAGCCAGGCGCCCAGCCACGCCGCGCCGCCCAGTCCCGGCTCGGGCGGCTGGAGGCGGCCGTGGAAGTCGTTCACGCCCAGCAGCTGGAGCTCCACGGTGCCGGTGCGGCGCGCCGGGTCGGGCGGATCGGCATCCGCGTTGAGTCCGAGCAGCGCCACGAGCAGCGCGGCGGCGAAGGCGGCTGCGCCCGGGAGCAGGTGGCGGCGGTCGATGCGTCGCATGGGCGCAAACGTATGGCCGTTTTGCAGGGCTTTTGTGTCCCATTCATGTCGATGGCGTGAAGCGCCTGTGAAGGGGTAGGCTGCGCCCATGAGGGTCATCGACTGCGAGTGCGGGCGCACCCTTCAGGCGGCGAACGACGACGATCTCGCCACTCAGGTGCGTGCCCACGTCGACGAGGACCACCCGGACATGCAGCTCACGGACGAGCAGGCCCGTGAGCTGGTGGCCGCGCGGGCCTACGAGGCGTCAGACAGCTAGACGACGGCCTGCAGGGCCGTGGCGGTTCCGGCGGCGACCAGCACCGCGCCGATCGCTCGCAGCAGCTGGCGCTCGTCGAGCCGGCCCGTCAGGCGCGCGCCGAGCAGGGCGCCGGGGACCGACGCCGCCGCGCCGACTCCCAGGACGGTCCAGTCGACCCCGCCGGGGAGGTGCCCGGCCACGCCGGCTACCCCGACCCAGAAGCCCACCGCCAGGTTGGTGCCCACCGCACGCGCGGGCACCTCGCCGACCCAGCGCAGGAGGGCAGGCATGCGCAGCGAGCCGAGTATCAGGCCGACCAGGCCGCCGAGCAGGCCGATCAGCGCTCCGGAGATCGCCGCGGCGCGGACGTCGAGCGACCCCGAGGGCTCGGTGGTGCAGGCCGGACGCTTCGCGCGCAGCAGGTCGACGCCGAAGTAGGCGAGCGCCACCCCGATCACGATCAGCAGCGCCGTGTCCGGGATCGCGCCGGAGATCAGGCCGCCCACCACCGCGCCGGCCATCGAGGGCGGTGCCATCCAGGCGAACAGGCGCCAGTTGATCCGCCCCGCCCGGATGTGGGCGAGCGCCGCGGCCAGCGCGGCAACGCCGGAGATGCCGAGGTTCGCACCGGCCCCGGCGGCGGGGGAGGAGGCCACCAGCAGGACCGCAGGCAAACGGATGTTGCCGAGCACGAGCCCGACCGCACCCCCGGCGAACGCCACCACGAAGCACCACACGCAGAGGGCGATCAGCTCCAAGGGCTCCATTGCAGGCGGGAGTGTCGCACTGTCATGGAGCGCAAGTGAGAATCATTCTCACCTTTTGTATGCTGCCCGCTCGATGCGCAGGCCCGTCCTCACCGCGCTGCTGCTCGCCGCCATCGTGCTGGGCGCTGCGGGCTGCGGCGACGGCGGTGGGGGAGGAGGCGGCAGCGTCTCCGCCGTGGCCACCACGACGCAGGTGGCCGACCTGGTCCGCAACGTGGGCGGGGGGCGCGTGGACGTCGACGGCATCCTCCCGCCCAACGCCGATCCGCACGGCTACGAGCCGCGCCCGAGCGACGCTGCCGCGCTCGCTGAAGCCGACCTCGTCGTCCGGTCGGGCGGCGAACTCGACGAGTGGCTCGACGACGTCGTCGACAGCGCCGGCGGCGACGCACCGCAGGTGACCCTGATCGACTCCGTGAAGACGATCGCGGGCGGCCACGACGGCGACGTGGACCCGCACTGGTGGCAGGACCCGCGCAACGCGATCCTCGCCGTGGCGGCCATCCGCGACGCGCTCGCCGAGGCCGACCCCGAGGGACACGCGGGCTACGAGCGCCGCGCCGCCGCGTACACCGGCGAGCTGCGCCGGCTCGATGCCGCGATCGAGCGCTGCATCGGCCGCGTGCCCGCGGACAGGCGCAAGCTCGTCACCACGCACGACGCGCTCGGCTACTTCGCCGACCGCTACGGCATCGAGGTGATCGGCGCCGTGATCCCATCGCTCTCGACCCAGGCCCAGCCGTCCGCACGCGACGTCGAGGCACTCGTGCAGCAGATCCGCGACGAGGGGGTGGAGGCGATCTTCCCGGAGGCCGCCGTCTCGCAGAAGCTCGAGCGGGCGATCTCCCGGGAGGCCGGCGCGGACGTGGGCGGCGAGCTCTGGACCGACACGCTCGGCCCGGAGGGCTCGGGCGCGGAGACCTACGCCGGCGCCATGCGCGCCAACGCCGCCGCGCTGGCGAAGGGCATGTCGGGCGGCAGCGTGAGCTGCAGCTTCAACCGCTAGGGACCGGCTCGGTGTCCGGCGAGACCGATGCCCGGGTCCTTCTTGACGCGGGGCCTGGCAAACGAGGTCGTCGCGGCTAGCCGGAGCTGCGGCAGCCCGGGCACTCGCCGCGCAGCGTCACGTCGTGCGCGTCGATCGCGTAGTCCACGCGCCGGGAGAGCTGCTCGATGGCGCGCTCCAGGTCGCGGTCCTCGAAGGCCGTCACCTCGCCGCAGCGGTCGCAGACGAGGTGGTGATGGTGGTCGCCGCTCGGGTCGATCGGCTCGTAGCGGGCCACGCCCTCGGCCACGTCCACGCGCCGCGCCAGCCGCAGGCGGTCGAGCAGGTCGAGCGTGCGATAGATCGAGGCGACCCCGATGTCCTCGCCGCGCTCGCGCAGGCGGTCGGCGATCTCCTTCGCGGTGACGCTGCAGCCAAGGGTGGCGAGCGTCTCTACGACCGCGGACCGCGGCGCGCTCAGCCTGTAGCCGTCGCGCTCCAGCGTGCCGCGCGCGTGTCCGATCCAGTCGTCCATTGCCTTGACCGAAGCATAGGCACGCGCGCGACCCCGCCGGGCGGGCCCGTTGCTACCCGGAGACGGCCGAGTAGCTCTCCGCCACCTTCGCCCAGTTCACGGTGTTCCACCAGGCGTCGAGGTAGTCGGGGCGCTTGTTCTGGTACTTCAGGTAGTAGGCGTGCTCCCAGACGTCTACGCCGAGCAGCGGCGTCTTGCCGTCGGTGATCGGGTTGTCCTGGTTCGGCGTGGAGACGACCGCAAGAGCCGAGCCGTCGTGCACCAGCCATGCCCACCCGGAGCCGAACTGGCCGACGCCGGCCTCCTTGAGCTTCGCCTGGAAGTCGCCGAACGAGCCAAAGGCGGAGGCGATCGCGTCAGCCAGCTCGCCGTCGGGCTCGCCGCCGCCGTCGGGCGACATCCACTCCCAGAAGAGCGAGTGGTTGAGGTGCCCGCCGCCGTTGTTGCGGACGGCCGTGCGCTTGGCCTCGGGGATCTGCGACAGGTTGGCCACGACCTCTTCGATGGGCTTGTCGGCCCACTCGGTGCCCTCGAGTGCGGCGTTCACCTTGTCGACGTACGCCTGATGGTGCTTGTCGTGATGAAGGCGCATCGTGGCCTCATCGATGTGAGGCTCCAGGGCGTTGTAGTCGTAGGGAAGCGGCGGTACCTCGTACGGCATCTCTCAGCTCCTTGTCGTGTTCCGGTCATGCACTCTATTCCCAGTGACCGGGATCCACCTGCTCTCGTGGAACGTGGCCGGGCGGGTCGCCCGTGCCGCCGAGCAGGCCGAATTGGTAGCCGAGGTCGGCGCCGACGTGGTGTGCCTGCAGGAGGTGACGCCCGCGACAGCGGCCGCATGGACCGATCGGCTGCATGACGCCGGCTACCACGTCGCCGTGGCCGAGCTGCCGCCCGTGCGCGACTCGTCGCGGCCGCTCGGTGTGCTGACTGCCGCCAGGTCGCCGCTGCGGGCGGAGCCGGTCGAGGGCGTGCCGTGGCCCGAGCGGGTTCTCGCGGCGCGGCTGGCGGACGGGCTCGAGGTCGTGAACGTGCATTCGCCGATCAGCCCGAAGCCGGGCCTGGCCAAGGTGCTCACCCACGAGGCGGTCTTCGCGCACATGGCCGCCGGGGCCGGGCACCCGCGGCTGGTCTGCGGCGACCTCAACACGCCGCGGCGCGAGCACCCCGACGGGAGCGTCTGGACGTTCGCCCGGACGCGCAGCGGGGTGCTGCGTCCGGAGCGCGGCGAGCGCTGGGACGCCGCCGAGACGGCGCTGGTGCGCGGGCTGGAGCCGAGCGGCTTCCGCGACGCGTTCCGCGAGCGCCACGGCCACACGGTCAAGGAGGTGTCGTGGGCGTGGCCGCGCGGCGGCGGCTATCGGCTGGACCACCTGATCGTGTCCGAGGAGATCGCGGTGGGGGACTGCCGCTACCTGCACGAATGGCGGACCGAGCTGAGGCTGTCCGACCATTCGCCGCTCGCGGCCCAGCTGGCCGTCGACCGCTAGGCTTGTGCGCCCCGCGGCTGTGGCGGAACTGGCAGACGCGCAGGCTTCAGGTGCCTGTGTCCCTTGGGATGTGGAGGTTCGAATCCTCTCAGCCGCATTTCCTGAGCTTTACATTCGGTCCCCGGTGTAACGGGAGTCGTCGAGGATCGGGGACGGCTTGAAGCCCTTGACGACGGTGTAGATGGTGATCGACGCCTCGAAGACGATCTCCGGGATCGAGAAGAGGAAGTGCGCCCCGTCTTGCTCGTAGGCGCCGAACAGCACGGCGATCGCCGAAGCGAAGATCAGCGGGCCGCCGACGAGGCCGAACATCGCCATCCACCGCGGCACGAGGCCGGACCGGTAGAACAGGTAGCCGAGCAACAGCCCGTTCACACCCACACAGAAGCCGGGCCCGAGCAGGAACGTCCAGTCGTGGACGGCGACCAGCGACTCGCCGGCGACGGTAAGTGAGCCGGCATCCGCGCCCGCTCCCGCGAAGTCCTCACGCAGCGTCAGGACCGACAGCAGGCTGATGAGGCCGACGACGATGATGATGGACTCGACGAGACGACTCGCCACGTAGCTGAGCGCAAGTGTCTCGCTCTGCCGCCTGGCGATCGGCCAGAGCACTACCGCGGTGCCGATGTTGGTGATGGCGAGGAGGATCTCGCTGCCGCGCTGGGGCTAGGACGGCGGAGCGACCCTACACCCGTAGTGCAGCGCTTGCACGCTTTGGGCCACGAGACGTCCCCAGCTGGGCTACTCAGCGCCCGCGACGCAGCGGCGTGCCGAACACGTAGTCCCAGAACGGCGCGCTGACCCCGAAGCCGCGCGTGTCGTCCTGGAAGTGGTGGCGCATGTGCAGCTCGCGCATGAACTTCCCGAAGCCGGACTTCGGACGGTGGTGGTGCATGTAGTAGTGCGCCATGTCGTACGCGAGGTAGCCGGTCAAGAAACCGGCGGCGAAGACGTCGGCGGCGGGCTCGCCCAGCGCCAGCACGAACAGCCCGTAGAACGCGGCCGCGAGCGGGATGCTCACCGACGGCGGCATGACGAGCCGCAGCGGGTCGTTGGGATGGTCGTGATGGACGCCGTGGATGATCCAGTGGAAGCGGGCGAGCGGCCCGTCCTGGGGCTCGAAGTGGAACACCAGGCGGTGCAGCCAGTACTCCGTGAGCGTCCAGAAGAACCAGCCCGCGACCAGCAGGCCGAGCGTTCCGGCGGTGGTTAGCTCCCGGGCGCCGACTACGAACAGCGCGGTGGCGGCCGGGACGAAGATGACCGGGGGCACCATCGGGTGGACGCGCGAGAGACGGTCGAGGAGATCTGAGTCGAACATCCTCGGAGAAGCCTTCAAGGCGTCTGTCCGGCGTGCGTCCAAGAACCCGAATTTACCGCACGTCACGGGCGTGCGAAAGGCGTTCAGGCGCGCTGCCAGAGACCGCCCCAGGACGCCACCAGGTACTCGAGCCCGAACGCGGCGGTCATGCCGTAGACGACCACCTCCGCCGGGGCCGCCGCTCCGGACAGGATGCGGCCGAGCAGGTAGCAGGTGACGAGGGCGACGAACAGGACCCTGCCGATGGTCTCCATCTCCACTGGAGTGTCGGCCCGAGCCGTGGGCGGTCCGTTATCGGAGCGTAAAGGGCTCGTGAACGTCCGGTTACCCTGGACGTACCGTGATGGGCAGGATCTGTGGAGGGCTGGCCGTCGGCGCCGCGCTCGCGCTGGCCGGGTGCTCGGGCGACGACGCCCCCGCCCGCGATCACCGGCCGCCGAAGGGAGCGGAGCGCTCCGCCACGCCCGCCGTCGTCTGGGCGGTCGGCGATGGGGCCGACGGAAGCGACGAGGGCGAAGCGCTCGCGCGCCAGATCGAGCGCGACAGCCCGGATGCCGTGCTTTACCTCGGCGACGTCTACCCGACCGGGACGGCCGAGGACTTCGCCACCAACTGGCGCGAGGTCTACGGGCGCCTGGACGACATCGTGTGGCCGACCGTGGGCAACCACGAATGGGACAACCGCCACGTCGGCTACTACCCGTACTGGCGCCGGCACGGGCGCGCCAGCCCGTGGTACCGCCGCGGCTTCGGCGGCTGGGAGGTGCTTGCGCTCAACTCCGAGGCGCCGCACGACGACGGCTCCCGCCAGCTGACCTGGCTCGACGACGTGCTCGACGGGGCCGGCGGGACGTGCCGGCTCGCGTTTTGGCACCGCCCACGCTTCAGCGCCGGCAATCACGGCGATTCGGGCGACGTGCAGCCGCTGTGGGACGCGCTCCGCGGCAAGGCCCGGCTCGTCCTCAGCGGCCACGACCACCTGATGTTGCGCTACCGCCCCCTGGACGGGATCACGCAGTACGTCGCGGGCTCGGGCGGTGACACGCTCTACGAGCTGCGCCCGGATACGCGCGCGGCGTTCGGCCGCGACGGCGTCACGGGGGCGCTGCGCATGCGCCTCTCGCCGGGCGAGGCACGCCTCGAGTTCCGGTCGCTCGGCGGGCGGGTGCTCGACCGCAGCAGGGTGGACTGCAAGCCGGCGGGTGCGGGCAGCGGCTAGCGGCGGCGCCGGACCGCGGGCCTGAGCGGCTTGCAACGCGCGCTGCTGCTGTCGAGCGCTGCGCCGGTCGCCGATCGGAACTCCAGCGACGCGCGACCGGGGGAGAGCGTCATGCGCAGGGCGCCGTGCGTCGGGCTGGCGACAAACGCGACGCGCGGGTCGGGCCCCGTCCCGTAGAGCGTGTCCCCACCCGTGCCGGCGATGTACTGGGTGATGCCGTCGCGGCGCCCGTATCGGACCATCACGTGGTCGTGCGCGTTGATCACCAGCCGGGCGCGCCGCCGCAGGGTGTTCCAGAGGGGTGCCATCGCGGGGTCGCTGCCATGGACCGTTCCCGGGCTGCGCCACGGCCGATGCCAAAAGGCGAGCCGGCAGGTTCCGGTCGTGCGGTCGAGCTGCTTCCTCAGCCACTTGATCTGCGGTGAGCGCCTGTCGGTGCGGATCTCGGAGTTGAGCGAGAGCACCTCCCAGCCGCCGATGCGAACGCGGTAGTACGGCTTGCGCACCCGCGGGCGCCAGTACGCGTAGTAGCCCGTGGCCCGGTTGCCCCACTCGTGGTTGCCCGGTGTCGGCCACGTGATCGCCTTCAGCGGTCCGTAGGTCGGGTGGTAGCGCTCCGCGAAGTCCTGCGCGGTGCCCTCCGGATAGACGTCGCCGAGGTAGAGGAACCGGTCGGGCTGGTCGGCGACGATCTGGCTCGCGAGCGCTTCGGCCTCGTCGCTTCCGTCGGCCCCGTCGCCGACCGCCCAGACGACCTCCTGGGCGCGCGCGCTCGCCACGCATCCCAGGCACAGCACCACCATCACGCAAACCACAAAGCCGAGTCTCGACATGCACGTACCCCCGGTCGCCCTCTACCCACGGAACCCCTGGGCACACTTCTACACGCATTCGGCCTCGAGAGGCGGATTCGACATCTATTTGATGTCCAAAATGCCTCTCGAGCGACGTCGAGTCCTAGCCCGGCCCGGTCATCGGTCGCTTGGCATCAGCACCCACAGGGCCAGATAGGCGACCAGCCCAAACCCGGTGAGCGCGAAGGCGATCATCAGCACTCGCACGAGGAACACGGGCGCGCCGTAGCGGCGGGCCAGTCCCGCGCACACGCCGGCGATGATCCGCCCTTCGCGTGGGCGCGTTAGGTGCTGATCGGCCAGCCAAGCCCTCGACTCGGCCAGCCCACCCCCAGCGCCGGAAGCTCCCTGTGCCGCGGCCGGGCTTGGCGGCGAGGCCTGCGGCGACCCGGAAGGTGGCTCGGCGTCGTGCCGCTCTGCGTGTGTTTGGGGCGTGCCTTCCATGCCCGTCCTTCCTGGTCGGGTGCGCGCCTCTCGCTGCTGCGTGGCTTACCGCGTGCAAGAAGCGAATGCAAGTGCTCGCTGACGCCGTGCAGCGCATCGGATACGCCTCACTCGTCGACATCGCGGAGTTCCTGCGGAGCGAGGTCGAGGGCGCCGGCGGCATGGCGACCGGCTGGGCGTACCCCGGTCGGCTGCCTCCGAGGATCCGCCCGCTAGGCCCCGGGCGCCTGGTATCGGATTTGATCAGCCTTGCGCAGGGCGTCCAGGGTGTCGTCGACGGTCAGAAGGACTGTCGTTTCGAGCGAGTTGAGTGCACCGCCGCCGCTGATCGCCAGCGCAACCGCGGCCATCGACACGTTGTCGGGGGCCTCCCACAGGTTGTAGCCGTCGTGCGTGCCGAAGGCGTACCAGAACCCATGAAGCTTCCCGCCGACCGACTCGATGTACGACTGAGCGGCCTTTCGCCGATCCTCTGGGTTGCCGATCAGCCGGGCCCAAGTCTCGGGCGTGTAGCTGAACCTCGAGAGATACAGCGGCATCGTCCCTCCGTCCGTTCACCGGCCACCTCGAGTGGCCGTAAGGCGTCGAAGTATGACCCGCCCGATTCCTAAGGATCGCTTGGTCACCCGGGCTGGATCAGCAGCGTCATCAACCCGCCGAGCAGCAGCAGCGCCATGATCACCGCGATCACGATGACCACCACCCTGCTCGCGTCAGACATTTGCCCTCGTCTCACGCACATCGCCAGAGCGGCCCCCGCCGCTGCCCGTGAAGGTGATGTCGGGTGGCACTATCCCTCCCAGTTCGGTGGCGCCGCGATCCTACGCCTCTCAAGTACTCGATTGGAGTCGAAGCAAAGCGGCACGGCTGTCCCCCCGAACGACGAAAGCCCCGCGCTAGCAGGGCTTCCTGAAGTACCGCCACGGGGATTCGAAGTGTCGGCGGCCTCCTCTGCCGCCGAAGATACGCAGGCGCGCCGACGGTTACCACTCGGCCCGCTTAGAATGATGGCCTGGTCCAGGCCCTGATTCTCTCGGCAGTGAGCAGCGACCAGGCGCTGACCTTCTTAGCCTCCGTCGTCGGATCGTCCGCGATCGCCGGTCTCCTCGTCGCCGGCTACACCCGGACGACCGAGCGAAAGCGACAGCTCCGCGAAGAGATGCTTGAAACGGCGGGGAACTTCGCGGGCGATGCGATGGAGGCACTCGCACGCATCCGGGACTACAAGCCAACCACCGCCGACCAGGACGGTGCAGTGCACCGTAATGCCGCGCTGCTAAGCGATGGGCGGCTGAGAGACGACAGACGCATCGCTGCCGAAAAAGCTGTTGATCGGCTTCGGCCGCTGCGGGGACGCGTCAAGTTGTTGTTTGCGACGGCCGGTTCGAACGAGGCCGACGAAGCGGCCGGAGAGATCATCATTCAGCTACGCGCAATGTTGAAGACATCAGCCGCCTTCTGGGCGAAGTGCGAGGCGGACCCCGCCAACCGCGCGAAACACGAGCTGGAAGTGGAGCCCGCTTACGACCACGCTCGCGATACCACGCGGGCGGAAATCGAAAAGTTCTGCAGCGCTGCGGCTGAGCGTATGCGTTCTCCCTAGCGCCACTCGCCACTCGATCAGTCCGCCGAAAAAACGCGCCCAATTTCGCGGGGGTGTGCGCTTGCATGGGAGCGGTACTCGGGCAGGGGCGCTCAGAAACGCCAGGCGCGGGTACCTGGCCCGCCGTCGCTGACCGTAGTCTCGCTGCCAGTCGTGTTCTTCTCGGTGATCGGCCTGTCTTGGATGTCGTCGGCGCGATCCTGCTGGTGATCGGGCTGTTCCGCGCGCCGATGCCGCTCTACCTCGGCTGGCAGCGCACGCCCGAGGACGCTGCTGAGGACCGGGCCTACGGCACGGTCGGCGGGCTGTACCTCGTCGTCGGGTTCGTCATGCAGGCGCTGCCGTCCTTCGGTGCTAGCTGGTCGGGGTGCTCGGGCTGGAAGGCCTTCGCCGCCGTGGTGACGCTGGGAGCGGGCGGGCTGCTGGCTGTGGTGTTGTGGGGCGTGGCGTACATCGTGTTCCTCCGCCGTGCCGACGCGTGGGCGCGCCGAAAGTGGCCTGACCTCGAAGGCGGCGAGCTGCGGCGGGTCGGGGGGCTGCGTTTCTGGCGCTTCGAGCGCGTGCGCGAGTCTGCCTAGCCCGTAGACGCGACCCGTGCCGCGCGCTAGGTGTCGGCTTTCTCGTCGGCATCGTCGAGAAAGGGCGCCGCCCAGGCCGGGATATCGCCTTGCGCGGTGAAGATGCTTCCGGCTGTACGGCCTAGATCGCTGAGCCGGGCGAGATAGCCGTCGCCGCGCCGAGCACGGCCCACCAGACCAGCGGCGTTCAGTTCATCGAGGAGCCTGCCGCGATAGGTGTCCTCGTTCAGGCCGACATAGTTGCCGCTTTTGCGGCTGCTCAGCTCATCCTCGGCCAGGTCGGCCACGGCCTGACGAGCTTCCGGCGACAGGCCCTCCAGTGTCTCGCGGACCTGCTCGACCGCATCACCCTCGGGGAAACGTTGGAGGGTCTTGACTTCGGGGGCGACGGCCCTGGCCGCGCTTCTGCGAAAAGCGCCGGACTGAGTCCTCGCACGCGGGGCGGGCGTCGGCGTGGGGGCGGGCTGAGGCCGTGTCGGTCCGAACTCCCTGCGGACATTCTCCATCATGCGCCGCTCCAGTTCCTGAGGGTCGAACTTCCCGCCCTCCTCAGCGGTCTTTGAAGCGGCTTCCATGAAAGCTCGGAGAAGCTCGCGGAACTGCTCACCCACCATCGCGTGGGTGGCCGTCGCAGTGCTCCGCACGTCAGCAAGCAGAGCCTGAGTCTCCGAGTTCAGCTGCTCGCTCCTGATCATCTGCTGCGCGGCTGCATTTCCCTGGGCGATGTAGACCACGATCTGAATGGCGAAGGCCAGGATCGCTAGCGCAAGCGCGACCGTGGAAAGGCCGTCAGCGTCTTCAATAGACGCCACAACGGCGAGCGTTGCCAGGCACGCAAGCGCCACTATCGCCGATGCGACACCTACGGCCCGCGCGGGAAGCTTGAACACTCCAGCGTCGGCGGGTCCAGACGGCTCGACGACGGCGAGGTCTGCACCCTCGGGCGAGGGCTCGTCCGGCGGAGCGTCGTCCGCAGGACCGTCCACCGGCTTCTGGTCACCCATCGACGGCAGGTTCGCGGCGAGCCGATTGAGTCCTGCCGCCGCCGGTCACGCAATGGTGAGCTAGCCGGGCGTGGCAGCCCCGACCAGCGCGCGCAGAGCCGAGACGGAGAGCCACTCAGCGCGCCGGTGGATCATGCGGTGGCAGTTCGAGCAGACCAGCGCGAGGTCGGCGAGTCGCGTTCTGCTGCCAGGCCGGAGCGTGTGCAGGGGCACGGTGTGGTGGCACTCGATGAACCCGTCGCCGTGCGGTCCGTACGTCGCGGCGAAGTCGAACGTGCACGCCTCGCAAGCCAGCTTGCCGGTGTTCTCCAGGGCCGCCACCTTCTTCCTGGCGACGAGGCGCTGGTTCCGCTCGCGTACGCGGTGGACGCGCGTCAGCAGGCGGCCCTCCGGCGCGTCGGCGACCTCCTCTTCGTCCGCCTCCGCCTCCTGCGCCGGGATGGCGTCGAGGTTCGCCCTGATCGCCTCGGCGGCTTGTCCGAGCCGCAAAGGGTCCGTGCCGAACTCGTCCCACACCGCCTGGTCGCCGCGCCCGCCTCGCGTCATGCCCACCGCTTCTGCGCTCGGGTCGATGGCGACGAAGTTGCTGACCTTCAGGCGCACCCCGGCCAGGTTCCGGAAGGTCGGCTCGCTGGCCAGCTCCGGCTCGACGGGGATGGCCCGGAGCAGGTTGCTCAGCTCCTCGACCGCCGGTGCAGACGGATTGCGTCCCTCGCGCTGGTAGAGGTCGAGGGCCAGGATCAGCTCGTCCCTGAGCCACGCGTCTTTCCTCGATCGCGCCACATTCGCGACCCTATCCCGCCGCGCCCGTCGGTGGCCGGGCGGGCGGTCGCGCCGCCCGGCCCCGACTGCCCCTCAGAATGCCCCTCGCGTACCCCTAGAACGCCGAAAGCCCCGCGTTTTGCAGGGCCTTCGTAGGTACCGCCACGGGGATTCGAACCCCGGTTTCCGCCGTGAGAGGGCGGCGTCCTAGTCCCCTAGACGATGGCGGCCTGTCGGTCGGCGATTGTAGCGGCAGGGTCGTGACTAGCCTCCCGTCCGTTCTGGCAGCCCTGCTCAACCTCCAGGCCGACCGGTCGGCGCGTTCCGTGGGGCTGCCATGCGTGGTCGCGCTGTTGCTCGCCGGGCTCCTGCTCGGCGGCTGCGGGGGGGCCGCCACGGATGACCGGGAGGGGCCCGTGTCGCTGCGCGTGACGCGCGATTTCGGCCACGCCGAGCTGGGCTCCGTGCGCACCGCGAAGCTGGCGGACGGCGACACCGTCCTGCGCCTGCTGCGCTCGCAGTTCGAGGTCGAGACGGGCCCGCGCTCCATCGAGGCGATCGACGGCCTCGCGGCCACCGAGACGCGCCGCTGGTCCTTCTACGTCAACGGCGTCGAGCCCGAGGACGGGCCGGCGGACCACGAGCTCCTGCCCGGCGACCGCGTGCAGCTCGACTACCGGCCCGAGCAACCGGACGTGCGCGCCATCGTGGGCGCCTACCCCGAGCCGTTTGGGAGCGGGGCGGGGGAGAAGCGCCGCCCCGTGCGGGTGGAGTGCGACGCGGCCGAGTCGGATCCGTGCCGGGGCGCCAAGCAGGCGCTGGAGGACGCCGGCATCCCGGTCTCGAGCTCGTCGCTCGGCGCGCCGGGCACCGAGGCGGTCACCCGCCTGGTCGTGGCCGCCTGGCCGCGCGCCCGCATCGTCCGCGGCGCCCCCACGCTGGAGCACGGGCCACAGCAGAGCGGCGTCTTCGCCCGCTTCGCCGCGGACGGCGCCACGCTCGAGCTGCTCGACGCGGACGGGCGGGTCGCCCGCACCGTGCGTGCGGGGGACGGCACGGCGCTGGTGGCCGCGCTGCAGCCGCGCGCCGACGAGCTGCTCTGGCTGGTCACCGCGCTCGACCGGGAGGGCCTCGCGGCTGGAGTCCGGGCGCTGCGAACGACGGCTCTGCGCGACGCCTACGCGGTGGCCGTCACCGGCGCAAAGGTCGAGAAGCTCCCGCTCGCAGCACCGAAGTAGCCCTATGGCATAGTCAGCGTCATGGCCGCGCTCGACCCACTCGACGGCGCCCTGCAACGCGTGGAGGACCTGCGCGCCCACTACGACGCCGCGATGGAGATCGCCGTCCAAAAGGACATCGGCCACCTCGACGAGATGTGCCGGCGCCTGATCGCCGCTTCGCCGATGCTGTTCGTGGGCACCTGCTCGGCCGAGGGGCACTGCGACGTCAGCCCGCGCGGCGGGCCCCCGGGCTTCGTGACCGTGCTCGACGAGCAGCACCTGGCCATCCCCGATGCCACCGGGAACCGCCGCCTCGACACGCTCGAGAACGTCGTTGCGAGCGGGCGTGCCGGCGTGATCTTCGTGATCCCCGGGCGCGACACCACGCTGCGCGTCAACGGCCGCGCCTGCGTGAGCGCCGACCCGCATCTGCTGGAGCGCATCACCCATGTCGGCAAGCCGCCGAAGACGGCGATCGTGCTCAGGGCCGAGGAGGTCTACGCCCACTGCCCGAAGGCGTTCGTGCGCTCGAAGCTCTGGGACCCGGACACCTGGCTGGACCCGGCGGACCTGCCGACCCCCGCCGAAATGAGCGTCGCCCACCGGCGCGACCCGGCGTGGTCGGTCGAGCGTGAGGAGCGGCGCCAGGCGGACGCGCTGCTCCACCACCTCGACTGACACGCCGAAACTTGCGGGCCCGCGGCGGGTTCGTGCGTCGATGATCCTCAGGCGACTGGGCGGGATGATCGTCAGCTGTGCAGCGCTCGCCGCGGGCACGGCGGCGCCCGCCGCCGCCCAGCCGCAGCCGAGCCCCTGTCCCACCCAGGCCGCCTTCGACTGGCAGGGGCGGTCGGTCTTCCAGAGGGTGACCGTGCAGGCCGCCGGCACCGCCGCGTACGAGGGCACGGTGCTCAGGCCGTCGGGCCCGCGCCGCACGCTCGGCCGGCGCCCCGGCGTAGTCCTGATGCACGGGCTCGGCGGCAGCCAGTGCGGCCTCTGGTGGGCGGCCCGGCACCTGGCCGGCCACGGCTACGTGACGCTCGTGATCACCCACGACGGCGACCTTCCCGGCCACGTGCAGGCGGTGCGCACGGGAGTCCGCTGGCTGCGGTCGAGCGCCAACCCGTACCGCGGGGTGACCCTCGCCGACCGGATCGGCGTTGCCGGGCACTCCCAGGGCTCGCAGGCGGCGATGCTCGCGCAGGACGAGCCGGGCGTGCAGGCGCTCGCGGCGATCGACTCGCTCAAGGCCAACGCCGAGGGCGACGCGGCGGCCGCGGTCGGCTGCCTCGTGCCGCGCAACCCGATCACTCCGCGCGTGCCGGCGCTCGGCTTCGCGATGGATTTCCCGTGCCAGAACAGGGCGACCGAGACGCCCCCCGACCTGAAGAAGACCGGGCACGCGCTCTGGAAGGCGGCCGGCCAGCCGACCATGACGCTCGTCATGCGCGGCTACGAGCACAACGACTTCACGGCCCGCGGGAGCGAGGCGCAGCTGCGCGACGTAGGGCACTTCCTGCTGGCCTGGTTCGACCGCTACCTGCGCCGCGACCGCGCCGCCACGAAGCGCGTGCTGGCCCGGCGCGTGAACGGCGTGCGCACGCGCCAGCTGCTCAGCACGACCTACCGCTCGGCGGCCTTCCTGCCCGGTCGGATCGACTGCGAGGACTACCGCCGCTGCCTGCGCCCACGGCGCTAGATTCAGGCCGCATGGCGGACTTCGCGGGATTCGACACCCGTGGCTACCGGACCGTCGACGTGCGCAGCGGCTACGGCGAATGGGTGGCCACCTACGAGCAGAGCGTCGAGGACGCGATGGACGTCGAGCTGCTCGAGGCGCTGCGCGCGGTGCCCTGGTCCGAGGCGCGAGCCGTCGCGGACCTCGGGTGCGGAACCGGCCGCACCGGGGCCTGGCTGAGGGAGCGCGGCGTAGGTGCCGTGGACGGCGTCGACCTCACGCCCGAGATGCTCGCGGTCGCGCGCGAACGCGACGTGTATCGAAGCCTGGGCGAGGCGGATGTCACGGCGACCGGCCTGAAGGCCGCGGACTACAACCTCGTCGTCACCTGCCTGGTCGACGAGCACCTGGAGCAGCTCGGCCCGCTCTACGCGGAGGCGGCACGGCTGGCGCGACCCGGAGCCAGCTACGTGCTGGTCGGCTTCCATCCGCACTTCATCATGGCCGCCGGGATGCCCACCCACTTCGACAGCGAGTCGGGCGAGCCGCTGGCGATCGAGACCCACGTGCACCTGCTCAGCGACCACGCGGCCGCCGCGCTGGACGCCGGCTGGGAGCTGGCCGAGCTGAAGGAGCGCGTGATCGACGACAGGTGGCTCGAGCTCAAGCCGAAGTGGGAGTCCCTGCGCGGCCAGCCGATCGCGTTCGTCTGGCGCAGGCCGGGCGGCTAGCCGCCGCCGAGCGCGCGGACGATGGCCCGGTCCATCAGCCGGTCCGGCATCACCTTGGACACCGTCGCGCGGATCTTGCTGTCGGTGCCCACGAGGTAGCGCGTGCGCGGGCGCTTCGCGGTCAGCGCCGTGCCGATCACCTCGGCGACGGCGCGCGGCTCGAGGCCGGTCTTCTGCGCGATCTTCACGGTCTGGCGGCGCAGCCCCTCGATCATCCGCCCGTACAGGCGCTCGACGTCGGGCGGCATGCCCTCGGCGATCTCGTCGGCCAGCTCGTTGCCCTTGCGCCAGATCGGCGTGCGCACGCCGCCCGGCTCGATCACGACCACGTCGACGCCGTGCGGAAGCAGCTCGCGGCGCAGGGAGTCGCTGACCGCCTCGAGGCCGAACTTGGACGCGTTGTAGGCGCCCATCAGCGGCAGCGCCACGCGGCCGCCGATGGAGCTGACGTTGACGATCCGCCCGCGCGCGGAGCGCAGCGCCGGAAGGAAGGCCTGGGTGACCGCCACCTGCCCGACGAGGTTGATCTCGAGCTGCAGGCGCAGCTGGTCGAGCGGCAGGAACTCCAGCGGCCCGGCGACCGCGATGCCGGCGTTGTTGACGAGCCCGGCGAGCGGGCCGTCGCCCAGGTCCCTGCGCGCCGCGGCGATCGAGGCTGGATCGGACACGTCGAGCTTGACCGTGCGCAGGCCGCGGTCGCGCAGGCGCTGAGCGTCCTCCTCCCTGCGCACCGCTCCGACCGCGTCGAAGCCGAGCTCCTTGAGATGGAGCGCCGTCGCCTCCCCGATGCCGGAGGAGGCGCCCGTCACCAGCACGGTCCCGGAGGGCATATCGCAACGACCCTATCCGCTAGCGTCGCCTCGGCGTGGAGCTCGAGGACGCCATCCGCACCCGCCGCACCCACAAGGCCTACGGAGCCGACCCGGTGCCGCGCGAGCTGCTCGAGGAGCTGTTCGAGCTGGCGCGCTGGGCGCCCAACCACAACCTCACCAATCCGTGGCGCTTTCGGGTGCTCGGACCGGAATCGCTGGAGCGCCTCAAGCAGGCGGCGGGGCCCGAGGCGGCTGGCAAGCTCGACCGCGCGCCGACGCTCGTCGTCGCGAGCCAGGTGCGCTCCGAGGACGAGGTGCAGGACGAGGAGGACCTCTGCGCGGTGGCGTCGGCGATCTCGTACGTGCTGCTCGGAGCGCACGCGCACGGGCTGGCCGGCTACTGGCGCACGCCGGCCGTGCTGCGCTCGGATGAGGGGCGCGCGGCGGCCGGCGTGCCGGACGGCGAGCGGGTGCTGGGCCTGATCCACCTGGGTCCGCCGCGCCAGGACAAGGAGCCACCCGACAGGCTCCCGCCCGGCCACTACGTAACGTTCCTGCCGTGATCCCGCGCGCCGACGCGCTCGTCTCACTCGAACGGGACTCCTTCGACCTGGTCGTCGTGGGGGGCGGGATCACCGGCGCCGGGGTGGCGCTGGACGCGGCCTCGCGCGGCTACAGCGTCGCCCTGATGGAGCGCTCGGACTTCGCCGCCGGCACCTCCAGCCGCTCCTCGAAGCTGATCCACGGGGGGCTGCGCTACCTCCAGAACTTCGACCTCGGCCTGGTCCGCGAGGCGCTGCTCGAACGCTCGCTGATGGTCAAGCTGGCGCCGCACCTGGTCACGCCGCTGCCGCTGCTGGTGCCGAGCTTCGAGGGAAAGCGCCCGGACCGCCTGACCGGGGTGGGGCTGAACATGTACGACGTGATGGCCTGGCGCCGCGGCCGCGACGAGGACGAGGAGTGGAGCCCCGCGCGCCACCGCATCGTCGACGGTCCCGAGGCGGTCGAGCTGGCCCCCGCGCTGGCGGGCCGCGACCCGACCGCCGCGTACCTGTTCTACGACTGCCAGACCGACGACGTGCGCCTGGTCCTCACGGTGCTGGGGGAGGCCGAGCGCTTCGGCGCGGTGATCGTCAACCGCTGCGACGTGGGCGGCCTCGTCGTGCGTGAGGGGCGCGCGGCGGGCGTGCTCGCGCGCGACACCGAGACCGGGCGCGAGTTCGAGGTGGCCGCCGCCAACGTGGTCAACGCGACCGGCGTCTGGGCCGACCAGCTGCGCCCCGACGAGCTCTACGCCGAGGAGGAGATGCCGCGCATCCGGCCGAGCCGCGGCACCCACGTGACGCTCTCGCGCGAGCACCTGCCGATGGAGGCCGGCGTGATCGCGCCCGCGGGCGGCGGGCGCACCGTCTTCGTGCTGCCCTGGCTCGGCCGCACGCTCGTGGGCACGACCGACAACGACTACGACGGCTCTCTGGAGCACGTGCCCGCCTCCGAGGAGGACGTGGGGTACCTGCTGGACGCCGTGAACGCGTGCTTCGGCTCCGACATCGGGCCGGATGACCTGACCGGCGCCTACGCGGGCGTGCGGCCGCTGATCTCGACCGGCGATCCGAAGAAGTCGGTCGACATCTCGCGGCGCGCCGAGCTGTACGAGACCAGTTCGGGCCTCGTGACGATCACCGGCGGCAAGCTCACCACCTGGCGCCGCATGGCGAAGTCCGCCGTCGACCGCATCGTCGAGCGCGAGGGCCGCGAGGCGCCCTGCCGCACGCACGAGATCCCGCTCGGCCAGCCCGAGGACCACACGGCGCTGCCCGAGGTGCCCGGCGTGGACGAGAGCAGCCGCGTTCACCTGGCCGCCCGCTACGGGCACGCCGCGCGCGACGTACTGCGGCTGGCGGCCGCGGCGCCGCAGCTCTCCGCCCGGCTCAGCCCGGACCTCCCCGACATCGCCGCGGAGGCCGCCTTCGCGGCGGGCCACGAGCAGGCCCGCTCGCTCGCCGACGTCCTGCTGCGCCGCACCCGGCTGGGATTGCTCGACGCGCGCCGCCTGACGGCCCCGGACTCCGAAGGGGCGCGGCTCGCGGCGCGTGCGATCGCCGGCGAGCTGGGATGGGACGAGCCCCGCATGGAGCGCGAGCTGGGCGACTGGGCCGAGGTGGCGCGGCGCGAAGGGCTCGTGCCGCGCGGCGTCCCGCCGTCGAACGGCGAGGTGGACACACGCGAGACGGCGTCGGTGCGGGCCGCGGGCGCGGCCCCGGAAGAGGCGGCGTGAGCGGCCCGCTGCTGATGGGCATCGTCAACGCGACGCCCGACTCGTTCTCGGACCGCCAGGGAGAGAAGCCGCTGGAGGAGCTCGTCCAGCGCGCCCACGCGCTCGCCGAAGCGGGCGCCGCGATCATCGACGTCGGCGGCGAATCGGGCCGCACCGACCGCGAGGCGGTCCCGGTCGAGGAGGAGAGCGCGCGGGTGGTGCCGCTGATCGAGCGGCTCGCCGCCGACGGGCTGAGGGTGTCGGTCGACACCTGGCGCGCGCCGGTCGCCCGGGCCGCGCTGGCGGCGGGCGCCACGATGGTCAACGACGTCAGCGGGCTGGGCGACGTGGAGGTGGCCGACGCCTGTGCAGAGTCAGGCGCGGAGCTGGTGATCACGCACACGCGCGTGCCGCCCAAGATCAAGGCCTACCCCGAGTACGCGGACGTCGTGCTCGACGTGATCGAGCTGCTGCGCGAGCGGGCCGCCGTCGCACACGCCAGAGGCGTGGCGGAGGACCGCATCGTCTTCGACCCCGGCATCGACATCGCCAAGTCGCCGGGGGAGTCGGTCGAGATCCTGCGGCGGCTCGGAGAGCTGGCCGAGCTGGGGCGTCCGCTGCTCGTGGCCGTGTCGCGCAAGGACTTCGTCGGGGCGCTGACGGGCCGCACGCCGGGCGGGCGCGACGCGGGCACGCTGGCGGCCGTAGGCGTGGCCGCGGACGGCGGCGCCGGGATCCTGCGCGTGCACGACGTGGCCGGCGCGCGCGACTACCTGGCCGTGCGGGCGGCGCTGGCGAACGGCGCCGACGGCGACCTTCAGCTCGACGCCGCCCTGCGCCGGGAGGCGGAGTGAGCGAGCGCTTCACGATCGCCCACCTCTCCGATCCGCACTGCGGCTCGCCGCACTTCGTGCCGAGCCTGCTCGACCGCGCGCTCGTCGAGATCAACGAGCTGGAGCCGGACGTGGTGATCGTCTCGGGCGACCTCACCAGCGACGGCCTGCGCGGCGAGTACCAGCTGGCGCGCGACTACCTCGACCGGATCGCCTGCGAGCGCATGATCGTGATCCCGGGCAACCACGACTCGCGCAACGTGGGCTACGTCCACTTCGAGGAGCTGTTCGGCCAGCGCAGGTCAGAGCTGCACATGAACGGCATCTCGATCGTGGCGGTCGACTCCACCGAGCCCGACCTCGACCACGGCGTGATCGGCCGCGGCCGCTACGAGTGGATCGAGGAGCGCTTCAATGCGCACGAGGCGTACCTGCGCATCTTCGTGCTGCACCACCACCTGCTGCCGGTGCCGGGCACGGGGCGCGAGCGCAACATCGTGCACGACGCCGGCGACACGATCGAGTGCCTCCAGCGCGCGCACGCGAACCTGGTCCTGTCGGGCCACAAGCACGTGCCCTACGCCTGGCGGCTGGAGAACCTGTTCGTGGTCAACGCCGGCACCGTCTCGACCACGCGCCTGCGCGGCAAGACGAAGCCCTGTTACAACGTCATCGAGGCGAGCCGCGAGCGCGTCACGGTCTTCCGCAAGTACCCCTTCCACGAGCAGGACGCGATCATCTCGTTCGACCCGCGCACGTACGAGTACGAGAAGGACCAGTCGCTGCTCGGCGAGACGGCGCACGGCTGAGGCGCCGCGCGTGGCTGTCATCGCGCTGATCGACGGCGAGCACCATCCGGCGGCCGTTCGGGAGGCCCTCGACGCGCTCGAGCGCGAGCGCTCGCTCGCCGGCGTCGTGTTCTGCGGCGGGGAGGAGAAGCTCGGCCCGGGGCCGCTCGACGGGCACTACGGGCGGCCGGTGGCCGACGAGCCGGAGCAGGCGCTGAGGCGGCTGGCCGCCTCGGCCGAGGCGGTCGTGGACCTCGCCGACGAGCCGGTCCTGCCGCCGAGCGCGAAGCTGCGCCTGGCCGCGCTGGCGCTCCACCTCGGCCTGTCGTACGAGGGACCTGGCCTGCGGCTGGACCCGCCGCGCTACGAGCCGGTCGAGTTCGACGGGCCGCGGCTGGCCGTGATCGGCACCGGCAAGCGCACCGGCAAGACGGCCGTGGCGGGGCACTGGGCCGCGCTGCTGCGCGACGAGGGCGCCGACCCGGTCATCGTCTGCATGGGCCGCGGCGGCCCGGCGCAGCCGCGCGTGGCCGAGGCCGCCACCACGCTCGAGGACCTGCTCGCGATCGCGCAGGCCGGCGGCCACGCGGCGTCCGACTACCTCGAGGACGCCGTGCTCGCCGGCGTGCGCACGGTGGGGTGCCGGCGCGTCGGCGGCGGGCTGGCCGGCGAGCCGTGGGAGTCGAACGTGCCAGCGGGCGCCGCGCTGGCCGCGTCGCTCCCGGGGGCCGGCGCGCTCGTCTTCGAGGGCTCCGGCGCGTGCATCCCGCCGGTGGAGGTGGACCGCACCGTCTGCGTGATCGGTCCGGGCGAGCCCGAGCCGATGGCGGAGTACCGGCTGCTGCGAGCCCAGCTGCTGCTCGCCCACGAGGACGCCGCAGCGCCCGCCGAGGCCGTGCGCTTCTCGCTGCGCGCCGAGCCGGCCGAGCCCGTTCCCGGCGGCGCCCGGGTGGCGCTGTTCACCACTGGCGCGCCGGACTGCGAGGGCGTCGAGCCGCTGGTGGCCTCCACCAACCTGGCGCGCCGCGGCGCGCTCGCAGCCGACCTCGAGCGCGCGGCGGCCCTCGACTGCGACGTCTACCTGACCGAGCTGAAGGCGGCGGCGATCGACACGGTCGCCCCTCACGCCCTCCAGCGCGGCGCGCGCGTGGTGTTCGTGCGCAACCGGCCCGTCGGCGTCGACGACGCACTCGTCAACCTGTATCGCGATGTCGCCTGAGACCGTCGTGGTCCACAAGGGGCACGGGCTGCCCTACTCGAAGGGCCTGATGGCGCAGGCGCTGTCCGCCACGGCGCTCTCGCTGGAGCGCTCCTTCGAGCTGGCGCAGCTGATCGAGCGCAGGCTGGCCGAACGCGGCGAGCCCGAGATCGACATGGCGGTGCTGCACACGCTGGTCGAGGAGGTGCTGCGCGCCGAGGAGGGGGAGACCGCCGCGGGCCGCTACCGGCGCTGGCGCCGGCTCGACCGGCTCGACCGCCCGCTCGTGGTGGTGATCGGCGGCACCACGGGCGTCGGCAAGTCGACGCTCGCGACGATGCTCGCCGGGCGCCTGGGCGTGAACCGGGTGATTGCCACCGACGTCATCCGCCAGGTCCTGCGTGCCTTCTTCACCCACGAGGCCATGCCCACGGTCCACGGCTCGGCGTTCGAGGTCGGCGGGATCGCCGGCTACCGCGACCAGGCCGAGCTGGTCGGCACCGGTATCGCAGCGATCGTGGAGCGCGCGGCGGCGGAGGGCAAGCCTGTGGTCGTGGAGGGCGTGCACGTGGTGCCGGGCGGCGTGCATCCGCGCGTGAGGGAGCGGTGCGTGCTGGTCGAGGCGCTGATCGTCGTGGACGATCCGGACCTGCATCGCGGCCACTTCTCGCTGCGCCCCGGCTCGCGGCCGGCCGAGCGATATCTGTCCCGATTCGAGGAGATCCGCCGCCTGCAGGACCACCTGTGGGAGCGGGCCCGCTCGGAAAGCGTGGAGATCATCGACAACACCAGCGTGGACGCAACGCTGGCCCGGCTGATGGGGCTCGTGCTCGACGCCGTCGAGGAGGATGGCTGACCCGCCCGATAGGGTTCCGCGCCCTATGACGGTCCTCCAGCGCAAAGAGCTCGAATCCAGCCCCCTCGCCGACCTGCACGCGATCGCGTCCGAGCTCGGCCTCGAGGGCTTCCGCAGCAAGCGGAAGGCCGACCTGATCGGCGTGATCCTCTCCACTCAGGGTGGGGGTGAGGAGGAGCCCCAGGCCGCCGAGGAGCGCGAGCCCGACGAGGTGCCCTCCGACGAGACGCTCGAGGGGCCCTCGGGCGAGGCGGCCCCCGCCGCGGAGCCGGAGGGGGAGCCCGCCGCGGAGGAGCCGGAGGCCGAGGAGGCGTCCGAGCCCGAAGCGGAAGAGGAGCCCGAGGCTGAAGAGGAGGCCGAGGCCGACGAGGAGGAGGAGCTCCTCACCGGCGCCCTCGACATCCTCACGAACGGATCAGGCTTCCTGCGCCTCGATCCCAACGGGCAGTCGCGCGGCGACGTGTACGTCTCGCCGGCCCAGATTCGCCGCTGCGAGCTGCGCTCGGGCGACGAGATCACCGGCCCGGTGCGGCCGCCGCGGCGCAACGAGCGCCACCCGTCGCTGGTACGCGTGGAGAGCGTGAACGGCGCCCCCGCCGAGCCGCCCGAGCAGCGGCCCTGGTTCGCCGACCTCACCCCGGTCTATCCGAAGCAGCGCCTGGCGGCGCCCGACGCCTTCGAGGCGGTCCCCTACGGCAAGGGGTCGCGTGTCGCGATCAGCGGCCCTCCCGGAGCCGGCGCCACCACCCTGCTGCGCGAGGCGGTCCGCAAGCTGGCCGAGTCCCATCCCGACGTGTCCGTCCAGGTCGTGCTCGCGGGAGTGCGCCCGGAGGAGATCGCGGAGTGGGGCGAGCTGGGGGTTCCCGTCGCCGGCGGCAGCTTTGAGCGCTCCCCCGAGGCGCAGGCCCAGGCCGCCGAGCTCGCGGTCGAGCGCGCCAAGCGCCAGGTGGAGCGCGGCGGCCACGCCGCCGTGGTGATCGACTCCCTCGAAGGGCTCCCGCCGGCTTCGCGCCGGCGCGTGTTCGGCGCGGCCCGCGCGGCGGACGAGGGCGGCACGCTCACGATCCTCGCCGCGGGCGGCGAGGACGTCGAGCTGCTGCGCTGGGCGAGCACGCGCATCGTGCTCAAGGCGGGCGGGCTGGTTTCCGCGGCGGAGAGCGGCACTCTCCACGGCGACGATCTCTCGTAGCGCCTCAGCGAGGCTGCAGGAACCCTATCGCCGGTACGCGACTGCGCGCCAGCTGGGCTCTGGCGAGAGCTCGATGAGCTCGAAGTTGCGGTCCGGCTGGGCGTACCCGAAGGAGTGGGTGTGCTCCTCGAAGACGATCTCGAGCTCACCCTCCATCACGCGCTGGTCCAGCCAGGCGCCGCGGAACACGAGCCGGCGGATCCAGTGCACCAGGGAGCGCTCCGAGGGGCCGTTGAGATCGCCCCAGCGGTCGTTGATGTGCTCGCCCAGCTCTGACTGAGGCTCCGGCACCTCGCCGTTGACGGCGAGGTTCACGAGGTCCTCGCGCTCCTGCTCGCCCAGCCGGCCGGCCACGAAGCCGAGCTTCGCCGCCGCCTGCTCCACGCGCTCGGTGAAGTCACGTTCGTTGAACGTGAAGCGAAGTTCGCCGTACTCCAGCACGTAGTCGGAGCCGGACTCGTAATTGCCGCGTTTTGCTGTATCCATGTTCCACTTCGCGGGCGGTGCCCGGCGCGTCGTCATCCTACGTCCGATTCCTCCCGCGGCGGAAGATCTGCAACCGCGTTTGCAATCAGTCGAGGTCGAGGCCGTCCAGCGCGACCGTGGCGTCGCCGTATTGGTCCGGCGGGACGCGCAGGGCGATGTCCCCGCGGCCGAAGCGGTCGAGCGGGTGGTCCGCGGTGAGCTCCGCCCGCAGGCCGAGTTCCCGCAGGCCGTCACGGAAGGCCAGCGCGGTGTCGAGGTCCTCGTAGTCCTCGACCAGCGCCCAGTCGTCGTACTCGGCGGCGCCCACGCGGAGCGGGGAGCGGGGGCGCAGAAAGCGGGGGAGCTGCATGCGGGCAGCGTAGGGGGCGGGGTTCGCCGTGCGTGGCCTTCTCCCCGCGTGGACCAACCTCTCGAGCGTCGCTCCGTGCTGGTCGTCGAGGACGACCAGCCCACCCGCGCCTTCCTCATGGACAACCTGACCGCCGATGGCTTCCCGGCGGCGGGCGCCAGCGGGGCGGGGGAGGGCCTGCGGGCGATCGAGATCCGCCAGCCGGCGCTCGTGGTGCTCGACCTGGGCCTCGCTGACGGCAGCGGGCTGGTCCTGCTCGACCGGATCAGGGCGGCGGACGGGCTGGCCACGCGCATCGATCCCGACGTGCCCGTGATCGTGCTGAGCGGCCGGGCCGGCGACGCCGACCGCGTGCGCAGTTTCGCGCGCGGGGCCGACGATCACGTCTGCAAGCCCTTCCTGTACGCGGAGCTGCTTGCGCGCGTGCGCGCCGTCCTGCGCCGCGCGGAGGGGCGGCGGGCGCGCGGGGTGATGCGGGTGGGGGAGCTGACCCTGGACCCGGCCACGCGGGCGGTGCGGCTGTCGGGACGCAGGGTCGACCTGGCGGCGAAGGAGTTCGCGCTGCTGCAGACGCTGGCCGAGCAGCCGACGCGTGTGTACGGAAAGCAGGAGCTGCTGCGCGACGTCTGGGGGTACCTCTCCGAGGGACAGACGCGGACCTTGGACGCCCACGCCTGCCGCCTGCGCAAGAAGCTGCGTCCGTCGGGGCGTACCTGGGTGATCAACGTGCGAGGGATCGGCTACAAGCTCACGGAGGCGCTGTGAGCCTCTGGCTCGTCGCTCTTGCCTGGGCCGGCTGGGCGGTCGCGGTCGCCGCTGCGCTGTCGCTGCGCAGGCGGCGCGCCCTGCTGGCCGACGCCGAGCACGAGCTGCGCGGCGCCGCCACGGCGATCGGGCTGGCGCTCGAGCGGATCGGTCGGACGGGCGGCACGGCGGACCTGGCGGCGCTGCTGCGGCTGGAGCTGGACCGGATGAACGGCGGGATCGCCGGCCTCGCGGCCGCAACGGGGTCTGGAGTGGTGTCCACCGGCGGCGAGCTGGACGCGGGCCGCCTCGCGCAGGTGCTCGCCAACGTGATCGCCAACGCGGCCGAGCACGGCCTGGGCGCGGTGGAGGTCAGGGCCGACCGCACGGCGGGCACCGTCAGGCTGGAGGTCAGCAACCGGGAGCGGCCGCCCGGGAGCGCGCCCGCCACGCGCCGCGCCGGCCGCGGCCGCGGCATCGCGATCGCAGAGCGCGCGGCGGCCGCGCTGGGCGGGCGCCTCACGGTGGAGAGCGCCGACGGCGTCACGCGCGCGCTGGTCGAGCTGCCGGCGAGCCCGCCGCAGGACGGCGAGCTGCACCGTGCGGCATGACCCGGCTCCGCTGGCGCGGCCTCCTCCTGCTCTCACTCGCCCTGGCCAGCGGCGGGCTGGCGGCCTCGGAGGTGCACGAGCGCGAGCGCAGCACTGCGGCCGCCGCCGGGCCGCTGGTGGGCGTGGTGGTCGCCGGGCGCGACCTCGGGGCCGGGCGGCGGCTGCGCCCCGACGACCTGGCCGTCAAGCGCGTGCCCGTGCGCTTCGTGCCGCCCGATGCGCTCGGTGGCCGCGAGCGGCTCGTCGGCGCGCGCACCGCCGTGGCGGTCGCGGCGGGCGGCTACGTGACCACCGGCGCGCTGGCTGCCGCGGCGTCGGAGGGCGGCGGGCCGCTGCGGCCGGGCCAGCGCGACGGGGCGGGGGCCGTGGGCGGCGGCAGCCCCCTCGCGGGCGCTGCCGCCGGCGCGCGGGTGGACGTGCTCGTGTCGACCCGGCGTCAGGAGGGCGCCGGCCGCACGTTCATAGCGCTCGAGGACGTGGAGCTGCTGGGGCTGCGCCCGGGCGCGGCCGACGCATCACAGGGCGCGTCGGCGCTGGCCACCCTGCGCGTGACCGTGCGCCAAGCCGTGTACCTGGCCGCGGCGGCCAACTTCGCCGAGGAGGTGCGCCTGCTCGTGCGGCCGCCCGGCGACCGCGGCCGCGTCGGCGCCGCGGAGGCGGCGGAGCCATAGCGGCGGTGGGCTGTCATTTGCGTCATATGCGCGACGTTTGCCGCCTAGAGGCCCGGCGGGGGCGGCCGAAAAGGAGGGGCGGCTAGGCCGAACGCTCCGCTACTTCCACCGTGCCATCCGGGCGCCCCAGCAGGGCGCGCTCCGCCATGCCGATGAACAGGCCGTGCTCCACCACGCCGGGCACCTGCTTGACGCCGCGGCCGAGGGTCTCCAGGTCGCCGGAAGGGGGGAGGGCGCAGTCCAGGATCAGGTGCCCCTCGTCGGTCACGTATGCCTCGCCGTCCTCGCGCAGGCGCAGCTCGGACTCGGGCAGCACCGCCGCGAGCCGCCGGCGCGTGTCGCGCCAGGCGAAGCGGACGACCTCGACGGGGAGCCTGAAGCGCTCGCCCAGGCGCTCGACCTGCTTCGACGCCTCCGCGACCACCACGAAGCGGCGGGCGGCGGAGACCACGATCTTCTCCCGCAGCAGCGCCCCGCCGCCGCCCTTGATCAGCCCCAGCGCGGGATCGACCTCGTCGGCGCCGTCGAGCGCCAGATCCAGCTCGAGCCTGCCGTCCAGCTCGACGACCTCCATTCCCGCGGAGCGCGCGAGCTCATCCGTGCGCGACGACGCCGCAACCACGCGCACGGGGCCGCCGCGAGCGCCGAGCAGCTCGATCACCTTCCACACGGCCCGCCCGGAGCCGAGCCCGATCGTCATGCCGGGCTCGACCAGCTCCACGGCGGCCGCCGCCGCGGCCGTGCGAGCAGCGGCAGCAGCGGCGTCGTCGCTCACTCGACGAGCTCGGCGTTCAGCTCGATCGTCTCTACGGCGGCGAGCGCCTTCGAGACGGGGCAGTTGACCTTGGCGCCCTCGGCGATGCGCTGGAACTCGTCCGCGTCGATGCCGGGCACGCGCGCGCGGGTATCGAGCTGGATGCGCGTGATGGCGAACCCGGGGTCTGCGGGCTCGATGTGGACGGTGGCCATGGTCTCGACGCTCTCGGGCGAGTGGCCCGCGCGTCCCAGGTCGCCCGAAAGAGCCATCGAGAAGCAGCCCGCGTGCGCCGCGGCGATCAGCTCCTCAGGGTTGGTGCCGTCGCCCTCCTCGAAGCGCGACTGGAACGAATACGGCCCCTCGTAGGCGCCGCTCGCCATCCTCATCGTGCCCGCGCCCTGCTGCAGCGAGCCGTTCCAGCGTGCGTCGGCGGTCCTCTTCGGCATGGCTTCAACCTCCCGTTTCGATCTGGGCCCGGCACGCTACCCCGCCGGCGCGGCGCACGACGGTTCGATGGTCCTCTAAACTTGCTTACGATCCGTAAGTCTGGAGAGACACATGGAAACCCTTTTGCTGATACCGGTGGACGACTCGGTCGTCTTCCCCAACATGTCCGTCACGCTGGCGATCGACGTCGGCAGTGACGAAAAGGTCGTTCTGGTCCCGCGCAAGGGCGACGAGTTCGCGAGCGTCGGCACCGTTGCCAACGTGGTCGAGCACGTCAGGCTGCCCGGTGGCGGCCACGCCGTTGCACTGGAGGCCGAGCACCGTGGCCGCATCGGCGCCGCCAGCACCGACAGCACCGGCGCGCTGCGCGTCGAGGTGGAGCCGCATCCCGACGAGGTGCCTGTTGACGGGCGCACCCGCAACCTGGAGCGCGAGTACCGCGCGGTGGTCGAGGAGCTCCTCGAGCTGCGCGGCGACGACGGCCGAGTGGCCGCCTTCGTGCGTTCCATCACCGAGCCGGGCGTCCTGGCCGATACCGCCGGCTACTCGCCGGACCTCACCTACGACCAGAAGGTCGAGGTGCTGGAGACGCTGGACGTGACCGATCGGCTCGAGCTGTCGCTGAAGATGCAGCGCGAGCGGCTCACCGAGCTGGAGGTGCGCAAGCAGATCCGCGAGGACGTCCAGTCGGGAGCCGAGAACCAGCAGCGCGAGTACTTCCTGCGCAAGCAGATGGAGTCGATTCGCAAGGAGCTCGGCGACGACGACGCCTCGGTCGTGGACGAGTACCGCACCAAGATCGAGGAAGCCGGCATGCCCGAGGAGGTGCGCGAGCAGGCCGAGCGCGAGCTGGCCCGTCTCGAGCGCATGGGCGAGCAGGGCGGCGAGGCGTCGATGATCCGGTCCTACCTGGACTGGCTGATCGCCGTGCCGTGGTCCGGGCGCTCCGATGAGCGGCTCGACCCCGTCCACGCGCGTGAGGTGCTCGACGCCGACCATGCGGGCCTGGAGGACGTCAAGGACCGCATCGTCGAGTACATCGCGGTGCGCAAGCTGCGCCAGGAGCGCGGCATCGAGGAGGACCGCCGTTCCGGAGCGATCCTCACGCTGATCGGCCCGCCCGGCACGGGCAAGACGTCGATCGGCGAGTCGATCGCCCGCGCCACCGGTCGCGAGTTCGTCCGCATGTCGCTGGGCGGCGTGCGCGACGAGGCCGAGATCCGCGGCCACCGGCGCACGTACATCGGCGCACTGCCGGGCCGGCTCGTCCGTGCCCTGCGGGACGCCGGGACGATGAACCCGGTGATCATGCTCGACGAGGTCGACAAGGTCGGCGCCGACTGGCGCGGTGACCCGAGTGCCGCACTGCTCGAGGTCCTCGACCCGGCGCAGAACCACTCGTTCCGCGACCACTACCTGGACGTGGAGATCGACCTGTCCCAGGTGGTGTTCATCGCCACGGCCAACATGGCCGAGACGATCCCGGCGCCGCTGCTGGACCGGATGGAGATCATCCGCTTCGACGGCTACACGACCGAGGAGAAGGTCGCGATCGCGCGTGGCTACCTGTGGCCGCGGCAGCGCGAGCGCAACGGCCTGCGCGAGGACGAGGTCGCGATCGACGACGCCACCGTGCGCGCCGTCGTGACCGAGTACACCCGCGAGGCGGGCGTGCGGAACCTCGAGCGCGAGCTCGGGACGCTGCTGCGCAAGACGGCGACGAAGCTGGCCTCCGGGCAGGTGGAGCCGCCGGTCTCGCTCGGCGAGGTGGAGGTGCGGGACGCCCTCGGGCGCCAGCGCTTCTTCCAGGAGGCAGCCGAGCGCACGGCGGTCCCGGGCGTGGCCACCGGCCTGTCGGTGACCGGCGCCGGCGGCGACGTGCTGTTCATCGAGGCCACCTCGATGAAGGGCAAGGACGGCCTGGTGCTGACCGGCCAGCTGGGCGACGTGATGAAGGAGTCGGCGCGGATCGCGCTCTCCTACGTGCGCGGCCACGCCGGCGAGCTCGGCATCGACGACGACCGCTTCGACGGGCGTGAGTTCCACGTCCACGTCCCCGCGGGAGCGATCCCGAAGGACGGTCCGAGCGCGGGCATCACGATGACCACGGCACTGGCGTCGCTGCTGTCCGGGCGGCCGGTGCGCCACACCGTCGGCATGACCGGCGAGGTGACGCTCCAGGGCCGGGTGCTGCCGATCGGCGGGCTCAAGCAGAAGGTGCTGGCCGCTCACGCGGCAGGTCTCACCGACGTGATCCTGCCGGAGCGCAACCGGGCCGACCTCGACGACGTGCCGGAGGAGGTCCGCGAAGCGATGACCTTCCACCCGGTGATGACGGTCAACGAGGTGCTGGACCTGGCGCTGGAGCCGCAGCCGTCCATGCTGGCTGCCTAACCGTGTGACGCATGCCCCCCTTTTCGCGTAAAAGGGGGGCATGCTTCGCCTCTTGATCGCCGCAGCCTGTGCGCTGGCGCTGCTCGCGGCCGGCTGCGGCGGTGACGACGACCCGGCGGAGCCGCCGGCGCAGGCGCCCGCGGCGGACCTGACGGTCACGGTCCGCCCGGAGGGGCCCGGCGGTCCGGTGCGGCGGCGCCGGATCGAGTGCACGAAGCTGGGCGCCGATGCGCCCGAGCCCGCCTGCCAACGCCTCGCCGGGCTGGCGCCGGAGCAGTTCGCGCCGGTGCCGCCCGAGACCGCCTGCACGCAGATCTACGGCGGCCCCGCGTCGGCGCGCGTGACCGGGGAGCTGCTCGGCAAGCGCGTGGATGCGCGCTTCGAGCGCACCGACGGCTGCCAGATCGAGCGCTGGGAGCGCAACCGCGTGCTGCTCGGCGACCCGGCGCGGCCGGGCTAGCCGGCTTCGCGCTCCAGGCGCGCGTTCCCGTGGCGCTGCCGCGGGGCGCGCCCGGGCGGCTGCGGGGGCGACTCGCGGTCCGGCGCGGGCGGCACCGGCAGCGTCACGGGCGAATCGACCGCCAGCGTGAACGGGTCGCCGTGGTGGCGCAGGTCGAGCGGCTCGCCGCTGTGGAGCTCGTACCGGGCGCTCTCGTGCTCGACATCCACCACGACGCGGCGGCCGCGGAAGCAGAGCCGGAACACGAGCCGGCTGATGTCGTCCGGCAGGCGCGGCGCGAACGTCACCTTCCCGCCGTGGTCGCGCATGCCGCCGAGCCCGGCCACGCACGCGATCCAGGCGCCGGCCAGGGACGCGACGTGCAGGCCGTCGCGCGTGTTCTGATGGAGGTTGTCGAGATCCACCAGCGCCGCCTCGGCGAGGTAGTCGTAGGCCAGCTCGATGCAGCCCACCTCGGCGGCCATCACCGCCTGGGTGCACGCGGCCAGCGACGAGTCGCGCACGGTGCGGCGCTCGTAGTAGTCGAAGTTGCGCGCCTTCTCCTCGGCGGTGAACGCGTCGCCGCGCAGGTGCATGGCGAGCACGAGGTCGGGCTGCTTGACGACCTGCTTGCGGTAGAGCTGGAAGTAGGGGAAATAGAGCAGCAGCGGGTAGCGGTCGCCGGTGCGCTCGAAGTCCCATTCCTCGTGGTGGGTGAAGTCCTCGGACTGCGGGTGGACGCCGAGCTGCTCGTCGTAGGGAAGCCGGATCGCGTGCGCGGCCCTGCGCCAGGCCGCTGCCTCGGCGTCCTCGACGCCCAGCTCGCGCGCGCGGTCGGGATGGCGGTCCACGGCGTCGGCGGCGCCGAGCAGGTTCCGCTGGGCCATCAGGTTCGTGTAGACGTTGTTGTCGGACACGGCGCTGTACTCGTCCGGCCCGGTGACGCCGTCGATGCGGAAGCCGTCGGTCCGGTCGTGGTGCCCGAGCGAGTGCCACAGCCGGGCGGTCTCCACGAGCAGCTCGATGCCGGCCTCGTGCTCGAACTCGGTGTCCTCGGTGACGTCCACGTAGCGGATCACGGCGTCGGCCACGTCGGCGGAGACGTGGAAGGCCGCCGTGCCCGCCGGCCAGTACGCCGAGCACTCCTCGCCGGCGATCGTGCGCCAGGGCATCGCCGCGCCCTCGAGGTCGAGCGTGCGGGCGCGCTCGAGCGCCAGCGGCAGGATCGAGTGGCGCCAGTGCAGGGCCGCCGCCGCGGCCTGCGGCACCGCGTAGGTCAGCAGCGGCAGCACGAAGGTCTCCGTGTCCCAGAAGGCGTGCCCGTCGTAGCCAGGACCGGTGAGGCCCTTGGCCGGGATCGCCCGGCGCTCGGCGCGCGCCCCGGCCTGGAGCGTGTGGAAGAGGCCGAAGCGCACCGCCTGCTGGATCTCGAGGTCTCCCTCCAGCTCCACGTCGGCGCGGTGCCAGAAGTCGTCGAGTGCCTCGCGCTGCCCGGCCAGCAGCCCGTCCCAGCCGGTGTGGCGGGCCTCGACCAGCGCCGCCTCGACCTGGTCGCGCACCGCCGGCAGCGAGCGCTGGCCCGACCAGCCGTAGGCGAGGAACTTGACCATCCGGAGCTTCGTGCCGACCTTCAGGTCGCTCACGATCGTCACGCGCCCGAGGTCGTCCTCCACCTCGGCCTGGGTGCCGGTGCCCTCCGGGCGCTCGATCACGTGGTCCATGGCGGCGCCCACCTGCAGCCCGCTCAGGCGCGTGCGGTGCACGAGCGTGACGCGGTCGCCGTGGACGCCCTTGAACTCGTTGGCCAGCGGCGCGCGCATCGCGGCGGCGGCGCGCGGGTCTGCGGACACCGGCTCGGGCTGGGCCTCGTTGGCCACCAGCTCCGACTGCACGACGATGCGGGCGCCCTCCCCGAGCGGCTCCACCTCCCAGAGGATCGCCGCCACGGACCGCTGCACGAGTGACACCAGGCGCACGGAGCGCACCCGCACCGCCTGTCCCGCCGGCGAGCGCCACTCGGCCTGGCGCTCCAGCGTGCCGGCGCGCATGTCGAGCACGCGGACGTGCGAGAGCAGCTCGCCGTAGCGCACGTCGAACGGCTCGTCGTCGACCAGCAGCCGGATCAGCTTGCCGTTGGTCACGTTCACGACCGTCTGGCCGTCCTCCGGGAAGCCGTAGCCGGCCTCGGCGTACGGGAGCGGCCGCGTCTCGTACACGCCGTTCAGGTAGGTGCCCGGCATGCCGTGCGGCTCGCCCTCGTCGAGCGTCCCGCGCAGGCCGATGTGCCCGTTCGAGAGCGCGAACACCGACTCCCGCTGAGCCAGCAGCTCGAGATCCAGCTCGCTCTCGCGGATCTCCCACGGGTGCAGCTCGTCGGAGGGGCGGTGGACGGCCACTAGTCCTCGAGCAGCTCGCTCAGGTCCGTGACGACGACGTCGGCGCCGTGCTCGCGCAGGGCCTCGGCCTGGCCGACGCGGTCGACGCCCACCACGTAGCCGAAGTTGCCGGCACGCCCGGCCTCGACGCCGGCCAGCGCGTCCTCGAAGACGGCCGCCTGGCTCGGCTCGACGCCAAGCGCACGCGCGCCGGCGAGGAACGTGTCCGGCGCCGGCTTGCCCTTCAGGTGCTCGCGCTCGGCGACCTGGCCGTCGATCACGGTGTCGAACAGATCCTCGATGCCCGCCGCCCGCAGCACGTCACGGGCGTTGCTGCTCGAGGAGACGACCGCCCGGGGCAGTCCCGCGTCGCGCGCGGCCTTGGCGTAGCGCACGGAGCCCTCGTAGGGCTGGACGCCGTTCTCCGCGATGAGGCGCTGGACGATCTCGTTCTTGCGGTTCCCGAGGCCGGCGACCGTCTCGCGGTCAGGCGGGTCGTCGGGCGAGCCCTCGGGCAGCTCGATGCCGCGCGAGGCCAGGAACGAGCGCACGCCGTCCCGGCGCGGCTTGCCGTCGACGTGCTGGTCGTAGTCGCGCGGGGTGAACTCGCGAAACGGCTCGCCACCCGTTTCCGCGCGCCGGCGCAGGAAGTCGTCGAACATCTGCTTCCAGGCCGCCGCGTGCACCTTTGCCGTCTGAGTGAGCACTCCATCCAGGTCGAATAGGCCGGCGCGGATCCCTTCTGGGAGGCCCAGCATCAGATGCTCTGGAGGAGCCCGCCGTCCACCGGCAGCGCCACGCCCGTGATGTAGCTGGCCCGGGCAGAGCAGAGGAACGCGCCGGCGGCCGCGATCTCCTCCACGCTGCCGAGCCGGCCGGCGGGCACGTTCTCGCGTGCGGCGGCCGCGGCGACGTCGAGCGAACCGTGCAGCTCGGCGAGCCGGTCCGTGGCGATGCTGCCGGGCAGCAGCGTGTTGAGCGTGATCCCGTCGCCGGCGAGGCGCCGCGCCAGCAGCGTGAAGGCGGCCAGCAGCGCGCTGCGGTGGGCGGTCGACAGCAGCAGGGCCGGGATCGGCTCGCGCACGGCGGTCGACGACACGTTGAGGATGCGCCCGAAGCCGCGCTCGCGCATGCCGGGCACGGCGCTCTCGATCAGCGCCATCGGCGCCAGCACGAGGTCGCGGTAGGCGTCCTCCCACTGGTCGCGGCTGAACTCGAGCGGCTCGCCGCCGGGCGGACCGCCCGTGTTGGTGACCAGGACGTCGAGTGGACCGAGGTCGCCCTCGACCCTGGCGATCAGGTCGGGCGCCGCGTCGAGGTCGGCGGAGTCGTGCACGTACGCACGTGCGCCGATCTCGGCGGCGGCGGCCTCGATGCGCTCGGCGGAGCGGGAGCTGACCGCCACGGAGGCGCCCTCGGCGGCCAGCGCCTGGGCGATCCCGAAGCCGATCCCCCGCGATGCGCCAGTCACCAGCGCGACCCTGCCCTGGAGTCCCAGATCCATCGGGTACGGAGGGTAGTCTGCGCGCGTGCCTCTGCGCCTGCTCGCCCGTGCGGCGCCCTTCGTGCTCGGTGCGGTTGCGGCCGGCATCTGGCTGCAGCGCCGCCAGGCCCAGCCGCCCGCCCTGCGCGAGCGCACCGGAGAGGCGCCGCCGCCGGTGCCGCCCGAGGTCGCTCCGCGTCCCGTGCGCTTCCGGCGGCCGTCGATCGACATCGTCACGATCGTCGACGACCTGCTCCGCGTTTCGCGCTGACCGGGGCGTCCGACGGCCCGATCTGCTTGGATGCTCCCTTCGCAATCGTATTGCCGAGTCTCCGCCGTCCCGGCGGCGGAGAGCGGGGGACCCACCAGTGGCCGTAGGCCGCAGGGGCGAATCGCAGCCCAGCGCTGCGTAGCGCACTTTCCAGCGCGAGCCCGTCAGCTCACCCCGTAGGCACCGGAAAGGGGAACGAAGACGTTGCAAACGACCGTCGATGCCGTGCGCCGTCCGCTGCTCGCGGGCGTGCTCGTGATGCTCGCGCTGCTGTGCGCGGCGGGCAACGCATCGGCGGACGGCGGCGCGATCGCCCCGCCGGCGGCGGAGGAGAAGAAGGACACCAGCGTCGTGGTGGTCAAACGCGGCGACCGCGGTGACGCGGTGCGCAAGGTCCAGGCCGCGCTCGGCGTCGCCGCCGACGGCGTGTTCGGGGCGCAGACCGAGCGCGCGGTGAAGCGCTTCCAGACGCGCAAGGGGATCACTGCGGACGGCATCGTCGGTCCCCAGACGCGCGACGCGCTCGGGCTGGAGCCGTTCGCTCGCGGATCCGTGCGGCGCAAGGCGACCGGCGTACGGCTGCCGCGCATGCTGCGCCTGATCGCGGAGTGCGAGTCGGGCGGCAATCCGCGCGCCGTGTCGCCGGGCGGGCAGTACCGCGGCAAGTACCAGTTCAGCGTCGACACATGGCGCAACCTCGGCGGCAAGGGCGATCCCGCCGCCGCGCCCGAGGCCGAGCAGGACCGCATCGCGCTGAAGCTGTACGAGCGGGCCGGCACCGCTCCCTGGCCCAGCTGCCCCTAGCCGCGGGCGTCAGGGCGCTGCAGGAGAGCGCGCGGGCGCGCTTCGTCTCATCGAGAGGATCCCCGCGAGCGTGACCGCGCACGCGGCGCCGAGCAGCGCGTAGGGGACCGCGTCGGAGGTGGCGTCCGCGATCGCGGCCCCGGCGGCGCCGCCGACCATGTGGCCGGAGGCCCAGGCCAGGTTGGAGATGGCGAAGGCGAGCGCCAGCTCGAGGCCCGCCTTCTCGGCGGCCTCCGAGACCAGCACCATGGACGGCGCCAGGAAGGTCCCCAGCATCGCGAAGGACACCAGCACGGTGGCTCCGACGAGGACGACCGAGTCCGGCAGTGGGAGCAGCGCGGCCATGATGGCGGCACCGGCGAGCCCGAAGCGGATCGGCACGAGGCTGCCGCGGCGGTCGGAGAGCCTCCCGGCGAACGTGCTCAGGACGGCCTCCACCGCGGCGGTGATCAGGAACACCACTCCGATGGCGACGCCGCTGGCGCCGAGCTCGCCGAGGTGCAGCGGCGCCAGCACCTCGATCGCCCCGGCGAACAGGGCCGGGAGCGTGATCAGCCAGCACCCGAGCAGCAGGTCGCGGCGGCGCAGGGCGCGCAGCATCGCCCGCCCCCCTGAGCCGGGCTCGGGTGGCACCTCCGGAATCGGAAGGGCCGCCGCCGCCAGGCCCGCACAGACCAGCCCGACGGCCCCGAACACGACCTCGGGCGAGAGGACCGTTGCCGCGCCGCCCAGCACCGGTCCGAACAGGACGCCGACGATCGCCGCCGCCAGCCCTGAGCCGATCAGCTCCCCGCGCCGCTCGGGCGGTGCGGCGGAGACCAGCCACGCCATGCCGGCGGCCCAGGTGAAGCCGCCGCCCAGTCCCTGGACGAAGCGAGCGGCGTCCAGCAGCACGATGTGGTTGGCGAACCCGAATACCAGGCTGGCGCTGCCGATCAGCGCGAGGCCGAACAGCAGCGTGCGCTTCACGCCCCAGCGGGCAGCCAGCCACCCGGCGGGGAGGGCGCCGACGAACGTGCCGGCGGGGTAGGCCGCGGTGAGCAGGCCCGCCCCGGTCTTCGACAGGCCAAGTTCCTCGGTGTAGTGCGGCAGCAGCGGCGCTACGGCGGCGAAGAACATCATGTCCACCAGCACCACGCCTGCGACCAGCAGGAACAGGCGACGCATGTAAGCCGACTCTACGCGTTGGGGCTTTCCGACAGAATGGCCCGTCCATGCCGACCCTGCGCGACGAGCTCGAGGACTGGCTGCGCATCCCGTCCGTGTCCACCGGCGGCGGCGACGCGGCCGCGCTGGCGCGCGGGTGCGAGTGGGTGTGCGAGCGGATCGAGTCGGCGGGCGGCAGCGCGGAGACGGTGAGCGTCGGCGGCGGGCATCCGATGGCCGTCGGTGAGCTGCGCAGCTCGCGGTCCGGCGCCCCGACGGTGCTCTCCTACGGCCACTACGACGTGCAGGCCGCGGGGCCGCTCGAGCTCTGGGACTCGCCGCCCTTCGAGCCGGCGGAGCGCGACGGGCGGCTGTACGCGCGCGGGGCCGCGGACGACAAGGGCAACTTCCTGCCGCTGCTGCACGTCGCCTGCGAGCTGGCCCGCGCCGGCGAGCTGCCGGTGAACGTGCGCTTCCTGGTGGAGGGCGAGGAGGAGGTCGGCAGCCGCGCCGTGCTCGAGCGCCTGCAGCAGGGCGAGGACCAGGCCGACTGCGCGATCATCTTCGACTCGCTGATGGCCGACGAGCGCACGCCTGCGATCAGCGTGGGGGCACGCGGACTGGCGCAGGCGTCGATCGAGGTGCGCACCGCGGCGCGCGACCTTCACTCGGGCCTGTACGGCGGCGCGGTGCTCAACGCCGCACACGTGCTGCTCGCGATGCTGCACGAGGTCACCCCCGACGCCGAGGGCCGCGTGCGGCCGGAGCTGAGCGCCGGCGTGACGCCGCCCGGCCCCGCGGAGCGCGAGTCGTGGGAGCGGCTGCCCCCGGGCGCACGCGCGATCGCCGAGGTGGGCGCCATCGAGGTGACCGCCGGCGCCGGCGACGAGTTCTACGAGCGCACGGGCGCCGCCACGGCCGTCGACGTGAACATGGTCGAGGTGGGCGAGCCGCGCACGATCGTGCCCGCGGTGGCGCGCGGCCACGTCAGCGTCCGGCTCGCACCGGGCCAGCGGGCGGCGGAGATCGGTGCACAGCTGGAGCGGCTGCTGCGCTCGGCGGTGCCGCCGGGCGTGGAGGTCTCGATCACGCTCGAGCTGGCCGAGCCGGCGCTGTTCGACCCGGTCGATCCGGCGCTCCAGCTCGCCGCGGGCGCGATGCAGCGGGCGACCGGCATGGCTCCGGCCTTCATGCGCCTGGGCGGCACCCTGCCGCTGCTTTCCGTGCTGGCCGAGCGCAGGATCACGCCGATCGTGAGCGGGTTCGCGCTCCCCGACGACGCCTTCCACGCGCCGAACGAGAGCTTCAGGCTCGAGAGCCTGCGCCTCGGCGAGGCCACCGCTCGCGAGCTCTACCGGGCACTGGCCGAGCTGCCGACGGCCGCCTAGCTGCGCAGCCGCAGCCGGTGGATCTGCACGCGCCCGCTGCGCGGGCTCCTGGTGCTCTTGAGGTGCCAGCCGGCCGGCACGGCCGCGAGGAAGCGCTCAGCGGGCTTGCGACTCGGGTCGGCGATCAGCACCTGGCCGGTCTCGTCCACAAGCTGCGGCAGCAGCTCGAGCAGCTGGTCGACGTTGCGCGGCTCGTAGAGCACGTCGGAGGCGATCACGAAGCGCCAGGGCCCGCGCTCGACGATCGCCTGCGGCGCTCCCCACGCGACCTGTGCGGTCTCCAGCCGGACCTCGTTGAGCTCGGCGTTCGCGGCGGTCGCCCGCACGGCGTCCTGCGACCAGTCCGTCGCGAGCACGCGGCCGCCGGCGAGCGCCGCGGCGATGCTCGGCAGGCCCAGGCCACAGCCCAGCTCCAGCACGCTCGCTCCGCGCAGCGAGCGGCGCGCGACGTCATCCGCAAGGGCCACGGCGCTCGACCACAGCTCAGCCCAGTACGGCAGGAACTCCTCGTGCTCGAAGTCCTCCTCGCTCAGCAGTGACTCTGCGTCACGCGGCCGGTTCAGCGCCACCTCGCCCACGGGAAGGGCGACACGCTCCTCGACCGTCTCCGTCACGTGGCCCTGCCGGCCTCCCGAGCGGCGGCCTCCGCCGCCTCGAGCTGGCGCTCGATCAGGTCGAGCCCCGAGCTCCAGAAGTTCGGGTCGGCCAGGTCCACGCCGACGATCGCGGCGAGCTCCTCGGGCGGGCGGGAGCCGCCCGCGCGCAGCAGCTCGAGGTAGGAGGAGGCGAACTCCTCGCCCCGCTGCTCGTAATGGCGGTACACCGACAGCGCGAGCAGGTGCCCGTACGCGTAGGCGTAGACGTAGCCGGGCGTGTCCACGAAGTGGGGGATGTACGACCACCAGATGCCGTAGTCGTCGTGGAGGTCGACGGCGTCGCCGAGCAGGTCGGCCTGGGAGTCGAGCCACAGCTCGGCGAAGCGCTGGGGCGGGAGCTCGCCGCTGTCGCGCCGGGCGGAGTGCACCGCGTGCTCGAAACGGTTCATGGCGACCTGGCGGAAGACCGCGCCGACCGCGCCGTCGAGCGACCCGGCCAGCAGCGACAGGCGCGCCGCGGCATCGGGCGCGCGCTCCAGCAGCCGCTCCAGCACGATCGTCTCGCCGAAGATCGAGGCCGTCTCGGCGAGCGTCAGGGGCGTGGTGAACTGGAAGATGCCCTGCGGGCGGGCGAGCGACGCGTGCACGCCGTGGCCGAGCTCGTGCGCCAGCGTCAGCACGTCGTATGGACGCGCCGTGTAGTTGAGCATCACGTAGGGGTGCCGCGAGGGGACCGTGTACGAGCAGAAGGCGCCGCCGCGCTTGCCGGGCCGCGGCGGGGCGTCGATGTAGCCGTCGAAGAAGCTGGCCGCGGCCTCGCCGAGCTCGGGCGCGAAGCCCGAGTAGCAGTCGAGCACGATCGAGCGCGCCTCGTCATAGGGAATCTGCTCGTCGGTGTCGCTGACCGGGGCCATGCGGTCCCAGTACGCGAGCCGGTCGACGCCGAGCAGGCCGGCCTTGAGCCGGTACCAGCGTCGCGCCAGCTCGTAGCGGCCCGACACCGCCTCGATCAGCGCCTCCACCGACGCGTCGCTCGCCTCGTTGGCGAGGTTGCGCGAGGCCAGCCAGTGCGGGTAGTCGCGCAGGCGGTCCTTGGTCGCCTTGTCGGCCAGCAGCGTGTTGAAGAGGTAGGCGCGCGTACGCAGGCCCGGCCGCAGCGCCTCTGTGGTCGCCCGGGCGGCCTGCTCGCGCACCGCGCGGTCGGGGTCCTGCAGGCGGCTCAGGGCCACCTCGAGCGAGGCCGGCTCCTCGGTGTCGGGCAGCGCCACCTCGACCGCGGAGATCTGCTCGGTGAACAGGCGGCGGAAGGCCGACGAGCCGGTCACGTCCAGCTCCGTCATCACCCGCTCCTCGGGCTCGCTGAGCTGGTGCGGCCGGTAGCGGCGCAGGTTGCGCAGGTGGTGGCGGCAGAAGTCGAGGCCCTCGTCTGCCAGCAGCTGCTCCGCGCGCTCCTCCGGCAGCTCGTTCCACTCGAGCTCGAAGAACAGCAGCTCGGTCTCGATCGCGGCGCCGAGCTCGCGCGCCTTCTGGATCAGCGCGCCCCGCGCGGGGTCCGCCGTGTCGAGCGAGAAGCTGAGCATCGCGTAGGAGCCGGCGCGGCCCGCGAGGTCGGAGATCTCGGCCAGCTCGTGCATGGCGCCGGCGAGGCCCTCCGCGTCCAGCTCGGCGACCTGGCCGCGGTGGCGCTCGGCGAAGGCGGTCGCGCGATCGCGAGCTTGGGTCAGCAGCTCCTCGACGCCGTCAGGCCCCTTGGACTCGACGAGCGGCTCGAGGTCCCAGGCGGCGGCTTCGAGGGCAGGATCGACGGTCGTGCTCACGGTTGGTCAGGCTAGAGGACGATCAGGCAGGTGCTGGTCCCGTGCGCCAGCAGCTTGCCGTCCCGCTCGCTGCGCACCTCGCCGGCCGCGGTGGCGACACGGCTGCCGCGGTGCACGACGTGGCCGCTCGCGACGATCCGGCCCGTGTCCACGCTGATCGGGCGCACGAGGTTGAACGAGATCTCGAGCGTGGCGTAGGCGCCGCCCTCGGGGAGCGTGGTGTGCACCGCCGCGCCCATGCAGGAGTCGAGCATGGTGCCGGCGATGCCGCCGTGCACGGTCCCGAGCGGGTTGTACATGTCCTCGCGCGGCGTCAGCGCGAACGCCGTGCGGCCCTCCTCGGCCTCGACCAGATCCATGCCCAGCAGCCGCTGGATCGGGGCGGGCGGCAGCGCGCCGTCCCGGATCTTCTGCATCAGCTCGAGTCCGGTCATGGCCGACTGCGGGAGTATGTCGCGGTCCATGGCGATCCCGCCCACTCCCCTGGAGGAGGCGCCGCCGGCGCTCGCCGCCGGCCGCCGGCTGCTGCTCAAGCGCGAGGACGTGCACGAGCTCGGCGCCTTCAAGTGGCGCGGCGCGCTGCCCGCGCTGGAGCGCTACCGCGAGCAGGGTGCCGCGGCGGTCGTGACGGCCTCCACCGGCAACCACGGGGCCGCCACCGCCTGGGCCGCGCAGCGCACCGGCCTGCGGGCGGTCGTCTACGTGCCCGAGCAGGCGAGCCGGGCCAAGCTCGACCTGCTCGAGCAGCTCGGCGCCGAGCTGCGCCACGCGGGCGCCGACGTCGACGGGGCGAAGGACGCGGCGCGCGCCCACGCCGAGCGGGAGCGTGTGCCGTTCTTCGAGGACGGCGCCGAGCCGGCCCAGTTCGACGGCTATGCGGCGATCGGGAGCGAGATCGTCGCGCAGCTCGGCGAGCGTCCGGCGCTCGTCGCGGTGCCGGTGGGCAACGGCGCGCTGCTGATCGGGGTCGCCCGCGGGCTTGGCGGCCCCGGCGCGCTGGGCGTGGTCTCCAAGGCCGCGCCGGTCATGGCGCTGAGCGTGGAGGCTGGGCGGCCCGTTGACTGCGACGACAGCGCCACGTTCGCCGACGGCCTGGCGGTGCGCGTGGCGGTCCCGCTGGCGGTTGCCGAGCTGGCGCGGCTCGCCACGCCGTTCGTGCAGGTGTCCGAGCGCGCGATCGCCCGGGCGGTGGGGGACTTCGCGGCGGCAGGCATGCGGGTCGAGGGCTCGGCGGCGGCCGCACTCGCCGCCCTGGACCAGGTCGATCCTCCCGCCGGGCCGGCCGTCCTGCTGGTGACCGGGCACAACATCGACGACGAGCTCCACCGGCGCGCGGTCGAGCGGCCCGAGAGCTTTCCGGACTAGCGCGCCGTCGCCTTGCGCTTGCGCGTCGCGCCCTTGCCGCCGCCGGATTTCATCCCGGCGAGCGTCTCCTCCAGCGCGGCCATCAGGTCGGGCGCGGGCTTCGGCTGCTTCGGCTCGGAGGGCGCCTTGACCGTCTCGCCCTCCTGCTTGGCCTTCACGACCCGGGTCAGGCGCTCCCGGTAGCAGTCGGTGTAGCGCTCGGGGTCCCAGTCCACGGACAGCGCCTCAATCACCGCCACCGCCTGGTCGACCTTCTTCTTGGCGGGCTTGCGGCCCCCGGGGGCGATCCCATCGGCCGGTCGTACCTCGTCGTGGAACAGCATGGTGGTGAGCGACAGCAGGCCGCCGCGCGGGCGGACGAGCACCAGGTACTCCTTGGTCCTCATCACGAACCGCCCGAGCGCCGCGCGGTCGGTGCTCTCCATCACCTTCACGAGCAGCTGGTAGGCCCGCAGCGTCCCCTCGCTCTCGCCGAACGGGAGCAGGTACCACGGGTGGTCGAAGTAGATCGGGTCGACCTCTTCGATGTCGACGAACGCCTCGATGTCGATCGTGCGCGTCTTGCGCGGCTGGACCGAGGCCAGCTCGGCGTCCGTGAGGATCACCTGCTTCCCGTCGAGATCGAACCCGCGCGCCACCTCCTCCCACTGCACCTCCACGTCCTCCTTGGAGCAGAAGCGGCGCTGCTCGATCGGCGCGCCGTCCTTGCCGTGCAGCTGCCGGAAGTGCAGGTCCAGGTCGCGCGCCGCGCTCGTCAGGCTGACGGGCACGTTGACCAGTCCAAAGGAGAGCGAGCCGTTCCAGAGCGTGCGCGGCACGGTCAGGACCCCTTGCCGAGGCTGGCCTGAAGCGCCGCCGTGAGGTCGGTGGGCTCCTCTTCGGGCTCGGGCTCGGCGGGTCCCAGGTCCTCGCCCTTGGCCTTGCGCTGGATCAGGTCGAGCACGGCCTCGCGGTAGGTGTCCTCGTACTCGGTGGGGTCGAACTTGCGGTGCAGGGACTTCACGAGCTGGCCGGCCATCTCCACCTCGCGCTTGGATGGGCCCTTGCCGGGCTTGCCGGCCTCCAGGTCGTCGGCCTCGACGATCTCGTCGTGGAAGCGCATCGTGTGCAGCGCCAGCACCCCGTCGAGTGACCGCAACGCGGCCAGGTACTCGCGGTCGTGGAACGTGAAGCGGCCGATCCCGACGCGGCCCGTCCGCTCGAGCGCGGCGCGGAAGACCAGGTACGCCTCCGCGTCGTCGCGACAGCCGACGTAGTAGGTCTTCTCGAAGAAGATCGGGTCGATCTCGCCCCCCGGCACGAAGTCCTCGATCTCGATGACCTTGCCGCGGGCGCCCGCCGCGGCCTTGATCTCGTCCTTCTCGAGCACGACGTACTCGCCGGGGGAGATCTCGTAGCCCTTGACGACCTCCTTGAACGGAACCTCCTTGTCCTCCTTCGAGCAGATCCGCTTGTGCTCGATCTTGGCCCCGTCGCTCACGTGCACCTCGTGGAAGCGGACGGTCTTCGACTCGGTGGCCGAGTAGAGCTTCACCGGCACGTAGGCGAGGCCGAAGCTGATCGTGCCGTTCCAGATCGAGCGCGGCATGCCTCTCCGCTACCCGCCGGCGCGCGGCACTACTCAGGCCGGGGGATCGGCCGGAGGTCGTCCATGTGGCCGGGCGTGGCCTCCACTCGGGCGATCCAGTCCTGCACGGCGGGGTAGCCGGACAGGTCCAGGCCCGCCTCGCCCGCCACGTGGACGTACGCGTACACGGAGATGTCGGCGATCGAGTAGCGCTCGCCGGCCAGGAACGGCTGGGAGCGCAGCCGCTCGTCCAGCACGCGCAGCGCCTTGGCGCCGGCCGCGTGGCGGCGCTCGAAGTCGCGGTCGCCGGGCGCGAGCCGGCCAATGCCGACGCGGAAGCGCAGCCCCGCGATGCTCGGGACGATCTCCGACTGCTCGAAGAAGAGCCAGCGCAGTGCCTGCGCGCGTGCCGCGGGATCGCCGGGGAGCAGGCCGGTGCCCTCGGCGAGGTGGACGAGGATGGCGTTCGACTCGGGCAGCGGCTCGCCCTCGTCGGGCTCGAGCACGGGCACCTGGCGGGCGGGGTTGAGGCGCGCGAACTCCTCGGTCTGCGAGGCGCCGGCGAAGATGTCGGTGTGCACGCGCTCGTAGGGCAGGCCGAGCTGGGCGAGCAGCAGCCGGACCTTGTAGCAGTTGCCCGAGGAGGGGTTGTCGTGCAGGCGCACGGCGCCTACTCGGCGGCGTAGCTCTCGCTGCCCATGACGTGCAGCGAGACGTACGGCTCGTCGCCCACGACCCAGCTGTCGTGGCCGGGCGGGACGTAGAACAGCTCGCCCTCCCGCATCACGCGCTCGGTCCCGTCCTCCATCTTCACCGCGGCGGCGCCGGACACCACGAGTCCCACGTGCTCGACCTGGCAGAGGCTCTCCCCGCTGGCCGCCCCGACGTGCTCCGACCAGCGCCAGCCGGGCTCGTACGTGGCCCGGCCAAGCGTCATCGGCCCGACCTCGTAGACCTCGAAGCGCCCCTTCTCGAACGTGCGCGTCTCGGTGGGCCGGTCGAGGGGGAGGAGCGTCAGGTCCATGGCGTCAGCCGTTGCGGACGAGCTGGAGCGCGTACTCGGGCCACCAGTGGCCGGCGGGCGGCGCCCCGCGGCGGCACGAGCCGTCGCTCACGCCGGGCTCCTTGACCCACAGGTAGGCGTCGACCTTCGGCTGGCCGGTCCTCGTGGTGGGGTCGCTGCCGAGCGCACGGCCAGGGGGATTGCACCACTTGGGCCCGCCGGCGTCGTCCTGGACGCTCGGCCCGTTCCCGTTGCGGCTGGTGTCGATCACGAAGTGGGCGCCGCCGAGCCGGCGCGAGAGCGCACGCCCGTAGCGGATCACCGTGCGCGTCCGGTAGAAGTTGCTCACGTTGAGCGCGAAGCCGTCGGCGGCGGCGATGCCCGACCGGCGCAGTGGCCCCACCAGGCGCGTGGCGGGCCGGATCCAGCCCGGATTGCCGGCGTCGAGGTAGACGGCCACCTTGGGCAGCTTCCCGAGCGTCGTGACGGCGTAGCGCAGCAGCGAGTAGCGGTCTGCCGTGTCGGCCGGGCCCAGGCAGCCCTCCTCGACGGCTTGCGGGATGGCGTCGGGCTCGAGGATGACCGTGGCCCGGCGGTCGCCCAGGCCGCGCGCGAACGCGCGCACCCAGCCGCGGTACTCGCCGGACGAGCCGGAGCCGCCCGCCGAGTAGCTGCCGCAGTCGCGGCCCGGCACGTGGTAGGCCACCAGCAGGGCGGTGCGTCCCGCGGCGGTGGCCCGTTCGGTCACCTCGCGGACGCGGGTGGTGACGTTGCTCCCGTCGGCGAGCCAGACGGCCGTCGGGCGCTTCGCCAGGCGCTCGACCGCGGCGGCGTCCTCAGTCCTGCCCTGCGAGCGCCAGCGCGCTGCCTGCAGGGCGGCGGGGTTCTGGGGATCCACGTAGAGGGACTGGCCCACCAGCGGATTGGCGCTCTGCTGCGCGGCCTCGGACGGCTGGGCGGGCTCGCGTGCGGGCGCCGACGTGTCGTCGGACGAGCAGCCGGCCACAGCCGCGAACGCGGCTGCAAGAGCAAGGGCTAGGAGCGCCCCCCGGCGACGTGCATGTCCCGCCCACACGCGGTCGAGGATAGACCGAGGCGTTCGGACCCGCGCGCCAACTGGACGCCCGCGCCGGCGAAACGAAGTTGTCGAATCTCGGCTGAAGTGCTTGACGGGTAGCCAAGACCGTTATACGAAAGTCGAGAGCACTTTTTCTTCGGCAGCCGCCGAACTCTCCTCGCCGCTTGCGGCAGGAGGGGCTCCGACCCTTATCTCTGGCCCCCTTCGACCCCGCCCAACGCGGGGTCGGCTTCACCGAACCCGCGACCCGGACTGCTGACCCATGCCTAAAACCCCCTCGTACGACTACGAGCGCACCAGCCGCATAGCTGGCCCCCTCACTGATCCGCCCGCCGGGCGGCCATACCGCGTGCAGTACCGCCGGCTCGACGGCTCGCGCCCCGTTCGCAGCTCGCTGCTGGTGCTCACCGCGCTGCTGTTCGTCGGCGGCTTCCTCGCGTGGCTGATGCTGCCGAGCCACTGGCCGCACCTCGGCGACGACGTGGTGGTGAACACCGCCTCGATCGCGATGACGGTGACCACCGGGATCATCGGCTGGTTCGCCTTCCTCAACGTCGCGACGCTCTGCCGCGCGACGCTGCTGGCGCGCGACCCGGTCCCCGTGCGTCCGGCGGCGGGGCAGAGGGTGGCCTTCCTGACGACGATCGTCCCGCAGGCGGAGTCGCTGGACCTGGTCCGCCCGACGCTCGAGGCAGCCCTTCAGATCCGCCACCACGGACAGCTCGACGTCTGGCTGCTCGACGAGGGCGACGACGACGAGGTGAAGGCGCTGTGCGCCGAGCTCGGCGTCAACCACTTCACCCGGCGCGGGGTCGAGCGCTGGAACGAGCCGTCCGGCCCGAACAAGGCGAAGAGCAAGCACGGCAACTACAACGCGTGGCTGGAGGCGCACGGCGAGCAGTACGACTTCATGCTCGGCGTCGACCCCGACCACGTGCCGCTCGCGAACTTCGCGGAGCGCTTCCTCGGGTACTTCCGCGACCCGGACGTCGCGTTCGTCGTCGGCCCGCAGGTGTACGGCAACTACCAGGGCTTCATCGTGCGCGCCGCCGAGTCGCAGCAGTTCCTGTTCCACTCGCTGCTCCAGCGCGCCGGCAACCGCTCGCGCACGCCGATGCTGGTGGGGACCAACAACGCGCTGCGCGTGAGCGCCCTGAAGCAGATCGGCGGGTTCCAGGACTCGATCACCGAGGACATGGCGACCAGCCTCGTCTTCCACGCCAGCCGGAACCCCGAGACGTCGAAGCGCTGGACGTCGGTGTACACGCCCGACGTGGTGGCCGTTGGCGAGGGACCGGCCTCGTTCACCGACTACTTCAGCCAGCAGGACCGCTGGTCGCGCGGCACCGACGAGGTGCTGGCCCGCCGGTTCTGGCAGATGGGGCCCCGGCTCGGGCCGCGCGCGCTGGTGCACTACGCGCTGCTCACCTGTTACTACCCGACCGCCGCCATCGCGTGGGTGCTCGGTGCGGTCAATGCGATCCTGTACTTCACGCTCGGCGCCGGCGGCGTGGTGGTGCCCGCGCACCTGTGGCTGATGCTCTACGTGGACGCGGCCGCGCTGCAGGTCGGCCTCTACTTCTTCAACCGCAGGCACAACGTGAGCCCGCACGAGAAGACGGGGTCCGCCGGAGTGGCGGGGATGCTGATCTCGGCGCTGTCGGCGCCGATCTACGCGGCGTCGCTGGCGGCGGTGCTGCTGCGGCGGACCGGCGGGTTCGTGACGACCCCGAAGGGCGACGCCAGCACGCGCGACACGATCCTCACGTTCCGCAAGCACCTGATCTGGGCCGGGGTGTTCGGGGTGCCGCTGATGCTGTCGTTCGTGCTCGGGCATCACCACATGTCGATGCGCGCGTGGTCGATCGCATCGCTGGTCGTGTGCCTGCTTCCGGTGGCGATCTGGCGCGTCGAGAGGGCGCGGATGGAGAAGGAGATTTCGAGGCGCGAGGAGCGCCCACAGACGGTGAGGGCTGAGATCAAGCGCGAGTCGGTGCGGGCTGAGGGGCCAGAGCCGGCACGCGTCCAGACGCAGCCCACACCGGTCCGGGTCGTGAAGAAGGCGGATCCGGCTCGGGCTGAAAAGCCCGAGCCGGCGAAGCCCTCCGGCCGGACCGGGAAGAAGATGGCGCCGGCGGCGACGCCCGCGCGCGCCGCGGCGCCTGCCGCGGCGCCTGCCGGGGCGGCCGAGGCGGCGAAGGCCGCTGCCGCGCTCAAGGCCAAGAAGCGCGACGAGGCGCTGAAGGCCGCGCAGGAGGCTGCGGTGGCCAAGTCCCAGCAGCGCGCGGAGGCGCTCAAGGCCGAGCGGGCGGCGAAGGTGGCCAGGGCCGCAGAGGCCGCAGAGGCGGCAGAGGCGGCCAAGGTGGCCGAGGCCGCCGCGGCGGTCGAGGCCCAGAAGCGCGCCCGGGCGCTCAAGGCCAAGGAGGCCAGGGCGCTCAAGGCCGAGAAGGCGGCTGCGGCGGCCAAGGCTGCGAAGGCCGCCGAGTCCGTCGCGGCCGAGGCCGAGCAGGCCGTCGAGGCGCCCAAGGCCGCAAGCGCGCAGAAGCGCCAGCCGGCGAAGGCGAAGAAGCAGCCCCAGCGTGCCAAGGCCACCCCGAAGGCGAAGGCCAAGCCCAAGCCCGCGAGTCGTCAGCCGGCCAAGAAGCCCGAGCCGGCCCGCGAGGAGCAGCGCGAGGAGACCTGGGGCAGCCCGCCGCGGTTCGAGCGGCGCAAGCGCCATGAGCACGTGCGCTTCGACCGCCGCGCTCCGGTGACCGACGAGCAGCAGGACCCGCGGCGCTTCGAGCGGTCGCGGCCGGTGCGGCACGAGCCGGAGCCGGCCGGCGAGCCGGCGGGGCCCGAGAAGGCCGCGCGCCGCAAGGAGCACATCATCGTGCACTTCGACAAGCCCCAGCCGGCGCGCCGGGACGGGGCCGCGCCCGCACGGCGCGGCGAGCGCCTGCGCCCCGAGGGCCATGAGCCCGAGGCCGGAGAGCAGACCGAGCTGACCTGGCAGATCTTCGATCGGGTTGAGGCATGAGCAGCCGAGCCAAGCAGCGCATCGTCAAGGCTCTGCTGACCCTCGCGGTCGCCGGAGGCCTGATCGCAGTCAACGGACCGACGCTCGTCTCGGCGGGTCGCGAGGCCCTGCTCGATTACAAGATCAACAGCCACGGCTACAAGGAGCGCGCCGGCCACTGGTCGAGGCTCCACGTGCCCGAGCGCCTGCGCGTGAACGCGCTGCACGCGGCGCTGCTGCGCACCGGCAAGGTCCTCATCATCGCCGGCTCCGGCAACGACCGGAAGAAGTTCGACGCGGGCAAGTTCGAGAGCCTGCTGTGGGATCCGGACACCGGCAAGTTCAAGCGCATCCACACGCCGAGCGACATGTTCTGCGCCGGCCACGCCTTCCTGCCCGACGGCAAGCTGCTGATCGCCGGCGGGACGAAGCGCTACGAGGTGCTGAAGGAGGACGTCAAGCGCGCCGCGGGCGTGATGGCGATCAAGAACGAGTCGCCCGACGGCGCTGTGGTGACGCTGCCGAAGGGAACCGAGTTCGTGTCGCCGGCCGGGGTTGCCTTCCGCACGCTTCGCGAGGTGGTGGTCCAGCCGGCCGCCAAGGAGATCCTCAAGAACGGCAGGGCGGTCGTGACCGCCAGCTCGATCGACGCCTGGGTGGAGGCGGTGGACGAGGGCGACGCCCCGATCGTGGACCGGCCGACCCAGTTCACGATCACCGGAAGCGACCACGACAGCGACAACCTCTACGGTTTCGCGACCTCGCTCACGCGCGAGAAGCAGGAGTACGGCGGCGACGAGAAGTCGTACCTGTTCGACCCGGAGACCGAGAAGTACGAGCGCGTCGACAACATGACGCTCGCGCGCTGGTACCCGACGCTCGTCGGGCTCGAGGACGGACGCGTGCTGTCGATCTCGGGGCTGGACGAGTACGGCCGCATCATCGATGGCCACAACGAGATCTACGACCCGGCGACCAAGCGCTGGACCGACCAGCCCCAGCTCAAGCGCACCTTCCCGACCTATCCGTCGCTCTACCTGATGCCGAGCGGCGACCTCTTCTACACCGGCAGCAACTCCGGCTTCGGCTCCCACAAGGTCGGTCGCGACCCCGGCATCTGGGACCTCGACGACAACTCGTTCCGCAAGGTCCCCGGTCTGCGCGAGCCCACGCTGACCGAGACCAGCGGCAGCGTGATGCTGCCCCCGGCGCAGGACCAGCGTTACATGGTTGCCGGGGGCGGAGGGATCGGCGAGTCCGACAAGTCCACGGCGCGCACCGACGTGATCGACCTGCGCGAGGCCAAGCCGCGGTTCGAGCCGGGCCCTGACCTCGAGCAGCCCGTGCGCTACCCGAACATGGTCATCACTCCTGACGACAAGGTCGTCATCTCGGGCGGCTCTAGGCGTTACAGGGGCAGGGGCGGGAGCGATCAGCTGATCTGCCAGATCTACGACCCGAAGTCGGGCGGCATGGCCCGCATGGCCGATCCCTCGGTGGGGCGCAACTACCACTCCGAGGCGCTGCTGCTGCCCGACGGCCGGGTGATCACGCTCGGAAGCGACCCGCTCTTCTCCGATGCCGGCGACAACATCCCCGGGAAGTTCGAGAAGCGCATCGAGATCTACTCGCCTCCGTACCTGTTCAAGGGCGAGCGCCCGCGGATCACCGACGGGCCCGAGCAGGTCGTGCGCGGCAAGACCGCTCGCTTCGCCACCCCGGACGCGGGGAAGATCCGGTCCGCGCGGCTGGTGCGCCCGAGCGCGGTCACGCACGTGACCGACGTGGAGCAGCGGTCGGTCGCGCTCGAGCTCACTCGCGACGGCGACGGCGTCGAGCTCGGAATCCCCGAGGGGGCAGGACTGCTGCCTTCGGGCTGGTACATGTTGTTCGTGTCCGGTGAGAACGGGGCGCCGTCGAAGGCGCGATGGGTGCAGGTCCGATGAGGGCGCTGGTCGTCGCGCTGGCGGCATCGCTCGTGGTTGCCGCGCCCGCGAGCGCCGCCACGTTCTTCAAGACGCCGTCGGGGAACATCGGCTGCGTCATCTCGAAGTCGGTGGCGCGCTGCGACATCAGCGAGAAGGCCTGGACGCCGCCGCCCAAGCCGGCCTCGTGCCCGGTGGACTGGGGCAACGGGCTGGTCGTCAGCCGGCGCGGCAGCGCACGATTCACGTGCGCCGGGGACACCGTCCTCGGCGGCCAGCGCGTGCTCGGCTACGGCGATGACATCAGCCGCGGGCGCTTCCGCTGCGTCAGCCGCCGGAACGGGGTCCGCTGCGTGAATACGCGCAACGAGCACGGCTTCAAGCTTTCGCGGCACGTGGCGCGCTGGTTCTGAGCACCTAGGGGGCGAATCCGCAGTCCTCCGGCCTTCGCCTGGTCGTGGAGGCCTTGGACGAGCTCGCGGAGGCGCTGCGCGTGCGGCTGGTCGAGCGTGCCCGTGACGGCGCCGCGGGCGGCGCGCTGGAGGACGAGGTGCGCGAATTGGTCGAGCGCGAGGCGGCGGCGCTGCCCGAGGCCGAGCGCGCGCAGCTGTGTGAGCGGGTGGTGCTGCTGGCGACCGGCCTGGGGCCGCTGGAGCCGCTGCTGGCCGACCCGTCGGTGGACGAGGTGATGGTCAACGGCCCGCGCGCCGTGTACGTCGAACGCGCTGGAAAGCTCGAGCGGGCGGGCGTACAGTTCACGGGTGAAGCGGAGCTGATGCACGCGATCGAGCGTGTGCTGGCGCCGCTGGGGCGGAGGGTGGACGAAGCTTCGCCGCTGTGCGACGCGCGGCTGCCGGACGGGTCGCGCGTCCACGTGGTGATCCCGCCCCTGTCGCTGTCGGGACCGTGCCTGACCGTGCGGCGCTTCCGGCGCGAGGGGTTCTCGCTGCGCCAGCTCGTCGCGAACAGGACGCTGCCGGCGGCGCTGGCCGAGCTGCTCGCCGTGTGCGTGGCCGCGCGCGCGTCGATCCTCGTCAGCGGCGGCACCGGCTCGGGCAAGACCACGACCCTGAACGCGCTCTCGGGGGCGATCCCCGGCGAGGAGCGGATCGTGACGATCGAGGACGCCGCCGAGCTGCGGCTGCGCCAGCGCCACGTGGTGCGCCTCGAGGCGCGGCCCGCGAACCTCGAGGGGCGCGGGGAGGTGACGATCCGCCAGCTCGTCCGCAACGCGCTGCGCATGCGGCCGGATCGCATCGTCGTGGGCGAGGTCCGCGGGGCCGAGGCGCTCGACATGCTGCAGGCGCTCAACACCGGCCACGACGGCTCGCTGACGACCGTGCACGCCAACTCGCCCGAGGACGCGCTGCGCCGGGTCGAGACGCTGGCGCTGATGGCGGGGGTGGGCCTGCCGCACTCCGCGGTCCGGGAGCAGGCGGCCAGGGCGCTCGACCTGATCGTCCACCAGGCCCGACTGGCGGACGGCTCGCGGGCGGTCGAGTCCGTGACCGAGGTGGTGCGGGCGGCCAGCGGCGCTGGGGTGCGCGAGCTCTACCGGCGCGGCGGCGAGCCGCGCGCTCCGGCGGGTGGGCGGCTGGCCGGGCGGCTGGCGCGGCTGCGCCGCGAGGGGCCAGGGTGAGCGCGGCCGTGTCCCTGGCGGCGGTGGCCGGAACCGCCGGCGCGCTCGCCCTGCGGGACCTGCTCGGCGGGATGCTGGCGGCGCGTGGCAGCGGCGCCGCGCGCGGTGTCGCCGCCCTGGCGGACGCGGTGGTGACGCTCGGGCGTGAGGGCCGCGATCCGGGCGTGGCCGAGCGCCGGCGGCTGCTGCTGTCCGGCGCTGCGCTCGCGCTCCTGGTCGGCTGGCTGGTCGCCGGTCCGCTGGCCGGCGTGGTGCTCGGCGCGGGCGGACCCTGGCTCGTGGCGCGGCTGCTGCGCGCGCGGCGGGAGCGCTTCCGCCGGGCCGTCGACGCCGGTGTGCCGGAGCTGGCGCTCGCGGTCGCGGATGCGCTCGCCGGAGGGCACTCGCTGCGCGGTGCGCTGGGGGAGGCCACGCACTCGGTCGGCGGGGCCGCCGGGCACGAGCTGCGCCGCGCCGCCGCGGAGCTGGCCGCCGGCGCAGGCACCGACGAGGCGCTCGAGGCGATGCGCGCACGCGTCCGCTCGCACCGGCTCGACACGGTGGTGGCCGCTTGCGTGCTCCAGCGCCGCGCCGGCGGCGACCTCGCGCGGCTGCTGCGCGAGACCGCCCGCACGATGGAGGAGCTGTCGCGGCTGGAGGGGGAGCTGCGCGCGGCGACGGCGCAGGCGCGCTTCACCGGCGTGCTGGTCGTGGCGCTGCCGGTGGGCGGCGCGCTGCTGGCAGAGCTGGCGAGCCCGGGCTGGATGCTCGGCCTCTGGGGTTCGTTCGTGACCGCCTGGCTGGTCGGCATCGCGCTGTTCCTGCAGGCGCTCGCGGCGGTCCTGGTCCACCGGCTCGGGAGGGTGCGATGGTGAGCGCCCGATGAGCGCGGCGGCGGCGCTCGCCGGGCTGGCCGCGGCGCTGACGGTCGCCGGCTGCGGCCTGCTGCTCGCGGCGCTGCCGCGCGGGTGGGTGCAGCGCGGCGGCGCGCGCGGTGAGCGCGGACCCGCGCTGCTGCGGCTGCTCGTACGGGCCGGGGCGGGGCTGCAGACGGCCACCACACCGCCACCGGCCAGGAATCAGGAGGGGTCCGGGGGCGTGAGCCCCCGGCTGTCATCCCTGGAGCGGCGGATCGCTGCCGCTGGCACGCCCGGCGGCCTGGGCCCGCGCGAGCTGATGGCGGCGAAGCTGGCGGCTGCCGCCGCCGGCGGCATCTGCTCTGCGGCGCTGTGGACCGCGGCACCGGGCCGGCTCGGCGTGGCGCTGTTCGCCGCGGGGCCGGTGGCCAGCTTCCTGGCGCCGGATGCCTGGCTCGCGCGCCGGGCGGCGGAGCGCGCCAGAGCCGTGCGGCGCGACCTGCCGGCGCTGCTCGACCTGCTGCGGGTTGGGATCGAGGCCGGCGGCTCGCTGGCGCAGGCGCTGCTCAGGGTGGGAGCGCGGACGCACGGGCCGCTCGCGGCCGAGTGGCGCGCGGTCGGGCGGCAGGTGGCGCTCGGCGTCCCGCTGGAGCGGGCGCTGGCCGGGATGGCTGCCCGCACGCCCCTGCCGGAGATCAGGGCGCTCGTCTCCGCGCTGGACCGAGCCCGGCGCCACGGCGCGCCGCTCGCGGACACGCTCGCGGCACAGTCGCGCGACGCGCGCTTCGCGCTGGCTCGCCACGCACGCGAGCACGCGGCACGGGCGGGCCCGAAGATCCAGCTGGTGGTTGCCCTGCTGCTCGTCCCGTCGGTGCTGCTGCTGGTCGCGGCCGCGCTGCTAGCCGCGCTGCTCGGCGATGGGGGAAACGGCGGCGGAGCGGCGCTGCCGATCTAGCGAGCCAACGGCAGCCGGCCAGGCGGCGGCGGTGGGCTGTGGTTTGCGTCATATGCGCGACGCTGGCCGCCCACCGCCCGGCGAGGGCCGGAGGCTCGAGCCCGGCGCAGCCAAGCAAGCCGGCCAGAGATCAGCGGGGGCCCGGGCGGCGCGAGCCCGGCGCGGGCAGCAAACCGGCCAGGAATCAGCGGGGGTCCGGGGGCGTGAGCCCCCGGCTGTCATCCCCGGCTGCTCACCCGCGCAGGAGCTCGAACCAGACCCGTGTGGCGCTGTTGTCCTGGTTGACGCCCCAGCGGTGCGCCAGGCGCTCGACCAGGAACAGGCCCCAGCCGGTGCTGTCGGAGCGCATGTCGGTGTCGGCGGGGTCGAAGCCGGGTCCCTCGTCGGTGACTTCGGTCCAGACTGCGGAGCGGCCGACGAGGACCTTCAGGACGACGGTCTCGGAGTGTGCGTGGCGGACGCTGTTGGACACCAGCTCGGTCACGAGCAGGCGCAGCGTCTCCATCAGCGGCGGGTCGATGTCGGCGCGCAGCTTCGAGAGCGCTCGGCGTGCCCGAGCGGCGGCCTCGGGTCCGCCCGGCAGGCGCAGGGAGATGCCATCGTCCACGCTGGGAGTGCTGGAGCTCATCGGCGCCTGTCCTGGGGAACCCCAGCGCAGGGCATTCGCCCGCGCCGCCATGCCGAATTCTGTGGCGATTCGCGTTCTCCCGTTCCGCGTGTGTGATGCAACGATGGCCCTGGTGAGGTGATGGGGCCGTACTTCCCCTGGTGTACCCAAAGGCTAGGAGAGCGCAACATAACGCCCGCTTCGGCGGGTACTTTCTTGCAGGTGCCGGGGGCCATCAGGCGGCCACCCGCAGTACGAGCACCGCTATGTCGTCCCGCGGGCTGCCGTCCTGGGCCGCCACCGCCGCATCCTCGACGCGTGACGCGATCGTGTCCGCGCCGCCTCCGGCGCAGGTCGCCACGAGCTTCGCCAGGCCCTCCTCGTCGAGCGTGTGCCGGGTGCCGCGGCCCTCGATGACGCCGTCCGTGTAGAAGATCAGGGCGTCCCCCGGTCCGAGCGACACGGAGCAGTCCTCGAAGCGCGGGTCGGGCAGCACGCCGAGCAGCGTGCCGGGCTCACCCACCAGCTCGACGGTGCCGTCGACGCGCAGCAGCAGCGGCAGCGGATGGCCGCCGCTCGCGAACCCGACGCGCGCGCCCTCGTCGAGCGGCTCCAGGTAGGCGTAGGCGACCGTGCAGAAGCGGCGGTCGTCGCGCTGGCGCAGCAGCGCCTCGTTCAGCACGCCGAGGCTGCGGCTCGGGAGCCGTTCGCGCATCGCGGCGGCGCGCAGGGTGTAGCGCGCCAGCGCCGTGATGGCGGCTGCGTCGGGGCCCTTGCCGCAGACGTCGCCCATCACCACGGTCCAGCCGCGCCCGCCGGTCTCGAAGAGGTCGTAGAAGTCGCCGCCGACCTCGTTGCCCTGCCCGGTCGGACGGAAGCGCGCCGCGGCCTCGAACCCCGGGATGTCGGGCAGCTCGGCGGGCAGCAGGCTCTGCTGCAGCGTGCGGGCGATGTAGGCGCGCTCCGAGAACAGCCGCGCGTTGTCGACGGCGGTGGCGCAGCGCCGAGCGAGCTCCTCGGCGAGCTCCTGATCGTGCTCGTCGAAGCGCCGCCCCGACTGGTCGGTGGCGAGCGTGAGCGCGCCGAGCGTCTTGCCGCGCGCGATCATCGGCACGACCAGCGCGGAGCGCATCCCGAACTGGCGGACGTGCTCGGCCCGCGAGCGCTCGTCCTCGGTCACGGGCTCGATCCGTGGGATGTCCGGATACAGCTCGGAGCGGCCCGTGCGCAACACGTTCGCCACCCCGCGCGGGGCGTCACGTGGCGTCGGGAACTCGCGGTCGAGCTCTTGGGCCCGCTGCAGGCGCTCCTCGTCGCGGTGGGCGAGCGCGACGAGCTCGATCTCCGAGTCGCCGATCATGTGCACGGCGACCCAGTCCGCCACCTCGGGGACGGCCAGCGTGGCCACCTGGCCGAGCACCTCAGACGGCTCGAGGGAGGCGCCCAGCAGGGCGCTGCTGTTGGACAGGAAGCGCTGCGAGCGCTCGGCTCGCTTGTGCGTCGTGATGTCCTCGATCACGTTGATCGCCATGGTCACGTAACCGTCCTCGTTGAAGATCGGAGTGGCCTTGACCGCGGACCAGCGCTCCTCTCCGGTGGCGCGCAGGCGGAATCGCACGACCTCCTCGGCGCCTTCCTCGCCGGCGAGCGCGCGGCGCCCCGGCAAGCGCTCCATCGCCAGCGGCTCGCCGCGCTCGTCGAGGATCTCGAAGCGGTCCAGGATCCACTCGGGCGGCGACGAGAGCAGCTCCTCGATCGTCTCGAAGCCGAGCAGGCGCAGCGCCGCGTCGTTCGCGAACAGGAGCTCGCCGTCGGGCGCCTGGGCCGTGACCGCGTCGGCCACGCCGCTGAGGATCGCCTGCAGCTGGTCGCGCGCCTCGGTGGCGTCGAGCCGCGCGAGCTGCTCCAGGCGCAGCAGCTCCTCGCGCTCGGTCTCGGCGGCCTGGCGGTCGGTGATGTCGCGCACCGTGCCGGTGAACATGGGCGGCTCCGTGCCGGCGATCAGGTTGATCGCCAGCTCCACCGGGAACTCCGTTCCGTCGGCGCGCATCCCGCTCAGCTCGACGCGCTGGCCGAGCAGCGTGGACTCGCCGGTCGAGACGACGCGCCGCAGGGCCTCCCTGTGGCGGTCGCGCAGCGCCTGCGGGATCACGATCTCGGCCAGCTCGGACCCCACCGCCTCGGCGGCGGAGCGCCCGAAGATCTGCTCGGCGGCACGGTTGAACTCGACGATGTAGCCGCCGTGGTCGATGGTGATCACGCCGTCCAGCGAGGAGGCCAGGACCGCGGACTTGCGTGCCTCGCTTTGCCTGACCTTCTCCGCCGCGCGGACGCCCTCGACGAACTCGCCGATCAGCGAGCCGAGCGCGTCGGTCAGCACGAGCAGGTCCGGGTCGGGCTCGCGCTGCTCGCGCGAGAAGAACTCGATGACGGCCACGCATTCGCCGCCGGTGTGGATCGGAAAGGCGAGCGCGCCGCGCAGGCCCGCCCTGCCAGCCGACTCCGCCCGCGTGAACGTGTCGGTCTCGAGCACGTTCGCGAACCAGGCGGGCAGGCCGCTGTCCCAGACGGCGCCCGGCAGCCCGAACCCGGGAGTCATGACGAGCTGGCGCGTCGCCTCCTCGAACTCGGGCGCCGAGAAGCCCTCGGCGGTCCAGCTCGCCACCGGCCGGAGGGCGCCGCGGCCGCGGGCCTCCCAGACCTGGCCGACGTCCCAGCCCAGCGGCGCGCCGATCGCCTGCAGCAGCTCGGGCCCGGCGGCTTCGAGCGAGTCAGCCTCGGCCAGCACGCGCGCGACCCCGAACTGCACCGAGAGCCGGGCGGCGTCGCGCTCGCGGTCGGAGCGCAGGCGCGCGATGCCCACCGCGAGGCCGCCGACGAGGCCCACGGCGGCGAGCCCGGCGACGTGGTCCGCCGAGCCGAAGGTGTCGCTCGCCAGGCCGAGCGGAATCGCGAGCGCGAGCGCGAACAGGGCCACGATGGCGGTCTGGGTGGGGCTTGCCCCGAAGGCCGCCACGACCGGCCCGATCAGGAGCAGCTCGACCAGCACCGTCTCCTCGCCGAGGGCGAGGTCAAGCGCCGCGACGGCGCATACGGCCACGAGCGAGAGCAGGAACACCCCGCGCCCGTGGCGCACCGCTCCCGTGTGGGTTTGCGAGCCCAACCCGAGTCCAGAGTACTTCGCTCAGGGTCTGCGCTGTATACAACGATCGTCGTGGAGCGTTCTGATCAGGATCCGGAGGGCGTGGTGCGGGTGCGCGCGCCGAACGCCTCCCCGCTCACGCTCGACGGCACGAACACCTACGTGGCCGCGGGCTGGGTCGTGGATCCGGGGCCGCGGGACCCCGCTCACATAGAGGCCGTGCGAGCGGCCGCCGGCGACGGCATCGAGGGTGTGGTGCTGACCCACGGGCACGCCGACCACTCCGAGGGCGCCGAGCTGCTCGGCGTGCCCGTGCACACACCCGGCGAGGGCGAGCGGGCCGGGCCCTTCCGGGCGCTCGCCACTCCCGGCCACTCCAAGGACAGCGTCTGCCTGCTGCTGGGGCGGGTCTGCTTCACCGGCGACACCGTGCTCGGCACCGGCAGCGTCTTCATCGCGCCGGGAGAGGGCTCCCTGTCCGCCTACCTGGACTCGCTGCGGCGCCTGCGCACGCTGGCGCTCGACGTGCTCTGCCCGGGCCACGGCCCTTACGTCTGGGCCCCGGCCGCCAAGCTCGACGAGTACCTCGCCCACCGCCTCCAGCGCGAGCAGCGGCTGGTAGAGGCTCTCGACGCCGGCCTGCGAACCGCCGACGAGCTGCTCGACTCGGCCTGGTCCGACGCGCCGCCGGACCTGCGCGCGTTCGCGGGCCTGTCACTGGCCGCGCACCTCGAGAAGCTGGGGGAGGAAGGGCGGCTGCCGGAGGGCGTGGAGGCGTAGGCGCTCAGGTGCCAGGCGCGCGGTACCCCACCGAGCGGGCCACCGCCGCGTCGACCTCCTCGGGCGTGAGCAGCACGATCGTGTCGGCCACCGCGCCGCCGGACGCGTTGACGGAGATCGCGACGGCCGCGGCGGCCTCGTTGTCCGGCAGCTCGGCGATCACGTAGGCGTCGTGCTGCCCGAAGCCGAAGTGGAAGCTCTCGAGCCGCCCGCCCACGCTCTCGACGGCCTGGTTCACCGCCTCGCGCCGGCTCGACCCCCCGGCGGCTTGCAGCCCGCGCGCGCCCTCGCTGCTGTAGGACGCTTGGATCAGGAACTTGGGCATGGCCCTCCTCCTATGAGCTCGGGGTTGCGCCAACCCTCTCACCCCGGGACATCGAGCACAACGAACGCCATACTCGCCGGAGCATGTCTCAGGAGAACGTCGAGATCGTCCGGGCGATCTACCAGGCGTGGACCGAGAACACGTCTCCGCGGGACCTGATCGCCGCCGACATGGAGTACGTCAATCCTCCGTATGCCGTGGAGTCCGGGACCAGCTCCGACCGCCGCACCCTGGCGAAGGTCAAAGAGGTCTATCCGGACTTCCGAATCGACCCGGAGCGCTACATCGACGCGGGCGACGACGTCGTCGTGATCGGCACCGCCCACGGCACGGGCGCCAGCGGGGTCGAGGTCCGGTGGCGCCAGGGCTACGTCTGGACGGTCCGCGACGGCAAGGCGGTCCGCTTCTGCTGGTTCAACGATCCCGCCGAGGCCCTAGAAGCCATCGGCCTGCCTCCTGAAGCGGCGTAGGCGCAGCGCGTTGGCGACCACGGAGACGCTCGAGAGGGCCATCGCCGCTCCGGCGATCACCGGGTTGAGCAGGCCGGCGGCGGCCAGCGGCAGCGCCGCGACGTTGTAGCCGAACGCCCAGGCCAGGTTCTGCTTGATGTTCCGCAGCGTGGCGCGGCTGAGCCGGATGGCGTCCGCGGCGGCGCGCAGGTCGCCGGAGACGAGCGTCAGGTCCGATGCCTCGATGGCGACGTCGGTGCCGGTCCCGATGGCGAGTCCGAGGTCGGCCTGGGCCAGCGCGGGGGCGTCGTTGACGCCGTCGCCGACCATCGCGACGACGCGGCCTTCGGCCTGCATTCGCCTGACGACGTCGGCCTTGTCGGACGGGAGCACCTCGGCGATGACCTCCGCGATGCCCAGCTCGGCAGCGACCGCCTTCGCGGTCGTCTCGTTGTCGCCCGTCAGCAGGACGGGCCGCAACCCGAGCGCCTTGAGCGAGGCGACGGCGTCCCTCGACGTCGGCTTGAGGGTGTCTGCGACCACGAGCACGGCGGCGGCCCGGCCATCCCACCCGGCGGCGACGGCGGTCTGGCCGCGCTGCTCGGCGGCGAGCCGTGCGGCGTCGAGCTCGGGGGGCAGATGCATCGCCCAGTCGCCGAGCAGAGCCGGACGGCCGACCACGACCGCGTGGCCGTCGACGACTCCTTCCACGCCGAGGCCTTCTCGGTTGCCGAACGCCTCAGCAGCTGGCAGCAGGGCGAACTCGTCCCGGGCGGCCCTTGCGATGGCCTGGGCGATGGGGTGCTCGGAAGCGTCCTCCAGCGCGCCGACCAGCCGAAGCACCTCGCCGGGATCGACGCCGTCGGCGACGGCGACCTCGACGAGCGCCATCTTGCCGGTGGTGACGGTGCCGGTCTTGTCGAGCACGACGGTGTCGACCTTGCGCGTGGATTCGAGCACCTCCGGTCCCTTGATCAGCAGGCCGAGCTGCGCCCCGCGTCCGGTGCCGACCATGAGCGCCGTCGGGGTGGCGAGGCCGAGCGCGCACGGGCAGGCGATGATGAGCACGGCTACGGCGGCGGTGAAGGCGAAGGTGGCGCTCTCGCCCGTCCCGAGCCAGAAGCCGAGCGTCGCGAAGGCCAGCGCGATGACGACGGGCACGAACACGCCGGAGACGCGGTCGGCGAGGCGCTGAACAGGAGCCTTGCCGCTCTGGGCGTCGGTGACGAGCGCGGCTATCTGTGCGAGCGCGGTGTCGGCACCGACCTTGGTCGCGCGGAGGACGAGCCGCCCGCCGGCGTTGACGGTGGCCCCCGCCACCTCGGAGCCCGGCTGGACCTCGACGGGTACCGATTCGCCGGTGAGCATGCTCATGTCGACGGCCGAGGCGCCCTCTTCGACGATGCCGTCGGTGGCGACCTTCTCGCCGGGACGCACGACGAAGCGGTCTCCTAGCTGCAGCTGCTCGATGGGCTGGCGGCGCTCCTTGCCGTCGGCGTCGAGGACGGCGACGTCCTTGGCGCCAAGCTCGAGCAGCGCCTTCAGCGCCGCGCCGGCGCGGCGCTTGGCGCGTGCCTCGAAATAGCGCCCGGCGAGGATGAAGGTCGTCACGACCGCTGCGGTCTCCAGGTAGATCTCGTCGGCGCCGGAGCCGGCCTCGGGGAGGAGGTCGAAGGCCATGCGCATGTCCGGCATGCCGGCGTCGCCGATGAACAGCGCGTAGACGGACCAGAGCCAGGCGGCCAGGACGCCCACCGAGACGAGCGTGTCCATCGTCGCCGCGCCGTGCCTGAGGTTCGCCCACGCCGCCCGGTGGAACGGCCAGGCTCCCCAGAGCACGACCGGGGTGGCCATGTTGAGCGCGAGCCACTGCCAGTTGTCGAACTGCAGAGCCGGCACCATCGACACGAGAAGCACCGGAACCGACAGGACGGCCGAGAGCACGAGGCGGCGCCGCAGCGGCGCGCTCGGGTCATCCTCGGCCTCGTCCGGCCGCTCGCCGGGCGCGTCTGTGGAGGGAAGCTCGGCCTGGTAGCCGGCGGCCTCCACCGCCTCGACGAGCTGGTCCGCAGCCACCGCGGTCCCGTCGAACTCGACGCTCGCCTTCTCGGTGGCGTAGTTGACGGTCGCGGTGACGCCGTCGAGCTTGTTGAGCCCGCGCTCGATGCGGTTGGCGCATGAGGCGCAGGTCATGCCCGTGATCGGCAGCTCGAGGTGCTCGCGTGTCGCGCTCACCGCGCCACCTCCTGGGTGAACTCGGCCGTGTGGACGCGCCCCTCGTGCTTGAACTGGAGGTACAGCCGGTAGCGGCCCTCGCTCGGGAACTCGGTCATGAAGCTGACCGCCTTGCCGTGCCCCTCCGGGTGCACGTGCAGGTAGGCGAGGTCGCCTTCGCGCAGCGCGACGAGGTGGCCGCCGGCGCCCAGATAGGGGTCGGTGCGGACCGCCTCCCCGTCACGGGTGACGCCGAAGCGCAGCTCGGACTCGCTCCCGGCCTCCAGCGCGTCGGCGTCGAGGCGCACGCGGTAGCCGTCGCCGGTGTCCGCGGCCGTCTGCGGTGCGGGGAGTGGCCGGTAGTCGGCCTCTCCGTCCACCGCGACGTCGGCGGCCAGGGTGTGAGCTTCCCCGCGGTACTTGAAGTCGGCGAAGACGCGGTAGGAGCCGGCGTCGGGCAGGGTCAGGCGCACGCGCCAGAGACCGTCGGCGCCAAGCTCGGGGTGGAGGTGCTGAAAGCCCTCCCCGTCGCGACGGACGACGATGAGGTGCATGCGCTTCTCGTGCTCGACCTGGAAGGCGCGCACCGGCTGGCCGTCCGAGCCGACGATGCTGAAGCGCAACTCCGTCGCGCGGCCGCGCTCCAGATCGGCTTGCTCCAGCTCGAGCTCCAGGCCGCCTTCGGAGACCGCCAGTCCGCGCACGGGGTCGGCGGCCGTTTCATCGGTGCCGTGGGCGGACATGGCGTCGGCTCCGGCTGCGGCTTCGCCGTCACGCTCGGGGCCGATCGCGCCGCCGGCGGCGACAGCGGCGCCGAAGACGAGCACCAGGAGAGCGGCGAAGCCGGCGAGCTTGCCGGCGGCGTAGTGGCGGGTAGAGGCGTTCATGCGTTGTTTCGATACACCCAGGGGGTATTTGGCGCGCCAGACTCTAACACCCCCTGGGGGTATACTCACGCCCATGGCCACGACCACGCCGCAGACCCGCGGCTACACAGCCACCAAGGACCAGCTCCTAACGCGCCTGAAGCGCATCGAAGGTCAGGTGCGGGGCATCGAGGGGATGGTCGAGGACGACCGCTACTGCATCGACGTCATCACCCAGATCTCTGCCGTGCAGGCGGCGCTCGACAAGGTCGCGCTGGGACTGCTCGACGGGCACGCCCGCCACTGCGTCGTCGACGGGCACGCAGAGGGCACCCCCGAGGAGCTCACCGACGAGCTGATGGCGGTCGTCGGGCGCCTGATGCGACGCGGCTAGCGGGTCCCCGGGCGCGCGCCGCCTGCGGGATACTCGGCTGGCGATGTCGAAGGAGAACGTCGAGGTCATCAGGCGCGGCTGGGAGCACTGGGCGGCCACCGGTGAAATCCGCGCCCATGCCGATTTCGTCTGGGATGTGTCCAGACTCGGCTGGCCTGACCGGCAGATCTACCCCGGGGCCGAGGGCGCGATGCAATTCCTCGCCGAATGGGCCGATGCATGGGATGGCTGGGAGATCGAGGTCGAGGATTACAACGACGCCGGGGAGCGCGTCGTCGCCATCGTCAACCAGCGGGGGCGTTCGAAGGCCACGGGAATTCCCGTCGAAATGCGCTTCGCCCAAGTGTGGACGTTCCGGGACGGACGGGCGATCAGGATGCAGATGTACGCGAGCCCGGAGGAAGCCATGGAAGCCGTGAGGCTGTCCGAGTAGGCCATTTTCAAGGCGCGCGACTACCCTTCGTCGCCGTGGTCGGCACCAACCAGTTCAAGAACGGCATGCACGTCGAGGTCGACGGCACGATCTTCAAGATCCTCGACTTCCAGCACGTCAAGCCCGGCAAGGGCGGCGCGTTCGTGCGCACCAAGCTGAAGCGCAGCGACGACGGCGCCGTGATCGACAGGACCTTTCGCGCGGGCGAGAAGTTCCGCCCGGTGCGCACCGAGACGCGCAGGATGCAGTTCCTCTACACGGACGGCACGGACGCCCACTTCATGGATTCGGAGAGCTACGAGCAGCTGGCGGTCCCGGAGGACCAGGTCAGGGAGTCGCTCAAGTGGATCGTGCCCAACGAGGAGGTCGAAGTCCTCTACGTGGACGAGGCGCCGAGCGACGTCCAGGTGCCGAGCGCGGTGGAGCTGACCGTGTCCGAGACCCCGCCGGGCCTGAAGGGCGACACCGCGTCCGGGGGCGGCGACAAGCCGGCCACGCTGGAGTCGGGCGTGGTGGTGCGCGTCCCGCTGTTCGTGAACGAGGGCGACCGGGTGCGCGTGGACACCCGCTCGGGCGAGTACGTCTCGCGCGCCTAGGTCCCGGTGCGACGCAGCGATCAGCGCCGGGCCGCCGTGGTAGCCCTGTACCAGTCAGACGTGACCGGCCGGCCTCCCACGGAGCAGCTCGAGCGCGACGCCACCCCGTTCACGCGCGAGCTGGTCGAGGGCACGGTCAAGGACCGTCCCGAGCTTGACGAGCTGATCGAGCGCCACGCCCGCGGCTGGTCGCTCGAACGCATCGCGCCGCTCGAGCGCAACATCTTGAGGGTGGCCATGCACGAGCTGCTGCACCGCCCCGACGTGCCTGCCGAGGTCGCGATCGACGAGGCCATCGAGGCCGCCAAGGAGCTCTGCTCCACCGATGCGCCGGGCTTCGTCAACGGGATCCTGGGAGCGGTTGAGCGAGAGGAGATTCGATCTTGAACCAAGGAACGCCGGAGCTCGAGGAGCTGTCCGCCGAGCTGGAGGCGGTGGCCGACAAGCTGCGAGCGGAGGCGATCGACGCCGACGAGGCGGCCGATCTCGTCGAGCGCTGTGCCGAGCTGGCGCAGCGCATCGGCAGCGAGATCGACGCCCGCAGCCGCTCCGCCGGCGCCGCCGAGGGGCAAGAACGGCTGCTGTGACGAGCGCGGGGGCTGCCGCGGTCTACCCGGTGGAGCTGCAGCGGCAGGTCGACGACTACCTGCAGGGCCTCCGCTTCGCGGTCGAGCCCGGCACGGCCCGTCTCGAGGAGGCGATGCGCTACTCGCTGCTGGCCGGCGGCAAGCGCATTCGGCCGGTGCTGGCGCTGGCCACCGCCGAGGCGCTCGGCCGGCCGCCGGCGAGCGTGCTGCCGCTGGCCGCCGCCATCGAGATGGTCCACACCTACTCGCTGATCCACGACGACCTGCCGGCGATGGACGACGACGGGCTGCGCCGCGGCAAGCCCACCTGCCACGTGGCGTACGGCGAGGACGTCGCCATCCTGGCCGGGGACGGCCTCTTCGCCGAGGCGCTGCGGCTCGCGCTCACCAAGCAGGAGGGTGAGCCCGCGAACGTCCTCGCCGCCGTGAGCGAGGTCGTCAGCGCGGCAGGAGTGCGGGGCATGGTCGGCGGGCAGTATCTGGACGTGTCCGGCGATGCCACCGTCGAGCTGCGCCACCTGCACGAGCTGAAGACCGGGGCCCTGATCGCCGCCTCCGTCGGCTCCGTGCTGGTGCTGGAGGGCACTGCCGAACCTGCCACAATGCCGTTTCGGCGCTTTGCGGCCGAGCTCGGCGTGGTCTTCCAGATCGTCGACGACATCCTCGACGTCACGGGCGACGAAGCCGAGATCGGAAAGCCGCGCGGCTCCGATGAGCGTCACGGAAAGACGACATACGTGAGCGTGCACGGACTGGAGCGTGCGAGGGAGTTGGCGCGCGAGTCCCACGCAAAGGCAAGGGAGGCGCTGTCCGCCGCCGCGGGCAAGACCGAGCGCCTCGAGCAGATCGCGGACCACATCCTGACCCGAACGGCATGAAACTCCTCGACGAAATCAACGGCCCGGCCGACCTCAAGGGCCTCGACGACGAGGCGCTCCAGCAGGTCGCCCAGGAGGTCCGCGAGGAGATCATCGACACGATCGGCGAGATCGGCGGGCACTTCGGCGCCAACCTGGGTGCCTGCGAGATCGCCGTAGCGCTGCATTCGCTGCTCGAGTCGCCGACCGACAAGATCCTCTGGGACGTGGGCCACCAGGCCTACCCGCACAAGGTGCTCACGGGTCGCCGCGACCAGCTCCACACGATCCGCAAGTACGGCGGCCTCGCGCCCTTCTGCTCCATGCAGGAGTCGGAGCACGACATCATGGGCGCCGGCCACGCCTCCACCTCGGTCTCGTACGCGGTCGGCCTCAAGGAGGCGATGCGCCGCGGCACCGGTACCGACGGCAAGGTCGTCGCCGTCATCGGCGACGGCGCGCTCACCGGCGGGGTCTCGTTCGAGGCGCTCCTCAACGCCGGCGGCATGGACATGCCGATCGTCATCGTCGTGAACGACAACGGGATGTCGATCGCGCCGAACGTCGGCGCCCTGTCGCGCTACTTCAACCGCATGCGCCTCAATCCGAAGCTCTACCACGCCCGCGAGGACGCGGAAGAGACGCTGACGAAGCTGCCCGCGGGCATCGGCAAGCGCATCGAGCGGCTGGGGCCGATCCTGAAGGAGTCGCTGAAGGCCTACTGGGCGCCGGGCCTGTTCTTCGAGGAGCTCGACCTCGCCTACGTCGGCGTGATCGACGGGCACGACGTCAAGGCGCTGCGCCAGGCGATCGGCGACGCGCTCGATGCCGACCGCCCCGTGGTGGTGCACTGCAAGACCGTCAAGGGCAAGGGCTTCGTGCCCGCCGAGCAGGGCGGGCTCGAGGGCATGGAGAAGTGGCACGCCGCCAAGCCCGGGTCGATCTCGAACGGCACGGTCGCCGAGGCGCCGGCGCCGGCGAAGAAGCCCAAGGTCGCGGCCCCGCCGCAGTACACGACCGTGTTCGGCAACGCGCTCGTGGAGGAGTGCCGCCGCGACGACCGGGTGGTCGGCATCACCGCGGCGATGAACTCCGGCACCGGCCTCAACATCCTCCAGCGCGAGCTGCCCGACCGCTACTACGACGTGGGCATCGCGGAGCAGCACGCCGTGCTGTTCGCGGCCGGGATGGCCCTGCAGGGCGCGATGCCCGTAGCGGCGATCTACTCGACCTTCCTGCAGCGCGCCTACGACCAGATCGTCCACGACGTCTGCCTCCAGCGCCTGAACGTGGTCTTCGCGATGGACCGCGCCGGCCTGGTCGGCGACGACGGGCCGACGCATCACGGCGCCTTCGACATCTCTTACATGCGCTGCCTGCCGCACCTGGTGCAGATGGCGCCGCGCGACGAGGCCATGCTCGTGCACATGCTCCACACCGCAGTCGCCTACGACGAGGGCCCGGTCGCCCTGCGCTACCCGCGCGGCGAGGCCGAGGGGCTGCCGCTGCCCGCCCAGCCCGAGCCGATCGAGATCGGCCGCGGCGAGGTCCTGCGCGAGGGCGAGCGCGTGGCGCTGCTCGGATACGGCTACGGCGTGCCGGTGGCGCTCGGGGCCGCGGGCCTGCTGGCCGACGCTCACGGCGTGGAGCCGACCGTCGCCGACGGCCGCTTCGCCAAGCCCCTCGACGGCGAGCTGATCGAGGAGCTCGCCGCCGGCCACGACCTGCTGGTGACGATCGAGGAGAACGTGCTGGCCGGCGGGTTCGGCTCGGGCGTGCTCGAGCACCTCGCCGACCGTGACCTGCTCGGCGGCACGCGCGTCCTGCGGATCGGCCTGCCCGACCGCTTCGTGACGCACGGCAAGCCGGCACTGCTGCGCGAGGAGGTCGGGCTGACGCCCGAGGCGGTCGCGGACCGCGTCGCGCAGGCGGTGCTGGAGCCCAGCGGCGCGCTGGCCTAGCGGGCTACCAGCGCTTTAGCGGCTGGTCGTCCAGGCGCAACGCCATCGCGGTGATCAGCGCGATGGTCGCCTCCACGTCGGCGAGCTCGACCAGCTCGACCGGCGAGTGCATGTAGCGCAGCGGGATCGAGACCACGGCGGTGGGCACGCCGGTGCGGCTCAGGTGGATCACGTCGGCGTCGGTGTGCGTCGCGCCGCCGGAGGCCTCGGTGGTGCACTCGATCCCCTCGGCGCGAGCGGCTTCGTCGAGCAGGTCGTTGAGCGGGCGGCTGACGACCGCTCCGCGGGTGATCGTGGGGCCGCTGCCGAGGCCGTGGTCGCCGAGCGTGCCCGGGTCCACCCCAGGCGCGTCGGTGGCGTGGGTCACGTCGACCACAACTGCCAGGTCCGGCTCGAGCCCGAAGGCCATCGCGCGGGCGCCGTGCGCGCCGATCTCCTCCTGGACCGCAGCCACGCCGGCAACCGGCCCGGCGCCGCCGCCGGCCTCGCTCACGCGGCGGGCCACCTCGAGCGCGACGTACACGCCCAGGCGATTGTCGAGCGCGCGCGACACGAGCCTGCCGTTGGGCAGCTCGACCGGCTCGGCGGTGATCACGATCGGATCGCCCTCTGCGACCAGCTCGCGGGCCTGCTCGGCGTCGCGGGCGCCGATGTCGACGTGCAGCTCCTTCACCTGCACCGCCTTCTTGCGCTCCTCGGCCTCGAGGATGTGGATCGGCTTGCGACCCACCACGCCGGGGACGGAGCCGCCGCGGGCGAGCACCTCCACGCGCTGCCCGACCAGCACCTGGGGGTCCCAGCCGCCGGAGCCGACGACGTGCAGGAAGCCCTTGTCGCTGATGTGGCTGATGAGCAGCGCGATCTCGTCGACATGGCCGACGACTGCCAGCAGCGGATGCTCGCCGCGCCCGTTCACGCGCGCCACCGATGTGCCCATGCGGTCCACGGCCACGTCGTCGGCGAAGCCCTCGGCGGCCTCGCGCCAGATCGCCGCCGGAGCGTCCTCGTGGCCGGGCGGGCCGGGGGCGGTGAGCAGGTGGCGCAGCACGTCAGGGGTGCTCACGGGCGGACCTCTATCTGTGGCATGACGGTCATCTGGGCGTTCAGGCTATTGGCGACGAAGCAGTGCTCGTGCGCCTTCTGCGCGAGCTTGTGCACCCGCCCCTCGCCGCCGCCCGCGACGACGATCCGCGGCCGCAGCGCGATCTCCGTGATGCGGACGGGCTGGACGTTCGTGGGCATCAGGGCCGTGGCCGAGTCCTCGTACTCCACTACGTCGAGGCGTGCCTTGGCCGCGAGGTGGAGGAACCACAGCATCTGGCACGAGGAGGCGGCCATCAGGAGCAGCTGCTCCGGGTTCAGCATCGCCGGATCGCCCTTGCGCTCGCCGGTGGTGAGCCGCACCTCCTGGTCGGCGGGCAGTGCCCCCGCGACATGGGTCCGGTCGTAGTGATCCCAGCCGAGACCCGTGGAGCCGGTCCAGTGGACGTGCGCCTCGTAACGGTTGACCTCCATCGAGCCGGCCAGTTTCGCAGGTGTAAGGTGCAGCGACCGTGACCGAGCACCGCCACATCGCCGTTGATGCGCCCGCTCGGTTCGCGCTCATCGTCATTCCCTAGGCCTGCGCCCCGCTGGGACGCAGGCCCGATCGGTCCGAGGGGGACCGGGGCCGGAATGGCGCCGCTCGAGGTCTCCGCCGGACAGGAGGCCCGCATGCCACGTAAAACAGCCACCTTCGAGCTCCGCGTCCTGCCCAGCGGCCGGGCGATCGCGCGCATGCTGACCTGCTGCCTCGCCCGAGGGCTCGAGATCGTCGAGGTGACCTGGCGTGGCGACGGCCCCGAGGCCTACGCGTCGCTGGGGCTGGCGGGGGATCCGGCGGTGCTGGAGCACGCGGGCCTGTGGCTCGAGCGGCTCGTGGACGTGCTGGAGGTGCGGCGGGCCTGAATCGCCCCCAAAAGAGGAATCGGCCCCGCTTTCACGAGGCCGATTCCTTGAGGGAGGAGTGATGCTATGTGATCTGTGAGAGGAAGTTTTCTATGCGGGACTGGCGCTGTAGCGCGTGATCGAGGTGACGATCAGGGCGGCCAGGCCGGCGACTGCGAAGAGCGCCGCGGCGCCGAGGTCGTCCGCGAGTCCGAACACGATCGCGACCGCCAGGAGGCCGATGGCGATCCCGCGGTCGTAGACCGCCTGGGCCGACACGGGGAGCGTGCCGCGGCCGCTCGGGGCGGTGCCCGCCAGCGCCAGCGAGACGATCACCACGCCGACCGCGATTCCGGTCACCACGGCCGCGGGCTCCAGTCCGAGCACGAGCGGCACGCCGATGAGGGCGGTGCCCGCGATCATCAGCAGTCCGGAGCGGAGCGCGGGGGAGATGAGCCTTGCGATCGTCATCGCTTTCGAGGCTACGCGTGCACTGCTCCTGGTGTGTGAGGTCGGTCACACAGCGTGCGGCGGGTACGCTGCGCGGATGCCCAAGCGGCGGCTGGACACGCTGCTCGCGGAGCGCGGGCTCTTCGAGACCCGTACCCGAGCGGCGGCGGCCGTGATGGCCGGCGACGTGCGCGTGGACGACCGTCCGGCTCGCAAGCCGGGGGAGATGGTGGCCGCGGACGTGCCGCTGGAGGTGGCCGAGCGGCCGGAGTTCGTCTCGCGCGGAGGGATCAAGCTGGCCAACGCCCTGGATGCCCTCGGGGTCGACCCGGCGGGCCGGCGCGCGCTCGACGTCGGTGCCTCCACCGGCGGCTTCACCGACTGCCTGCTCCAGCGCGGGGCGGAGGCGGTGATTGCGCTCGACGTGGCCTACGGCGAGCTGCACTGGGCGCTGCGCAACGACGACCGCGTGACCGTCGTCGAGCGCCGCAACGCCCGCTCGCTCGAGGCGGCGGAGCTGCCCTGGGCGCCCGACCTGATCGTGGCCGACGTCTCCTTCATCTCGCTCACCAAGATCCTTCCCGCCGTCCTCGCCGCGGCGGCGCCCCGCTTCGACTGCCTGGCACTCGTCAAGCCGCAGTTCGAGGTCGGGCGCGGCCGGGTGGGGAAGGGGGGCGTCGTGCGCGAGCCCGGCGAACGCCGCGGCGCGCTCGTGGCCGTGGCCGCCCACGCCCGCGACGAGCTGGGCGCTGCCGTGCTCGGCTTCGCCAGCTCCGGCCTGCCCGGACCGGCGGGCAACCGCGAGAGCTTCGTGTGGCTGGCCGAGGCCGGCCGGGCGGGCGCGATCGAGGACTTGGAAGCCGCAGCCCGAAGAGCGGAGCCGTGATGGAGCCCCGGCGGTCACCCCGCTCGATAACCGTCTTCAGCCACACGCGGCCCGAGGACACCGAGGCGGCCCTGCGCCGGATCGTGGAGCTGGCGGCCGAGGTGGGCGTGGAGGTGCGGCTCCCGCGTGCCGAGATCGAGAAGTTCGGCCTGGTGCCCGGCGCCGTGGAGGCGCCGGACGCGTCGGCCGGCGACGCGGCCACGGACCTCGTGATCGTGCTCGGCGGCGACGGCACGATCCTGACCGCCCTGCGCGACTTCGCGGACACGGGCGTGCCGGTGTTCGCGATCAACTACGGGGCGATCGGCTTCCTCGCCACGGTCGAGCCCTGGGAGCTCGAGGACGGCATCCGGCTCGCCCTGCGCGGCGAGTACGACGTGATGGAGATGCCCGGCCTGCTCGCCGCCACGTCGGCCGGCGACAGGCTCGCCATCAACGACGTCTCCCTCCACCGCCGCCAGAGCGGGCGCGTCGCCGAGCTGGCCTACTCGGTCGAGGGCGAGGAGCTCGGCGAGGTCCGCTGCGACGGACTTGTCGTCGCGACCCCCGCCGGGTCCACCGGCTACAACCTCGCCAACGGCGGCCCGGTGCTGGCCTGGGGCGTGGAGGGCTACGTCGTCTCGTTCATCGCGCCGCACACGCTGACGGCGCGCTCGCTCGTCGTCGCGCCCGGCGACGCCCTCGACGTGACCAACCGCTCCCGCTCCGACGAGGTCGACGTGACCACCGACGGCCGCGAGATCTGCACGCTCGCGCCGCAAGCCACGATGAGCATCCGCTTCGAGCAGCGCCAGTCGCTCCTGGCCCAGGCCCCCGGGGCGACCTTCTACCACCGCCTGCGCGACAAGTTCGGCCGCCTGTCGTATTGATGGCATCCGGGGGCTCGCGCCCCCGGGCCCCCGCTGATTCCTGGCCGGTTTGCTGGCTGCGCCGGGCTCGCGCCCCCGGGCCCCCGCTGATTCCTGGCCGGCTGCTGGCCGCGCCGGGCGCGCTTCCCCGGGCCCCCGCTGATTCCTGGCCGGTTTTTCTTGTTGCCAAGGGCTCGCGTAGCCGGGCTCGCGCCCCCGCTCCGTCGGACGTCGCTGGTATCCCTGGTCCGTGCTCGTCGAGCTTCGGATCGAGAACCTGCTGCTGATCGAGCGTGCCGAGCTGCGGCCTGGCGCGGGGCTCTGCGCCATCACCGGCGAGACGGGCGCGGGCAAGACCGTGCTGGCCCACGCGCTCGATTTGCTGCTCGGCGGCAAGCCGCGCTCCGGGATCGTGCGCCCGGGCGCACGCGAGGCCTACGTCGAGGGCGTCTTCGCGCTGCCCGCCGGCCTGCTCGACGAGCCGGAGCTGGCCGACCTGCGGGAACGCATCGGCGCCGACGACAGCCCCCTTGAGGAGGTCGTGCTGGCGCGCCGCGTGAGCGCGGAGGGCCGCTCGCGGGCCTTCGTCGAAGGCCGCTCCGCCACCGCGGCCGACCTGCAGGCGCTCGGCGGCCGCCTGGTGGCGTTCTTCGGCCAGCACGAGCACCGCCGGCTGACGCTGGCCGCGGCCCAGCTCGACCTGCTCGACGGCTTCTGCGGCCGCGACCAGCTGGAGCTGCGCGAGCGGCTGGCAGCCGCACACGCGCGGGTGCGGGAGCTCGAGCAGCGGCTGGTGGAGCTGCGCGAGCGCGCCGGCACGCGGGACCGCGACCTCGACCTGCTCGCCTTCGAGATCGAGGAGATCGACGCGCTGGCACCGAGCCAAGAGGAGCGCGCCGCGCTGGTGGGCGAGCGCGAGCGGCTTAGGCAGATGGACGGCCTGATCGCCGCCGCGGGCGGGGGCGCCGAGGCGATCGCGCCGGCCACCGCCGACGGCGGCGTGAGCCAGCTGCTGGCCGAGTCCGAGCGGCTGGCGGGCGCCGTGGAGGGCGTCGACCCCGAGCTGGACGAGCTCGCCGGCCGCCTGGTCGCGCTGCGGCTCGAGGCCGAGGACCTGGGCGGCGAGCTGCGCCGCTACACCGACTCGCTCGAGGCGGAGCCGGGGCGCCTCCAGGAGGTCGAGGAGCGGCTCGAGCAGTACGAGCGCCTGGAGCGCAAGCACGGCGGCAGCGTGGCCGCGGTGCTCGAACACGCGGAGCGCTGCCGCGCGGAGCGCGAGCGCCTGGAACAGGCCGAGGTCGCCACCGAGCTGGCCGAGACCGAGCTGGCGCGGGCGCGCGAGCTGCGCGGCGAGCTGGCGGCGGAGCTGAGCGGGCGCCGCCGCGAGGCGGCGCCGCGGCTCGCCGAGCGGGTGCGGGAGGAGCTGGCCTCGCTCGCGATGGAGGCCGCGTCCTTCGAGGTGCGCCTCGAGCCGCGCGACGAGATCGCGGCCAGCGGCGCCGAGCGGGCTGAGCTGATGCTGGCCCCGAACCCGGGCGTCCCGGCGGCGCCGATCCGCGAGGCGGCCTCGGGCGGCGAGCTGTCGCGGGTGATGCTGGCGCTCATGACGGTCGCGGGCACCGGCGAGTCGCGGACGATCGTGTTCGACGAGGTGGACGCGGGCGTCGGCGGCCAGACAGCAAGGGCCGTCGGGGAGCGCCTGCGGGCGCTAGGCGAGTCACGCCAGGTGCTCTGCATCACCCACCTGCCGCAGATCGCGGCGCTCGCCAGCGGCCACTTCCGCATCGAGAAGTCCGCGACCGACGACACCTCCCTGACCACGGTCGAAGAGCTCGCGGGCGACGGGGTGGTCGAGGAGCTGGTGCGCATGCTGGGCGCCGAGGCCTCCGACGGCGCAGCCCGCAAGCACGCCAAGCAGTTGCTGGCCGCGGCGTGAGCGCCCGCAGCCCAGGCA
>JAXDII010000090.1:0-3065 GCA_034664085.1 Thermoleophilaceae bacterium
TCGTCTGCACCACCGAGCTCGACCGCCGCAACCGGCGGTTGGCCACGCTGCGCAGCGAGGTGCGCCACGAGGACGGGCGGCTGATCGCGACGGCGATCGGCAGCTACACCATTTTCCCCCGCAAGAGGTCGGCGCAGCCGACCGGTTAAGGAAGCCGGACGCTTCCGAAGACATCAAGGCGCGGGCAGGATGCCCGCAAGAGCTAATCCGGAGGTAGGCTGACGCCATGGCCACCATCGAGACGAGCAGCGGCGGGACGATCTATTACGAGGAGCATGGCGAGGGAGAGCCGCTTCTGTGCGTGCACGGGCTGGCCACCGACACCCTCGGCTGGGCGCTCCAGGTGCCCACGTTCTCCCAGCGCCACCGCACGGTGGTCTTCGACAACCGCGACGTCGGTCAATCCTCCATCGTGGATGGCCCCTACGAGGTGACCGATATGGCGCAGGACGCGCTCGAGGTGGCCGATGCCGCCGGGTTCGAGAGCTTCCACCTGCTCGGTGTGTCGATGGGCGGGGCGATCGCCCAGGAGATCGCGCTGGCGGCACCGGACCGGATCCGGACGCTCCAGCTCACGGTGACCTTTGCGCGCGGTGGCGCCTGGGGCCGGGCGCTGTCGGAGGTCTGGAGCGCTCGTGTGCGCGTGATGCCGCGCGAGCAGCACATCAACGAGCTGCTGCTGCTCAACCTGTCCGAGGAGCTGTTCGAGGACCCGGCCAAGGTGGAGTTCGCTCGCAACCTGTTCCTGCAGAACCCCAACCCCCAGGATCCCGAGGCGTTCGCGCGCCAGCTCGACGCCAGCGCGCGTCACGACGCGCTCGACCGGCTGCCGTCGCTGTCTATGCCGGTCCACGTGATCGGCGGGGAGCACGACATCCTCGTGCCGATCTGGAGATCGCAGGAGATCGCCGAGGTCATCCCCGGCGCGCGGCTCACCGTGATCGAGAACGCGCCGCACGGCCTCAATTTCGAGCGGGCCGAGGAGTACAACGAATCGGTGCTCGGGTTCATCGCTGAACACGAGCCTGCAGCCGTCTGAGCGGCGCCGAGCCGGGGGTACCCTGGCTGGATGCGCTGCGCCCTCGCCTGTGTTGCCGCGTTCTTCGCGCTGACCGCCACCGCCATGGGGCAGGAGCCGAAGATCATCGCCCCCGGGGTGACGGTTGGCGGAGTGGCCGTGGGCGGGCTGGCCGTCTCCGAGGCAGCCGTTGTCCTGGAGCAGGGGCTTGGTAGGCAGTTCCGCTCGCCCGTGGACGTTCGCGTGGGACGCTTTCGGTCGCGGCTGAGAATGGGCGTCCTGGCGCTGAAGTTCGCGCCCGACCGCACCGCGCGCCGCGCCTACCGCGCCGGGCTCAAGGGCGAGCTGGAGGTGGCGCCCTTCGTGACCTACCGCCGATCGGCGGTGAGGGCCTGGGTGACAGGCGTCGGCCGGCGGCTGTTCGTGGCGCCGCGCAACGCCCGGCTGCGGATCACGGTGCGCCGGATGATCCGCCGCAAGGGACGGGACGGCAGCGCGCTGGTGGAGTGGCGCCTGCGCCGGGCGATCAGCCGCGCCGTGGTCGACCCACTGCGCGCCCGAACCCTGACCGGCCGGCGCCGGCGCGTGCGTCCGGCCATCACCCACGCGGGGCTGGCCCGGCGCAACCGGACGGTGGTCACGATCGACCGCGGTAGCTTCCGCCTGCGCCTGTTCAAGCGCCTGCGCTACGACCGCAGCTACCCAATCGCCGTGGGCGCCGCCGGCTTCGACACGCCGTCGGGGCTGTTCAGGATCACCAACCGGCGCGTGAACCCGTCGTGGACGGCGCCCAACCGCCCGTGGGCCGGCTCCTACGCCGGTCGCACCGTGCCCGGAGGGGCCCCCGACAACCCGCTCAAGGCGCGCTGGCTCGGCGTGACCGGCAGCGTGGGCATCCACGGCACGTCGGAGGACTGGTCGATCGGCAGCCGCGCCTCGCACGGCTGCATCCGCATGCACGTGAGCGACGTGATCGACCTGTACCCGCGTGTGCCGTACGGGACACAGGTGCTGATCCGCTAACGCCCCTCAGCCACCGAGCTCCTGGGGGTTGGGGGGCATCATGCCGGCTCAGGCATTGACCGCGCGATCCTCCACATGCAGGCTCCGGCGCAGGGTGATCGTGGTTCCATCCGGCGCCGGGGAGACGTCCACGGCGTCCATCAGCGCCCGCATCAGCACGAGGCCGCGCCCCCGCCCGTCGGCGCGGCTCGGGCGCCAGTTGCCGGTGTCGCGGAGGATCAGCTCGATCTGCCCGCCGGCCGCCTCGCCCGAGATCTCGATCGGACGGTCGGGCGACTGGGACCCGTGCTCGATCGCGTTCGCGGCGGCCTCGCCCGCAGCGGTGAGGATCTCCGCGAGCTCCCGGTCGGACGCGCCGACGTGTCGTAGCCACCGCCGCAGCAGCGCACGCATGGAGGCGAGGCGGGCGGCGTCGGCAGGGAGCTGCAGCCGGAAGTGGTCGCCGAGCGGTGGGCTGTGCAGCGCCAGGACCGCCACGTCGTCGCCTCCGGCCCCGGTCGGCACGAGGCGGCGCACGAGGCTCTCGCAGAGGCGCTCGGGCCCGCCTTCGGCCGCTGCCGCCGCAGCTGACAGCCGCGCGAGCCCGATGTCCAGCAGCTCCCCCGGACGCTCCACCAGGCCATCGGTGTAGAGGAGCACGGTGGCTCCCGTCGGCAGCGGGCGCGTCTCCTCGCTGTAGGACGGGAACGGCATCACCCCGAGCGGCACCGACGCGACACTCTCGAGCAGCTCGGCCTCCCCATCGTCGGCAATCACGACGGGCGGCAGGTGGCCGGCGTTCACCCAGGAGACAGTGTTCTCGACTGGGTCGATCACCACGTAGACCAGCGTCGCCATCTCCGAGTCGTTCGACTCGGACCAGACGAGCTGGTTGAGCTGGGCGACGACGGTCGGCGGATCGTGCCCTTCGAGCGCGTAGGCCCGCAGGGCGCTGCGAAGCCTTCCGACCATCGACGCCGCCGCCAGGCCCTTGCCGGCCACGTCGCCCATCACCAGCCCCACCCGGCCGCCCGCGATGGGGATC
>JAXDII010000099.1:0-108449 GCA_034664085.1 Thermoleophilaceae bacterium
AGGAGAGGCTACCCCTCTTTTGGAGTCGCGTCAACGAATGGGTGAGCGGGCGCGCTGCGCCGCCGACGCGTATACGCGCTCGTACGCCTCGGCCACGGGCGCCGCGTCGAAGCGCTCCTTCGCGCTGCTCCGGCAGCGCCCCGGATCGATCTCGTCGAGACGCCCCACCGCCTCGGCCATGGCGTGCTCGTCCTCGACCACGAAGCCGGTCTCGCCGTCCAGCACGAGCTCGGGCGCCGAGCCCTCCGGGAACGCGATCACCGGGGTGCCGCACGCCATCGCCTCCGTCATCACGAGCCCGAACGGCTCGGGCCAGCGGATCGGCATCAGCAGCGCCGCCGCCCGCGCGTACAGGCCGAGCTTGTCCTCGCCCACCTCGCCCACGTAGCGCACCCGGTCGCGGCCGAGCAGCGGCTCCACCTCGCGAGCGAAGAAGTGCTCCTCGCCGGGCTGGACGGGCCCGGCGAGCAGGAGCGGCATGCCCGCCTCGCGCGCGGCAGCGATCGCGCGCTGGGGGCCCTTGTCGTCGTTGAGCCGACCGATCCAGAGCAGGAAGTCCTCCTTCTCCGCCCGGAACGGGAAGTCGCCGACCACGATCGGGTTTCCGATCACCCCGGCAACGTCCAGCCCCTCGGGCGCGTGCGCCGCCTGGTAGCGGCTGAGGGCGATCACGGGCGCCCGCCCGGCGTGGCGTGCGTAGAAGGCGACGGTGGTGTCGTTGAACGGGCCGTGGAGCGTGTGGACCAGCGGCGTGTCGAGCCTGTCGGCGAATGCGAAGGCGTTGAAGCTGCAGTGGTCGTGGACGAGGTCGAAGGGCTCGCTCTCCGCGTCGATGGATGCGAACGCCGCCGCCACGTGGTCGGCCTCGTGGATGGCCAGCTCCATCTCGCGCGGGTGCGTGCGCTCCAGCGGCGAGCGCACCTGCGCGGTCGAGCGCGACCCCGGCGCGGCGAACAGGGTCACGTCGTGGCCCCTCCGGACGAGCTCGTCGCTCAGCAGCTGCACCACCTGCTCGATGCCGCCGTAGCCCGGCGGCGGGACCGGCAGCCACGGCGGAGCCAGCATTGCGATCTTCATCCGGTGCCCTTCGACGATGTGGTTACCGGCCTCGAATCGGGCAAATCGGGGCGTAGACGATGCACGCGAACCTGGCCGACACGCTCGTCATCAAGCAGGACAACGTCTTCCTGGTGACGCCACGGGACGGCGGGCTCCCGAGCGACGAGCCGCACGCGCTGGGGCTCTGGTACCGGGACTGCCGCTTCCTGTGCGTGCACGAGCTGCTGCTCAACGGGAGCTCCGCGCTGCTGCTGCAGGCCTCGGATGCGCTGGGCACGCGGGCCCTGCACGAGATGACGAACCCGGAGCTGTGGCTGGCCGACGGCACCCTGCGGCCGCAGTCGCTCTCGCTGCGCTGCGACCGCGAGGTGAGCGCGCCCGCGTTTCTCGAGGAACGGCTCGCGCTGCGCAGCCACCACGACGCGGACATCCGGGTCGAGCTCGAGCTGCGCCTCGGCGCGGACTTCGAGCCGATGCTCGCCATCCGCGGGCTGGTCGAGCGCCCCCGGCGGCCCCCCGCTCACGTCGAGCTGGACGGCCGCGTCCTCTCGTTCTCGGCCCGTGGGCGCGACGGCGTGGTCCGCACCACGGCGGTCGAGCTGAGCGAGGAGCCGGCGCACGCTGACCTCCTGCCGGGCATCGGCAGCGAGGCGCCCGCCGCCACCGCCGTCCTGCGCTTCGACCTCGACCTGCCCGCCGGCGGCATGCGCGAGCTCACGCTCGGCTTCTCGGCGTCGGAGCCCGGAGGCGGGACGGAGCGCTTCCTGCCCCGCCGAGGCGTGCCGGAGCGGACCGAGGTGACGACCGACGAGGAGCTGTTCAACCGAGTGCTCGCCCGCTCGCTCCAGGACCTCGAGCTGCTGCGCTCGCAGCTCGCCCGCCACCCCTACTACTCCGCCGGGGTGCCCTGGTACGCGACGCTGTTCGGCCGCGACAGCCTGATCAGCGCCATGCAGACGCTCGCGTTCGAGCCCGCCATGGCCGCCGGCACGCTGAGGCTGCTCGCCCGCCTGCTCGGCCGCGAGCACGACGACTCGCGCGACGAGCAGCCCGGGAAGGTGCTGCACGAGCTGCGCGTGGGCGAGCCGGCCACCCTCGGCGAGACGCCGTTCTCGCGCTACTACGGCACCGCGGACGCCACCCCGCTGTGGCTGTCGCTGCTGTGCGACCACGCCGACTGGACCGGCAGCCTCGACCTGTTCCGCGAGCTGCGCCCGCAGGTCGCCTCGGCGCTCGAGTGGGTGCTGCAGCACGGCGACGTCGACGGCGATGGCCTGATCGAGTACCGGCGCCGCACCCCGGACGGCCTCTTCAACCAGGGCTGGAGGGATTCGTGGGACGGCGTGCCCGACGCGAGCGGTGCTCCGCTCGAGCCGCCGGTCGCGCTCGTGGAGGTGCAGGGCTACGCAATCCGGGCGCTGCGCGGAGTCGCGCGCCTGTTCGAGCTCGACCGCGACCTCGCGCGCGCCGAGCAGCTGCGCGACCGCGCCGACCAGATCGAGCTGGCCCTCGAGCGCTTCTGGCTGCCGGGCCTGCGCACCTACGCGATCGGCCTGGACGGCGACAAGCGGCCGGGCTCCGGGCTGACCTCCAACACGGGCCATCTGCTCTGGGCGGGCGTGCTGACGTCGGAGCGCGCCCGGAGCGTCCGGGACACGCTGATGGGCGACGGCATGTTCTCGGGCTGGGGGATCCGCACCCTGGCCGACGGCCATCCCGGCTACAACCCGATCGGCTACCACACAGGCTCCGTGTGGCCGCACGACAACGCGCTGATCGCCTGCGGCCTGCGCGAGTACGGACTGGACGACGACTTCGAGCGCCTGTTCGGGACACTGCTCGAGGCCTCCTCGCAGTTCGCCGACTACCGCCTCCCGGAGCTGTTCGGAGGCCACGACCGCATCCCCGGAGAGAGCCCGGTCCCCTACCCGGTGGCGTGCCGGCCGCAGGCCTGGGCCGCGGGCTCGATCCCTCACCTGCTGGCGACGGGGCTCGGCCTGCGCGCAGACGGGCTGGCGCGCCGGCTGCACCTGGCCCGGCCCACCATGCCCAGCTGGCTCGACTGGGCCGAGCTGCGCGGGCTGAGAGTCGCCGGCGCCAGCGTCGACCTGCGCTTCGAGCGCTCCGGCGACGAGGTGGACGTGGCGGACGCCCGCGTCGACGGCGACCTCGAGCTGGTGGTGGAGGGAGCGGGCGAGGTCCAGCCGGCCTGACCGGCTACTGCGGCGGGCCGGCCGCCGCACTGTCCCGCTGGACGCCGAGCGCGGCGGCGATCTCGTCCAGCACCGCCTGTTCGGACTCGCTGACTTCCTTGCCGCCGACACCCAGGAACCCGCCCTCGCGATGGGCCTGAGCCGCCCGCTCCGCCACGGCCATCACGAAGCGCCGATAGTCGTCCACCTCGGCCTCGGTGGCCTTGCCCTCGAGCAGCTCGACGGCCTCGCGCAGGCGCTGCAGCCCGTCCTCGCGCATGCGCTCGGGCGCCGGGAAGTCGTCGCGGTCGAACACCGGAGGGGTCGAAAGGAGCTCGTCGAGCAGCTCGGAAGCGCCCTGCTCCTCCTTCGCCTCGGTGTAGGCCTTGGCCATCGAGAGGCTCTCGCGCAGCGTGCCGCCGCGGTCGGCGGTCGCCACCAGCATCCCGGCCAGCGCCGGCCCCTGGATGATCCGCGTCCACTCCTCCGCGTTGAAGTCTGCCTTCTTGGTCATGGTCTCTTCCGTATGCCGAGGGCGATTCGTGTCAACCGCCAGCTGGCGTCGTAGGCTGGACGTGAATGAACCTCGAGCGTGAGATCGACCGTCTCTACGGACTCCCGCTCGACGAGTTCGTGCGCGGGCGCGACGAGCTCGCGAAGCGGCTGGCGCAATCCGGCGACCGCGAGGCGGCGGCCCGCGTCAAGGCGCTGCGCAAGCCGACGGTCGGCGCGTGGGCGCTGAACCAGGCGGTGCGGCGCCGCCGTGCCGAGACCGACGCGCTGCTCGCGACCGGCGAGCGCCTGCGCGGCGCGCACCAGGACCTCCTGAGCGGCGGCGACCCGGCCGTGCTGCGCGAGCTGATGGAGGAGGAGCGCTCGCTCACGACGGCGCTCGCCGACTGCGCCGAGGCGATCGCGAGCGAGACCGGCAAGAGCGGCCCGGCCCTGCGCGACAGGGTGCGCGCGACGCTGCACTCCGCGGCCGTCGACGAGGAGGCGCGCGAGGAGCTGGCCCACGGCCGCTTCGTGCGCGAGCGCGAGGCCGTCGGCCTGGGCCCGCTCATGGCGGCCGGGCCGGCCCCGGCCGGGCGCAGCCGCGCCGCCCCGCCGCGGCCGCAGCGCGCGAGCAAGCGGGCCAGGCCGGACGCCGCAGCGCCGCCGCCCGAGCCGCCGACGGCGCCCCCGCCCGACGAGCGCATCGCCGAAGCCGAGCGGGTGCTCGACGAGGCGCGCGCGGCGCTCACCGAGGCCGAGTCGAGCCACGCGGCGGCCCTGTCGGTGGCCGAGTCCGCCCGCGAGGCGCTCGGCCAGGCCGAGGAGGCCGAGCGCGAGGCCCGCCGGGTCGTGCGGGAGCGCTGGCGGGAGGTGGCGAAGCACGAGCGCAAGCTGGAACGGCTGCGCCCGAAGCGCTAGGCCTCGGGCAGGTTGCGCGGGGGCAGCGGCTTCACGGCCGGCCCCGCGATCACCTCGCCGCTCGCAGCGAAGCGCGATCCGTGGCAGGGGCAGTCCCAGGTCTGCTCGCCGGAGTTCCAGCTGACGATGCAGCCCAGGTGGGTGCAGCGCGCCGACAGCGCGTGCAGCGTCCCGTCGCCGTCGCGATAGACCGCCCGCTGCCCCAGCCCGGCGCCGACCACGCGCCCCTCCCCCGGCCCGATCGACTCCACGCCGGCCCGCTTGACCAGCCGGTCGCCGACGAAGTGCAGCGCCACGTTGAGGTTCTCCCTCAGCAGCGCTCCAGCACTCGCCCGTGGGCGCACGCGGCGGGTGTCGAAGAGCTCACGCCAAACGTGATCGCGTCCCTCGACCCACGACGCCAACAGCTCGGACGCCGCGATGCCCATCGCGAGCCCCCACTTGCGGAAGCCGGTGGCGACGTAGACGTTCTTCGAGATCGGATCGACGGGCCCGATGTAGGGCACGCCGTCCGCGGGCATGTGGTCCTGGGTCGCCCACCGCATCGCCGGCTCGACGCCGAAGCGCTCGCGCGCCCAGCCCTCCAGCCGGTCGTAGCGCTGCCGCTCGTCCGCCTGCCCCGTCTTGTGGCTCTCCCCGCCCACCAGCAGCCAGGTGTGCGCCCCCACGGTGTGCGTCCGGATCGAGTGCGCCGGGGACTCGGTGCTCAGGTACATCCCGGCGGTGGCGGCCGTGCCCTCGTACGGCGCGGCGACCACGTACGACCGCTCCGGATGGCAGCGCGCGAAATAGAGGCCCCGGTCCAGGAAGGGCAGGTGAGTGGCGACGACGACGCTGCCCGCGGTGACCGTGCGTCCGCCCTCCGTTCGCACCCGGCACGGCGCGCCGGCGTCCACGGACACCGCCAGCGTGCCTTCGTGGATGCGCACGCCGAGGCCCTCCAGCGCGGCCGCCAGACCCTGCAGGTACTTCACCGGGTGGAACTGCGCCTGGTCGGCGAACCGCACCGCCGACGCGATCGGGTAGGGCAGGTCGCTGTCCTCGACGAGCGTGGCAGGCAGGCCGGCCCGCTGGGCGGCCTCCGTCTCCGCCTCGATCCGCCCCCGGTCGGCGGGCGACTCGGAGTACGTCAGGTTCGGCTTGCGGCGCAGCTCGCAGTCGATCCCGAGCTCGCCCGCCAGCTCGAAGGCACGCGCGATCCCGCGCTCGTTCGCCTCGCCGTAGACGCGCGCCGCGTCGCCCCCCAGGCTGCCCTCCAGCCTGGCGTAGCTGAGCCCGTGCAGGGAGCTCAGCTTCGCGGTGGTGTAGCCGGTGGCCCCGGCACCGACGAAGCGGCCCTCCAGCACGGTCACGCTCGCGCCCGTGCGCGCGAGCTCCAGCGCGGCGCTGAGCCCGGTGATGCCGGCGCCCACCACGCACACGTCCGCGTGCACGTCCGCCAGCAGCGCCGGGCGCGGGGCGCGATCGACCGTGTCGAGCCACAGCGAGGTGGGTCCGGACATCGCCCCCCTCTTGTCCCGCCGGAACAAACAGCAAACTTCCCCCGCATGGCCGTCCGATCGGCGCTCCCCACGCTGGCCGTCCTGGCCGCCGTGCTGTCCGTTGGCTGCAGCGCATCCGACCGTGGTCCCGATGTCGCCGCGGTGGCCGATCGATTCCAGTCGGCCCTGGAGAGCCGGGACGGCGAAGCGGCCTGCGCACAGCTCAGCGAGCAGACCGCGAGCGAGCTCGAGCAGCAGGAGCAGCGGCCCTGCGAGGAGGCGATCGTCGCCCTCGAGCTGCCGGCCGGCGGCGAAGTGGCGAGCACCAGCGTCTACGTGACGTCTGCGTCGGCGGTCGTCGACGAGGGCGGCACGCTGTTCCTCGACGAGGCCGCGGACGGCTGGGAGATCTCCGCCGCCGGATGCCGCCCGACCGCCCCCGACTTGCCCTACGACTGCGAGCTGGAGGACTGAATGCGGACGATGTTCGTCGTCTACGTCGTCGTGATCGTGGCGGGGATCGCCTTCTACTCGGCGATCGGGCTGCTGCAGCTCTAGCCGTGCGCACCTTCCTCCGACACAACAGCCTCTCGATCGTCTTCCTCGGGCTGTTCCTGGCCGCGCTCATGCTGCAGGCGTTCGCCGGGCTCGCCGACTTCAACGAGGACCAGGACCGCCACGCCAGCCCCCACATGACGCTCGGGCGCTACCTGGTCTCGTCCGAGTTCGGCACCGCGGTGCTCGAGAACTGGCAGTCCGAGTACCTGCAGTTCACGCTTTTCATCCTGCTGACGGTCTGGTTCGTCCAGCGCGGGTCGCCCGAGTCCAAGCCGGTCGGCAAGGCGGGCCGGGAATCGGACTCCGATCAGCAGGTCGGCCCGCATGCCACGCCGCGCTCTCCGCGCTGGGCGAAGGCGGACGGCCTGCGGCGGCGGATCTACGAGAACTCGCTGCTGCTCGTCATGGGCACGATCTGGCTCGGGAGCTGGTTCGCCCAGTCGATCGCCGGCGCGTCCCAGTACAACGCCGAGCGGCTCGACCACAGTCAGGCGCCCGTGTCGTGGCTCGACTATCTCGGACGGCCGGACTTCTGGGAGAAGACGCTCCAGAACTGGCAGTCGGAGTTCCTCGCAGTCGGCTCGATGGCGATCCTCGCGGTCTACCTGCGCCAGCGCGGCTCGCCTGAGTCCAAGCCGGTCGGGGCCCCTCACGAGGCGACCGGGACGGAGAGCTGAGCCGGGCCCCGCGCCCGCCCGTTTTCCGTGTCGCCTGGCCGGGTAGCCGCCCGGCATGGCTTCAATCGACGACCAGCTGAACGCGTACCTGAGCGACGCCCACGCGATCGAGGAGCAGGCGCTTCCGCAGATGCGCGCTGCCCCCGGCATGGCGGGCGACCCGGCGCTCGCCGCCGCGTTCGCCAAGCACCTGGAGGAGACCGAGCGCCACGAGCGCCTGATCCGCGAGCGGCTCGAGGCGCGCGGCGGGGCGCCCTCGCTCATGAAGAAGGCGATCTTCAAGGCGGGCGGCTTCGCCTTCGTCCTGTTCGCCAAGTCGCAGCCGGACACGCCCGGGAAGCTCGTGTGCCACGCGCTCTCCTACGAGCAGCTGGAGGTCGCCGGCTACGACCTCCTGCGCCGCGTGGCCGAGCGCGCGGGCGACGCGGACACCGTCGCCGTGGCGAAGCGGATCGGCAAGGAGGAGCGCGCGATGGCCGAGCGCCTCGAGGCTTCGTTCGATCGCTCGGTCGAGGCCTCGCTGCGCGAGGTGGCGCCCGACGACCTCGGCGAGCAGCTCGACAAGTACCTGGCGGACGCGCACGCGCTCGAGGAGCAGGCGATCCAGCTGCTCGAGAAGGGCCCCAAGCTGGCCGGCGATTCGGAGCTGGCGCGGGTCTACGAGGAGCATCTCGACGAGAGCCGCGAGCACCAGAAGCTGGTCGCGCAGCGCCTGGAGGCGCGCGGCGGCTCGCCGAGCAAGTTCAAGGACGCCGCCATGCGTCTCGGCGCCCTCAACTGGAGCGCCTTCTTCGCCGCCCAGCCCGACACGCCGGGCAAGCTCGCCGCCTTCGTCTACGCCTTCGAGTTCCTCGAGGTGGGCGGCTACGAACAGCTGAAGCGGGTTGCCCGGCGGGCCGAGGACCCCGAGACCGAGCGCCTGGCCGAGCAGATCCTCGCCGACGAGCGCGCAATGGCCGGCCGGCTGGCCGAGCGCTTCGACCGCGCCGTTGAGGCATCCCTCGCTGCCCAGCGGGTGAGCGCGTGATGCGCTACTGGGTCCAGCTCGCAACCGAGCAGTTCCCGCCGAGCGAGCTGGTCGAGCAGGCCCGGGAGGCCGAGCGTGCCGGCTTCGACGGCGTCAACGTCAGCGACCACCTCCAGCCCTGGTGGGAGCCGGGCCACTCCGGCCAGGCGTGGGTGCTGCTCGGCGCGATCGGACAGGCCACGGAGAAGGTCGAGCTCGGCACGGGCGTCACCGCCCCGGTGCACCGGTACAACCCGGTCGTGGTCGCCCAGCTCGGAGCCACGCTGCAGGAGCTGTTCCCCGGCCGCGGCTTCCTCGGCATCGGGTCGGGCGAGTCGCTGAACGAGTCGCCCGCCGGAATGGACTGGCCCGGCACGGGCGAGCAGGTACGACGGCTCGAGGAGGCGCTCGAGATCATCGGGCGGCTGCTCGACGGCGAGCGGCTCGACTACGAGGGGCGCTACTTCCGCACGAAGGGCGCGTTCCTGCATACCCGCGGGCGCGAGCGCCCGCCGGTCTACGTGTCCGCCTTCGGACCGGACGCCGCCGGCGTCGCCGCGCGGCACGGGGACGGCCTGTGGACGCTCGCCGACCCGGAGCAGGCGCCGCGGCTGATCGAGGCCTATCGGGACGCCCGCGACGAGGCGGGCAAGGACACCGGGGAGATCATCCTGCAGACCGGCTTCTCGTGGGCGCCGGACGACGACGCAGCCCTCGAGGGAGCCCGGGTGTGGAAGGCCACCCAGCCGCCCGAGTACTTCACCGACGACTGGCACGACCCGAAGGCTATGTACGAGCGAGCCGAGGAAGAGGTCTCGGACGAGCAGTTCAAGGAGTCGTACATCGTCGGCTCCGACCCCGACCTGCACGTCGAGCGCATCCGCGAGGTCGAGCGGCTCGGAGCGACCGTCGTCTGCCTGCAGAACGGTTCTGGATCCGATCCGATCGGGGCCCTGCGCACCTACGGCGAGCAGATCCTGCCCGCGCTCAGGGGCGCGCGGGTCTGACGCTCAGTCGTCGAGCATGGTGCGGGCCTTGAGCGTCCACGGGACTGGCCTACCCGATCGAATTGTGGAAATTCGCACCGTTCGGTTTAGGAACCGACAGTCAGGGAGACAATCTTGTCTAGGTCACCGCTTCGAGGGGCTCAGGCCACCCGAAGCGGCACCACGCAACATGAGGGGGACGACGCGCGGTCGCCTTGGTCGGATCGGCCGCACTGCGGACCTCACGTCAGGTAACACACCGACGGAGGTTCGATATGTGTGCAGTCGCGTTCGCCGCAACCGGCGTCCCCACCCGCTTTGCCCGCCGCAGGACCAGTGACCGCGCCGAAGCGCGGGAGACCGAGCGGCAGCTACTGATCCGCTACCACCGCGACGGCGACCTGGCCGCCCGGGAGCAGCTCGCCGAGAGCTTCCTGCCGCTGGCTCGCGATCTGGCGCTGCGGTACACCTATACCGACGAGCCGTTCGACGACCTGCTGCAGGTGGCCAGCCTCGGCCTGATCAAGGCGATCGACCGCTTCGAGCCCGACCGTGGCACGAAGTTCACGAGCTACGCCGCACCCACGATCCTCGGCGAGCTCAAGCGCCACTTTCGCGACAAGGGCTGGGCGCTGCACGTGCCGCGCGACCTGCAGGAGCGGACGCTCGCGGTCAGCAGGGCCACGGAGACGCTGTCCAAGGAGCTCGGCCGCTCGCCCAAGGTGCGGGAGGTGGCCAAGGAGCTCGGCTGCAGCATCGAGGAGGTGCTCGAGGCGCAGGAGGCCTCGGCCAGCTACGAAGCAGCGTCCCTGGACGCGCCGACTTCGCGCGACGACGACGAGGCCGCAGCGCTCGTCGACCTGATGGGCGACGAGGACACCTCGTACGACCTGGTCGAGAGCCGCGACGCGATCGCCAGCACGTGGAAGGCGCTGCCCGACGTGGAGCGCCGTGTGCTCGAGCTGCGCTTCATGCACGACCTCACGCAGAGGGAGATCGGCGAGCGGATCGGCTATTCGCAGATGCACGTGTCGCGCCTGCTGCGGCGCGCGCTCGACCGGCTGGAGACGGCCGCAGCCGCCGCTTGAGCGAGCGGGCGTTCTCGACGGCGAATCCCTCCCAGTCGTTGTTGAAGTAGACCAAGACCTCGGCCCGGCGGCGCCAGCGAGCGATCCGCCGGGCCCACTCGTCCAGCTCCGTCTCCGAGTAGTTCCCGCGCCGCCCGCGGCGCCCGTGGTGCAGGCGCGCGAGCGTCCAGTCGGCGGTCAGCTCGTGAGCCTGGAACGGCCACCGCGGGTGGTCCCCGATCACCAGCGCGGCGCCGTGCTCGCGCAGCAGCGAGTAGACCTCCTCGACGAACCAGCTCTCGTGGCGGAACTCGAAGCAGTGCCGTCCCGGAGGAACCAGCTCGAGCGTCGTGGCGACGCGCTCGAGTGCGTCGCCCTCGCGCCGGAACGTGGCCGGGAACTGCCAGACCACCGGCCCCAGCTTGCCGGACTCCACGAGCGGCGTGATGCGCTCGTAGTAGCGGTGGATGCCCTCGCCGACGTCGCGCAGGCGGCGCACATGCGTGAGGTAGCGGCTGGCCTTCAGCGCGAACACGAAGTCGTCGGGGGTCTGCTCGACCCAGCGCGCCACGGCGTCGCGGGAGGCCAGCCGGTAGAAGGTCGAGTTCACCTCGACCGTGTCGAACTCCTCGGCATAGCGCTCGAGCCAGCGCGACTTCGGAAGCCCCTCGGGGTAGAGGCGTCCGCGCCAGTCGTCGTAGTTCCAGCCCGAGCAGCCGACCCGGACCGGCCTGGCGCTACTCGGAGACGAGCGTCTGCCGGTCGCGCTCCGTGAAGTCGACCTTGTCGGTGCGCGCACGGTCACGCTGCTCCTGGAGGCTTGCCGCCTGCTTACGCTGGCGGGTGAAGTCGGCCACCGCGGCGCCGGCGATGATCAAGATCGCCAGCGGCAGGGCCACCACCACGGCTCCGCCGAAGAAGCTCAGGGACATGACGACGAGCGCCAGGCCAAACGCACCGGCGATGATTGTTGCTCCCCACATGCCGTGGAGGTACCCGCCCACTCGCGGGCGAAACCGCTAGCGCGGGCGCGGCAGCCGGCTGGTGTCGACCACGTCGAACGCGCTGCCGGGTACACGATGGAGCGAGTGCAGCTGGTCGTTGTCCCAGCCGGGATGCGGCGCGCCGCTCACGTACCAGGGCGAGCCGTTGTCGGCCAGGATCATGCCGTAGCGCTTCAGCGCCCTGAGCACGATGCGCGCCTGGCGCGGGAAGCGCGAGATGTCGTAGCCGGGCCGCAGCCGCAGCCGCTGGCCCATCGCCGGCAGGTCCGGGTCGGTCAGCTCGGACGCGAAGTGGCGTGCCGGGTACACGTACGCGCGCCGCGTCCGCTCGGCCGTGAAGCGCAGCGCGTGCTCGATGCGGCCGCGCTTGACCTCGTCGTAGCGGGCCAGGCCCGGCAGGATCGGCAGGCCGGCGGCGTCCGCCGAGGTCCAGCCGCGCGGGCGGAGCCGATTCGAGCGCAGGTTCCAGGTGGCGCCCGAGCCGGCGGTCCAGCGCGCGCCTCCGGCCTGCGGATACGCGGCGAACAGCTCGTGCAGGCGGCAGCGGACGCGGTCCACCACGATCACGTGGCGGTCGCCGTCCGCGCCGCGCCCGCCCTCGATCGGCGCGTTCGCCGGCACCGGGTAGCGGCCGCGGTCGGACTCGTCCGCGTACTCGAAGCTCACCGGCACCCTGGCCTGGCCGGAGCCGACCGTCACGAACGGGATGCCGATTGGCCCGCCCTCCCAGAGGCCGGATCCGAAGTCGGCGTGCATGGTCTCCCCGAGGCCGATCGAGCGCACGATCGCGGCCGAGCGCGGGTGCAGCGGGAGCCGGTCGACCCGCTGGTTCCAGTGGCTGCTCTTCGGGAAGATCGGGCAGTGCGGCGCGCCCGGCAGCGAACTGGCCTGGGCTGCCGCCGGCGTCACCGCCAGCGCGACAGCGGCGAGCAGTGAGGGGATCGCCCTCATTGCGTGCCTAGCGGCGGCGGATCGCTAGTTGCCGGTTCCCGTGCGGCTGGTCTCGCCCTCGGGAAGGCGGCCGTCGCGCCCCACGTACCCGTCCTTGCCCCCGGTCACGAGGTACAGGGCCGGCTCGCCGCCCACGTTCTTGATCTTGCGCACCGTCGCGGCGTCCACGCGCGCCAGCCCGCCCGGGCCGAGCACGTGCGTGGACTCGTCGTTCAGCGTCAGCTCGATCCGGCCGCGGTAGAGGAAGTACAGCTCCTCCTGCTCCTCGTGGTAATGGCGTCCGGTCTCGAAGCCCGGCGGGATCTCGATCGCGTTGACGCCGAAGGCCGTCACCCCCAGCTCGCGCCGCACCTTGCGGAAGCCCGGCCCGTCGCCGAGCGCATCCACGTTGGCGACCGCGTAGCCGTCGCCCTCCACGACATCCTTCACCTCGTCAGCCATGGGCGCAGCGTAGCGCCGCCAGCTAAGCGGCGCGCTCGGCGCTGCGCAGCCCGCCGCGCGCCCAGAGCGCCGTCAGAGCCGCCAGGCCGCCGGCCACGGCGAAGGCGACGAGCAGCTTCACCGGGTCGCCGGCGATCAGGCCGCGGCAGGCCTCGATCACCAGAGTGACCGGGTTGACCGAGGCGGCCGCCTTGACCCAGCCGGTCAGCAGGTCGTAGGGCACCCACACCGGCGCCAGGAACAGGATCAGGAAGACCGGCATCTGCATCGCCGGCCCGGCCTGCATCGTGCGCAGCCTCATGGCGACGCCGCTGCCGAACAGCATCGCCGCGGCGTTCACCAGCAGGGCCAGCGTGTAGAGCCCGAGCAGGTCGAGACCGCCGCCGCCGACGTTCATCCCGCTGATCAGCGCGACCAGCGTGATCGCGGCGACGGTGAACGCCGCGCGCAGCACCGCACCGATCCAGTAGCCGGCCACGATCCCCCCGCGGCGCGGCGCGGCCATCATCAGCCGGCGCGAGAAGCCCGACTCGAAGTCGCGCGCGATCGCGAAGCCGGTGAAGACGCCGCCGAAGGCCGAGGCCTGCAGCAGCACGAAGCCGTAGACGAAGGCGGTGTAGCCGGCGTCGAAGTCGAAGCCCGGCACAGACTCCACACGCGAGAGCCCGCCCGCGAACGCGGCGAAGAAGAACAGCGGGAACAGCAGCGACGGGATGATCATCGCCGGGTTCGTGAAGAAGTTGTGCGCGGAGCGCCAGGCCACCGCGCGCGCCACCGACCAGAAGGACCCGCGGCTCACGTGCGCACCATCCGCGTCCGCAGGGCCGACGAGGCGGCGGCCATCGCGATCAGGGCGATCCCGCCCGCGCACGCGAAGCCGAGCGCCAGCGCCTCGCCGTCCCAGCCCACGATCACCAGCGAGCGGACGCCCTCGAGGATGTAGGACACGGGGTTCCAGTCGGCCACCGTGCGGAACCAGCCGGTCTCGATCAGGTTGCGCGGCAGCGCCATCGACGACAGGAACAGCGCGGCGAAGAAGAGCGGGAACACGCCCTGCACCGCCTCGCCCGAGCCGGTGCGCAGGGCGACGAACGCCCCGATGGAGCCGAACGCCAGCGAGGTCACGAGGGACAGCGCGACGATCACCAGTGCGCCGGCCACGCCGGCTTCGATCCCCGCGCCCGCAACCACCCCCACCACCACGAACGTCACGGCCTGGATCAGGCCCAGCGCCAGGATGCCGGCCAGCTGGCCGGCGAGCAGTGCCACGCGCCGCAGCGGCGTGAGCGACAGGCGGTTGAGGAAGCCGGTCTCGATGTCGTTCGCGACGTTGGTCCCGGCGCTGTTCGCGGCGAAGAGCGCGCCCTGGACGAACGGGATCGCGAGGGCAAAGGCCAGGTAGGAGTCACTCGGGAAGCCGGGCAGGCTGGTGGCCGAGTCGAGGCCGCCGGAGTTGATGGCCAGCAGCATCAGCGGGAACACGAGCGAGGGAATGACCATCGCCGGCTGGCGCAGCGTGCGCAGCACCGAGCGGCGCGCCAGCACGCCCACCTGGACAGCGAAGGTGCTGCGGCTCAAGCGGCCACCACCTCGCGCTCCGTCGGCTCGGCCTCTTCATCGCCCGCCCCTTCCAGCGAGCGGCCGGTCTTGGCCAGGAACACGTCGTCGAGCGTGGGCGCGTGCAGCTGGAGGTGCTCCACGCGGACGTTCTCGGCGTCGAGGCGGCGCACCACCTCGGCCAGCTGGGCCTCGCCCTCGGACAAGCGCACCGCCGCACCCTTGGGCGACGAGTTGGCGGGCTCGCCGAAGCGCGCCAGCACCTCGCGCGTGCGGCCGAGGTCGGCGGCCTCCGCAGGGATGATCTCGACGGTCGGCCGGCTGATCTCCGACTTGAGCGCCTCGGGCGTGCCCTCGGCCACGATGCGACCGTGGTCGATGATCCCGATGCGGTCGGCGAGGACGTCGGCCTCCTCGAGGTACTGGGTCGTCAGGAAGACCGTCACCCCGCTCTCGGAGGCGAGGTACTGCACCTCGTCCCAGAGCGCGCTGCGGCTCTGCGGATCGAGGCCGGTGGTGGGCTCGTCGAGGAACAGGATGCGCGGCTCGTGCACGAGCGCGAGCGCGAGGTCGAGGCGGCGCTTCATGCCGCCGGAGTAGGTGCGGACCTTGCGGTCCGCCGCCTGCGACAGGCCCACGCGCCCCAGCAGCTCGCCCGCGCGCCGGCGAGCATGGTCACCGCGCATGCCGTGCAGGGCCGTCTGGAGCTTCATGTGCTCGGCGCCCGTGAGGAACGGGTCGAGCGCGGCCTCCTGCAGCGCGGCGCCGATCGCGGAGCGCACCGCCGGGCCCTCCGACACGACGTCGTGTCCGGCCACCCGCGCCGTGCCCGACGTGGGCGGCAGCAGGGTGGTGAGCATGTGCACGGTGGTGGACTTGCCGGCGCCGTTGGGGCCGAGGAAGCCGTACACCTCGCCCGTCTCAACCTGCAGGTCGATGCCGTCGACCGCTCGCGGCCCCTTCTTGAACTCGCGCACCAGCTGCGCGGCTTCGATGGCTGGACTCATAGCTCCGAAGCCTAACAAGAAAAAGTTGAGGTAGTCAACTATCGCCTAGGTCGATTATCATCTACTTCCACTATGGCCGTGGACAAGGATCCGGCGAGCGAAGCCTGGGAGCTCCTGTGGGAGGTCATGCAGGCGAACAAGCCGCGCTTCATGGCCCTGGCGCAGGAGCTCGGCCTGTCCCCCGTGCAGCTGCACACGCTGCGCATCATCGAGCCGGGCGTCGAGGTGCCGATGAGCTCGCTGGCCGGCAAGCTCTTCTGCGACAACTCGAACGTCACCGGCATCGTCGACCGGCTCGAGGCGCGTGACCTGGTCGAGCGCCGGCCCGCGGAGAACGACCGGCGCGTGAAGCTGCTGGTGCTGACCGCCGAGGGCGAGCGCATCCGCGGCATCGCCCACGGGCAGATGACGCAGCCCCCGCCCGAGATCGCGGCGCTCCCGATCGAGCACAAGCGAGCGCTGCGCGACGCCCTGCGGGCGGCGGTCGACTCTCGCGACGCCGCCACCGCCTCGCGCTAGAAGCGCAGCAGCGCCGCGATCCCGTCGGCGCGGTCCTGCAGCTCCTCGCGGCGCCGGGTCACCGCCAGGATGTCGGCGGCCTGCTGCACGACCAGCTCGACGGCGGACTCGGTCAGGTCGTCGAGCCGGTCCAGCTCGGTGCCGTCCACGGGGCAGGCGCGCTCACCGGCGGGGCCGAGCCAGCCGCACGTCGGGCAGCTCGTCCCCTCGGCCGAGAAGCGCTCGTCCACCACCAGCAGCTCCACCCGCCGCTCGTTGAGCACGCGCAGAACGTCCTCCAGCCCGGTGACCGCGCGGTCCGGCTCGCCGAGGCGCTCGAGCGCCTGGGCCTCGTGCGCGTCCTCCAGCTCCTCCAGGCGCGGCTGGACCGCCTCCAGCACCTGGTCGGCGTTCGAGTGCTCCACGTCGACCTCGATCCGGCCCGCGAGCCGCTCGGCGAGATAGCCGTGCAGCTTGGTCTCGAAGTCCGCGACGACCTCGCGCGGCCCGCCCACGATCAGCCGCTCGAAGGGCCCGCGCTTGAAGTGCTTCATCAGCACCTCCGCGGTGTGCTTGAGGTGGTCGTCCTTCTCCTTCTCGATCCCCCGCTGGAAGCGCGCCTGGGACCAGCCGCCCTGATCGTGCTGGCCGAAGACCGTGTCGTGCACCTGCTCGACCTCGCGCAGTCCGTCGCGCGAGCCGCGGAAGACACGCGCGTCGCGCCGGTTGACGAGCACAACGCACCAGCGCTCCCGCCGGGCCAGCCGCGCGAGCGGCGCCAGCAGCGGAGCGTGGCGGATCGCCACCCGGTTCGGCAGCGGGCGCGGCAGCCTCAGAGTCTCAAACAGCCCGGCCGATTCGGCGGCGAACAAGGCCACCCCCTGGGCGCCCTCGGTGGGGAGGTCGCCCTCGAGCACGGAGCTCGCCCGGTCCAGGCTGGCCCGCAGGTCCATCTTGTCCTCGTGGGGCATGGAGTCGAGGTGGCGGACGCGCCGGTCCGCCTCGTCGAGCAGCGAGCGCACCGCCGTCGCACGGGCCGGCGGGGTGGCGAACTCCGCGGGATCGAGATTCAGGTAGAGGCTCAGCACTACTGGGCGATCGAGCCGCACTTCCGCCAGACGCCGCAGCTCGTCGCGATCGGGAGCCGATACCTGCATCTGCCTGCCTCCTACCCGAAGGCCGACGCCGCCACACAGGCCAGCCCGTTTAGCTCTCCTTACGGAACGTAAGTAACGATTCCGGGGCCCGCGGTGTACTTAGTTGCGTGTGCAAGCAGACTGGACGGATTGGCAGGGACGTGGCGAGAGTGCCAGAAGAGGTCCCAAGATCCGCGCCAGAGCCGAAAAAAAAGCGCGATTGCGCGCTTCGGACGCGGGCACCAGCCCCAAACCCGCCCGTCAATGAGGTATGCTTTCGATGAATCTCGAACTATCTAACGAAGGAAACACCACGAGTACCACCGAGACCACCCCGAGCTACTCCTTCACTCCGGAGTTGGAGGATTCGCTCCAGCTGTTCTTCAACGAGGCTCGCAAGCACCCCCTCCTCAACGCCGAGGAGGAAGTTGAGCTGGCCAAGCGCATCGAGCGCGGCGACCTCGACGCCAAGGACCGCATGATCAACTCTAACCTGCGGCTCGTCATCTCGGTCGCCCGCAAGTACCAGGGTCAGGGATTGCCGCTTGGCGACCTGATCCAGGAGGGCATGCTGGGCCTGATCCGCGCGGTCGAGAAGTTCGACTGGCGCAAGGGCTTCAAGTTCTCCACGTACGGGACGCTGTGGATCCGGCAGGCGATCGGACGCGGTCTGGCCAACTCGGGCCGCACCGTGCGACTGCCTGTGCACATCGTGGCCCGGGCGCGCAAGATCTCCGACGCCGAGCGCAAGCTCGCCGTCGAGCTCGGCCGCCAGCCCACCGACGAGGAGATCTCCGAGCGCGTCGACCTGCCGGTCGACGAGGTGATCGACATCCGCCGGGCCGATCGCGGCCCCGCCAGCCTCGACCAGGGCGTTGGCGAGGACGGCGACACGGCGCTCGGCGACCTGATCGCCAGCGATGGCCCCTCGATCGAGGACTACGTGAGCTCCGAGCTCGACTGGGAGGCGCTGCGCGACGCAGTCGGCACGCTTCCCGAGAACGAGCGCACCGTGATCACGCTGCGCTTCGGCCTCGACCGCGAGGAGCCCAAGGCCCTTCGCGAGACCGGCCGCCGGCTCGGCCTCTCGAGCGAGCGTGTCCGTCAGCTCGAGGAGACGGCGCTGCGCCGCCTCTCGAACGACGACTCCGTCGCCGCACTGCGCGACGCCGCCTAGAACCACTTACTCCGCCGGCCGGGGCATCTGCCTCGGCCGGCCGGAGTGTGCCTCGGTGCCCAGCGCCGTCCTCTCCGAGAGGTGGCGCAGCAGCGCGGGCATCCCGCCCTGGGCGTGGATCTGGCGCTGACGGGCGGGCGCGTCGCCGTCCCTGAGGATCCGCTCGACGCCCTCTAGCGCGTCGTCCTCGCCGCGCAGCTCGTCCAGCAGCTCGCGCGCGGCATCGCGGGCCGGGCGCCGCCGGCCGCGGAACAGCAGCTCGGCGTCGAGGCCGTCCCTGACCGCGCGGAAGCTCGACCAGTGGAGCGCCTGCGCAGGCGCCAGCTCGCGCGGCGGCTGCTCCGCCGCCCGCCGCGCCACGGCGTGCACGAGCGCCGCCATCCCGGCGGCCTCCTCCAGGCCGGTCTGCACGTCCAGCTCGCGCAGCTCGACCGTCCCCAGCCGCGGCTGCAGCCGCGCGTCCCACCACACCATCGTGTGGTCCTCCGGGCCGCCGCCGAGCGTGATGCCCTCCAGCGTCTCGAGGTAGTCCTCCCACCCGCGCAGCGGAGGCGGCAGGCCGCGTCCGGGATACGCGCGGATCACCGCCGAACGCGCGCTCGCGAGGCCCGAGTCCATGCCGAACCAGAACGGCGAGGCGGCGCCGAGCGCGCCGATCAGCGGGAGCGCCTCGCGCAGGCCCATCAGCGCGTCCACCGCGACGGCCGGCGACGGCATCGCCACGTGCACGTGCATCGCGCACTCCGGCGTGCGCTTGATCAGCCCGCGCATCTCGCCCTCCACGCGGCGGTAGCGGTCCGACTCCACCAGCCGCACGTCCCCGAAGCGGGCGTCCGGGTGGAGGCCGACGGCCATCGGGGTCCCGCCCGCCGCGCGGATGGCGGCGCGGCCCTCGGCGATGTCGGCGACCGCCTCGGCGCCGCTGCGGCGCGGCTCGGAGCGCACCTCGATCTCCGCCTGGAATGCCTCGTGGCCGGCGCGCTCCTGCGGCAGGGCGATGCGCGGAAGCAGCTCGTCGGCGACGTGGGCGAGCTGAAAGCTCTCGCGGTCGACCAGCAGCAGCTCCTCCTCCACCCCGACCGTGAACGCCTCGCCGGTGCCGAAGCTGTGGTTCACGGCGTCTCCCCCAGCGCGGCCCGCGCGGCGATGCGCCCGAACACGAGCGCACCCGCCAGGCCGCTCGCATACCCGCCCGTCGCCAGGCCGCCCGCGTCCGCGCCGCAGGCGAACACGCCGGGAGCCGCCTGCGCGTGCGGGTCGATCGCGAGGCCGCCGAGCGTGGTCGTGACGCCGGCCACCGTCTCGACGGTCACGTGCCCCGGCTCGCGGCCGACGGGCGCGCCGGCGGCCGCCGCCGCCTCCACCATCTCCGCCACGCTGCGGTCGCGCACGCGCTCGCCCAAGGCGGCGCTGGCCACGCGAAACCAGGCGCGGGCGCGGGGTTGGCGCGCCATCCACTGAGCCGTGTCGACCTCCGACCAGGTGGCGGTCTCGTGCCGCTCGCCGCGCTCGTTGGCCACCTCCGCGTGCCGCGCGTAGAGCTGCGACAGGCCGACGAAGTCGGCTGGTTGCACCCGGGCGGGCGGCGCCGGCATGGCGCGAGCGTAGACCTCGCCCAGGCCGGCACTCTCAGACGCGCCCGCGGCCACGCCCAGGCGCAGCCCGTCGCCCGTCGATCCGGGCGCCGCGCGCAGCAGGACGTGGTCGGCCTCCGGCGTCACGTGCTCGCGCAGGAGCTCGCGGTCGGCGGCAAAGCCCCCGGTGGCCAGGATGGCGGGAGTCGCGTCGGGCAGCTCGCGCAGCGGGGCCGACAGGCGCACGTCGCCGGCCGCCGCTGCGAGCGCTGCGGTCAGCCGCTCGACGTCGAAGCGGACGCCCGTGGTCAGCTCGTTTCCGGTCTCGCGAGCGACGACGGATGCGCCGAGCGACTCGAGCCAGGTCAGATCGCCGTCCAGCCGCTCGAACAGCAGGCGCTGCAGCACCGGGGCGCCGGCGGGGCACTCGGCCCGGAAGCGCTCGAGCTCGCGGTGGCGCCACACCACGCCGCTCGAGAGGCGCATCGAGCCGCCGGGGCGGTCGAGCTTCTCGAAGACGACCGGAGTCGCTCCCAGGCGGCGCGCCTCGGCCGCCGCCACCAGACCGGCCATGCCCGCGCCGGCGACGACCAGGTCCCCCAATGCGCTCAGACCAGGGCGAAGCCCGGCTTGTGCTCGACGTACTCGATGCGGACGCCGGAGGGGCCCCGCAGGAACACGGCGAGCGTGTTGGGCGCGTCCTTGATGTCGTCGATCTCGATGCCGCGCTGCTCGGCGTCGCGCTGCACCTCGTCCGCCGACTCCACCAGCAGCGCGATGTGGTTGAGCAGCGGCCGCTCGCTGCGGCCGGCCTCGCCCGCGACGATGTGCAGCTCCCGGTCGCCCACGGCCAGCCCGCCGTCACGGCGCTCGAACCCCATCGCCTCGAGTCCGGCCAGGGCCGCCTCGGGATCGGGCAGGCGCAGGACGACGTGGTCGAGGTCGAACTCGGTCCCGCCGCGCTCGACCAGCGCCAGCGGGAGACCCGCGGGCGCGTCGACACGGGCTACGCCGTCCGCCTCGGTTGCGCCCGGGAGGCCGGCCAAGGCGGCCTGGAGGTCGGGCACGCGCAGCGCCACCAGCTCGAGCACGCCGCGGTCGCGCGGACCCTCGGCGTCGAACAGCGTGAGCTTGCCCAGCTTGGCGTCCACTCCGACGAGCGTGAACGTGTCCGTCTCCTCGATCACGTGCATGCCGAGGTGGTCGCAGACGAACGCCGCGAGCTCCTCGCGCTCGTCGACCCACAGGGCAACGTGGTCGAGGCTGCTGGGGCGGATCGGGCTTGCCATGGCGACTCGCTACCCCGAGAAGCGCTTCCTGAATCAGGCCGTGGCGGCCGCGGCGCTGGTGAGGCGTTCGCGCAGCCGCGCCGCGCGCTCCCGGAACAGCTCCACGTTGCGCAGCTTGATGTCCTCGTAGCCGCGGATCGCGTCGGGCAGCTCGGCCAGCTCGAGCGCGACTGCGTGGTTCTCGGGCGTGAGCGCGGCGAGCGCCTCGGCCAGCATCTGCTCGTACTCGGCGATCAGCTCGCGCTCGACCCGGCGCACGCGCGCGCGGCCGAAGGGGTCGAGCCGCGTGCCGCGCAGGCGGCGCATGCGGTAGAGCGCCTTGAACGACGGCACGAACCAGCTGCCCAGCTTGAGCTTGCGGTCGAGGCCGAGCGCGCGCAGCATCGGCGGGTGCAGGTTGAACGCGATCTTGGCGTCGGCGCCGAACTCCGCGTGCAGCTTCACCTGCTCGGCCGCGTCCAGGTGCAGGCGCGCGACCTCGTACTCGTCCTTGTACGCCATCAGCTTGAAGAGCTGGCGGGCGACCGCCTCGGCCAGCTCGGAGTGGCCGGGCGTGCGCTCCTGCTCGGCCACGTGCACCCGCCGCACGCCCTCGGCGTAGCGGCGCGCGTAGGCCTCGTCCTGGTAGGCGGCAAGCTCGCCGACGCGCAGCTCCACGAGCCGCCGCAGCTCGCCCTGGTCGCCGTTGACGGCCAGCACGACCAGCTCGCGTTCGCTCTCCGACGGCTCGTGGGCCGGCACCCCGGACTCCGGCGCACGCGTGGCAGCCTCGACCGCGTCCGGGGAGGCCACCACCGCCCGGCCCCAGGCGAACGCCGCCAGGTTCTTCTCGACGGCGGCGCCGTTCAGCGCGATCGCCTGCTCGAGTGCCTCGCGCGAAACCGGCAGCAGCCCGCGCTGGTAGGCCGCGCCGAGCGCCAGCGTGTTGGCCATCATGTGGTCGCCGAAGAGGCGCTCGGAGAGCTGCTGGGCGTCCAGGTAGAAGTTGTGCTCGCTGGCCGTGGCGGCCTCGATGCGTCCGAGCTGCGCGCTCAGCTGCGGGAAGCGCTCGCTCACGTCCACCACCATGCTGCCGGTCGGAACGGCGCTGGTGGACACGACCGCCACGGTCCGGTCGGGCGCCGCCGTGACGAGGTTCTTGTCGTTCGCCGCGCCCAGCAGGTCGAAGCCGAGATAGAGGTCGATCGAGCCGGCGGGCGCCTTGGGCGCCGCGGCCAGCGGCTCGCGCGACAGGCGCAGGTCGGAGACCACCGGGCCGCCCTTCTGCGAGAGCCCGGTCTGGTCGAGCCCCGACACGTGCAGGCCGTCGATCAGCGCAGCCATGCCGAGCACCTGGTTCACGGTCACGACGCCGGTGCCTCCGATGCCCATCATCCGCACCGCGAAGTCCTCGTCCGACACGAGCCACTCCGGCTCGGGCAGCTCGACGGTGAGCGGCGGCGTCTCGTGCCGGGCGCGCTTGCCGGGCACGACCGTGACGAACGACGGGCAGTCGCCTTCGAGGCAGGAGTAGTCCTTGTTGCAGGAGGCCTGGTGGATCTGCGTCTTGCGGCCAAACTCCGTCTCGACGGGCAGCACGGAGAGGCAGCTCGACTTCTTGCCGCAGTCGCCGCAGCCCTCGCAGACGCGTTCGTTGATCCAGATCCGCTCGGCCGGCTCGGCCTGCTTGCCGCGCTTGCGCGCGCGGCGCTTCTCGGCGGCGCACTCCTGGTCGTGGATCAGGACGGTCACGCCGTCGACCTGCGCGAGCTCCTCCTGCGCGGCGAGCAGCTGGGAGCGGTCGCGCAGCTCCGCGATCGGGGACAGCTCCACGCCCCGGTAGCGGCCCGTGTCCTCGGTGGTGACGATGATGCGCTGGACGCCCTCGAGCGCCAGCCAGCGGGTCAGGTCCGGCACCGACAGCTGGCCCTCGATCGCCTGGCCGCCGGTCATCGCGACGTGCTCGTTGTAGAGCAGCTTGTAGGTGATGTTCACGCCGGAGGCGACCGCCGCCCGAACGGCGAGCGAGCCGGAGTGGTGGAACGTGCCGTCGCCGAGGTTCTGGACCAGGTGCCGGTCGTCCGTGAAGGGCGCCATCCCGATCCACTGGGCGCCCTCGCCGCCCATCTGCGTGACGCCGGTGATCTCGCCCTTGCCCTCGGGGTGCAACAGCACCATCGTGTGGCAGCCGATGCCGCCGCCAACGAGCGTGCCCTCGGGCGCCTTGACCGAAGAGTTGTGCGGGCAGCCCGAGCAGAAGAACGGCGTGCGCTGGGCCATCGGGAGGTCGGCGGGCCGACCGAGGATGGAGTCCAGGCGGCGCATATGGGCCTCGACCGAGTCGAGGCGCAGCCCGCGCGCCTCCAGGCGCCCCGCGACCGCGCGCGCGACCAGGTCGGCGTCGAGCTCGAGCTCCCGGGGCAGCAGCGGCTCGCCGCGCTCGTCGTGCTTGCCCACGATGCGCGGAGCCCGCGCGGCCCCGTAGAGCGCCTCCTTCAGATGCGTCTCGAGGAACGGCCCCTTCTCCTCGAGCACGAGGATCTCGTCGAGGCCGCCGGCGAACTCGCGTACGGCCTGCGGCTCGAGCGGCCAGATCATCCCGAGCCTGAGGATGCGGATGCCGGCGCGCTCTAGGGCGTCGTCGTGGAGCCCGAGGCTGCGCAGCGCGTCCTTGAGGTCGTAGTAGGACTTGCCGGCGGTGGCGATGCCGAGCCAGGCGTCGCGGGCGCCCTCGATCCGGTTGACGCCGTTCTCGCGGGCGTACGCGAGCGCCAGGTCGCGGCGCACGCCCAGCATCGTGCGCTCCATCTCGAGCGACGCGGGCGGCAGCAGGCTTCCGTTCGGGACGTGCTCGTAGCCGAGGTCGGGCAGCACCGGCGACACGCGTCCGGGCGCCACCTCGGCGGTGCCGACGGCGTCGGCCACGCTGGTCACGATCTTGAAGCCGGCCCACAGGCCCGACGCGCGCGAGCACCCGTAGGCGTGCAGGCCGAGGTCGACCACCTCGGCGGCGCTGCCGGGGAAGAAGACCGGCATGTGCAGGCCGGCGAGCACGGCCTCCGAGGCGCTCGGGATCGTCGACGATTTGGAGCCCGGGTCGTCGCCCACGACCGCGAGCCCGCCGCCCGTGCGCGAAACGCCGACGAAGTTGCCGTGGCGCAGGGCGTCGGCGGCCCGGTCGAGGCCGGGGGCCTTGCCGTACCACATGCCCAGCACGCCGTCGTACCGGGCCCCGGGCAGATGCGCGGTCAGCTGGCTGCCCCACGCGGACGTCGCCCCGAGCTCCTCGTTCAGGCCGGGGACGTGGCGCACGTGGTGCTCGGCGAGCAGTCCGCCGGCGCGGTCGAGCTCCCTGTCGAAGCCGCCCAGCGGCGAGCCCTGGTAGCCAGAGATCAGCGTGCCGGTCCTCAGGCCGCGGCGCCGGTCGGCGCGGTGGTGCTCCAGGACGAGCCGCACGAGGCCCTGCACGCCCGTGAGCAGGATGCGCCCCTCCTCGAGCACGTACTTGTCGTCCAGGCCCACCTCGCGGGGCGCGGAGCGGCGTCCCGGACGCGGCGAGGGGCCCGTCGAGCGGCGGTGCAGCGCCGTGGTCATCGGCAGCCGACCTCCCTCACCGCTGTCCTCTCCTGGCCATTGGTGAAGTCAAATTACCATTGGTGGTACCCGGAAGCCAGCTTTCCATACCGCTTGAAGGCCGCCGGCTACGGGTATATGGTCAAAACTCATGACCATTGCGACACGGCCAGTGCCCGCACCCACCGCCGCCCTGGCCGACGACGACCACGAGCGCATCGTAGTGCGCCAGGACGCGGACACCGGGCTGCGCTTCATCGTCGCGGTGCACTCCACGGTGCTGGGCCCGGCGCTCGGCGGCATGCGCATCAAGCGCTACCCGGGCGGCCTGACCGAAGCGCTCCGGGACGTGATGGACCTGGCCCGCACGATGACGCTCAAGGCCGCGGCGGCGGGCCTCGACCTGGGCGGCGGCAAGGCGGTCATGATCGACGACGGCGACGCCGCCCGGCGCCTCGAGCGGCTCGAGGCCGCGGCGGGCGTGATCGACGAGCTGGGCGGCGCCTACATCACGGCAGAGGACATCGGCACGAGCACGTCGGACATGGACCACGTGGCGCGCTTCACCCGCTACTGCACCGGCCGCTCGGTGGCGGACGGCGGCGGCGGCGACCCCTCCCCCGTAACAGCCGAGAGCGTCTTCTGCGCGATGCGCCTGGGCCTCGCCGCCACCACCGGCTCGGCCGACCTCGACGGGCGCCGCGTCGGGGTGATCGGGCTCGGCAAGGTCGGCGCCGCGCTGGCCGGCCGGCTCGCAGCGGCGGGCGCGCGCGTCGTGGCCTGCGACCTCGACGGCGAGCGCTGCGAGCGCTTCGCGACCGGCGCCGGCATGCGGGTGGCGCCCTCGGCCGAGGCGATCCTCGCCATGGAGCTGGACGTGCTGGCTCCCTGCGCGGCGGGCGGCCAGATCGACGAGGCGCTGGCGCGCTCGATCCAGACGCGCGTGGTGGCCGGTGCGGCCAACAACCCGCTCACGGACCGCGCCGTGGCGCGCACCCTGATGGAGCGCGGGATCCTCTACGTGCCGGACTTCCTGGCCAACTGCGGCGGGCTGATCCACGTGTCCGGCGAGTGGCACGGCGACGGCGGCGGCGCTGCCGACGCGGCTCGCATCGCACACGCCATGGAGCGCCTCGAACAGGCGATCCGCACGGCCGCCGCCGAGGGCAGCACGCCGCTCGAGGTGGCCGAGCGCCAGGCCCTCGAGCGCGTTGAAGCGGGAAGGAACTAGGTCCCGTGCTGCTCGACGACCGGTCACATGGTGGACCCGGCCCGTTGCGCGCCTTCGAGCCCGTGGCGACGCGCCGGACATTCGAGGAGGCCGTCGAGCAGATCGCTGAGCAGATCAAGGCCGGCGACCTCCACACCGGCGACCGCCTCCCCTCCGAGCGCGAACTGGCGGCGCAGATGCGGATCAGCCGTCCGACGCTCCGCGAAGCGATCAAGACGCTGAGCGAGGCGGGCGTGCTGCAGGTGCGGCGCGGACAGTCCGGCGGGATCTTCGTGGCCTCCGAGCTGGTGCCGCGCGAGCTGCTGCGCAGCCGCCAGGAGATCCGCTTCGGCGAGATCGCCGGCGTGCTGGAGGCGCGGCGGCTGCTGGAGCCGCGCGTGGCCCAGCTGGCCGCGGTGCACGCAACCGAGGACGACTTCGCGGTCATGACGCACACGATCGAGCGCCAGCGCGAGCTGGCCGCGAGCGACGACTTCCTCAGCCACGAGGACCTGTTCCTCCAGCTCGACCTCAAGTTCCACCTGGCGCTGGCGCGCGCCACGCGCAACGCCACCATCGTCGGCCTGATGCGGACCCTGCTGCGCCAGCTCGAGATCGCGCGCGACATGGCCATGCACGCTCCGCTGGTCCCGGACTGGACGATCGACATCCACACGCGCACGCTGGCGTCCGTGCGCGCGGCGGACTTCCCGCTGATCGAGGCGGTCATGGACGAGCACCTGGCGCAGCTCGAGCAGATCTGGGAGCGCGAGACCGGGCGCGGACTCGTCCGCCCGCTGCCCGACTTCCTCCAGCCGGTCGCCGAGCGCTCCCGGGCGCTCCGCTCCGGCGGCTAGCTGGCCGAGCGCTCTGCGCGGATGCCGCCGCGCCGGGCCTCGATATCGTCCAGGCCGGTCGAGTGGCGCGGCACCGCCGTGCCGGCGTGGGTAGCGGCGCCGACGCGCTGGAGCACGGCGCCGAGCTGATAGGCGATGATCCGCGCGCGGTAGATCTGGCCGCGGCTCCACGGGCGCTCCTCCGCCGCGTAGGCCTCGAGCAGGCCGACGGTCTCGCCCCCGTAGAGGATCGGGACCATCAGCATCGAGGCGATGCCCTGCACCCGCAGCAGCTCGACCTCCATGGGGTCGGCGTCCGGGTCCCGGGCGACCACCTGCCGGGTCTCTTGGGCACGCAGAACCTGCTCGGTCTCGGCGTACTCGGACAGCAGCCAGCGCGTCCCCTCGAGCGCGCTGCCGAGCCCGCTGACGCACTCCAGGTAGGTCCCCGTCGAGTCCAGCACGGAGATGTGCAGCTCATCCGAGTCCAGGTTGCCTGCCACCTTTACCAGGGCGGCGTGCAGCGCCCCCCGCGTGCGGACGGCGGACAGCTCGCCGACGATGCGCTCCAGGACGCGGTCGCCGCTCTCCGGGCCGCCGTGCGCGGCGGACGCAAGGCCAACCTCCGCGGGGGTGCAGCCCGCCTGCGCCTCGGGCGCGACCTCGGGCCAGCCGGCGCCCGGCCGCGCAATCGCGTAGCCCTGGGCGTAGGTCACGTCCAGCTCGGCCAGCACGCGCAGGTCCTCGAGCGACTCCACGCCCTCTGCGCAGACCTCGGCCCCGGTGCGATTGGCGTAGCTGGCGAAGGCCTCGATCAGCGCCGCCTTGGTGGGGTGGCGCGACACGTCCATCACCAGCGTGCGGTCGAGCTTGATCAGGTCGGGATCGAGGTTCATCAGCTGCTTGAGGCCCGCGTAGCCGGCGCCGGCGTCGTCCACCGCCAGCAGGGCGCCCCGGACGCGCAGCCGCGCGAGCGCGGCGTCGAGCGACTCCCTGCGCGAGGCCAGCTCGTTCTCGGTGACCTCCACGACCACGCCGGAGAGGTCCTCGGGGAGCACCGCCCAGACCTCGTCCGAAACCAGCGCCGACGGGCTCAGGTTGAGCGACAGGAACGCTCCGGCGGGGCGTCCCCCCAGGGCCAGCGCGCGCTCCACGGCGCGCGCCTCCAGCCGGCAGCCCAGGCCGTGGCGGTGGGCTTGCGAGAACCACGCGTTGGGCGGGCGGTCCGAGCCGGGGAAGCGGGCGAGCGCCTCGTATCCGGCGACCAAGCCGGAGCGCAGATCCAGCAGCGGCTGCACCACCATCTGCGGCGCCTCGGCCCTGGCGAGCACCGACTCCACCTCCGCGCGCTGCTCCTCGCCGCGCATGAAGAAGGTGAAGCGGTCGCCGGCGGCGGTGTCGACCCGCTCGCCACGGTCGAAGGCCTCCTCGAGCGCGGCGTCGAAGAGCTCGTAGCGGCCCTCGCCGTGGGCCTTGGCCGCGTACATGGCGACGTCGGCCCGGCGCATCAGGTCGTCGGCGTCGTCCCCTGCGCCGTCGCTGACCGCGATGCCGATGCTCACACGCAGCGAGTGGACACGCCCGGCGACCATGAACGGCTCCCCGATCGTCGCGAGCAGCCGCTCGGCCGTCTGGACCGGCTCGCTCGCGCTCATGACACCCTCGATCAGGACGCCGAACTCGTCGCCCCCGAGCCGCGCGGCGGTGTCCGCGGAGCGGACGCAGGCGCGCAGCCGCTGAGCAGCCTGCTCGAGCAGCTCGTCGCCCACCGCGTGCCCGAGCCGGTCGTTCACGAGCTTGAAGTCGTCGAAGTCCACGAACAGCACGGCGACGGCCCCGCCCTCGCGCTGCTCGCGCGCGAGCGCGTGCTCGGCGCGGTCGAGGAAGAGCGCCCGGTTGGGCAGCTGCGTGAGCGGGTCGTGGAAGGCGCGGTGGCGCAGCTGCTCCTCCAGCTCCTTGCGCCGGCTCACGTCGCGCAGAGTCAGGACGAGCCCGCTCACCGCCGGATCGTCCGTGAGGTCCGCGACCGCCACCTCGCAGTGGCACCAGGACCCGTCGGCGTGGGCGATGCGCCATTCCGCCGACTCCCCGCCCGCGCGCGCGCCGACCGCCTTGCCGCAGAGCGCCTGGGCCAGCAGCACGTCGTCGGGGTGGACTATGTCCCAGAGCTGCGTGCTGGCCAGGGTGCCGGAGTCGTAGCCCAGGATCGCGTCGGAGGCGCCGTGCGCGGCCCGGATGACGCCGTTGCCGGCGAGCACGAGAATCGCGTCGGAGGCGTTCTGGACGAGCGCCCGGAAGCGGCGCTCGCTCTGCTCCAGGCGGTGCTCGCGTGCGCTCGCGCTGCGGCCGCGCCGGCGCAGGTGGAAGATGCCGGCCAGCGGCAGCAGGATGCCGACCAGGCCGATGAGCACGCTCATCACGGATCGCCTGCGGGCCGTGGCCTCCACGCTGACGGCGTCGGCGCGAGCGCGCGGACGGGCGAGCTCGATCTCGTCGACGAGGCGGTCGAGAGTGGTCACGGTGCGGGCGTCGAGAACACGGGCGCGCGCCGGCTCCCGCGCTTCGATCAGGTCGAGCTCGACGCCGAGGGCGATCCCGTAGGTGGTCGCCAGTTCCACGACGCCGCGCTGCTCGCCACCCGTGTCGAGCAGCTGCAGCTTGGCCAGGTCGGCGGCGACGTCGGCCCCGGCCTCGCGCACCCGGTCACGCGCCTCGTCCACGCGGCGGGGGTCGGCGAACGCCTGGGAGGCGGCGAGCCGCTGCTCGAACGCCCCGGCCTTCACGTGCGCGAGCAGCTCCGCCACCTCGTGCCGCTCGAGTGCCTCCGCCTGGAGCCGCGTCACGTCCATCATCACCGCGGCTACCACGGTCGCCACCAGCGGCAGCCAGAGGACCAGCAGCCAGCGCGGCGCCGCCCGGCGCGTGCGGTTCTGTTGTTTGGCTTTCGGCATCGCACCTCCCCGCGCCGCCAAGGCGGCACTGCCTATTGATCGGCCGTTTGCCGGTTTTTCGAGAGTCCTGCGCGGCCGCGCTCGCGTAACCGCGGTGCCGCCGGCCGTGTAAAGCCTGTTGACCGATGGTTGACAAGACTGGAGGACAGGCCATGAGTGCCACATCGACGCCCGACGCTCCGCGCGCCAAGCGCTTCGTCCTCGCCCACCACGAAGGGCTCGCGCTTGACTGGATCGCACGACGCCTGCCGCGCTGGGTCATGCCCGACCACATGACCGTGCTGGGGGTGCTGGCGGCGTTCGGCATCGCCGGCGCCTACCTGCTGTCGAACGGCGACCGGGGCTTGCTGTGGGCCGCCTCGGCACTGCTGGTGGTGCACTGGCTGGGCGACTCGCTCGACGGCACGCTCGCCCGCGTACGCAAGATCGAGCGGCCCAGGTACGGCTACTACCTCGACCATTTGGTCGACGCGCTCGCCACCGCCGTGATCGGCCTCGGCCTGGGCCTCTCCCCCTGGATGCTGCTGTCGGTCGGCCTCGTGATCGTCATCGCCTACCTGGTGCTGTCGATCAACACGTACCTGGAGACATACGCCTTCGGCGTGTTCACGCTCGGGTACGGGCGCCTCGGCCCGACCGAGGTGCGCCTCGGCCTGATCGTGCTCAACACGCTGATCGCCATGGGCGTCGGGGTCGGCTTCCAGGTGGGCGAGCTGGGGCTGACGCTGCTCGACCTGGTCGGGCTCGCGGTGGCCGGCGTGATGGCCGCGGCGCTGGCGGGCCGGGCGGCGCGCAACCTGCGCATGCTCGCCCGCGAGGAGCCGGCCGGCGGCGCGCGCGCCTAGCGCTCGAGCGCGCGCACGACGGCGCGCAGGTCCTCGGCGAACGCCTCACGCTGGGCCCGGCGGGTCTCGTCGTCGGGCGCGCGCAGGATCGCGGAGGGATGGATGGTGGCGCTGACGAGCGGCGCCAGGTCCGACTCCAGCAGCTCGCCGCGGTGCTGGGTGACCCGGAAGGAGCTGTCCAGCAGCGCCTTCGCGGCGATCGCACCGAGCAGCACCAGAGCCTGGGGCTCGACCACCTTCAGCTCCTCGGAGAGCCACGGCTTGCAGGCTTCGATCTCGAAGCGCTTCGGCGTCTGGTGGATGCGCCGCCCGCCGCGCTCCTCGAACTTGAAGTGCTTGACGACGTTGGTCAGGTACGCGTCGTCGCGCTCGATGCCGGCCGCCTCGAGCCCGCGGTTCAGCTCGCGGCCCGCCGGCCCCACGAACGGCCTGCCCGCGCGATCCTCCTGGTCGCCCGGCTGCTCGCCCACCAGCATGATGCGGGAGCGCTTGCGGCCTTCGCCGAAAACCGTCTGGGTCGCGCCGCGCCAGAGGTGGCAGCCGCGGCACTCGGCGGCGGCCTCCCGCAGCGCCTTGAGCGAGCGGCGCTTGGGGAGGAACGGCGTCGCGTCGTTCGGCTCCACGGGTGCGAGCTACCCCGTTCGAGCCGGCTCGAACCGGCGGACCCCGGTAGCGTCCGGGGCGTGGCCGGTCCCCTGCTCGCCGTCGACGCCCCCTCCATGCTGTTTCGCGCGTTCTACGCGCTGCCCGACTCGATCAAGGGCGCCGACGGCGCGCCCGTCAACGCCCTGCTCGGGACCGCCAACCTGGTGCTGCGCGAGGTGGAGCTGCACGAGCCGCGCGCCGTCGTGCTCTGCTTCGGGCCCGACGCGGCCGACTACCGCGTCGAGCTGTTCGACGGCTACCACGCGGAGCGCCCGGAGGTGCCCGAGGGCCTGGCGCCGCAGTTCGCCGCCTCGCGCGCCTTCTTCGAGGAGTTCGGGTGGGTGGTGGCCGACCACGACTCGCTCGAGGCCGACGACCTGCTCGGCTCGTACGCGCGCCGCGAGGCGGAGGCCGGCGGGCACGCGCTCGTGATGACCGGCGACCGCGACATGTACCAGTGCGCGGACGACCGGGTGACGGTCCTCTACGTCCGCACCGGCGGCAAGGGCGCCGAGGCGGTCGACGAGGCCGAGGTGCGCCGCCGCTACGGCATCGCACCCGAGCTGGTCCCGGACTTCATTGCCCTGCGCGGCGACCCCTCCGACGGCATCCCGGGCGCCCGCGGCATCGGCGAGAAGACCGCCGCCGACCTGCTGCAGCGCCACGGCTCGCTCGACGCCGCCCTCCACGGCGCGGTGCGCGAGTCGAAGCCGAGCGTGCGCAAGGCGCTGCTCGAACAGCGCGACGAACTGCTGCGTTTCCGCGAGATCGCCACGCTCCAGGACGTGGACGTGGCGCTGCCGCCCGACCGGCCGACCGATCTCCTGGGCGCCGCGGCGGCCGCGCGCGAGCGCGGCATGAACCGGCTGGCCGAGCGACTGGAGAAGGCCGCCCCTGGCTGAAGATAGGCTGGCCGCACCCGTGAGCGAGCGTGCGGCCGAGCCCGTCACCGAGCGCGATCCGGCCCGGAGGGCAGTGGCGCTCGCCTTCCGACGGCTGCTGCCGATCCTCGTGCTGATGCACGTGATCGCGTACGCCGATCGCGTGAACATCACGTTCGCGGAAACCGAGCTGACCCGCGACCTCGCGATCTCGTCGACGGTCTTCGGCCTCGCCGCCGGGATCTTCTTCGCCGGCTACGTGGCGCTCGAGATCCCGAGCAACCTGGTTCTGCACCGCGTGGGCGCCCGGCTCTGGATGGGCCGCATCATGATCACCTGGGGCATCGTGGCGGCGGCCACGGCCTTCGTGTGGGACGGTGCCTCGCTGGTCGTGGCGCGCATCCTGCTGGGGGTCGGCGAGGCCGGCTTCTTCCCCGGCGTCGTGTACCTGATCGCGTGCTGGTTCCCCGAGCGCGACCGCGCCCGCGCCATGGGCGTGTTCATGCTCGGGATCGTGGCCGCCTCGGTGATCGGCGGCCCGCTGTCCGGGGCGATGCTCGAGCTGGACGGCGTGCTGGGGCTCGAGGGCTGGCAGTGGCTGTTCCTGGGCCAGGGCGTGCCGGCGATCGCCGTCGGCCTGTGGGTGCTGCGCGCCCTGCCCGGCTCCCCGCGCGAGGCGTCCTGGCTGCCGACCGCCGAGCGAGAGGCGCTGGAGCGGGAGCTCTCGCGCGAGGCCGCCGAGCGCGAGGCGCGCCACCCGTTCACCCTGCGCGGCGCGCTCAGCGACCGGCGCATCCTGCACTGCGCCCTCGTCTACTTCACGATCAACTTCGCCAGCTACGGCACGATCTTCTGGTTCGCCGACATCGTCGAGCGGATCGGCGACATCGACGGCATCCAGCTCGGGCTGCTGGCCGGCATCCCGATGGCGCTCGGGTCCGCCGGACTGATCGTGATCGGACGGCGCTCGGACCGCAGCGGCGACCGCCGCCGCTGGGTGGTGATCGGGATGCTGCTCGGCGCCGCGGGCCTGGCCGGCACGGCGCTGCTGCCGCCCGAGGCCGGGGTACTGACGCTGGCGGTGTGCGCCTTCGGCCTGCTGGGGGCGATTCCCGCCTTCTGGGCGATGCCCACCTCGCTGCTCTCGGGCCGGGCCGCGGCAGGCGGCATCGCCCTGATCAACACGATCGGGGTGACCGGCGGCCTGTTCGGCCCGACCCTCGTCGGCGCCGCGAAGGACGCCGGCTCGCTGGAAGCGGGACTCGGCGCACTTGCGGCGATGCTGATCGTCGGCGCGGCGCTGGCGTCGCGCCTGCCGTTCGCCGCGCCGCGGGCAACGGCGCTGCGCTGACGGCCAGAACGAGCGAAGCCCGCCGTCGGCGGGCTTCGTCAGTGGAGGCGGCCGGTACTGCCCCGGCGTCCGCGGAACACCATCCCGATGCTTGCTACGAGTGTTCCCGTCGGAGTCTGATCTCGGCGACCGGATCGGTCAGTCCGCGGGGTACGTCCCCGGCGCCATACCCTCCTGAAATGTCCCTCGGCGGCCGAGGGTCCTGCCGCCGAGGTGATCCCGCTGTATGAAGCCGCTAATCCGGATCGCGGGCTACCCGGTGCGACTCCCTCGGCTACTTAATTAAGCAGCGAGGGCGAACTCGTGATTACGGTCCGCACATATGGTTTTCCGGGATCATTTAACGAGGCCAACCCGGAGTCCTCGACTCGCCACATCGGGACGATCAAGCTCCACGTCGAAGCTGATTCGCCCCCTTGTTGCCTCCCCAAGTCTAGCGTCGCCGCTGCCACACTTGACTGTGATGCAACCGCAGCCGAGCTACCCGCTTCCGGCCCCACGCGACGGCAACAGGCCGGCCTGGCGGCGCGCCCTGGGCGCGCTGGCGGCGCTCGGATTCCTGGCGTTCAAGTTCGCGGCCAAGCTCAAGGCGCTCCTGCTGCTGCTCCCGAAGCTGAAGCTGTTCACGACCTCCGCGTCGATGCTCGTCTCGATCGGCGCGTACACGCTGATCTGGGGCTGGAAGTTCGCGGTCGGCTTCGTGCTGCTCCTGCTCGTGCACGAGATGGGGCACGTGTTCCAGCTGCGCCGCGAGGGCATCCCGGCGTCGGCGCCGATGTTCATCCCGTTCCTGGGCGCCATGGTGGCGATGAAGCAGCTGCCCAAGGACGCGGCGGCCGAGGCGCGGGTCGGGCTGGCGGGGCCGGTGCTCGGCTCGCTGGCGGCGCTGGCTCCGGTGGCGCTCTACGGGCTCACCGGCGACGAGCTGTTCAAGGCGCTCGCGTTCGTCGGCTTCTTCCTCAACCTGTTCAACCTGCTGCCCGTGCTGCCTCTAGACGGCGGCCGCGCGATGGCGGCGCTGTCGCCGTGGATGTGGCTGGTGGGCTACGCCCTGCTGATCGCTGCCACGTTCGCGTTCCCGAACCCCATCATGCTGCTGATCCTGCTGTTCGGCGGGCTCGAGACCTGGCGGCGCTGGCGGGCACGCAAGTCGCCCGAGGCGCGCGCGTTCCACCGCGTCCGGCCGGCGACGCGCGCGGTGATCGCGGTGGTCTACCTGGGCCTGGCCGCGGCGCTCGCCGTGGGCATGGACGCCACCTACGTGGACCGGGACTTCGGGGACGTCTAGGGGATCCGCGGGGGTCGCCCCCTAGGGGCGATTCCCAATTGTCTGACGGGCCTGGTGGCGGCAGTCTCGATGGCGGAAACTCGACCGTCATCGGAGGATCGACATGGACGCACACGACACCCAGCCCAACGGACCGCAAGAGGAGCCCGCCGTGGAGGGCCCGCCCGAAAAGCGCCTGACCCGCTCGCGCAGCAACCGCGTCATCGGCGGCGTCTGCGGCGGGATGGGCCGCTACTTCAACATCGACCCGATCTTCTTCCGCATCGGCGCGGTCGCGCTGGCGTTCGTCGGCGGCGCGGGGCTGCTGCTCTATCTGGCCGCGCTGCTCCTGATGCCGAACGAAGGCGACGCCGCGCTCGTGGCGCCTGGGACGCAGGGACGCAACCGGGGGCTCGTGATCACGGGCGTCGTGGTGCTGCTGCTCGTGGCGTGGCCCTTTCTTCTCGGGGGCGGCCTCATCCTTGCGGGCATTGGGATCCCGCTCGCCCTTCTGGTCGGTGCCGGGGTGCTCGTGTGGTGGCTCGTCTCCGGCGAAGGTCCCAGCGGCGACGCCCGCGACATCGCCCGGCGCTCGGCGCTCGGCATCGGCGTACTCATCCTCTGCGGCATCCTCGCCCTCGCGGGCGCGTTCGCGGCAGCACTGGGCCCTGACTGGATCGTCGCCGTGGTGGTCATCGCCGCCGGCGGCGCGATCGTGGCCGGCGCCTTCCTGAAGCCGGTCCGCTGGCTCGTGCTGCCGGCGGTCACCCTCGCTCTGGCGGCTGGCACCGTGGCCGCCGCCGGCATCAGCCTGGACGGAGGCGTCGGGCAGCGGGAGTACCGCCCCGCTTCCACCGCCGACATGCTGGACCGCTACGAGCTCGGCATCGGCGAGCTGGAGGTGGACCTGCAGGACACCGAGCTGCCCCCGGGCGACGTGCACCTGCGCATCGACCTCGGCGTCGGCGAGGCGCGCGTGATCGTGCCCGACGGCGTCTGCGTCGCGACCGACGCGCAGGTTGGAATGGGCAACGTGCGCATCTTCGGACGCGACAACGACGGCATCGACGTGGACGTCCGCAGCGCGCCCGAGCGCCCGCCGGGCACCACCCGGCTGCTGCTGCAGGCCGACATCGGGATGGGCGAGCTCAGGGTCCAGGACCCCCGCGGGGAGTTCCCCTTCCGCGACGTGCGCTTCGGGGAGTTCGACGACGAGCGCTCCGCGACGTGCCCGGCCGGCGGAGCGCGGACGAGCGGCTAGTGCGCGGCGGGCCCGACATCTCAGCGCTGGTGGCGGGCCTCGCCGTGCTGGTCCTGGGCGGCGTGCTGCTGCTCGACGCACTCCACGTGTTCGACCTCACCTTCGCGGTGTTCGCGCCGGTCGCGTGCGCCGCCGCGGGAGCGATCCTGCTGGTCACCGGGCTGAGCCGGGGACAATGACCCCCGGATGAGCGCCGGCTCCCATACGGGCTCCCGCCTCGGGACCCTGCGCCGCGACCGCTCCAGCGGCTGGCTCGGCGGGGTGGCCGCCGGCATCGCCCGCCGCTACGGGGTCGACCCGGCGCTGGTGCGGGTCGCGTTCGTGGTGGCCACCGCCGCCGGCGGCTTCGGGGTCGCCCTCTACGCGCTCGGGTGGCTGGTGATCCCGGCGGGCGACGCGCCCGGGCGGCGCCGTCTGCCCACCGGCCGCGGCGCCGTGGAGGTGGCGATCGGCACCGGCCTGCTGCTGCTGAGCGTCCTGCTCGCGTTCCGCGGCCTCGGCCTCTGGTTCTCGGACGCGATCGTGTGGCCGCTCGTGCTGATCGCCAGCGGCGGGGCGCTGATCTGGCGCGGCTCGGCGGCGCCCGCCGCCCTGCCGGCCGCGGCCACGCCCGGCGTGCCGGGCGCGACGGCGAACCGGCCGGCGGCGGAAGCGCCGCCGGGGGCCGCGGAGGCCGCGCCGCGCGAGTCGCTTCAGGCGCGCACCTTCTCCGCGGTCTCGCGCACGGGCATCGGCATCGCGCTCGTGATCGCCGCCGGCTTCGCCTTCCTGCAGGCGACCGGCGCGCTCGGCGCGGCCCGCGACGTGCTGCTCGCTGTGATCGCCGCGGTGGTGGTGCTCGCCGTGATCTTCGCGCCCTGGGTCGTGCGGCTGCTCCACTCGCTGACGGAGGAGCGCTCCGAGCGCATCCGCTCCCAGGAGCGCGCCGAGGTGGCCGCCCACCTGCACGACTCGGTGCTCCAGACGCTCGCGCTGGTGCAGCGCTCCGACGACCCTCAGCAGGTGGCGGCGCTGGCCCGGCGCCAGGAACGCGAGCTGCGCGCCTGGCTCGCGGGGCGGCCCGCCCCCGGGCAGGCGGCCCGGCTGGCGCCGGCGCTCGAGGCCGCGGCGGCCGCCGTCGAGGACGACCACGGCGTCCCGGTGGAGGTGGTCGTGGTGGGCGACCGCCCCCTCGACCCCGCGCTCGAGGCGGTGGTCGCCGCCGCGCGCGAGGCGATGACGAACGCCGCCAAGTTCGGCGGCGGCTCGCCCGTCGACGTCTACGCCGAGTGCACGCCGGCGGCGCTCCAGGTGTTCGTGCGCGACCGCGGGCCGGGCTTCGATCCCGAGTCGACGCCCGCCGACCGCCGCGGCGTGCGCGAGTCGATCGTGGGCCGCATGGAGCGCCACGGCGGACGCGCCCGCATCACCAGCGGCGCCGGCATCGGCACCGAGGTCGAGCTGGTGCTGGAGGGCGACCGTGAGCGCCGCTGAGCCGCGCGTCGTCATCGTGGACGACCACAAGCTGTTCCGGTCCGGCGTGCGCGCGGAGCTGGAGCCCCTGCTGGAGATCCTGGCCGAGGCCGGCACCGTGGAGGAGGCCGAGGCGGCCATCGCCGGCCACGAGCCGGACGTCGTGCTGCTGGACGTGCACATGCCCGGCGGGGGCGGCGTCGAGGTGATCCGGCGCGCCGCGGCCGCCGGGCTGCGGCCGACGTTCCTGGCGCTGTCGGTGTCGGACGCCGCCGAGGACGTGATCGCCGTGATCCGGGCGGGCGCGCGAGGCTACGTCACGAAGAACATCGCTCCGGCCGAGCTGGCCGACGCCGTCCGGCGCGTGCACGAGGGCGACGCAGTGTTCTCCCCGCGACTCGCCGGCTTCGTGCTCGACGCGTTCACCGGCCCGGCGCCCCAGCCGGAGACCGAGCTGGACCTGCTGACCCCGCGCGAGCGCGAGGTGCTTCAGCACATCGCGCGCGGCTACATGTACAAGGAGATCGCGCTGCGTCTGGACATCTCGCCCAAGACGGTCGAGGCGCACGTCTCCTCGGTGCTGCGCAAGCTGCAGCTGTCGAGCCGCCACGAGCTGACGCGCTGGGCGGCCGACCGCGGGATCGGCATCTAGCGCCCACGCGGCTTGACCTGGCCCCCGCTCGGCCTAGCGAGGTAGGCATGGCCAGTCAGCGAGTCACGAGAATCCTCTGCGTCGCGGACCCGCGCGGAGCCGCGTTTCTGCAGGGGCTCCGCGAGGCCGCGCAGGACCTCGACGTGCACGCGCTCGCCGTCGTCGGCGAGCTGGGCGAGGGCCAGGACGGCGCCAGGGACTACCGGGCGACCATGCGTGCCCTGGGTGAATGCGAGCTGCCCACCTATTGGGTGCCCGGTCCCGAGGACGCCCCGGTCTCCGCGTACCTGCGCGAGGCATACAACATGGAGACCGTCTTCCCGCTGCTGCACGGCGTGCACGGCACGGCGGCCTTCGCGCCCGACGGGCACCTTCTGTTCGCCGGGCTCGGCGGAGAGGTGGACGACGACCCCGACAGCGAGCGGGACGAGATCGGCCGCCTGCGCTATCCGCGCTGGGAGGCCGAGTACCGCCTGAAGCTGCTGCGCGAGCTGGACGAGCACTCCGTCACGCTGCTGTTCTCGACGCCGCCCTTGCACAAGGGCGAGGGCGTCGGGACGAGCGAGGTCCTGACCGAGCTCGTCGGCACCTACCGGGCGCGGCTCGTCGTCTGCGGCGGCGAGCGCGGCCACTGGCTGATCGGCCGCAGCATCATCGTCGCACCGGGCAGCCTCGAGGACGGCCACTACGCACTTGTCGACCTGCATAGCCGCGAGGTGGAGCTGGAGCAGCTGGCCGCCGCGCCGGCGAAAGGATGAAGGAGGAGACCATGGCCCTGCCCGCCCCCACCCCCGCGTTCCGCGAGCTCGACGACCTGCACAGGCGGATGGAGCAGCTGATGGCCGGGACCTGGGGAGACGGCCTGGACGCCGGCGTCTCGGCTTGGTCGCCCCCCGTGGACATCGAGGAGACCGAGGACGCCTGGATCGTCGAGGCCGACCTGCCCGGTGCGGACAAGGACGACATCGACATCGAGGTCCACGACGGCCAGGTGCGCGTCTCCGGAGAGATCAAGGAGCGCGAGCGCAGCGGGATCCTGCGCCGCCGCTCACGACCGGTCGGACGCTTCGAGTACCGCGTGGCGCTCCCCGGCCAGACCGATCCGGAGAACGTCGACGCCTCGCTCGACGGCGGCGTGCTCAGGCTGCGCATCCCGAAGCCCGAGCAAGCGCGGCCGCACCGCATCGAGGTGACCTCGAGCGGTGACGGCGCGAGCTAGCTAGCGCTCCGACATCGCGCGGTCGATCTCCCGCTTCTGGTCGCGGTCCTTGATCGAGCGGCGCTTGTCGTGCATGTCCTTGCCCTTGGCGACCGCCAGCTCGACCTTGGCGCGCGAACCGCTGAAGTACACGCGCGTGGGCACGATCGTCAGGCCCTTCTCGGCGGTCTTGCCGGTCAGGCGCTCGATCTCGCGGCGGTGCAGCAGCAGCTTGCGCGGGCGCTCGGGCTCGTGGTTCTCGCGCGCCGGGTCATACGGGGCGATGTGCATGTTGCGCAGCCACACCTCGCCCTCGCGCACCTCGGCGTAGGCGTCCTTGAGCTGCACCGAGCCGTTGCGCAGGGACTTCACCTCTGATCCCTGCAGCACGATGCCGGCCTCGAGCTTCTCGAGCAGGTTGTACCGGAACGCGGCCTGGCGATTGGTCGCCACGTCGCCTGCCGCCGCCTTGCGCTTGCGCTTCTTGGCCATGGCTCGCTACGAGTATGCATCGGCGGGCGAGAGATCGACTCGCCCACGCGCGGTTTCGACCCGGTCCACCACTACCTCGATCGTGTCCCCCAGCCGCAGCCTGCGGCCGGAGCTCTCCGCCTCGAGTGCAGTGCCGAGCTCGTTGAGCGTCCACCACCCGCGCAGCCTGCGGACCGGCAGCATGCCCTCGAAGCCCTCGTCGCCGAAGCGCACGAAGGCGCCCTTCTCGATCAGGCCGACGACCTCGCCGGAGAAGACAGGCGGCGCGGCGGGGTCCGCGTCGGCAAGCCGCCGCTCGAGCAGGAAGGCCATGCACACGTCGTCAGCGCCCCGCTCGATCTTCATCGCGGCCCGCTCCGCCGCCGACGACTCGACGCCGGCCTCGTCCAGCTCGTGCGGCGGCTGGGCGGCGTTGTCGATGCCGAGGCCCTGCAGCAGCGCCCGGTGTGCCACCACGTCCGGGTAGCGCCTGATCGGCGACGTGAAGTGGCAGTAGCGCGGGCTGGCCAGCCCGGCGTGGCCGAGGCTCTTCGGCGAGTAGTAGGCCTGCTTGAGCGCGCGCAGCACGAGCACGCCGGGCGCGATCCGGCCGCCCGACTCGCGCGCGACGATGCGCGAGACCTCGGCCACGAGGTCGGCCGCCTGCTGCGGGGTCATGTGCTTCGGGACCGGCGGGGTGGCGATGTCGAGGCTCGCGAGCTGCTCGCACAGGAAGGCGACCGACTGCGGGTCAGGCCGCTCGTGCACGCGGTAGAGCGTCGGCAGGCGGTGATCGGCGAGGTAGCCGGCCACCTGCTCGTTGGCGAGGATCATCAGCTGCTCGATCAGCCGGTGCGACTCTGTCTGCTCCTCGTACCGGACTCCGGTCACATGTCCCTCGGCGTCGAACTCGAAGGTCGGCTCCGGCGTGCCGATCTCGACGGAGTGGCGGGTCGCGGCGAGCGCGCTGGCGACCTCGCGCGAGGCCTCGAGCGCCGCAGCCCAGGGCTCCTCGGCGCGGGCGCGCCCTTCGAAGATCTCGTCCACCTCGCCGTAGGTGAAGCGCCGGTCGCTGCGCACGCGGGAGCGGTGGAAGGACACGCTGCGGACCTCGGCGCCGTGCACCTCCATCTCCACGGTCACGGCGAGCTTCTCCTCGCCCGGCCGCAGCGAGCAGGCCTGGTTGGACAGCACCTCGGGCAGCATCGGCTCCACCGCGCCGGGCACGTACACGCTCGTCCCACGCCGGTAGGCCTCGCGCTCGAGCGGGCCGCCCGGCCGCAGGTAGGCGGTCACGTCGGCGATGTGCACCCAGACACGTACGTGGCCGTCCTCGCGCCGCGCCGAGATGGCGTCGTCGAAGTCGCGGGCGTCCTCGGGGTCGATCGTGAACGTGGGCAGCGCGGTGAGGTCGACGCGTGCGTCGGCGGCGTAGGGCTCCTCCGCGGCGGCCTCGGCCTCGGCCGTGGCGGCGCGCCCGTAGGAGCGGCGCAGGCCGCGGTCCAGCATCAGGCACTCGAGCACGTCGCGTGCGACGTCGGGCCGCCCGAGCCGGCGCAGCACGCGCGCGCCGCGCTTGCCGGAGCCGACGAGCACGAGGTCGCCCTCGTTGGCGCCGCCCCGCTCGACTGCGGTGCGCGGGCCGGTGCCGAACAGCGGCTCGGCCACCAGGAAGCGGCCGCGCTTCTCGAGCACTGCGACGAGCGGCTGGTCCACGCGTCGCGCCGGCCGGCCGCGGACCGCCGCGCTCACAGCTTCCCGAGCAGGACGTCGAGCGCCACCGGCAGCGCCTCGTCGCGCTTGGTGCGCGGCTTGTCGATCGCCTTCACCTGCGGCTTGAGGCCGCCCTTCCCGATCGTCTTGCCGCTCGGCAGGTAGTAGTTCGCGACGGTGAGGTCGAGGTACCCGCCGTTCGACAGCGGCTCTACCTCCTGCACCAGCCCCTTGCCGAAGGTGTTGGTGCCGACCACCGTGGCGCGGCCGCGGTCGCGCAGCGCGCCGGTCACGATCTCGGAAGCGCTGGCGCTGCCGCCGTCCACGAGCACGACCACGGGGATGTCCGGGTCGATGGCCTTGCCCTCGGCGTCCTCGGTGCGCTCGGGCCGCGCGCGGCCGCGCACGGACACGATCTCGCCGTCCTCGATGAAGATGCTCGACACCAGCACCGCCTCGGAGAGCAGCCCGCCGCCGTTGCCGCGCAGGTCGAGCAGCAGCGCATCCGCTCCCTTGTCCAGCACCTCGTCGATCTCGCGGCGCAGCACCCCGTGGGCGCCCGAGCTGAAGCCGAGCAGGCGCACCACGCCAAGCTCGTGCCCGTCGCGCTCGACGACCCGGCTGGTGGCCACCGGCACCTCGATGCGGTCGCGCTCGACGCTCACGCGGCGGGAGTCGGCGGCGCCCGGCGTGTACACCTCGAGGTTGACCTTGCTGCCGGCCGGACCCTTGATGCGGCCGGTGGCGACGTCGCTGCTGAGCCCGGCGATCGAGCGCCCGTCCACCGACAGGATCAGGTCCTGCTTGCGGATGCCGGCCTTCTCCGCGGGCGAGCCGTCGAACACGTTCAGCACGCGCAGCCCGCGGGTGTCCTTCTCGACGTTCATGCCGACGCCCTCGAACTCCCCGGACACCGACTCCTGGAAGGACTTGGCCTCTTCGGGCGTCAGGTAGTGGGAGTAGGGATCCTCGAGCGACTCGACGATGCCCTTCAGCGACGCATCGTCGAGCTTCGACTCGTCGACCTTCTTGTAGAAGTTGTCGTTGATCGTGTCGACGATCTCCGAGCGCAGCGCCCGGTCCTCCTCGACGAAGGCGTCGCGCACCGGCCCAGGCAGGGTCCCCGGGTGGCCGCCCAGGAAGATGCCGACCGTTAGCGCGACGAGCGCGCAGGCGATGACGAGTACCGCGTTCCGCACCGGTACGAGGGTACTTAGGCCCCCGTAAGGGGGTCTAAACCCGGAGGAACCGGCGCAGCGTGATGCCGCTGCCGATCGCCGACACCGCCACGCAAGCCAGCAGCAGCAGCGCCACCAGCAGCGGGAAGTCGATCGTGTCGGGCGCGGCGAGCAGCTGGAAGCGGTCCGAGAGCGGGTCGATCACGGTGGTCTTGGCGATCGCCAGGAGCAGCACCGACAGCACGCCGCCCATGAGGCCCACGATCACGCCCTCGATCACGAACGGCCAGCGGATGAACCAGTCGGTGGCGCCGACCAGCTTCATCACCTCGACCTCGCGGCGGCGCGCGAACACCGACAGCCGGATCGTGTTCGCCACCAGCGCGATCGACGCGAACACGAGCAGGGCAGCCATGCCGGCGCCCAGTCCCTTGACCAGCGCCGTCGCCGAGAGGATCTTGCCGGTGTCGCTCTCGCGGTTCTGGACCTCGTCGACGGCGGCCAGCCGCGGCTCGCCGCCGGGCGCCACCTGGGCGACGATCGCCTTCAGCTCGTCGGGGTCCTCGGGAGTCACGCGGAACAGGCTGGGGAGCGGGTTGCTTCCGAGCAGCTCGATCTTCTCCGAGGTGTCGTCGACCTTGCGGCCGAGCTCGCGGAGCGCCTGGTCCTTGGAGACGAACTCCACCGACTTCACGCCGGGGGTGCCCTCGAGCGAGCGCTGCACCTCGGTGCGGTCGGCGTTCGTGGCCGACTCCTTCAGGTAGACGTCCACCACCACGCGGCTGCGCACCTCGTTGGCGGTGCCGGTCGTGGCCTGCACGATCGGGATGAAGACTCCGAGCACGAGCGCGGTGATCACCACGGTCAGCAGCGCCGCGAGCGCGGGCGCCGAGCTGCGCCGCAGGCCGCGCAGTGCCTCCCGGAGGAAGAAGCTGAAGCGCATCGGCCTAATTGGGGTGGCCCTCGGCGCCGAGGCCCAGCTCGCCGCGCAGGCGGATCGCGAACTCCGTGGTCGACTCGTCGGGCCGGTAGAGGCCGGACTGCTCGTCGCGAATGATGCGGCCCTCGCGCAGCTCGACCACGCGCCGGCGCATCTTGTCGACCATCTCCTTGTCGTGAGTAGCCACGACCACCGTCGTGCCGGTGCGGTTGATGCGGTAGATCAGCTGCATGATCCCGATCGAGGTTTCGGGATCGAGGTTGCCGGTCGGCTCGTCCGCCAGCAGCAGCGGGGGGTGGTTGACGAACGCGCGCGCGATCGAGACGCGCTGCTGCTCGCCGCCCGACAGCTCGTCGGGGAAGTTGTGGAGCTTGGTCGAGAGGCCGACCAGGCGCAGGATGTCGGGCACCTTGCGCCGGATCTCCTGCCGCGTCTCGCCGATCACCTGGAGCGAGTAGGCGACGTTGTCGTAGACCGTGCGGTTCGGCAGCAGCTTGTAGTCCTGGAAGACGGTGCCGATGTTGCGGCGCAGGTACGGCACGCGCGAGCGCGGGATGTCGCCGAGCGTCTTGCCGGCGATGTCGATCTCGCCCTGGCTGGCCTCCAGCTCCTTCATCAGCAGGCGGATGCAGGTGGACTTGCCGCAGCCGGTCGGTCCGACGAGGAAGACGAACTCGCCGCGGTTGATCGTCATCGAGGCGCGCTCGAGGCCGACGGATCCTCCGTCGTAGATCTTGGTCACGTCCCGGAACTCGACGACGGGGATGTCTCCCCGGGGCGTCTGGGCGGGCGCGCGACCGGCAGCGGGCTGTGTGCTGGCGCTGGCCATGCAGACGTTCAGTTCTAGCGTATGACCTCGGAAAAACCCTATCGGTGCAAGGCTTTCTGCACCCGCCAACGGGTGAAGAGGTCCCCATCGCCGTGCGCGACGGACACGAGCTCGAGCTCGGCGGGGTCGACCAGCTCGCGCCCGGCGACGATCGTCAGAGCGGCCGCGCCGCCGGCCAGCTTGGGGTTGAGTGTGAGGAACAGCTCGTCCACCACGCCGGCGGCGAGCAGGTGCGCGTTGAGCGTCGGGCCGCCCTCGCAGACGACCGAGCGGATGCCGTGCTGCTGCCGCAGACGGGCCATCAGCAGCGGCAGGTCGTCGCCGATGCGCTCGTAGGTCACCTGCTCCCCGATGTCGGGCAGCTCGGCGTCCGAGCCGGTGGCGATCACCACCGCCTGCTCCGGCTCGTTCAGCAGCGGCAGGTCGGCGGGAAGGTCGAGGCGCGCGCTCACCACCACGGCGAGCGGATCGCGGGCCAGTCCCTCGCCCTCGCGCCGGTCGCGCAGCTCGTCGGACTTCGCCATCCGCCCGTAGCGCTCGGCCCGCACCGTGCCCGCGCCGACCATCACCGCGTCCGCCTGCGTGCGCAGCTGGTGGAAGAGCTCCCGGTCCAGCTGGGTGGAGAGGCCCTTCGTGCGCCAGTCGATGGTCGCCTTGCCGTCGAGCGACGACACCATGTTGAGCACCAGGTACGGGCGGTCCGGCGGCGCCTTGTCCGCGAGGCGCAGGCCGGAGGCGAGCTCCACGGGCGAGGTGGGACGGCAGTCGGGATAGAGCAGCTGCATGGGCGGGGAGCCTATTTCGCGATCAGTTGGCGCGGATCACGCAGTACCCGGGGAACTCGAAGTTGCGGGAGTTCAGCCCTCGGCCGGCCCGGTAGATGCCGCCGTCGCTCGGGCGTTCCATGATGAAGGCGTTCTCCGGCCCGCAGCATTCGTCGGACTGGTCGATGCGCAGCCGCTTCGAGACCACCTGCAGGAAGCCGGCACGGGCGCGGCGGCCGTAGGCGTCGGTGCGGAACCGGGAGCGACCGCGGTTGCGCACCACCCACTGCGGGTGGAAGACGGTGCGCTTGTCGCCCTTGCAGTAGGAGACCCAGCCGGCCGGGTCGTTCGGGCCGCAGGCGAAGCCCTTGTTGAAGACGATCCGGTCCGGGCTCGCGGGATCGAACTGGGTGATCGCGTTGTCGATGCCGAAGCCGGGGTTGCCGCGCAGCACGCCGCCGATGTCGATGGCGGTGTCCCATTCCTCGTACACGGAGTCGCAGTGCGGGCTCGGCAGCAGGCGCATGGTGGGCGCGAGCTGGACCTCGGGGCAGTTCGGCAGCGCCTCGCCGAAGTCGGCCATGTGCCGGGTGTGAGCGGCCAGGCGGCGGCCCGCCTGCGTGAACAGCCAGGTCTCCAGCGAGTGGAAGCGGACCGTGCCGCGCCGTGGCGACCCCGAGCCCTGGTGCAGCACGATCATCCACGTGAGCCCCTTGCGGTCGTCGTTGGCGACGAAGACCTTGAAGCCGGGATGTGGCTCGTCGCTGCCGGCGTGGGCTCCGATCGGCCCGAAGGCGGGCATGCCGGTGCGTTCGAAGAAGCGGAACGCGCGCGGGTTCGAGCCGTGCTCGTGGCCGAACGCGCAGCGGTATCTGGGGTCGCGCGGCGGATGCCACGTCGGCCAGGTGCGCCCGCCGCGCTCGACGGTGTGGCGGTCGTGCACCCACTTCGCGCAGATCGGGGTGCCGTCCGGAGCGGCGGGCTGGGTGTGATCGACCGGATCGGCCGCCTGCGCGGCGGGCGCGGCAAGCAGCAGAGCGAGCAAGGCAAGGAGAACAGCCATCGGCGAAACAGAGTGCCAGGTTGCGCCGGGCCGCCCGGTGTCCTAGGGCGTGATTGCGACCATGCGCTCGATCGGGATGCGGGCGCGCTCGGCGAGCTCCGGGTCGACCTTCACGGACGGCGACAGGTTGCGCAGGGCGTCGTGCAGCTTCGGCAGCGTGATCATCTTCATGAACCGGCAGGCCGCGGTGCGGTTGGCCGGGATGAAGGACTTGTCGGGGTTCTCCTTGGCGAGCGGATGCAGCATGCCCGTCTCCGTGGCCACGATGAACGTGTCGGCGGCCGAGTTGCGGGCGAAGTCGAGCATGCCGCCGGTGGACAGCATGTGGGTGCGCTCGGGGTCGACGTCGCCGGCGGCCACGTACTCCATGACCTGGGTCGTGCAGCCGCACTCGGGATGGATCATGAACTCGGCGTCGGGGTGGGCGTCGCGGACGGCGGAGATGTCGCGCGGCCGGATGCCGGCGTGGACGTGGCACTCGCCGTCCCAGACATGCATGCGCCGGCCGGTCACGCGCTCTACGTAGGCGCCCAGCCACATGTCCGGGCCGAACAGGATCTCGACGTCGTCGCCGTGCTCGCGCCGGATGTGCTCCACGACCTGGACGGCGTTCGACGAGGTGCAGCAGTAGTCGGTCTCGGCCTTCACCTCGGCGGTGGTGTTGACGTACATCACGACGAAGGCGCCGGGGTGCTGGGCCTTCCATTCGCGCAGCTGATCGGCGGTGATCGAGTCGGCGAGCGAGCAGCCGGCGTCGAGGTCCGGCAGCAGCACGGTCTTGCCGGGGCTGAGGATCGACGCCGTCTCGGCCATGAAGTGGACGCCGCAGAACGCGATCACGTCGGCGTCCGTGGCCGCCGCCCTGCGCGACAGGGCGAGCGAGTCCCCCACGAAGTGCGCCACGTCCTGGACCTCGGGAACCTGGTAGTTGTGGGCCAGGATGACGGCGTTGCGCTCCTCGGCCAGGGCCCGGACCTCATCCTGGAGCCGAGCGATCTGCTCGGAGTCGAGCGCCGGCTCGGCAAGGGGCTGCAGGGTGGGCAAGTCGATCGGCTTCATGTCTCTCGCGGGTCGCTACTGCGACATCGGAACGGTTTTTGACCTATGATCGAAAACCGATGAGGCAGAAGGATACCACGGTCTCCGACTCGCAGTCGAAAACCCGCTCCGAAGGCGGGCCGGAGCGGCCCTACCCCTCCCACGTCACGCTCGCCGTCGTGTTCCAGGTGCGTGACGGCGCCCTCTCCGTGCTGCTTTGGCAGCGGGCGCAGGGCCCGTTCCAGGGAGCGTGGTCGCTGCCGGGCGGGTTCCTCGAGCAGGGCGACACGCTGGAGCGCTCGATCCGCACGCACCTGGCGCGCAAGGTCGACGTGGCGGAGCTGTCGTGGCTGGAGCAGCTCGAGACGCTGAGCGATCCCGACCGGCATCCGGACTGGCAGCTCGCCACCGCCTACCTCGGCCTGGTGCCGCTGGGGCTCGACCCCGCCCTCCCCGCCGACACGGCGTGGCACCCGGTCGAGCAGCTGCCGGAGCTCGCCTTCGACCACAGGACGATCGTGCTCTCCGGCCGCGAGCGGCTGCGGGCCAAGCTCTCCTACACGAACATCGGCTTCGCGCTCGCCCCCGAACGCTTCTCCGTCTCCGAGCTGTCCGCCATCTACACCGCCGCCCTGGGCTACCCCGTCGATCCCACCAACCTGCGCCGCGTGCTCGAGCGCCGCGGCCTGCTCGAGGCGACCGGCGAGCGCCGCTCCCCCGGCCGCGTGGGCGGACGGCCGGCGGCGGTCTACCGCTTCGCCTCACGCGACCTGGAGATCACGGACCCCTTCGCGGTGCTGCGCCCGCCTCGCCCGGTGGGCTGACCTCCCCGGGGGCGCGAGCCCCCGGATGGGAATCACTCCAGCGGCTCGAGCAGCAGGCTCACGTCCAGCGCGGGCGCCGAGTGCGTGAGGGCGCCGATGCTGATGAAGCCGACGCCGGTCTCCGCCACGGCGCGGATGGTGTCCAGGGTGATGCCGCCGGACGCCTCCAGCTGCGCGCGTCCGCCGGTCATCTCCACCGCGCGGCGCAGGTCGACCGGGTCCATGTTGTCCAGCAGCAGCCTCGACACGCCGGCCTCGAGCGCGTCCGCCACCTCGGCGACGGTCGCGCACTCGACCTCCACGGTCACACCGGGCGGCGCCTTCGCCAGCGCCAGGCGGGCGGCCTCGGCCACCCCGCCGGCCAGCGCCGCGTGGTTCTCCTTGACGAGGATCGCGTCGAACAGGCCGCTGCGGTGGCTGACCCCGCCGCCGGCGCGCACGGCGTCCTTCTCCAGCGCCCGCAGCCCCGGGGTCGTCTTGCGCGTGTCGAGGATCCGCGCGCCCGTCCCCTCGACCGCCCGCACGTGGCTCGCCGTGAGCGTCGCGATGCCCGACAGCCGTCCCAGGAAGTTCAGCGCCACGCGTTCGCCGGCGAGGATCGACGCCGCGCTGCCGGCCACCTCCGCGAGCAGCCCGCCCTCGCGCCACTCGCCCTCGTCGGCGTGGGCGTGCCAGCGCAGCTCCGGGTCGACTCGCTCGAACACCTTCTCCGCCACCCGCAGCCCGGCGGGCACGCCAGGGGCCTTCTGCTCGATGCGGGCGCGAGCCGTGGCCCCGGCGGGCACCACGGCACGGGTGGTGAGGTCCCCCTCACCCACGTCTTCGGCGAGCGCCCGGTCGATCAGCTCCAGCATCGGGCCGCAGGCTATCCCGGTTCAGGCCGAAGCCGGCTCGCGCTCGCGCGGGATGCCCGCGGCCGCGTAGGCGTCGAGCTCGTCGAGCGTCTCGCGGTCGAGCAGCGCCTCGGCCAGCGCGTCGAGCCGCTCGCGGTGCTCGGTGAGCAGGCGGCGCACGTGGTCGAGCTCCTCGTCGACGATGCGGCGCACCTCGTGGTCGATCAGCTCCTTGGTCGCCTCGGACACCGGATCCGCGCCGGGAAGCAGAAGGCCCTGCCCCTCGCTCGGCGCCACCGCCAGGAAGCCGACCCGCTCGCTCATCCCCCAGCGCTCCACCATGCCGCGGGCAAGCCCGGTGACGTGCTGGATGTCCGACTCGGCGCCCGTGGTCGGCTCGTCGTAGACGAGCTCCTCCGCCACGCGCCCGCCCGCCGCCACGCGAATCTTCGCGCGCAGCTCGTGCTCGGAGTAGTTGAAGCGGTCGTCCTCCGGCGTCGAGAGCGTCACGCCGAGCGCCTGGCCGCGGGGGATGATCGACACCTTGCGCACCGGATCGGCGCCCGGGGTGAGCATCCCCACGATCGCGTGGCCGCCCTCGTGGTAGGCGATCCGGCGGCGGTCCTCGGCGCCGAGCACGATCTTGCGCTCGGCACCGAGCACGATCATCTCGAGCGCGTCGGTGAAGTCGGCCTGGGTGACCTTGTCGTGCTCGCGCCGCACGGCCAGCAGCGCGGCCTCGTTGACGAGGTTGGCCAGCTCGGCGCCGACCATGCCCGGCGTCGACTGGGCGATGCGGGCGAGGTCGACCTCGGGGGCGAGCGGCACGGAGCGGGTGTGCACGCGCAGGATCTCCTCGCGGCCCTTGCTGTCGGGCGGCTGCACGAACACGCGCCGGTCGAAGCGGCCGGGCCGCAGCAGGGCCGGGTCGAGCACGTCGGGCCGGTTGGTCGCGCCCAGCACGATCACCCCGACGGCGGGGTCGAAGCCGTCCATCTCGGTGAGGATCTGGTTGAGCGTCTGCTCGCGCTCGTCGTGCCCGCCGAACCCGCCGCCCCCGCCGCGGGCGCGACCGATGGCGTCGAGCTCGTCGATGAAGATGATCGCCGGCGCCGCCTCCTCGGCCTGCTTGAACAGGTCGCGCACGCGCGACGCGCCCACGCCGACGATCGCTTCGATGAACTCCGAGGCGGACGCCGAGAAGAACGGCACGCCGGCCTCCCCAGCCACCGCCCGGGCCAGCAGCGTCTTGCCGGTGCCGGGCGGCCCGGCGAGCAGCACGCCGCGCGGTATGCGGGCCCCAAGCCTGAGGTACTTGTCCGGGTTGCGCAGGAAGTCGACGACCTCGATCAGCTGCTCCTCGGCCTCGTCGATGCCCGCGACGTCGTCGAAGTTGACGGTCTGGGTCTCGGACTCGACGCGCTTCGCGCGCGAGCGGCCGAACTGGCCCAGCATGCCCCCCGCCCCGCCGCCGGCGCCGGCCGCGCGCCGCGCCAGGAAGACGAACAGCGCGACCAGCAGGATGGTCGGGCCGAAGGAGAACAGGATCGTCTCGAGCAGCGACCGGCTGCTGGGCGACTGCGCGTTGATCACCACGCCCTTCTCCGTCAGCAGCTGGTGGACTTCCTGGTCGTCGGCGAAGGTCGGCAGCTCGGTCTCGAACTTCTTGGCCTTGTCGCCCTCGTAGGTCACGTCCTTCTTGAACTCGCCCTGGACGGTGTCCCCGCGCGAGGAGATCTCCTTGACGTTGCCGTCGCGGACCTCGGTCAGGAAGGTCGGGTTGTAGGGGACGCGGATGCGCTCCTCGCCGGGCGCGAACACCTGGACGAGCGCCCAGTTGAGGAAGAACAGGGCCGCGAGGATCACCAGGAAGCGGCGCGGGCTCCACGGCAGCATCGGCGGCTTCTTCGGCGCCCGATCGGCGCGCGGGTCGCCCGGTTTCGGCCCGCGCGGAGGCCGCGGTGTCGGCGGGGCGGGCGGGCGGGCCTCGTCGGCCATCACCCAACTGTAGATAGGTCGATCGAGCGTCCTCGTATGGTTAGGGCAGATGAGGCAGCAACTTCGACCCCTGTTCGACCAGGTCGTCATCAAGGAGCTCGAGCCCGACCGGGTGCGGCGCTCCGGCCTGCTCCTGCCGCCCGGCGAGCACCAGCCGCCGCCCCAGCACGGGATCGTGCTGGCGGTCGGGCCGGGGCTCGACTGGTGGGGCAGCGTGGGCCTGAAGATGCCGGTGGTGCCCGGCGACCACGTGGTCTTCCCCGCCTCGGCCGGCGTCTGGGTCGAGGTCGAGGAGGAGCGCCTGCTGGTCTGCCGCGTCGGCCAGATGCTGGGCGTGCTCGAGGAGACCCGGGAGCGCGGCGCCGGCCCGCTGCCGGCGCTGGAGGAAGAGGACTCCTAGCTCGCCGGGGGCGCGCCGTCGCCCGCGCGGCGCAGCAGCTCGGCGCGCACGAACTTGTCCAGGTCGCCGTCCAGGACGCCCTGGGCGTTGCCGGCCTCGACGTTCGTGCGGTGGTCCTTGACCATCGTGTAGGGGTGCAGCACGTAGGAGCGGATCTGCGAGCCCCAGGCGACGTCCTGCGCCTCGCCCTTCTCCTTCGCGATCAGCTCCTGGCGCTTGCGCTGCTCGGCCTCGATCAGCTTGCCCAGCAGCATCTTCATCGCCGTGTCCTTGTTGGCGGACTGCGAGCGCTCGTTCTGGCACTGCACGACGATGCCGCTCGGCTTGTGGGTGATGCGCACCGCCGAGTCGGTCTTGTTCACGTGCTGGCCGCCCGCTCCGCTCGCGCGGTAGGTGTCGATCTGGAGGTCGTCGGGCTCGATCTCGACGTCCACCGCGTCCTCCACCAGCGGCGCCACCTCCACTCCGGCGAACGCCGTGTGGCGGCGCGACTGGGCGTCGAACGGCGAGATGCGCACGAGCCGGTGCACGCCCTTCTCGGCCGAGAACAGCCCGTAGGCGTTCTCGCCGTGGCCGATGAAGGTCGCCGACTTCACGCCGGCCTCCTCCCCCGCGGACGCCTCCTTCAGCTCCACCTTCATCCCGCGGCTCTCGGCCCAGCGCATCAGCATGCGCAGCAGCATCTCGGCCCAGTCCTGCGAGTCGGTGCCGCCGGCGCCGGCGTTGACGGTGACCACCGCGTCGCCGCTGTCGTACTCGCCGGAGAACAGGCGCGCCTCCTCCAGCTCGGCCAAGCGGTCGATGATCGATGCGCGCTGCTCCTCCAGCTCCGCGGCGATCGAGTCGTCCTCGGCGGCCATCTCCTCGAGTGCCTCGAGGTCGTCGACGTCGCGCTCGAGCGACCGGTAGGACTCGAGGCGGCGCGACACGGACGAGTGCTCGGCGGAGACGCGTGCGGCCCGGTCCTGGTCGTCCCAGAATCCGGGCTCGGACATCTGCTGCTCGAGGGAGCCGGAGCGCTCCTCTAGGGCAGCTGGGTCAAAGATAGTCCGCGAGCAGCTTCAGCTGGCCGCGGAGGCCATTGGCGTCGCTATGCGCCATGGCCGAAGGCGCGATCCGATGCGGACGAGCGGCTGAGCGTGGCTGGCAAGTCCGTGAGCGCAGTCGATGCAGGGCATCGATGAGCATCGCGGGCGCAGCCAGGCGCGTTCAGACGCCGTCCGCGCGGGGCGCGGATGAGGCCATGGCGCTTAGGCGCCATGGCACTTCTTGAACTTCTTGCCGGAGCCGCACCAGCATGGGTCATTGCGGCCGATCTTCTCTGTCTCGTCGAGGACGCGCGTCTCGACCACCGGGAGCGGGTTGATCAGCTCCTCCTCGTCGCCCTCCAGGGCCACCGCGCCGCCCGCCGCCGCCGCGATCGCATCGCGGCCCTGGACCGACTGCCCGCCCGTGTAGTTCAGGCTGGCGGTCGACGTGGTGTTCTGGCCGGCGCCCCAGCGCGGCGCTGCCGCCTGCTCCGGCTCGACCGCCACCTCGACGTTGAAGATGTAGCGCGCGAACTCGTCCCAGATGTTGTTCATGAGCTCCGTGAACATCTCGAAGCCCTCGTTCTTGTAGGCGACCAGCGGGTCGATCTGCGCGAACCCGCGCAGGTGGATGCCCTCGCGCAGGTAGTCCATGTCGTGCAGGTGCTCGCGCCAGCGCTCGTCGATGATCTGGAGCAGCATGAAGCGCTCCAGGGCGCGCATCAGCTCCTCGCCGAGCTCCTGCTCGCGCTCGTTGTAGGCGTCGACGACGTCGGCGCGCAGCTTCTCGACGAGTCCCTCACGGCCCTCGCCCTCGGCGATGTCGTCGAGGTCGTACGAGGTCGGGTAGATCTGCTCGAGCTGCGTGAACAGCGCGTCGAGGTCCCAGTCCTCCTGGTACTCGCCCTGCATGTACCGGCCGCAGAGCCGGTCGACGGCCTCCGCGATCTGCGTGCGCGCGATGTCCGACATGTCCTGGCCCTCCAGGATGCGGTCGCGGTACTCGTAGATGATCTCGCGCTGCTGGTTCATCACGTCGTCGTACTCGAGGACGCGCTTGCGCTGCAGGAAGTTCTGGTCCTCGACCTTCTTCTGAGCGCCCTCGATCTGCTTGGTGAGCATCTTGTGCTCGATCGGCAGCTCGTTGCCGTCGTCGTCCTCCTGGGCGAGGAACTTGTTGTCGAGGATGCGGTAGATGCGGTCGCCGGCGAACAGGCGCACCAGGTCGTCTTCGGCGGAGAGGTAGAAGCGCGACTCGCCCGGGTCGCCCTGGCGGCCGGCGCGGCCGCGCAGCTGGTTGTCGATCCGGCGCGACTCGTGGCGCTCGGTGCCGAGGATGAAGAGGCCGCCCGCCTCCATCACCTTCTCGCGGTCCTCGGCGACCAGGGCCTCCTTCTGCGGGTACAGCTCGTCCCAGGCCTCATCCCAGCCGTCGGCGCCGGGCTCGAGGCCGCGCTGGCGCAGCTCCAGCTGGGTGAGGTGCTCCTCGTTGCCGCCGAGCTTGATGTCCACGCCGCGGCCGGCCATGTTGGTGGCGATCGTGACGGCGCCCGGGCGTCCCGCCTCGGCGATGATCTCGCCCTCGCGCTCCGCGTGCTCGGGCTTCGCGTTCAGCACGGTGTGCTTGATGCCGCGCTTCTCGAGCTCGCTGGAGAGGACTTCGGAGACCTCGACGGAGATCGTGCCCACCAGCACCGGCTGGCCGGCCTCGTGGCGCCCCTCGATCTCGCGCGCGACGGCCGACCACTTGCCTTCCTTGGTCTTGTAGATCTGGTCGTTGTTGTCCCGCCGGACCATCGGCCGGTTGGTGGGGACCTCGACGACCTGGAGGTCGTAGATCTTCATGAACTCGGTGGCCTCGGTGAGGGCCGTGCCGGTCATGCCCGCGAGCTTGTCGTACTTGCGGAAGTAGTTCTGGTAGGTGATCGTGGCGACGGTCTGGTTCTCCTCCTGGATCGCCACGCCCTCCTTGGCCTCCACGGCCTGGTGCAGGCCCTCCGACCAGCGGCGGCCTTCCAGGATGCGGCCGGTGAACTCGTCGATGATCTTCACCTGGCCGTCGATGACCGCGTAGTCGACGTCCTTCTTGTAGAGCGACTCCGCCTTCAGCGCCTGCTGGAGGTGGTTGACGAGGTGGCCCGAGTCGGCGTTGTAGAGGTTGCCGACGCCGAGGACCTTCTCGGCCTTGGCGACGCCCTTCTCGCTGACCGAGACCGTCTTGTGCTTCTCCTCGGGCTCGAAGTCGTACTCCGCCTCCCAGTCCTTCGACTTGGCCTCGAGGCCCTCCGGCTTCTTGCCGGGCTCCATGATCCGGGCCAGCTTCGCGAAGCGGTAGTAGAGGTCGGCGGCCTTCTCGGGCTGGCCGGAGATGATCAGCGGGGTGCGCGCCTCGTCGATGAGGATGTTGTCGACCTCGTCGACGATCGCGTAGCCGTGCCCGCGCTGCGACTTGCGCTCCATCGTGTCGGCGAGGTTGTCGCGCAGGTAGTCGAAGCCGAACTCCGAGTTGGTGCCGTACAGGACGTCGCAGGCGTAGGCCTCCGACTTGTCGACGTCGTTCATGCCCGACTGGATCGTCCCGACGGTGACGCCCAGCAGGTCGTAGACCGGCTTCATCCAGTTGGCGTCGCGCCGCGCCAGGTAGTCGTTGACGGTGACCAGGTGGACGCCCTGGCCGCGCACCGGGCGCCCCTCCTCGTCGCGCGAGGCGAGCGCGTTGAGCACGATCGGCAGGGTGGCGGTGAGCGTCTTGCCCTCGCCCGTCTTCATCTCGGCGATCGAGCCGTCGTGCAGCACCATGCCGCCGATCAGCTGAACGTCGTAGTGGCGCTGTCCGAGCGCGCGCCTGCCGGCCTCGCGCGTGAGCGCGAAGGCCTCGAAGAGCAGGTCGTCGAGCGGCTCGCCGGCGAGATGGCGTTCGCGCAGCGACTCGTAGCGCTCACGCAGCTCGTCGTCCGACTCGAGCTCGAGCTCCGGTTCGAAGTCGTTGATGCGGGCGACGTTCTTCTCGAAGGACTTGAACTTCTTCGACTCGCCGACCCGCAGGGCGCGGTCGAGAATGGACATCGAAGCTACGGTAGCAACGCGGCCGGGGGCCGCACGGGCCGGAGCGCGCCGCCGGAGCGGCCTGCGCCCTACGCGGCTCGCTGCTGCGCCGCGCCCTTGTGGGCCTCGCGCCGGGCCCGGCGCTTGTCGCGGTGCTTCTTGACCTGGCGCGCCAGATCGTCGGCCATGAGGTTGAGGGCGTGGCCCATGTCGGTCGAGCGCTCCGACGCGCGCAGCGTCACTCCCTTGAGGTGCAGGGTCGCCTCGGCGACGTGGGACTCCCGAATCGCCGGGTTGCGCTCCTCGCTCAGTTCGATCTCGAGCTCCGCCAGCGCCGAGACCTGGCGACCCACCTTCTCGAGCTTCTTCTCCACCTTGGAGCGAAGCTGGTCGTCGACGGTGGCGCCGGAGCGAGTCTTGACCTGAATGCGCATGCATGCCCTCCTCAGGGAGTCCGTACCACGATGGTAGTCCGCCCTTCTCCGCTATTCCAGAGGCCCAAACCGAGGGGTGAGAAAGCATGGGGATTTGCGCCCGCTATCTGCTCGCTTTTCGGTCAGCGGCCGGGCGTTCGGGCGAACGCGACCGCCTCCACGCGCGTGGCGCCGGCCGCCCGGGCGGCGGCCACGCAGGCCGCCAGCGTGGCTCCGGTGGTCACGACGTCGTCCACGAGCAGCACGCGGCCCGGCGCCGCCGGCGCACCGGGCTCGATCGCTCCCACCGGCCCGGCGAGCCGGGCACCGCGCCCGCGCCCGACCTGGCGCCGGTCCGGCCCGGAGCGCCGCAGGCAGTCGCTGACCGCGAGGCCGCAGCGCTCCGAGATCGCGCCCGCGATCACGGCGGCCTGGTTGAACGCCCGCGCCCGCTGGCGCGCCGGATGGAGCGGCACCGGCACGAGCGTGCCCGCCAGGAACCCCGCGGGCGCGTTTGCCGCGACCAGCGCGGCCATGGGGCCGGCCACGCCGGTGGCGGCGTGGAACTTGAGCGCCTTGACCAGGTCGCGCGCGGGCCCGTCGTAGGCGACCGGCGCCCACACGCGCACGCCGGAGAGCGCCACCGGCTCGGGCCCGAGGAAGTGCAGCCTCCCCCGGCACGCCGGGCAGAGCGCGCCCCCGCGCGCCGGGGGCGCGCGGCAGGACCAGCAGAGCGGCGGGGCGAGCAGGGCGGTGAGCATGGCGTGCCGCCAGGTTCCCAGGGGGCGTGTTACGCGTGGGGACGGCATTGCGACAATCGGGTGCGTGTCAGGCGACAACTCGGGCCACCCGCATATCCAGTGGCTGGCCGACCCGGCCATCCTCGCCCCGCTGGCGCTGTTCGCGGGGATCTACATCTGGCGCTTCGTCCAGGCTCGCAAGGAGCTGGCGGCGCGCGGACGGTCGCCGAGCGCGGGCGGCGCGGGCCTGCTCCAGGCCGTGGCCTTCGCGGGCGGCATGGTCGCGCTGCTCGCGGCGCTGATCTCGCCGCTCGACGGGCTCGGCGAGGAGTACCTCTTCTCGGCGCACATGGTCCAGCACGTGCTGCTGGGCGACATCGCGCCGCTGCTGATCCTGCTTGGCCTCTCACGCGTGATCATGCGGCCCGCCACACGTCGGCTGACCAGGCTCGAGCGCCGGCTGGGCCGGCTTGCGAGTCCGGCGACCGGCATCGTCGCCTGGCTGGTGCTGATGTACCTCTGGCACATCCCCGCGCTCTACGACGCCGCGGTCGAGCACCCGCTCGTCCACCTGCTCGAGCACGCCTCGTTCTTCGGCGCCGGGGTCGCGCTGTGGTGGCCGCTGATCCAGCCGGTCCCGATGCGCCGCCGCCTCACGGGGCTGCAGCCGATCGCCTACATCGGGACGGCGAAGGCGGGCCTGGCGGCGCTCGGCATCTTCCTGACGTGGAGCGCGACCGCCATCTACCCCTTCTACGAGGAGACGCCGCGCATCTGGGGCCTCAGCCCGGTCGAGGACCAGAACGTGGCCGGCGTGATCATGATGGTCGAGCAGTCGCTGACGCTGGCGGTCGTGCTGGTGGCGCTGTTCGTGCGGATGCTGCAGGAGAGCGAGACGGAGCAGCTCCGGCGCGAGCGGCTGGAGGAGCGCGCGGAGGCGTAGCGGCGAGCCGGGGGCGCTAGTCCCCCAGCACCGCCCCGTCCGGCACCCGCAGCGGCCCCTCGATACGCACCTCGCGCCTCACCTTCACCGACCTGCCGAAGGAGACGTCGCCCACGACCGTGAGACGCCGGCACTCGCGCAGCGACGGCGGGCCGTGCGCGAAGCGGTCCTCGAAGTCGGCCAGCAGCTTGAAGTGGTCCGGGTCCAGCTCCGCCACCGGGATCGGGTCAGCGGCGGGCCGCACCGTCCAGTCGTCGGCGAGCTCGTACGCGTCGGAGCGCACCACCAGCAGCTGGTTGGTCGTCTTGACCGGCGCGAAGCGGACGCGCGGCACGCGTAGCGCGGCCGCACCCTCGAAGGCGCCGATCGCCGCGCCCATCGCCGTCTCGAGCTGGATGACGGCGGGCGACGACGCGTCCGCGGGGTCGACGGTCTTGCGGTTGACGATGATCGGCAGGCTGAGCATGCCGTCGTGTTCCGCCAGCTTCGCCTTGAGCGCCTGCAGGTCCACCCAGATGTTGTTGGAGTTGAAGAAACGGTGGCGCTCGACGTCCTCGAAGGCGGCCTTGTCCTCGTCCGGCGTCTGGGCCGTCTCGCGCAGCACCAGACCCCCGTCCGACACGCGGCGCGCGAGATGGCCGCCCTTGCGGTCGGATTCGGTGCGGTCGGTGGACTCGGACAGGAACGGCAGGCCCTCGGCGGCGAACCAGTCGAGGATGCGCGGGTCCAGCACCGCGCCGAGGTTGTCCGAGTTCGACAGGAACAGGTAGCGGTAGCCGCGCTCGAGCAGCGTGTCGAGCATCCCCGAGGTGGCGAGCGACGTGTAGACGTCGCCGTGGCCCGGGGGCGCCCACTCCATGGCCGGGTCGGACGGCCAGGTGACCGGCTCCAGGTCGTTGGCGCGCAGCTTGGGCACCTTGCCCTGCACGAAGTCGAGCGGCAGGCCGTCGACCGCGAGCTCGGGGTAGCGCTCGAGGGCCGCCAGCGTGTCGTCGCGGGTGGCGAAGCTGTTCATCAGCAGCAGCGGAATGCGCGCTCCGTGGCGCTTGCGCAGGTGCAGGACCTGGCGCACGATGACGTCAAGGAACGAGAGCCCGTCCTTGACCTCGATCAGCGACTTGGCGCGCGTCATGCCCATGCTCGTGCCGAGCCCGCCGTTGAGCTTCAGCACCACGGCCTGGTCGAGCGCCGCGCCGTCTGCAGGCGGCAGCTCGGTGGCGTCCGGCAGCTCCTCCAGCGGCTCGATCGACGACTCCGCGAGCATGCCGTGCTCGCCCTGGCGCAGCCGCTGCTCGTAGTGCGCGAACGTCTCGATCGCGATCTCGGGCAGGCCCTCGGCTCGCATCTTGTCGACTGCGGCGCTCACGGCGGCGATCCTAGACAGTGAGGTAGCGTCAGGCGCGTGATCGCGCCCGTGACCGAGGCCGACCTAGCCGACCTGCTGCCGCTGATGCGCGGGTACTGCGACTTCTACGAGGTCGACCCGAGCGACGAGGCGCTGGTGGCGATGGCGCGCGAGCTGATCGCCGATCCCGTCAAGGAGGGGCTGCAGCTCGTGGCGCGCGACGAGTCGGGCCAGGCGGTCGGGTTCGCCACGGTCTTCTGGACCTGGTCGACGCTCAGCGCTTCACGCATCGGCGTGATGAACGACCTGTTCGTGCAGCCCGGCGCGCGCGGCACCGGAGTGGCCGAGGGCCTGATCGAGGCCTGTGCCGAGCGCTGCCGCGAGCGCGGGATCGCGGCGCTCGACTGGACCACCGCGCACGACAACCTGCGCGCCCAGAAGCTCTACGACCGCGTCGGCGCCCGGCGCGACGAGCGCTGGCTCGACTACGAGCTGGACGTGTCGCCCGGCGAGTAGGGCCGGCGGGCTCGCTCCACGCGGGCGCGGCGCCCGCCGTACGCGATGCCGAGCGTGGCCACCAGCGCCAGGTAGAGGCCCAGGCTGCGGCCGGTGTCGACGCTGTCGCCGGGCACCGGCTGGATATCCGGAGTGGGCATGTCGATCAGGCGCAGCAGGACCAGCGCCGCGCCGAGCAGCCCCAGCGCCATCACGACCTGCTCGCCGCGGAAGTCGGCCGCCGGCGGCCACAGGGCGCGGGCGGCGGGGATGGCGATAGCGGCGACGCCGATCACGAACAGCAGGACCGCGACCGCCGACAGGATCTGCCAGGCGTTCCAGCTCTCGGCGAACAGCACGCCGGCCACGTCGGTGTCGCGCACGTACCAGGGCAGCAGCATGGCGGCCAGCAGGAGGAAGCCGCTGGCCACGGCGATCAGCTCGCCGGGGTGCAGGCGCGGGTGATGGGCCGCGTCGCTGGCGGGCCGGGCGTGCCGCGACCGGCCGGGCATCGGCGAGGGACCGGGGGCGTGAGCCCCCGGGTGGTCACCCTCCAACCGGCCAGGCATCAGCGGGGGACCGGGGGCGTGAGCCCCCGGATGGTCTCTTTTTCGGGTGGAGGACTCGACCCGCCGACCTTACGCCCTCAGGCGGCGGCAACGGCGGTGCCGGAGGGCAGCTCGTAGCGCGCGGCGACCTCGTCCAGGATCGCGAGCATCGCCTCGGCGGCGGGCGAGCGGTAGCGGCCGGCGAGCGTGGCGGCCGCGATGCGGCGCAGCGGCGCGCGGCGGCCGAGGGAGCGGACCACGATGTCCTCGCGCACGTTGGTGAGCGCGAGGCCGGGCAGCAGCGAGATCCCGACGCCGGCCGCGATCAGGCCCTGGACGACGTTGTAGTCGTCGGACTGGAAGCCGATCTTGGGCGTGAACCCGGCGGCGCCGCAGGCGGCCAGGTGCAGGCGCCCGCACGGGCCGGTGGTGTCGTTCTGGATCCAGGTCTCGTCGGCGAGGTCCTCGAGCCGGGCGCTGCGCTTGCGCGCCACCGGGTGGCCGCTCGGCAGCGCCAGGTACATCGGGTCGTCGACCAGCTGGTGCAGCTCGATGCCCTCGTAGAGCTTGTCGAACTCGGGCTGCGAGAGGTCGCGGTACTCGAACACGATCGCCACCTCCAGCTCGCCGGCGCGCAGCATCTGCACGGCCTCCTCGGGCTCCTGCTCGACGAAGCTCAGCTCGACGTCGGGATGGCGCTCGGTGAAGAGCGCGACCGCGGGCGGGAGCAGCGAGGCGCCGGCCGTGGGAAAGGAGGCGAGCCGCACACGGCCGCCGCGCACGCCGGCGATCGCGGCCAGCTCGGCCTCCGCGGCGGCCAGGCGCGCGAGCACGACGTCGGCGTGCTCGACCAGCGCGCGGCCGGCGTCGGTGAGCCGGACGCCGCGACTGGCGCGGTCCACGAGCGTGGCGCCGGCGCTCTTCTCGAGCGCGGCGATCTGCTGGGAGATGGCGGGCTGGGTGTAGGAGAGCGCCTCGGCGGCGGCGGAGAAGGAGCCGTGCTCGCCCACGGCCTTCAGCACCCTCAGCTGCTTGACGTCGAGCATAACCCCAGCTTATCGGAGCTAGCAGAAGCCCGAATTTGAACTTATGGGCATCGGTGACGATCATGTTTCGAGGAACGTCAAACTGATCCGAGAGGGGACTCACATGACCGACAAGACGCTCACCATCCGCCGGGCCGATGCTGCCGACGCCCCCGCGCTCGCCCGCCTCGCGGCACTCGACAGCGCCTACCCGCCGACCGGGGCGGCCATCGTGGCCGAGGTCGGCGACGAGCTGTGGGCCGCCGTCGAGATCGAGTCCGGAGCGGCAATCGCCGACCCGTTCCGCCCCAGCGGCGATCTGGTCGTGCTACTGCGCCACCAGGCCGGCCGCGATGGCGGCCGACGCTCGGAGCGCCGCGCGCTGGCGCGGCTGCTGCCCCGCGCGGCCTAGACCCTCGCGAGCCGCGCGGCCCTCGCGAGCCGCGCGGCCCTCGCGAGCCGCGGGGGGTTGGGCGCTTTATGGGTTCATATGAACCCAAAAGGCGACCCACCCTCGCCAGAGCAAGGCGACCCACCCCCGCCAGAGCGGGCGCGCGCGGCCAGGAATCAGCGGGGGCCCGGGGGCGCGAGCCCCCGGCTGGCTACCCCCCGGCTGGCTAGCCCCCGGCTGCCATCCCTATCCGCTCCAGGAGCTGAGGTAGTCCTCCTGCTCCGGGGTGAGCTCGTCGATCTCCACGCCGAGTGATTCGAGCTTCAGGCGGGCGATCTGCTCGTCGATCTCCCTGGGGACGTCGAGGACGCGGTGCTCGAGGCCGTCGCCGTGCAGCACCAGGTGCTCGACCGCCAGCGCGAGGTTGGCGAAGCTCATGTCCATCACGCCGGCGGGGTGCCCCTCGCCGGCGGCCAGGTTGACCACCCGGCCCTGGGCCAGCAGGTTCAGCCGGCGTCCGCCGAGGTCGTACTGCTCGACCAGCGGGCGCATCGGGCGCACGCCCGCCGTGGCCACCTCGCGCAGGGCGTCGAGGTCGATCTCCACGTCGAAGTGGCCGGCGTTGGCGAGCACGGCGCCGTCCTTCATGCGCTCGAAGTGCTCGCGGCGCAGCACGGCGCGGGAGCCGCTGACCGTCACGAACAGGTCGCCGCGCTCGGCGGCGTCGAGGACGGGCATCACCTCGTAGCCGTCCATGCGTGCCTCGAGCGCGCGCAGGGGATCGACCTCGCACACGATCACGTGCGCGCCGGCGCCGCGGGCGCGCTGCGCGATGCCCTTGCCGGTGGCGCCGTATCCGACCAGCACGAGCGTCCGGCCGGCCAGCAGCAGGTTGGTGGCGCGCAGGATGCCGTCGAGCGCCGACTGGCCGGTGCCGTAGCGGTCGTTGAAGGTGCGCTCGGTGCGTGACTCGTTGACCGCGATCACCGGGCAGGTGAGCTTGCCGTCGGCCTCGAGCCGCCTCAGCCGCAGCAGCCCGGTGCGCGTCTCCTCCGCCCCGCCCTTCACCGGGCGCCCCCAGCGGTGCAGCAGCATCAGCAGGTCGGCGCCGTCGTCGAGCGTGATGTCGGGGCCCCAGTCCACCAGGGCACCGACGTGCTTTGCGTACATCTCGGCGTCTTCGCCGCGTGTGGCCTGCACGGGCACCCCCGCCTCGACGAGGGCGGCGGCCACCTCGTCCTGGACGGTCAGCGGGTTGGCCGAGCAGAGCGCGGCCTGCGCCCCGCCGGCCACCAGCGCGTGCATCAGGTTGGCGGTCTCGGGCGTGACGTGCAGGCAGGCCGCCACCTTCACGCCCTCGAGCGGCCGCTCGGCGGCGTAGCGCTCACGGAGCGAGCGCAGCACGGGCATCTGCCCCTCGGCCCACTCGACCAGCGCCCGCCCGCCTGGGGCGAGCGCCGCGTCGAGGATCTCCGACTGGAGGGTCCGAGTTGAGATGCGAGTCCGCCCTAGTAGCGGTACTGATCGCTCTTGTAGGGGCCCTCGAGCGGGACGCCGATGTAGGCGGCCTGGTCGGGGGTGAGCTCGGTCAGCTGCGCGCCGAGCGCGCCGAGATGCAGCCGCGCGACCTTCTCGTCGAGGTGCTTCGGCAGCACGTAGACCTGCTTCTCGTACTCGTCGTTCTTGGTGAACAGCTCGACCTGGGCGATCGTCTGGTTGGTGAACGAGTTCGACATCACGAAGCTCGGGTGGCCGGTGGCGTTGCCGAGGTTCAGCAGCCGGCCCTCCGACAGCACGATGATCGAGTGGCCGTCGGCGAAGCGCCACTCGTCCACCTGCGGCTTGATGTTGATGTGCTCGACGCCCTGCACGCGCATCAGGCCGGCCATGTCGATCTCGTTGTCGAAGTGGCCGATGTTGCCCACGATCGCCTGGTGCTTCATGCGCTCCATGTCGGCGGCCGTGATGATGTCCTTGTTGCCCGTGGCGGTGATGAAGATGTCCGCCGAATCCACCACGTCCTCGAGCCGCACGACCTGGTAGCCGTCCATGGCGGCCTGCAGGGCGCAGATCGGGTCGATCTCGGTGACGAGCACCCGCGCACCCTGGCCGCGCAGCGACTGGGCGCAGCCCTTGCCGACGTCGCCGTAGCCGCAGATCACGGCGGACTTGCCGGCGATCATCACGTCGGTCCCGCGGTTGATGCCGTCGATCAGCGAGTGGCGGCAGCCGTAGAGGTTGTCGAACTTCGACTTGGTGACCGAGTCGTTGACGTTGATGGCGGGGAACAGCAGCGTGCCGGCCTGCTGCATCTCATAGAGCCGGTGAACGCCGGTGGTGGTCTCCTCGGTGACGCCCTGGATGCCGGCCGCCACGCGGGTCCACTTCTGCGGGTCCTCGGCGAGCGTGCGTCCGAGCAGCCCGAGGATCACCTTGAACTCCTCGTTGTCGGTCGAGTCGGGGTCCGGAACCGCGCCCGCCTTCTCGAACTCGACGCCCTTGTGCACGAGCAGCGTGGCGTCGCCGCCGTCGTCGAGGATCATGTTGGGGCCGTCGTGGCCGGGCCAGTTGAGCGCCTGCTCGGTGCACCACCAGTACTCGTCCAGCGTCTCGCCCTTCCAGGCGAACACCGGGATGCCGGCGGCGGCGATGGCCGCGGCGGCGTGATCCTGGGTCGAGAAGATGTTGCAGGAGACCCAGCGCACCTCGGCGCCGAGGGCGATCAGCGTCTCGATCAGGACCGCGGTCTGGACGGTCATGTGCAGGGAGCCCATGATGCGGGCGCCCTTCAGCGGCTGGCTGGCGCCGAACTCCTCGCGCATGGCCATCAGGCCCGGCATCTCGTGCTCGGCCAGCCTGATCTCCTTGCGGCCGAAGTCGGCGAGCGACAGGTCGGCGACCTTGAAGTCCTGGGTGGTCGTGGTCTCGGTGACGGTCATGCGACGGCGTTCTCCGTGATGTTCGAGGACGGTTCCAGTGCGAGCAGGCGCTCGTGCTTGTCCTGCTCCCAGCTCAGCCACTCGCCGGAGGCGACTCCCTCGGGGCGCTCCGGGCGCTCCGCGAACCACTGGTCCAGGGAGGCGCGCAGGTCCGAGTCGGATCCCAGCCGGCGTGCGAAGGCGACGTCCGAGAGAGCGCAGTCGAACCGGGCGAGCAGCTCACGCAGCGTGCGCAGGCGCTGCAGCTCGGCCGGTCCGAAGATGCGGTAGCCGGACGGCGTGCGCGGAAGCTCGATCAGGCCGGCGCTCTCTATGTAGCGCAGCATTCGCGGCGACCACCCGGTGGTCGCCGCTGCCTCGTTGATCGTGAGCCCCTGCATGGCCGGGGAAACCTTACCACGATCGTGTCAAGGTTTGGCGAGCGCGGCCTTCAGGCGCTCGATCGCCTCCACGGGCGTCGGGTCGACGCCGTCGAGGACCGCCATGTAGACGCTGGCGATGTCGCCGAGCAGCACCAGCGACAGCACCCGCTCGAGCCGCGTGTCCCCGCGCGCGGCGATCCGCAGCGTCGGCGCGCCGACGCGCTGGACCTCGGCGGCGGCCAGCTCGATGCGGCGCTGCACGCGCGGATGCTGGTCGGGGTCGGCCAGGAACACGCCGGCGAACGGGGCGACCTCGCGCCCGCGCTCCCAGCCGCAGAGCTCGTTGTGGTTGGCCTCGGGCAGCTCCGACCAGAAGGCGGCGGACTTCGCGTTCTCGTTCGTCTGCGTCTTCCAGCGCCGCGCCACGGCGACCGTCGGCCCGGCGCCGTGGACGACCGGCACCGTCTCGTGCAGCTCGCGCGCGATCGCCTTCGCCAGCGAGTCCTCGGCGCCGTCCGGCCCCCACTCCGCGGCGAGCCGATCGAGCAGCTCGGCGGCCGTGTCGATCTCCGAGTGCATGCGCGGCGCGGCTCCGCAGTGGGCGGCGCACTCCAGCACCCCGACGATCATGTACACGACCGCCGCGCGCGGCTGCATGCCGGACGGCACGCCGATCACGGGCACTCCTTCGGCGCGTGCGGCCTCGGCGAGCTTGCCGCCGGTGGTGAGCGCCACGCGGCCGGCGCCGGCAGCGCCGGCGGCGTCGAAGCACGCGAGCGTCTCCTCGGTGTCGCCGGAGTAGCTGGCGCACAGCACGAGGCTGTCGGGTCCCGTCCACGACTCGAGCGCGTAGCCGCGCACGGTGGTGATCGGTCGGGTGGCGCGGTCGCCGATCGCGGCGGCGGCCAGGTCGCCGCCGATGGCCGAGCCGCCCATGCCGCAGACGATCAGCCCGCCCGGCCTGTCCTCGGTCGGGATGCCCGCCGACTGGCAGCGCCAGAGCGCGTCGCCGAGCTGGTGGGGCTGCGCGAGCACGTCGCCGAGCATGCCGCCCGGGTCCCCGGCTTCGATCGTGGCCCTGTCGAGCGTGACGCTCAGCGCACCCGCTCCGGCGCCTCGACCCACTCGCCGGCAGCGACCTGCGCGCCGGCCTCGAGCTCGGCGCCCGGGTCGAGCCGAGCCCCGGTGCCGATCACGGCGTCCTCGCGGATCACGGCTCCGGCGCCCACGATCGTGCCCGGCTCGATGCGCGCGCGCTCGCCCACGCGCGCCCCTTCGCCGAGCACGCTCTCGACCACGATGGAGTCAGCCCCCACGAGTACGCGGTCGTGCAGGACGGAGCGTTCCACGCGCGCGTCGGTGCCCACGGAGCAGTGGCGCCCGAGCACGCTCTGCGGCCCGACGTGCGCGCCCGACAGCAGGCAGCCGTCGTAGACGAGCGAGCCCGTCTCGTCGCGCGGCGGCAGCTTCGAGTCGACGCGGCCGGCCAGCAGGTCCCAGGTCGCCTCGAGGTAGCGCTCGGGCGTCCCGATGTCGATCCAGTAGCCCTCGGCCAGGTGGCCGTACAGGCCGTTGCCGACCAGCTTCGGGAAGACCTCGCGCTCGAAGGAAACCGCCCGGCCCGCCGGGATCGCCTCGATCACCTCACGCTCGATCACGTAGGCGCCCGCGTTCACGTGGTTTGTGGGCGGCTCGCCCTCGCCCTTCTCGATGAAGGCCTCCACCCTGCCCTCGGCGTCGGTGGGCACCACGCCGTAGCTGGACGTGTCCTCGGCGGGGTGTAGCGCCAGCGTCACGCGTGCGCCGGCGCGCTCGTGCGCCGCCAGCTGCGCGGTCAGGTCGATGTCGGTCAGCACGTCGCCGTTCAGCACCAGCAGGCGCTCCTCCAGCAGGCCCTCGTCGAGCGCGAGCCGAACCGGTCCGGCGGTGCCGAGCGGCTCCTCCTCGACCACGTAGCGCAGCCGCATGCCGTCGTAGATGTCGCCGAGCACGCGCCTGACCCCGCCGGACAAGAAGCCACAGGACAGGATCACCTCGTCCACCCCGTGGGCGTGCGCCCAGTCGAGCATGAACGACAGCAGCGGGCGCCCCGCGAGCGGCATGACCGGCTTGGGGGTCGTGTACGTGAGCGGCCGCAGGCGGGTTCCCTCGCCGCCGGCCAGCACCAGTGCCTGCATCAGCGGCCGATGCCCTCGTAGGTGAAGCCGGCCTCGACGAGCGCCTCGCGGTCCAGGAAGTTGCGCCCGTCGACGACCAGCGGCACGCGCATGCGCGGCTTGACGTCACCGGTCCAGTCCAGCTCGCCGAACTCGGGCCACTCGGTGACGAGCACCACGGCGTCGGCGCCCTCCACGGCTTCCAGCGCCGAGTCGCAGATGCGCGCGCCGCCGAGCATGCCGTCGGCGCGGGCCGCGGCGACCGGGTCGTACACGCGCACGTGCGCGCCCTCGCCCTGGAGGCGGCCCGAGAGCACGAGGCTGGTGGCCTCGCGGATGTCGTCGGTGTCCGGCTTGAAGGCCACCCCGAGCAGGGCCACCTCCTTGCCGACCAGCGAGCCGAGGTGCTTCTGCAGCTTGCCGATGGTGCGCCGCTTCTGCAGCTCGTTGACCTCGATCACCGAGGTGAGCAGCTGGAAGTGGTAGCCGCTGTTGCCCGCGAGCTGCTTGAGCGCCTGCACGTCCTTCGGGAAGCAGCTCCCGCCCCAGCCGATGCCGGCGCGCAGGAACTTCGGGCCGATGCGATCGTCCAGGCCCATCCCCTCGGCCACCTGCAGCACGTCCGCGCCGAGCTCCTCGGAGACGTTCGCGATCTCGTTGATGAAGCTGATCTTCGTGGCGAGGAAGGCGTTGGAGGCGAGCTTGATCATCTCCGCCGAGGCCACGTCGGTCCGCAGGATGCGCGCGCCGAGCGGCTCGTAGAGCGCCGCCACGCGGTCGGCGTAGGGAGTAGACCCCTCATCGGCCCCGACCACGACGCGGTCGGGGTTCATGAAGTCCGCGACGGCGCTGCCTTCCTTGAGGAACTCGGGGTTCGAGACGTAGCCCGTGCCCGGCCGGCGTCGCTGGATCGAGCGTCCGGTGCCCACCGGCACCGTGCTCTTCATCACGAGCGCGTGCTCGTCGGAGTCACCCAGCTCCTCGAGCACCGTCTCCACGCGCGAGAGGTCGGCGTCGCCGGAGTACGCGGGCGGCGTGTCCACGGCCACGAACAGCAGCTGCGCGTGCTCCAGCGTCTCGGCCATGTCGGTGGTGAAGTGGACGCGCCCGGCGTTCTTCGTCACCAGCTCCGTGAGGCCGGGCTCGTGGATCGGCACCTCGCCGCGCGAGAGCGACTCGATCTTCTCGGGCAGGATGTCGCGCGCCCACACCTCGTGGCCGAGCTCGGCGAAGCAGGCGGCGGTGACCAGGCCGACCCAGCCCACGCCGATGACGCCAATCGGTTCCTTTTGCGCAGCCACGAGGCGCCAGGCTACAGAGCGCGCACCGAGCGGGCGATCGCCAGCATCTGCTTCTCGTCGAGCGACAGCAGCAGGGTGTTGGAGATCCAGTAGACCGCATCCGGCGTGCGCCACGCGACCAGTCGCAGGCGGTCGCCGTCGTAGGCGAGCTCGTACGTGCGCCGGCCGATCTTGCGCCTCTCGGTCACTCCCTCGAGGATCGGCGGGTTGCGCCAGGTGATCCCCTGGAGGCCGTAGTACTCGCCCGCGCGCCCGGTCTGGAGCACCATCCGGTAGGCGCCGTAGCGCTTGCCGTCGGTGCCGCGCAGCTTGTACACGCGCGGCGGCCCGGCGTACACGGAGCCCTGGGTGCGCAGCCGCGGATAGAGCGCCGGCAGCGTCTTGCCCGCGCCCGCCTGGACGGCCTGGACCGCCTGGTCCTTGCCGAAGCCGGTGGCGTCCTCCAGCCCCAGATCCCCGACCTCGGGCAGCTTCTTGCGCTTCGGGCGCTTCACCTTGGTGGTTACCTCGCCGCGCGGCCCGGGCGTGTCCTTGACCTGGAGGAACTCCTGCACCATCTCGCGCATCTGGGCGTCGGTCGCCTCCACGAAGCTCTCCCCCAGCGCGCCCCTGAAGCTGACCTCCTGGATCGGCTGGTTGGCGGAGAACAGCGCGAGCTTGAGCAGGCGCAGCACCTCTGAGCGGGAGCGCAGCGCCGCGTCGGTGCTGGTGTTGCGCCCGAAGATCTTGGTCAGGCGCTCGTGGTTGTCGAACAGCTTCGAGGCGGTGATCTGCTGCTTGGCCTGGCGCAGGAAGTCCTGCTGGCGTGCCGCCCGCACGATGTCGGTGTCCTCGTGGCGGAAGCGCACGTACTGGAGCGCCTTGCGGCCGCACATGCGCTGGTAGCCGGGCTGGAGGTTGATGTAGGCGTACTCGCCCGAGTCGTTGAAGTAGCGCCGGTCGATGTCGGCGTACACGCACCCGACCGCGTTGACGGCCCGCCAGAACCCCCCGAAGTGCACGTTGATGACGTGGTTGATGGGCAGGCCGGTGACGGCCTTGACCGTGTCGACCGTCAGCTCGGGGCCGCCGAGCTCATAGGCGGCGTTGATCTTGTCGACGCCGTGCCCGGGGATCTCGACCTTCAGGTCGCGCGGCAGCGACATGATCGCCGTCGCCTCCTTGTCCGGGTTGAGCCGGACCAGCATGATCGTGTCCGAGCGGGCCCCGCCGGCGCCCTCGACGTTGTTCTTCGGCCGGCGGTCGGAGCCCAGGATCATCAGGGTCTGGGGAGACCCCGGGTCCGTAGTCGCGAGCTTGTTCTTGCCCAGCTTCAGCTCCGGGCCCAGCTCGAGCGCCTGCACCACCTTGTCGACCTCGTGGAACGCCGCCACCGCGGTGGCGCCCGCGGCGGCGAACACCACCAGCAGCCCTCCGAGCAGGAGGCGCTTCCAGAGTCCGGGGCGGGGAATGTCTTCGAACATCAGGCGATCCTGAGCGGGCGCTCGTCCTTGCCGAGCCGGGCCGGAACCAGGTTGACGAACTCCACCAGCGCCTTCCGATAATCCCCGAGCGACCGGATCGACACCCATTCCTCGGGCCCGTGGTGGCCGGCGCCGGTCGGGCCGCACTCGACGGCGGGCACGCCGGCCTCCAGGAACGAGATCACGTCGGAGGCGCCGTCGCGGCCGACCGAGATCTGCTCGCCGCTCGGGGCGGCCACCCTCCCGATCGCCTCGCCCAGCGCCTGCACGAACGGATTCTCGCGCTCGACGATCGCCGGCTTGCGGTGGAACACCTTGACGACGCGGGCGTCCGGCAGGGCGTCGACCGCGTCGCGGATCGCCTCCGCGTCCTGGCCCGGCAGATAGCGCACGTCCACGTCGATCACGCAGAGGTCGGGCACCTTGTTGATCACGTCGCCGCCCATGATGCGGCCGAGGTTGATCGACGGCCGGTCGAACAGGTCGGAGGACTCGCGCGCGAAGGGCAGCACCTCGATCTGGCGGAACACGTCGATCGCCTTGAGTACCGCGTTGTCTCCCAGCCACGGCGTGGAGCCGTGCGCCGCGGTGCCGGAGACCTCGATGCGCATGGCCAGCACGCCCTTCGCCTGGATGCCGATGTACATGTTGGTGGGCTCGCCCGTGATCGCGAAGTCGCCGATGTAGCCGCGCTCCACCAGGTGGTCGGAGCCGCGCTGCTCGATCTCCTCCGACTCCTCGTCCGCCACGCAGACGAAGTGCACGCGCACGCGGTCCTGGCCCGCCAGGTCGTGCACGGCGAGCATCATCGCCGCGAGCCCGCCCTTCATGTCGTAGGCGCCGCGGCCGTAGAGGCGGTCGTCCTCCACGCGCGGGGAGAACTGCTCGGTGCGCCCGGGCACGACGTCGAGGTGGCCGTGGAACACGATGGTGTGGCCGCCCGCGGGTCCCACGGTGGCGGCCAGCACGGGCCGGCCGTTGTGCGTGGCGCCGGTCACCTCCACGTCGCGCGCCTCGAGCCAGCCCTTCACGAAGCCGGCGGCGGCCTGCATGCCCTCGAGGGTGGACGTGTCGTAGGTGATCAGGCGCTCGGTGAGCGCTCGTTCATCCATCCCGCGGCCTCAGGATAGAGCGTCTCGGCGCACGTCCTCAGGGCTGGTAGCGCGGCAACTCGGCGGCGGCGCCCGCGCTGATCGCGAAGACGCGTACCTCCGCGGGATCGAGCCCGGCCGCGCTCACCTTCACCCGGAAGCCCGAATGCGCCACGCCGGCGGAGTCGAAGCGGGCCTCGATGTCCGGCCGCGCGCGGTCGGGCACCCCCTCGCCCAGGAAGCGCGTGCCCTCGAAGACCAGGACGCGCTCCACGGCCGCGCGGCGCTCGGCGTCGACCGCCCAGCCACCCACGTCGAGGCCGCGGTCGTTGCGCTGGACCTCGTCGACGAAGCCCTCGACCGACGCGTCGTCGACCGGGATGCGCACCCCCGTCCCCTCGATCGACTCCGCGCCGCCCTCGTCGACGAGGCGGAATGCGACCGGCCTGCCGGTGTCGAGCGGGACGAGCCGGCGTCCCGCCCCGGCGCCCTCGATTGCGAACACGTCCACCGTGTTGGCCCCGCGCCGGAAGCTGTCGGCGGGCACCATGGCGGCGAGCCGAAGCTCGTCGCGGTACTCGAAGCTTGCGGTCACCCCGCGCACGTGCCCGTTCACGGCCACGGCGAGGGCCTGCCCGCTCTCGAGCGCGCCGGAGATGCGGCCGGTGACGTAGCTGGGCACGAGCGCGCCGGGGCGGTTGTCGGCGAACACCTCCACCCCATCCAGCGCCACGCGCGCGGGCGGCGCGGCGTCCGCCGCCAGCGGGGCCACGGGACGGCCCAGCAGGTCGGCCCCTGGCGCCGCCGCGTACAGGCCCCGGCCGCCCTGCCCCGAGCGGAAGACGGCGACCATGTCCCTCTGCGCGACGCGCCTGGCGTCGACGAACGCGTCGAAGGGCATGTCGACGCCAGGCGAGGCGCCGCCGCCGGCGACCTTCACGCGCCCGGGCGGCCGCGCCGCGTCACCGAGCGCCTGGCCGTCGACCTTCCACGGGACGCGCGCGCCGAGCAGCTCCGCGATCGTGGGCAGCACGTCGACGGTGCGCGCGTACGAGTCGTCGATGCGGCCGCGCCGCTGCCCCGGCGCCTTGATCAGCAGCGGGATGCCGGCGATGTCGGACCCGTTCTGGGGAGTCGGGTGACGGCGCGGCCACCCCGGGCGGTAGGAGACGCCGTGGTCGGCGGCGAGCACGATCAGGGCGCGGTCGTAGAGGCCCGCCGACTTCAGGCGGGCGACGAGCCGCCCCAGCAGCGTGTCCACGTAGCCCACCTGGAGCAGGTGGCGCTGGAGGCCGACTCGGGCGGCGATCGGGTCCGGCCCCCAGTGCTCGTCCTGCAGCCCGGGATAGTCGGGCCCGCTGACCAGGTACTGCTCGCCGCCCGGGAGGTACTCGCCGGGCACGTGCGGCAGGACCGAGTGGAGCAGGTGCAGGGCCGGACGGTCGCGTTGCGGCCGGATCCCCCGCACCAGCGCTTCGAAGGCGCTCGTGCGGTTGCGAAAGGCCTCTGCGGCGACGTCGGGCTGCCCGCCCGCCCCCGTGCCGGCCGGCTCGTCGCGGCCGCCGTCGGCGAAGTCGCCGAAGGTGCGGTCGACTGCCGGCAGGCGCCTCCGCACCTCCTCCGGGAGCAGCAGGTGCATCGACACGACGCCGAGGTCCTCGGCCAGCGACCGCATCCGGTGGCGCAGCTGCTCCCGCACGCGCTCGCCGCAGAGGCTCTCCGGGCAGAGCTGGGTCGCCGTCTCCGCCACGTGGAGCTCGTGGCTGTCGCCCAGCAGCGTGAACACGCTGTCGGGATAGTCGGCGGCGGTCGGGAGCCGGTCGCCCGACGGCATCTCGCCCGAGAGCACGGCGGGCACGGCCATCGTGGTCTGGCTGTTGACGGTCGTCGCGTTGCGATACCAGGTGGCGTCGTCGGCGAACGCCGCGAAGTTGGGCAGCCGCGAACGGTCGATGCGCTCCCGCCGGTCCATCAGCATGTTCACGTCGAACTCGTCGAAGATCACCATCACGACGGGAGCGTCCGACTGCACGTCGGCGCGCGCCGACTCCGTGCCGGCCTGCGGCACCACCAGCTTCGAGACCGGCGACGCGAACAGGAAGATGCCGACGAACACCAGCGGCGCGGGGCCGAGCACGGTCAGCATCGCGGGGACGACGCGCGTGTGCGCGTAGGCGACGGCGGCGGCGAGGCTCGCCGCGGTGGTCAGCAGCAGCAGCACCGCGGCGGACGCTGCGACGACGTCGTGGAAGACCTGCATCGCGAAGGCGCCGGCCAGGCCGGCCACGAACAGCAGATGCAGTGCGCGCCGCAGCGCGGCCACGGGGGCCGCGAGCGCCTCGATCAGGACGAGGACCGTGGGCGGCACCAGCACCAGCCCGACGGCGAACAGCAGGATGTCCCCGCGCGGATGGCCGCGCACGACGAAGAACTCCGGCGCGTCGGCGAGCACGTCGAAGAGCGGCTTGGCGAACGCAAACGCCCACAGAACGGCGAGGTGGACCCAGTCCAGCAGGAGCGAGCGACGCAGGCTCTCGGCCATCGGCGCCGCAGGCTATTTCGGCCCTCTCAGATTTGCGCCGCTTCTCGCTCGCGCTCCACGCCGGCGCGCACGCAGCAGCCGGCGAGGTGGTCGTTGACGAGGCCGCAGGCCTGCATCGCCGCGTACGCGGTGGTGGGCCCGACGAAGCGGAAGCCGCGGCGCTTGAGCTCCTTCGCAAGCGCGACGGACTCGGGCGTCGTCGCCGGAAGGTCTCCGAGCCAGCGCGGCGCGCGGCGGCGCCCGCGCGGCGCGTGCGACCAGACCAGCTCCGCGAGCGGCACGTCGAGCGCGGCTGCCGCGCGGGCGTTGGCGATCGCCGCCTCGATCTTGCCGCGGTGGCGGACGATGCCCGCGTCGGCGAGCAGGCGCTGCACGTCGGCGTCTCCGAAGCCGGCGACCGCGTCGATCTCGAAGCCGGCGAAGGCGGCGCGGAAGCCCTCGCGCTTGCGCAGGATGGTCAGCCACGACAGCCCCGACTGGAAGCCCTCCAGCACCATCCGCTCGTACAGGCCGCGGTCGTCGGTCACGGGCCTCCCCCACTCCTCGTCGTGGTAGCGCACGTACTCCGCAGAGGACGCGCCCCACGGGCAGCGGGCGTGTCCGTCCGGCCCTCTCACGAGCCGGGTGGAGCGCTCAGCCACGCGATCCGGCGGCGCCGCGGCAAGCTGCGTCCTGTGCCAGCGGTCGGGGGTAGTCTGGCGCGGTGCGTGTCTCCGCCCTCTCACGACCGAGGTCGACGGCCCTGCGGGCGCGCTTCGCGGAGCTGACCCGGTCGGACACCGGACGTGCGGCCGGCCTCGGCGCGGCCGTGATCGTCTCCAACACGCTGGCGCTCGCTTTCACCGTCATCTTCGCCCGGCTGCTCGGGGCGTCCGGGTACGGCTCGCTGGCGGTGCTGATCTCGGCGTTCATCATCCTCATGGTCCCAGGGTCGGCGCTGCAGATCGCCGCCGCTCGGGAGGTCAGCCGCGACCTCGCCGCGGGCACCGCGGACGCCGGCGCGGGCGTCCACCGGTGGCTGAAGCGCCTGGCGGTGGCGACGGTGGTGGTCGCCGTGCTGGCGATCCCGCTGCGCTCGCTGATCGGCGCCCTGATCAACGTGGACCAGCTCTGGGCCGCCGCCGCGGTGCCGGTCACGGCCATGCTGTGGATCATCCTGTCGATCGAGCGCGGGGTGCTGCAGGGCTTCCAGCGCTACCGCACCGTCGCGCTCAGCATCGTCGGCGAGGCGTCGTCACGGATCGTCTTCGCGCTGCTGCTGGTGGCCGGCGGCCTGGACGTGACGGGCGCGTTCCTCAGCAGCGCCTTCTCGCTGATCGTCGTCGCGCTCGTGCTGCTGATCCCGCTCGAGCGCCAGCTCCAGGGCGTGCGAACCGAGGGCGCGAAGGACGTCCGGCTGCGCGACCTGCTCGCCGGGGCGTGGGTCCCGGTGATCGGGCTGACGCTGCTGCTCGGCCTGCAGGAGCTGCACATCATCATCGTCAAGCACGAGGCGTCGGACGACGCCGCGGGCGCGTACGCCGTCGCGGCGGTGGCGGCCAAGGCGGTCATCTGGATCGCGGTCGGCCTCGGCATGTACCTGCTGCCCGAAGCGGCCAGGCGGGCCAAGACCGGCATCGACGCGCGGCCGATCCTGCTGCGCACGCTGGGCCTGATCGTCGCGGCCGGGGTGCCGATGGTCCTGATCTACACGGTCGCCGGGAAGCCGCTGCTGTCGGCGGTGTTCGGCGAGGACCTGACCGAGGCGTCGGGCGCGCTGCCCTGGCTGGGGCTCGCCATGACGCTGCTGGCGTGCGCCTACCTCTGCGTGCAGTACCTGCTCGCGATGGGCCGCGCGAGCTTCATCCCGGTCCTGGCCGCGGCCGCCGTGGTGGAGGTGGTGGCGCTGATCGCGATCGGCGCCAACCTGACCGCCATCGCGCTCGCCCTGTTCGGGCTCCAGGTGGTCTGTGCGGCGACGCTGCTGACGCTCTCGCTGCGCAAGGCCGAGCCCGGCACGCACAGCTACCTGCCGGTCTGACCGGCGCCCTCTGCCTCGGCGAACAGCTCGGCGAGGCGGCCGGCCTGCCGGCGCACGTCGGCCGCCCGCTCGGCAAAGGCGCGCCCGGCCCTGCCCATCGCCTCGCGCTCGGCGCCCGGACGGTCGAGCACGCCGCGCACGGCCTCGGCCAGCGCGCGGCGGTCGCCGGCGGGATGGAGCGCGCCCCACTCGGGCTCCACCACCTCGGGGTTGCCGACGGCGTCGCTGGCGACCACCGGCACGCCCAGGGCGATCGCCTCCTTGAGGACCATCGGGATGCCGTCCCGCGAGCCGTCGGCCGCGACCACGCTCGGCGCCACGAGCACGGCGGCCTGCTCGATCAGCTCCAGTACACGCGCGCGGGGAAGAGCTCCCGCGAAGGTCGCCGCGCCGCCCGCCACCCCTTCGAGCTCGGCGCGCAGCGGCCCGTCGCCGGCGATCACGACCTTGCGCCCCAGCTCCACCGCCACCGCGGCGAGGTCGGCGAAGCCCTTCTGACCGACGAGCCGCCCCACGGCGACGACCGGGCCGTCGGCGGCGTATGGGGTGCTGCGCCGCAGGCGCTCCAGGTCGAGGCCGACCGGGACGACCTCGATGCGTCCGTCGCCGGGGGCGAGACGCTCCACCTCGCGGCGGTCGTACTCGCAGACCACCGCCGCGAAGGCGGCCTCGCGCAGGCGCAGGCGCAGGCCGGCCGGGTCTGCGAAGAGGTCCGTCGAGTGGCCCGTGAACGAGTGGCTGCGGCCGGCCAGGCGGCCGAGCAGCCGGGCGATGTCAGCCGCCTCGGTTGCGAAGTGCGCGTGCAGGTGGGTGGCCGCGCGAGCGGTCGGCGTCCAAGCGGCCACGCGCGCCAGCCCGCGCGGCCGGTCGCCGTCCGGCGGCCAGGGCCCCGGCGTGCGGAGGAAGCGCAGCGCCTCGGCCGGGCGGCGCGCGGCGGCCGCCGCCAGCGCGGCGAGGCGGCGGGCCGGGTGCGGCGGGTAGGACGCCGCAAAGCGCGCCTCGGCGAGGTCGGGGAAGGCGCCCGGCTGGAGCGCCAGCACCGACGGCTCGGCGCCGGCGCGCGCGAGCGCCACCAGCTCGTCCTCGACGAAGGTCTGCGACAGCTCCGGGTAGCGCTCGAGGACGTAGGCCACCGCCATGGCGCGCAAAGCTACCCGGGCGCCGGGGGGTTGGGCGCTTTTTGGGTCGATATGAACCCATAAAGCGACCAACCCCGGCCGAGCGGGGGCGGCGCCCCGGGCCGAGCAGAGGGGCCACCCCGGGCCGAAGCGGCGGGCTCGGGGCCGGCCGGACTGCATAATGGCCGCGCCATGGCCGAGACGCAGACGCGCACGGTGGCGATCCTCTGCGGGGGCCGGGGAACGCGCCTACAGGAGCACACGCAGTCGATCCCGAAGCCGCTCGTGGAGATCGGCGGGCGCCCGATCCTCTGGCACGTGATCATGATCTACCTGGCCCAGGGGTTCACGCGCTTCGTGCTCTGCACCGGCTACAAGGGCGAGCTGATCGAGGACTTCGCCGCCGCGCAGGAGTGGCCCGACGCCGTCGACATCCAGTGCGTCGACACTGGCCTTGACACGCCCACCGGCGGGCGCCTCGCGCTCGTGCGCGGGATGCTCGAGGGCGGCACCTTCTGCGCCACCTACGGCGACGGGCTGGCCGACATCGACCTCGGCCAGCTGACGGGCTTCCACCGCGAGCACGGCGCGCTGGCCACGATGACGGTCGTGCAGCCGGTGCTCCAGTTCGGCGTGGCAGCGCTGGACAGCGACCAGCGCGTGATCGGGTTCGAGGAGAAGCCGCGCTCGGAGCACTGGGTCAACGGCGGCTTCTTCTGCTTCGAGCCGGCCGCGCTGGACTACATCGAGGAGACCTCGGTGCTGGAGCGCGAGCCGCTCGAGCGGCTCGCCTCCGACGGTGAGCTGCGGGCCTTTCGGCACAGCTCGTTCTGGGGCTGCATGGACACCTACAAGGACGCCGTGACGCTCAACGACGTGTGGGCCGACGGGCACGCGCCGTGGAAGCTCTGGAAGTGAAGCGGAGCGGCGATAACGCGAGCTAGAGTGGCCGCGATGGCGGCTACCGAGCTCGAGCAGGCCCGCGCGGATGTCCTGGAGCGGGTGCGCCGCTACGCGGAGGCGGCCCTGGAACCGCCCGAGTTCGTCCCGGGCGAGACAACCGTGCCGGTCGGCGGGCGGGTGCTCGGGTCGCCCGAGCTGGCGGCGCTGGTGGACGCCTCGCTCGACGGCTGGCTCACCGAGGGCCGCTTCGCCCGCAGCTTCTCCGAGCGCTTCGCCGCCGTGGCCGGGCGCACGCACGTGGCCGTGACCGGCTCGGGCTCGCAGGCCAACCTGCTCGCCATCGCGGCCATGCTCTCGCCGCTGCACGAGCGGCCGCTGCGCCCCGGCGACGAGGTGATCACGCCGGCGATCGGGTTCCCGACGACCGTCAACCCGCTCTACCAGCACGGCCTCGTGCCGGTCTACGTGGACGTCGACCCGGAGACCTTCAACCCGTCGCTGGAGGCGATCGCAGGCGCCGTCGGCGAGCGCACCCGCGCGATCGTGCTGGCGCACTGCCTCGGCAACCCCGCCGACGCGGCCGGACTCGAGCGGCTCTGCGCCGAGCGCGACCTGATGCTGATCGAGGACTGCTGCGACGCGCTGGGCTCGACCTACGCCGGGCGGCCCGTGGGCACGTTCGGCCACGCCGCCACGTACTCGTTCTATCCCGCCCACCACATGACGATGGGCGAGGGCGGCGCCGTCGCGACCGACGACCCGTCATGGGCGCGGGCGGTCTCCTCGCTGCGCGAGTGGGGCCGCGACTGCTGGTGTCCGCCGGGGGTCAACGACGCCTGCGGCCACCGATTCGAGGGCCAGTTCGGCACGCTGCCGGTGGGCTACGACCACAAGTACGTCTTCAACCACCTGGGCTACAACTTCAAGATCACCGACATGCAGGCGGCGCTCGGCCTGGCGCAGCTCGACCGCCTGGACGGCTTCCACGCCCGCCGGCGCCACAACTTCGCGCGCCTGCGAACGGCGCTGGAGCCGCTCGAGCAGCAGCTCGTCCTGCCCGTCGCGCTGCCCGAGGCGGATCCCTCCTGGTTCGGCTTCCCGTTCACGCTGCGGGAGGGCAGCGGAGCCGACCGGCGCCGGCTCCAGGTGTTCCTCCAGACGCGCCGCGTCGACAGCCGGCTGCTGCTGGCCGGCAACCTGACTCGCCAGCCCGCCTACCAGGGCCTGGAGCACCGCGTGGCCGGCTCGCTCGACGTGGCCGACCGGATCACCGAGGCGTCGGTGTGGGTCGGCGTCTACCCGGGGCTGACCGACCCGATGATCGACTGGATCGCCGAGTCGATCGCGGACTTCCTGCGGCCCACGTAGTGCTCGACCGGCTGCGCGGGGCGGCGGCGTATCGGCTGCGGCGCGGCTGGGGCCGCCTGGCCGACGCGGGGGACGCGCTGGCCGGCCGCCGCGACCCGCTCGTCCCGCCGCGGCGGCTGATCACGGGCGACTACGGGGACTACCGCGAGCTCGGCAACGAGTTCCGCGACGCCTTCGTGAGCTGCGGCGGCCTGCGCCCGGCCGACGCCGTCCTCGACGTCGGCTGCGGGCCGGGCCGCATGGCGGTGCCGCTCACCGGCTTCCTCGACCGCGAAGCGCGCTACGAGGGCTTCGACGTGGTCGCGGACGAGGTGCGCTGGTGCCAGGAGCAGATCACGCCGCGCTTCCCCAACTTCGCGTTCACGCGCGTGGACCTCCACAACCCGCTCTACAACCCCGCCGGGGCCGTCCCGGCCAGCGAGTTCCGCTTCCCCTACGCGGACGACAGCTTCGACTTCGCGTTCCTCACCTCGGTGTTCACGCACATGCTCCCGGACGAGGTCGAGCGCTACCTCTCCGAGCTGCGCCGGACGCTCAGGCCGTCGGGCCGCGTCTTCGCCACGTGGTTTTTGATCAACGCCGAGTCGACCCGCCTGATCGAGCAGGGCAGCAGCTACTTCGCGTTCCCCCACGAGCGCGGCGCCGCGCGCATCGAGGATCCGCGGTCCCCGCCCGCCGCGGTCGCCTACCCGGAGGACTGGCTGCGCGAGCAGCTCGCGCGCCACGGGTTCGCAGTGGAATCGGTGCACGCCGGGTACTGGTGCGGGCGCGACCACTCGGTGCGCTGGCGCTGGCAGGACGTGACGGTGCTCAGCGGCGCAGCACGTACACCGTCGCGCAGCCGTAGCGGTCGACCCGCTCGATGAGCGGCCGCAGCTCGGCGCGCAGGTCGGCCAGCTCGCGGCAGTCCGCGAACAGGAAGCGGGCGCCGGTCGAGCGCACGAACGAGCGCGCGCGCTCGCCGGTGAGCCGTCCCTCGAACAGGGCGTCGGCGCGCTCGCGCCGCTTGTTGAAGTCGGGCGACCACGACAGCGCCCCCACGTAGACCTCGCGCCCGGTCGTGTACGGCAGCATGAAGCCCGCGTAGAGCGGGCCGAGCACGCCGCCGGGACGTGGGTCCTCCTCGAGCGCCCGCAGCGCGCGGTGCTCGTCGGAGAAGATGAAATACGGCTCGGCCCCGGCGTGGATGGTGTTCGCCGCGACCTCGAGCTTGTGCGCGAACCCGGGCAGGATCAGCAGCGCCAGCGCCGCCGCCACCAGCACGCCCCGCGGCCGTGGCCAGACGCTCGTCACCCCCTGGACCGCCAGGATCGAGAGCGGCAGCGCCAGCCCCTGGAACGCGTGGTAGGGAAACGTGCCGGAGGGTTGGAGGAAGACCAGCAGCGCGGCGATCGGCCAGACCCGCACGGCTACGTCCTGCCAGCTGCGCGCCGGCAGCCGGTACGCCAAGGCGGCCGGCGCCGCCAGCGGCAGCACCGTGAGGACGATCGCCCACCACGGCCAGCTCCACTCCGTCTGGGCGCCGGCGCCGTTGGCCTCGGAGGCGAGCTGCCAGGACGGGTCCTCCATCGACAGCACCAGGTAGTAGAGGGCGGGCAGCGCGACGGCGGCCGGGATCGCCAGCAGCGCCGGCGCCGGCCGCTCGCCCGAGCGAATGAAGCGCAGCGCCTCCACCGCGACCACGATCAGCGCCAGCGTTGCGCCCTGCCAAGGCTGCAGCCACGCGATCACCAGCGCACCGAGGCTGGCCAGCACCAGGGTGCGCGTGCGCCGCGACCGCCGCCACGACTCCGCCGCGAGCAGCACGAGCGGGACGAGGAAGACCGCGATCGCGGTCATCAGGTAGCCGAGCAGGTACTGGCTCGACCACATCTCGCCCGAGATGAAGTCGAACGTGAACTCGCGCGCGCGCCCGCCCCAGCCGGTCCAGGCGACCACCGCGGTGGCCGGCATCACCGCGAACAGCGCCAGCATCAGCGCAGCCTGCCGCCTGCCGCCGGCGGGCAGCAGCCGGCGCACGTACAGCAGGCAGCCCGTGAACGTGACCGCAACCGCGACTGGCTTCCAGAGCAGGTAGGCGAGCGGCACGGAGATGCCGGTCACACGGTGCAGCAGCCCCGACAGCAGAAAGCCCGGGTGCAGGAAGACTCGCTCGTCGGGGCGCAGGTCGAAGCGGTTGCCGATCAGCCAGTGCTCGGAGGCCTCGCGGATCCAGGCGAAGTACTGCAGCTGGTCGGCCGCGAACAGGCCGTCGGCGCCAGACAGCGGGCGGCCGCGGGTCAGCAGCGGAAGCAGCACCGAGAGCGAGACGCCCGCCAGCGCCACCAGGCAGGCCAGCTCGAACGTGTCGAGGCCGAGCCGCCGCGCAACCCGCGGGATCCAGCTCGGCCGCGCCCCCGTCTCGGATGTCGAGGCGTCTGCCGCGGGAGCGTCACCGGCCAGACGGCCCACGGAGGGCATGCGGCCATCCTAGCTCCGGCCTGCCGGGCGGACCGCCGGTCCGGGGCCGCACCCCGCTGCGACCGTATACCTTGGGCACGTGCTCGCCGAGCGCTGGAATCACTACGTCCACGGCACGATGGACAAGTTCCGCCGCGGCGACCGCACCGCCGCGGATCTGGTGGACCCGTGGCTGCACCGGGACCGCCATCGGCTGCTGCGCCTGACCGACCCGGTGACCTGGGTCCAGCGCGACCGACGCCGGCGGCTGCTGGCGCTGATGGAGGGCCTGGATGGCGAGCGCGTGCCGGGCGACGTCGTCGAGCTCGGCGTCTACCGGGGCGGCACGGCGGCCGTGCTCGGTCGCGCCTGCGCCGCGTCGCCGCTCGACCGCCGGCTGTGGCTGTTCGACTCGTTCGAGGGCCTGCCGGCGCCCGGGCCCGAGGACGGCGAGGAGGCGGCGCGCTTCGCGGGCGGCCGCGCCGACGCGAGCCTCGAGCCGATCGCGGCCCGCATCGGCAACGCCGAGCTGGCGTGCGTCGGCACCCGCGAGCAGGTGGAGGGCTTCCTGCTCGGCCCCGCCGGCCTGGACCGCTCGCGCGTCGAGTTCGTCCAGGGCTGGTACCAGGACACGCTGCCCCACGCCGAGGTCGGACAGGTGGCGCTGCTGCACGTCGACTGCGACTGGTACGCCGGCGTGAAGCTCGCGCTCGACACGCTCTACGACTCGGTCGTGCCCGGCGGCTGGGTGGTGATCGACGACTACGGCGACTGGCCCGGCGCCGCCCGTGCGCTCCACGAGTTCCTCGGCTCGCGCAGCATCGAGGCGCCGCTCGAGCGCGTGGGCCACACGCAGGCCTCCTTCCGCAAGCCGTGAGCGAGCGGCTCCCCTTCTCGCTCGACGAGCTCCCGGGCCGCACCGTCCGCGGCGTGGCGGTCAACGGCGCCTTCCTCGTGCTCGTCGACGTGCTGGTGCTGGCGCAGGGCCTGATCGTCGCGCGCGAGCTCGGCCCACGCGAGCTGGGCCTCTACGGGATCGTCTCGATCACCGTCGTCACGCTGATCGCGCTCAAGCGCGTCGGCATCGACGAGGCCTACGTGCAGCAGAACGAGAGCGAGCAGGAGCGCGAGTTCCAGCTCGCGTTCACGCTCGACCTGCTGCTGGCTCTGCTGTTCGCCGCCGCCATCGCCGTGCTGGCGCCGCTGATCGCCGCCGCCTACGGCGACTCACGCCTGCTGCTGCTGATGCTCGCGCTGGCCTACCTGCCGATCGCGCAGGCGCTGCAGGCCCCGCTCTGGGTGTTCTTCCGCCGCATGGACTTCCTGCGCCAGCGCGGGCTCCAGGCGATCGTGCCCGTCGTGAACTTCGCCGTTACCGTCCCGCTCGTGCTGAGCGGCGTGGGCGTGTGGTCGCTGGTGATCGGCGCGGCCGCCGGCAACCTCGCCTGCGTGGCCATGGCGGCGCGGCTGTCGCCCTACCGCATGCGGCTGCGCTTCGACCGCGCCGCGCTGAGCCGGTACTTCGCCTTCTCGTGGCCGATCTTCGTGGTCACGCTGGGCGGGCTGCTGATCAACCAGGGACAGGTGATCGCCTTCAACATCGAGGGCGGCCTGGTGGCCACCGGCCTGCTGGCCCTGGCCGTGGGCCTGACGCGCTACGCCGACCGCGCCGACCAGATCATCTCGCCCGCCATCTACCCCGCCATCTGCGCGGTCACCGACCGCACACCGACGCTGGAGCGCCTGTTCGCCGTGTCGACGCGCATGGCCGCCGTCTGGTCGCTCGGCCTGGGCGCGCTGTTCGTGCTGTTCGCCCCCGACCTGGTGGAGTTCTTCCTCGACGAGAGCTGGGAGCCGGCGGTCGTGCTGCTGCAGGGCCTCGCGGCCGCCGGGGCGCTGTACTACCTCGGCTTCGGAGCGATCGCGTTCGCGCGCGGCATGGGCCGCCCGCAGCTCGCCGCGCCCGAGGCGTACGCGGCGGTCGGAGTGTTCCTCGCGGTTGCGGTGCCGGCCCTGTTTTTGTGGGGGCGCACCGCGTTCGTGGCGGGCCTGATCGCCTCGTCGCTGGCAGTGCTCGCCGTGCGCGCGCGCTACGTGCGGCGGCTGCTGCCCGGCCTGGACCTGGCGCGCCTGGCCGGGCGGGCGGTGGCGCCGCTCGTGCCCGCCTGCGCGGGCGTGGGGCTGGTCCGCCTGGCGCTCTGGGGAAGCGAGCGCACCCCTCTGCAGGCGGCCGTCGAGCTGGTGCTGTTCCTGGTCCTCTACGCGGCGGCCACCTGGGCCTACGAGCGCGGCCTGGCCCGCGAGCTGGTGCAGCTCGCGCGGGGCGGTACGCCTAGGCTGGCATGAGCGTGGACCGGCCACAGTCCGATCAGGAAGGAGCGGCGCGCCTGCGCGCGCTGGTGCAGGCCGCTCGCGACCTGCTCGGCCGCACCGGCCTGGAGGGACTGCGCGTGCTGGACCTGGGCGCCGGCGGCGGCGAGATCGCCGCCGAGCTCACGCTCCACGGCGCAACCGTCGTGGCCGTGGAGGGCCGCCGCGCCAACGCCGACGCGATCCGCTCCCTGCGCGACCGGCGCGGCCTTGCGTTCGAGGTTCTCGAGGCCGACGTGCGCGCGCTCGACTGGGACGCGCTCGGGGAGTTCCACGTGATCGTCTGCAGCGGGCTGCTCTACCACCTGGAGCTGGCCGACGTGCTCGCGCTCGTCCGCAAGGCGCGAGCCGCGAGCCCGCTGCTGCTGGTGGACACCGAGGTGGCCTGGGGTCCCGTCGAGCAGCGCTCGGCCGGAGGGCGCAGCTACGCGGGGATGCCGTTCGCCGAGCACGATCCGGGGTCGACGCCCGCGGAGCGCGAGGGGGCACGGCTCGCCTCGCTGGACAACCTGGAGAGCTTCTGGCTCACGCGCGACTCCCTGCACGCGCTGCTCCACGACGCCGGCTTCTCGTCCTCGTGGGAGCTGGGCGCGCCCGGCCAGCCGCGGCGGGCGCGGCGCGTGACCGTCGCGGCGTTCGACGGCGAGCCGGCGGGAGCGCCTCTGCTCGCCCCGGGGGCGCCGCTGCCGCCGGCCCGCCCGGCGGAGCGCGACGCCGGGCCGACCACGCGGGCGCACCTGCTCGCGACCCGGCTGCGCGCGCGGCTTCCGAAGCGCGGCTAGCTTGTCCGGCGTGCTGTCGGTGCTGATCGCGACCTTCAACCGGGCGCCCGTACTGCGGCGCTGCCTGGACGCGCTCGAGGGCCAGGGCGCAGGCGAGATCGTGGTGGTGGACGACGGCTCGACCGACTCGACGGCGGAGCTGCTGGCGGGCCGGCCCGGCGTGCGCGTGCTGCGCCAGGAGAACGCCGGGCGGTCCGCCGCGCGCAACGCCGGGCTCGAGCACGTGCGCGGCGACGTGGTCCTGTTCCTCGACGACGACGTGCTCGCCACTCCCGGCCTGGTTGGCCGCCACGCCGGCTTCCACGCGCGCCACCCGGAGCCGCACGAGGCGCAGCTCGGCCGCGTGACCTGGGCGCCGGAGCTCCAGATCACGCGCCACATGCGCTGGCTCGAGCGCGGCGGGCCGCTGTTCGCGTACGACGAGATCGAGGACCCGGACGACGTCCCCTGGAAGTTCTTCTACACGGCCAACCTGTCGGTCAAGCGGGCCTTCCTGGAGCCGTTCGACACGTCCCTGCCGATCTTCGAGGACGCGGAGCTGGCCTACCGGCTCGAGCGCCGCGGGCTGCGCCTGCGCTACGACGCCGAGGCGCTGGGGCACCACCTCCGCGAGGAGACGCCGGAGCGGACCGAGCGGCGCATGCACGAGGTCGGACAGGCGGCCGCGCTGCTGCATGCCAAGTGGCCCGAGCTGCGCGAGCCGCCGCCGACGATGCGCCGGGTCGGCAAGCTCAAGGCGCGCGGCGCGGCGGTCCTGAGCCGGCTCGGAGTGCACGCCCTGGACGACCGGCTCGACGACTGGCGCGCGAGCCGCGCCTACGTGCGCGGCTACGAGGAGTCGCGCACGCGGTAGACGGCGGCGCAGCCGAAGCGCACCGGGGGCTCGGTCACGGCCCCCACGAGCGGGCCGATGTCGGCCCGCGCCTGGCAGTCCGAGAGCAGGAAGCGCGCGCCGGAGCGGCGCACGAGCCGCTCCGCCTCGGCCCGGCTCATGCGCCCGGCGAAGAGATCCTCCGCCTGCGCGCGGCGGACGGCGTAGTCGGGAGTCCACGAGATCGCGCCGAGCCAGGATTCGCGCCCCGTGTGGGCGGGCACCACCTGCGCGGTGTAGAGCGGCGCGAGCACGCCGCCCGGCTCGTCGGTGGCCTCCAGGTAGGCGAGCGCCTCGTCCTCCTCGAGCGTCAGGAAGAACGGCTGGAAGCTCTTGTTGACCGCGCCGCGCAGGTCGTCGAAGCGATAGAGGGTGCCGGGAACCACCATCAGCACCACCACGGCCACGGCCAGCGCCGGGGACAGCGGGCGATCCCCGAGCCAGTGGCGCACGCCGATCACGCCGAGCACCACCAGCGGCAGCGCCAGCCCCTGCAGCGCGTGGAACGGGAACGTGCCCGCCGGCTGGTAGAAGACGAGCAGGGCGGCGAGCGGCCACAGCCGCAGCGCCACGGAGCCGAAGTCCGGCGCCGGCAGCCGGTACGCGAGCAGTGCCGGCAGCGCCAGCGGCGCGAGGCCGACGACCGTCACCCAGAGCGGCCACCGCGGGACGTCGTTGGCGTGGTTGGCCAGCTCCCACGAGGCGTCCGTCTGCGACAGCACGAAGTAGTAGACCAGCGGCACGGCGGTCGCGGCCAGCGGCGCCGCGAGGTTGCGGGCCGCCTGCGCGACCGTGCCCCCCTGCCGGCGCAGGCAGATCGCCTCCGCGCCCACCAGCACCAGCGCGAAGGTGGCGCCCTGCCAGGGCTGGAGCCACGAGCTCAGCAGCCCCGCGGCGGCAGCGGCGGCGAACATGCCGCGCCCGCCGCCGGAGCGCGCCCGCTCGTAGGCGAGCATCCCGAGCGGCATCACCCCGACCGCGATCGCGGTGAAGGGGTAGCCCCACAGGTAGTTCACCGGCCAGAACTCGCCGCTGAGGAAGTCGAACTGGAACTTGCGCTCCTGGCCGCCCAGCAGCAGCCAGCCGACCAGCGCCGCCACGGGCGACGCGGTGAACAGCGCCAGCACCAGGGCGAGGTGCCGATCACCTGAGCGTGCGAGGAATCGCCGGACGTACAGCAGCGTGCCGGTGAACAGCACCACGACGGCGACCGGCTTCCAGACCGCGTACGCGGCGATCACCCCCAGGCCGAGCGCGTGCAGCAGGCCGGACAGCATCACTCCGGGGTGCACCAGCCCGTGCGGGCCGTCCTGGAGGTCGAAGGGATTGCCCGCGCCGATGTGATCGGAGGCCTGGCGCAGCCATGCGAGGTACTGCAGCTGGTCCACCACCACGTAGCCCTCGCCGCCGCTGAGCACCCCTCCGCGCGTCCACACGCGCAGCAGCAGCCCGGCCAGCGCGGCGGTGCCGAGGGCCGCCAGCGCGAGCAGCGCGATCAGCTCGAAGCGGTCGAGCCGCAGCCCTGCCCGCCTGCCCCCGCTCAGGGTCCGCTCCACCCGTCGCCGCCGCGCGAAAACACCGGTACGGTGGATGCCGTCCTGAGCCCGCCCACGCCAGTCCCCGGCCCCGCCTCCATGGTCAAGACCGCGCACGCTAGCGCAGGAGCGCGCACCCGCACGCCCGTTGCGGCGGGCTCGGGCGTGCTCGCCGCCGCCGCCCGGCGGCTGCGCCTGGAGCCGTTCGAGCTGATCGCGCTGCTCGCGCTGATCGGCGTCGCCTTCGCGGTGCTGGTCCCGCTCCTGATCCGCGGCAAGCCGCTCTCGGGGGCGGAGGGGATCTTTCCGCCGGACCAGCTCCAGTACTACGCCTGGATCCGCGACGCCGCCGACCACGGGCTGATCGGCAACCTCTACGACCTCGCGCCGGGCGAGCGCGTGATGCTGCATCCCGGCTTCCTGCTGACCGGGCTCGTACACAGCATCACCGGGCTCTCGATCCCGTTCTCGTACCTGCTGCTTTGGAAGCCGGTCGCGATCGCCCTGACGTTCATGGGCTGCCTGCTGTACGTCCGCCGGCTGCTGCCGCCGGGCAACCAGCGCGCCGTCGCGCTGGCGCTGGCGCTGTTCTCGGTGATGCCGGCGTGCGCGGTGGTCGCGTGGACCGGCTGGGGCGGCAACCTGCGCTCGAACACCTTCGACTTCATCGCCGGCGAGATGTGGGCGACCGGCTTCCTCTGGGGCTACCTGATGACGGCGATCGCCGTCTCCCTGCTGCCGCTGGTGCTGCTGGCGCTCGAGTCGTGGCGCGAGCACCGGCGGCCGCGCACGCTGTGGCTGGCGACCGGGGCGTCGCTGCTGATCGCCTGGCTGCAGCCGTGGCAGGGCGCCACGCTGCTGCTGATCGTCGCGGCGGTGGAGGCGCTGCGCTGGCGGCGCACCGGCGAGCGCCCGCCGGCGGCGCTGCTGGCGGTGGCTGTGGCCATCGCGCTCCCGGCGATCTACTACTTCGTCCTCTCGATGGAGGACCCGTCCTGGCGGCTGGCGCACGAGGAGAACGCCGCCGGCGCCCAGCCCGAGTGGAGCTGGCCCTGGTGGGCGATGGTGCTGACCATCGGCCCGCTGGCGGCGCCCGCCGCGCTCGCCTACCGGCTGCCGGCCCGCAGCTGGCAGGAGATGGCCGTGCGGATCTGGCCGATCGCCGTATTGGCGGTCTTCCTCCAGCCGGGCGGAACCTTCCCCTACCACGCCCTGCAGGGCCTGGCGCTGCCGCTCGCGATCCTGGCGGTCCAGGGGGTGGTCAGCGTCCAGCCGCGTCCGCGCACGGCGCTGGTCGTGGCGGCGCTGGCGGTGCTGATCCTGCCCGGCCTCGCCCACAAGCTCGAGATCGCCGCCACCAACATCCAGCGCGGCGAGTACCCGTACTTCATCACCGCCGGCGAGCGCCGGGCCCTCGATTCGCTCGAGGCCGACCCGCGGCCCGGCGGCGTGCTGGCGCGCCGCTACGCCGGCTACTTCATCCCGTACACCACGGGCCGCGAGACCTACCTCGGCGCGCTCTCGTGGACCCCCGACTACGGCGTGCGCACGGCCTATTCGGAGGCGCTCTTCGCCAACGGGCTCACGCGCGAGAAGGCGCGCGCCTTCGTGCGCGGCTCGCGGGCGCGCTTCCTGTTCGTCGAGTGCGGCAGCGGCGCTCGGCTGGAGCCGGTGCTGGGGCCGATGATCGAGCAGGTGCGGCGCTTCGGCTGCGCACGCGTGTACGTGCTGCGCGAGCGGCCCGCGATGCTCCAGGCAGTGGGCGCGCGGTGAGCGTGGGCGAGACCGTCGAGCGCCGCTCCGGGCCGACCGCCGGCACCGGCGCGCTGGCGCGCCTCGCCGCTTTGCCGGAGGCCGCCGTGCTCGCGCTTCTGTTCCTGGCCGGCGCCGTCTTCTCGGCGGTGACGATCATGAAGGGCATCCAGCAGAACGACGAGGGCCTGATGCTCCAGGCGGCGGCCCGGATCGCCTCCGGCGAGGTGCCCTACAGCGACTTCTGGTGGTTCTACCCGCCCGGGCAGCCCTACCTGCTCGCCGGGCTGTGGGAGGTGTTCGGACCCTCGCTGGTCCCCTGGCGGGTGCTGCGGGTGCTGACGGACGCCAGCGTGGGCGTGCTCGTGTACCTGCTCGCCCGCCGCTACGCCTCGCCGGGACTGGCCCTGGCCGCCTGGCTGGCGGCGATCGGCGCGATGGCCTCGCCGAGCGGCCCCCACCCCTATCCGGTCGCGCTGGCCTTCGCGCTCGGCGCGCTGCTCGCGATGACGCGCTACCCGGTCGCCGCCGGCGTGCTGACCGGGCTGTGCGCGCTCTGGCGGATCGAGTTCGCCGCCTATCTAGGCCTCGCGGTCGTCTGCGCCTACGCCGTGCGCCCGGCCCTGGAGCGACGGCGCGCACTGGGCCGCTACCTGCCCGCGGCGGTCGTCGCCACCGCCGCGCTCTTCGCGCCGGTCGTGCTCGCCGCCGGCCTGTCCGAGTCCTGGGACCTGCTGATCCGCTACCCGATCCAGGACTTCGCGGACTACCAGTCGCTGCCGTTCCCGCTCTCCTATGAGGGGGACATCAACCTCGCCTCGCTGCGGGCCGCACGCGACACCGTCGCCAGCCTGCTGATCTTCTACCTGCCGCTGGTGCTGCTGGTGGGCTCGGCGGCGACGGTGCTTGCGCTCGGCCTGCGCTGGTCGCGAGCGCGCTGGCCGCAGGTGGCGGTTGTCGTCTTCACCCTCGGGATGGCGCACTACCTGCTCGTGCGCACCGACCAGTTCCACACCGGGCCGCTGGCGGTGATGTTCTCGGTGCTGGCGGCGTGGGCGATCGGCTCGCGGGGAGTGGCCTTCCGAAGCATGCGGCGGCTGCCCGCGGCCGCGGCGGGCGTCGCCGTGGTCGCACTCGTATGGGTGGCGGCGCAGGGCATCGAGCGCGTCGTGCGCGAGCTCGAGATCGACAGCGTGGCGATCGACATCCCCGTCGCGGACGGCGTGGCCGAGCTGCCGCGCGGGCGCTGCAGCCTGCCCGGTGACGAGCCGGTGCGCTATTGCACCCTGGACGAGCTGGAGCAGGCCGTCGACTACGTGCGCCGCACCGTGCCGCCCGGCGAGCCGATCTACGTGGCCACGCGGCGCAGCGACCTGATCACCTCGGGCAGCCCGCTGTTCTACGTACTGGCGGAGCGGCCCAATCCGACTCGCTACGACATCCAGGCCCCCGGCCTGATCACGTCGGCGCCGGTGCAGCGCGAGATCGTCGGGCAGCTCGAGCGCGCGGGCCTGCCGCCCGTCGTGCGCTGGACGGCCGCGATCACGGCGGCGCCCGAGCCCAACCGCGCGGGCGAGTCGACCGGCGTGCACGTGCTGGACGACTTCCTCGACCGGCGCTACCGCCCGGCGGCGCGCTTCGGGTCGTACCTGATCCTCGAGGGCCGCGGCTGATGGCCGCACACGCGGAGCCGGTGGCCGCGCCCGCCGCGCCCGTCCTGCGCTCGGACGCCGCCGCGCTCCTGGCGGTCGCCGGGCTGACCGTCGCGGCCTTCCTGCTGCGGCTGCGCGGCATGGACCAGAGCCTGTTCGGCGACGAGCTGTTCACCTACGCCGTCGCGAGCCAGCCAAGCCTCGGCGACGTCGTGGCGGCGCTGCAGCGCACCGAGAACAACCCGCCGCTCTTCTATGCGCTCGCCTGGGCAGCGTCCCAGCTCGGCGACCCGGCGGTCTGGATGCGCCTGCCCTCCCTGATCGCCGGCACGGCAGTCGTGCCGGTCATGTACCTGCTCGGGCGGCGCACCGTGGGCAGGACCGCTGCGCTGCTGGCGACGGCCTTCATCGCGATCAGCCCGTTCGCGATCTTCTACTCCAACGAGGGCCGCGCCTACGCGACGCTGATCTTCTTCGTGACGCTCTCGACGCTGGTGCTGCTGGTTGCGCTGGAGCGGGGCGCCTGGCGCTGGTGGATCGCCTACGGCGTGTGCGTGGCGCTCGTCCTCTACACGCACTACACCGGCCTCTTCCCGCTCGGCGCGCAGGCGCTCTGGGCGCTGTGGACTCACCGCGAGCGGCTGCGCGAGCTGCTCCTCGTCCATCTCGCCGCGGGGATCGCCTACGTGCCCTGGCTGCCCTACTACAGCGACCAGAACCAGTTCTTCGGCTTCGAGAAGCTGGGCGCGCCGCTGTCGCTGGACGCCGTGTTCAGGGGCGCGCTGGCCGCGCTCTACGGGCATCCGTACATCGCCCTGCAGCGTTTTCCGGGCGACGTCGCGCTGGTCCTGGCCGGGGTGGCGACCGTGCTCGCCGTCGGCGGCGCAACGGTCCTCGTCATGCGCGGCCGGACGAACGCGGCGCCCGACCGCCGGTGGCTGCTGCTCGGCCTGCTCGCGGCGTCCACCCCGCTCGCACTGGTCCTGTACAGCCTGCTCGGCCCGGACATCTGGGGCGCGCGCAACCTGAGCGCCTCGCTGCCGGCGGTGATGCTGCTGGTGGCGGGGCTGCTGGTGTCGATTCCCCGGCCCGCCTCGGTGGCGGCGACCGCGCTCATCCTGGTCGGGCTCGTGCTCGGCACGGCCAAGGTGATGGACGCCGACTACGACCGGCCGCCGCTGAAGCAGGCCGCAGCGCGCGTCGACGCCCGCGCCCAGCCCGGCGACGCCGTCATCGACATCCTGTTCCAGTCCGACTACGGCCCGCTCGGCAAGGGACTGGCCCTCAACTTCGACCGGCCGCGCAAGCTCTACGCGCCCGGCGTGGACGACGACGAGGCGTGGCGGCGGGCCGCACAGGGCGCGCACGTCTTCCTGATCGTCCCCCAGGTCGGACCGCTCGTGGGCAGCCGGCCACGCTCGGGCCCGGCGCCCGGCTACCCGCTGCAGTCGGCGAGGGTCTACCCGGGCTTCCTGCCCATCGGAGTGTTCGAGTACGGGAACGATGCCGAGAGGTCCGGCCAGCCCTAGTGCGTTGACGGCCGCTGTGGCCGTCCCCAGGGTCGTGCGCGGCGGCCTCGTCGATGCGCAAGCGCGACCCGGGGATGCCGTGATCGAGTACACAGTCTCCGTGGCCCCTCCCCTGCGCCACCTCTGGGCGGTCTGATCCGGGTGAGTCCGGGGGGTGATAGCCCGTAGCCTCCGAGAGCCCTTGGCGGGGGGCCGTCGCGCCGCTGGTCGTGCTGGTCGTCCTGGCCCTGCTGCTGCGCCTGCCCTGGATGGGCCAGAGCATCGCCCTCGACGAGGTCTTCACCTACCTGGAGATCGACGGGCAGCCGCTCGGCGACCTGCTCGGCGAGATGCGCGACAACGGCGAGAACACCCCGCCGCTGTATTACGTGCTGGCCTGGCTCACGTCGCAACTCGGCGACACGGCCCTCTGGATGCGGCTGCCCTCGCTGGTGCTCAGCCTGGCGACCGTGCCGCTCGTCTACGTGCTCGGTGCTCGCACGGTCGGCCGCGGCCCGGGCCTGGTCGCCGCCGCCCTCTGCGCACTCAGCCCGTTTGCGATCTTCTACGGCTCGGAGGGGCGCGCGTACGCCACTGCGATGTTCGTGTGCGCCCTGTCCACGCTCGTCCTCCTGCGCGCGCTCGAGGCGCGCTCGGCGGGCTGGTGGCTGGCGTACGGCCTCTGCACGGCCCTCGCGCTCTACAGCCACTTCATGGCGGCGTTCGTGCTCGCCGCCCAGGGCATCTGGGCGCTCGCCACCCACCGCGACCAGTGGCGCCCGCTGGTCGCCACCCAGGTCGTCGCGGGCGCGGCGCTGGTGCCCTGGCTGCTCACCGCGGAGGGGTCGAACATCGAGTCGGTCTTCGGCGGTCCGGTCGAGCTGCGCGCCGCGAAGCTCGAGGACTTCCTCGCGCTGTTCCCGGGCCAGCCCTACTCGCACGTGTACCGCCCGTCGCTCGAGCGCTTCCCCGGGCTGCTCGTGCTGGTGCTGGTGGGGGCCGGCCTGGCGCTGGCGCTGGCCGCCGTGCTGGCGGGCCGGCGCGGCGACCGCGGGCCCCCGGGCGACGCCCCGCCCCACCCCGTGGCGCTCATCGGCGCCGTCGCGGCGGCGGCGCCGTTGGGCGTGGTCGCCTACTCGCTCGCCGCGCACGACCTATTGCTGTCGCGCTACCTCAGCCCGTCGTTCCCGGCGCTGGTGATCCTGGTGGGCTGGCTGCTGCTGCGCCCGCCGCCGCGTATGGCGGCGGCGGCGACCGGCCTGGCGCTGGCCGGCATGGCCGTGGCGGCGGTCAGGATGGGCGACGACGACCTCCAACGTCCGCCCCAGGACGAGATCGCCGCGCTGATCCGCGCGCAGACCGGCGCCAGGGACCCGGTGCTCGACCTGGCCGCGGACCCGATCATCGGCTTCTTCGGCGCACCGGTGCGCGCCTACCTTCGCGACGAGCGGCCCTTCCGCGCCTGGCAGGGCGACGAGTCATCGGACTGGTCGCGTGTCGAGCGGGGCGGCCGGGTGGCCGTCTTCACGCCGATCATCGAGGCGTTCCCGATCGGGAGTGCGCAGGCAGGCCCGGGCGGGTGCTTCCGGCGGCTGGCCTTCCGCCGCTACGACGGCATCGTCACGGCCGCGGTCGCCGTGTACGGCCTGGGCCCCGGCAGCCGGGCGTGCCTGACCGCGCCCCGTGCCGAGTTCGGGAGCGGCTTCTCGAGCCCCGAGATGGACGGCACGCGCTACTGGCGCTGGGCGGTCGCTCCGCGCGCGCGAGTCGAGCTACGCAATCGCGACGACCGCGTGCGAACCGTGCCGCTGTCGGCGGCCCTGGCCCGTCCCGACGGGCGACCGGGCCGGATCCTGATCCGCGGGCCCGCGGGCCTGGTGCGGGCCGTCCGGGCCGGACCGGAGGAGCGGGCGGTCGACATCCCGCTGCGGCTGCAGCCGGGGCGCACGAGCCTGGTGCTCTCGACCGACGCGGCGCCGGTGCAGCTCGACCCCGACCCGAGGCGCCTCTACTTCGAGATCCTCGACCTATCGATCGGCGGGCGGCAGGTGCACTGAGCAGGCTCAGCCCGCCGGCAGCCCGCAGACGCGGGAGGGCGCGGCGGCTGTGATCGCGGCGTGCCACGGCCGCCGGGCGGCGTCGGGTGGAATCCGCAGCGCGGCCGAGTCGCCGGTCGGCAGCGTGAGCACGGCGGGCTTGGCCAGCTGCGCCCCGAACGAGGCGACGAACTTGAACTCGTCGATGCCGTTGCCGGGCGGGATCGACACGATGAAGATGCCCTCCCCAGGCGCGCGGTCCGCCCGGCCATAGCCGGCGCCGAAGCGCCTGAGGCGCACGGTGAGCGCCCCCCGGTCCCCCGCCCGCAGCGCCAGTCCGCCCGGCGGCAGGCGCAGCTCGACAGGGCCGCCGGCGCCGAGCTGAAGGCATCCGCCCGCGTGCCGAGCCGAGCCGCGCGTCACGGCGGGCGCCGGCCCGGGCTGCGCGGGCAGGGTTCCCGGCGCCAGATGCACCCCCAGCGCCGCGGCGAGCGCGATGTCCGCGGCCCGGCGGGCGGGCTCGGGCCGGTCCAGGATGCCGGCGGGCGTGTCGGCGGGCGAGCCCCAGGCGTCCACCGCGGGGAAGTAGGTCGCGGCGCTGACCCACGGCGCGAGCACGGGATCGGGCCGGAACTCCGCGGGGACGCCGGCACGGGCGAGCTCCAATGCGCCGAGCTCCGCCGCCACGAAGTCGGTGAAGTTCCGCAGCCGGTCGGCCCCGCGGTGCAGGTCGCCGACGTTGCCGGCCACGATCAGCCCGGCCGCCACCGCCGCCACGGCCAGCACCGGGCGGCGCGGCCGCACGCCCCTGGCCAGCTCCACGGCGATCAGCAGCACGAACACCACGCCCGGGTAGAGCTGGCGGCTGGGCGGCGGGATCTCGTCCGGGCGAAAGACGCCGAGCAGCGCCCAGAAGCTCAGCGCCCCGGCCAGCAGGGCGAGCAGCCGAACCCGTTCGGGGCCGCCGCGCGCCAGCCGCACCGCCACGCCGATCGCCAGGGCTGCCGCGAGCAGCTTGCCGGCCGTGACCCCGAGGCTGGTCGCCGCGCCCACGCTCGCCCCGGCCGCGTCGACGATGTACTCGGGCGTCGCCGAAAGGTTGCCGGAATCGAAGTCGGCCTCGCCGTAGGCGAGCGACCAGGCGCCGTACAGCACCGCCGGCACGGCGATCACCCGCAGCAGGCGCCGCCAGCGGTCGGGGCCGAGCAGCACCTCGACCGCCGCCGCGACGGCCACCGGCACGCCGAGGCTGGAGCTGGCCAGCGCGACCACGAGCAGCCCGCCCGCAACGAGGTCGCCGGCGCGGTCGCCCCGATCGAGCGCCAGCAGCATGCCGAGCAAGCACGCGAGCGGGATCAGGAAGCCGATCTGGAACGGCCAGAGGATGTCCTGCCACGCGGGCCCGAGCGACAGCAGCACGACGGCGGGCACCAGGGCCAGGACATCGCCGATGCGCCGGCGCGCAACCAGGTAGAGGAGCGCCGCACAGGCCAGGTGCAGCGCGACGATCATCACCCGGAAGGGCCCGTAGTGCGCGAGGCCCACCGTCTCGAAGAGCCCCTTGTAGAGGATCACCGGCAGCAGCGACAGGTGCTCGAGGTGGGGATCGAGGAAGACGTCGAGGCTGTGCCCCTGGCGTTCGGTGACGAAGCTCCAGTCGTCGAAGTAGAACGTCAGCCCGCGCGTCTCGTAGAGCAGATAGGCGCCGGTCGCGAGCAGCGCCAGCGCCAGGACCGCGGCCGGCCAGGCCGGCGGGCGCCGCACCCGATGCACGGTCGGAGCCACCGAGGGCCCACCCTAACCCGCCGCGCCGGCTAGGTCACCGGTTGCGCCGCTCGTAGACGAGCACGCCGATCCGGACGAGTCCGGGCCAGTCGCGCTGCTCGGCCACCCTGAAGCGGCGCGCGACCCGCGGCGGAACCGCGCCGGCGCGCGCCCCCGGGCCCCACGGCAGCACGACGAAGAAGCGCTCCGCGCGCTCGATCCGCTCCCAGGCGCCCGGGTCGCTGTTCCCGTACATCTGGGTGAGCGGGTGGGGCTCCTCGAAGTTGATCGCCAGGTGGCGCGCGAAGATGCCCTGCACAGGTGCGAACAGGTACTCGACGACCGGGTCGCCGGGCGCCGCGGAGTCGTCGACGATCTGCGCCGCCTCCCTGAAGGCGGGGCGGTCGCGGCTCGCGTCGAGCGCACGCGCGGTCCCGACCGCCAGCGCACCGAGCGCGAGCAGCACGGCAAGCTCACGCAGCGGCGGGCGCGGGTAGGTGAGCAGCGCGCCGAGCAGGACGGCGATGGCGGGCAGCGAGGCGAACAGGTAGCGCGAGATGTAGATGTCCGGCCCCACCGCGCAGTAGATCAGCACCCCCACCGGGGTGGCGAACGCCAGCAGCACGATCAGCTGGAGCCCGGGGCCCGGCCGCGCCGCGCCGCTCCGGCGCGCTCGCAGCACCGTGCCGGCGAGGGCGAGGGCGAGCGCGACTCCCAGCACCAGCAGCGCCGTGCGGCCCGCCACCTCGCGCAGTGGGTACAGGTGGTGGCCCGCGAGCAGCGTGACGGTGTAGCGGCCGACCGACTCGAGCGAGAAGCCGAACAGGGCCTCGATGACCGGCAGCCCCGGCTTGTCCTGGCCGCCCTGGTCGGCCATGTACGGCAGCCACGGCAGGAACGCCACCGCCACCGCCGCGTACGAGAGCAGCAGCTCGCGCGCGCGGTCGCGGTGGTGCCAGAGCGCCCACGCACCTTGGACGCCCAGCACGAACACGGCCGTGTAGTGCGTGTAGAGGGCGGCGGCCGACGCGAGCGTGAACAGCGCGAACCAGCGCAGCCGCCCGGTGTCGAGCGCGATCAGCAGCGCCAGCGTGGAGAGCGCGGCGAAGAAGCCGAGCATCGTGTACGCCCGAGCCTCGTACGAGAACACGATCGCGAACGGGCTGAGGGCGATCAGCGCGGCGGCCACCAGCCCGGCGGTCCGGCCCACCGTCCGCCGGCCGAGCGCGTAGACCAGCGGCACGGTGGCCGTGCCGAGCACCAGCGAGGGCAGGCGCAGGAAGACCGTCGGGTCACCGACCCGCGCGAGCACCCACTCGACGAAGTAGAAGAGCGGAGGGTTGTCCTCGGTCAGCTGCATCGCGCCGACGACGTCGCCGAGCGAGGGGACGTCGGCCGCCACGAACGTGTGAAGCTCGTCGCCGTAGAGGCTCTCGCCGATGCCGGCGAGCCGCACCGCCAGGGCGATCAGCGTCAGGCCGGCCACCGCCGGCAGGTCGCGCCTCAGCCAGTCATCCCGCCGCACCCCGGCCGCCCTCCACCCGGTAGAGCGTCGCACAGCCGAAGCTTTCCGGCGACCCGAGCAGCCCATTCACCCGGCGCTCGAAGCTGCGGCCCTCGCCACAGCCGGCGAGCACGAAGCCGACCCCGCTCGACCGCACCAGCCTGCGCATCTGCTCCGGGCTCGACCGGCCGGCGAAGAAGTCGTCGACGGCACGCTGGCGCGCGTCGAAGTTGGGCGTCCACGAGAGCGTGCCGAGCCAGGTCTCGCGGCCGGTGCTGTGGGGGATCAGCTGGCCCAGGTCCACCGCGGCCAGCACCCCGCCCGGGCGCGGATCGCGCTCCAGCGCGTCGAGCGCCTCCCGCTCGCCGGGCTGGAGCCGGTAGGCCTGGTTGGTGAGCACTGCCGTGCGTGCCTTGCGGACTCGGTCGAACGTCCCGGGCAGCGTCAGCAGCGCGACCGCCGCCACCATGGTCGCCGCCGCCAGCCGCGGAGCTCCGATGCGCCGCACGTAGGGCGCGGCGCCGCGCACGGCAAGGATCGACAGCGGGATCGCCAGGCCGGTGAAGGCGTGGAAGGGAAAGAAGCCGACCGGCGCCAGGTACACCAGCAGGGCGGCGATCGGCCAGACGCGCACGATGCGCTCCTGGAGTCCGCGCACCGGACCGCGGTAGCCCAGCAGCGCCGGCACCAGCAGCGGTCCGAGCGAGATCGCGATCGTCCAGGCGGGCCAGCGCGGGAGGTCGTCGTTGCCCTCCTCGTAGATGGCCCAGGCCGGATCGGCGCGGGTCAGGATCGAGAAGTAGAGCAGCGGCAGCGCGATGACCGCCAGCGGCAGCCACAGCGCCCGCACGGCGTCGTGCAGGGTCGCCTCGCCGGCCCGCACGTGCCAGAGCACAGCCAGGCCGATGATGGCCACCATCGTGGCGCCGTGCCAGGGGTGCAGCCAGGACACCAGCAGCGTCGCGGCGGCGGCCAGCAGCGACGTCCGGGGAGCGGCCGCGCCGCGCTCGCGCACCTCCGCCAGCGCCCGCTCGCACAGGAGGAAGGCGAGCGGCATCACCCCGAGCGCGATCGCGTTCATGAGGTAGCCCCACAGCTGCCCCGGCGCCCACAGCTGCTGGGCGATGAAGTCCAGCGTGCCCTCGGTCTCGCCGCCCCCCAGGAAGTCGTAGACGCGCTTCGCGGACTCGAGCGGGCCGAAGACCGCGACCACCGGCGGGATGAAGAAGAGCGCCAGCACCAGCGCCACGCGGCGCTCCCAGGTGCCCTCGATCAGGCGCCACACGTAGCGGCGCGCGCCCCAGAAGAAGACGACGATCCCGACCGGCTTCCAGACCAGGTAGGCGAGCGGCACCGACAACCCGAGCGCATAGAGGCCGCCCGAGAGCAGCATGCCCGGGTGGAGCAGGGTGTGCTCGTCCGGGCGCATGTCGAAGCCGTTGGCGATCAGGACGTGGTCGCCGCTCTGCCTGACCCAGTTGAAGTACTGCATCTGGTCGGCGATCACGAAGCCCTCCGCGCCCACCACGGTGCCGCCGTTGATCAGCAGGATCGCCAGGAACGAGCAGCCGAGGGCAGCGAACGCGGCCAGGACCGCGAGGTCGAAGCGGTCCACGCCGCCTCAGCCGCTCGCCGCCGGGCGAACGGACTCGTACACGAACACGGCCACCGGGAAGTTGGCGGCGTAGTAGCGGCTGTCGGCCAGCCTGAAGCGCCGCTGCAGCTCGGGCTCGAGCTTCGGCTGGCCGCGCAGCGAGCCGACCTGCAGCGAGACGACGAACACCTGCCCGCTGCGTTCGCCCTGCCGCCACGCGGCCCGGTCGTCGATGCCGCCACGGAAGACGTCGTGGGGCTGCTCGAAGTAGGTGAGCAGCGTGCGGGTGAGCGGTCCCGAGCGCTGGATGAAGGAGACGTCGAGCACCGGGTCGCCCGGTCGCGCCCGCTGGTCGATCAGCTGAGCGATGTCGTCGTAGGGCGTGCGCCGGTGCTCGTCGCTGCCCGCCGCGACCACTCCGATCGCCATCGGTGCCAGGACGAGCGCCGCCGCCAGCGGCACGAGCCGCGGGCGCGCCGCGGCGGCAGCCGCGCCCAGCAGCAGCGCCGCGAACGGCAACGAGGCGCTCAGGTTGCGCGCCACCAGGATGTCGCGTCCGACCTGGCTGGCGAGCGACACGCCGAGCGGGGTCGCCACCGCCAGGCCGGCGATCAGCACGAGCCCGGGCTTGGGACGACCGGCGCGCAGCAGCGCCGATACGAGCCCGATGCAGGCGCCGAGCGCCAGCAGCGCGAGCGCGAGCCGCCCGGGCACGTCGCGCAGCGGCGCAAACGGGTAGCCGGCCACGAGCGTCACCGAGCTCTTGACCAGGTTCTCGAGCGTGAAGGGGCCGAGGAACTCGATGATCCCGACGTCGGCGGCCTGGTCGCGCTGCTCGAAGAAGAAGGGCAGGTAGGGCACGAAGCCGAGCACCACGGCGGCCCAGGCCAGCGCCGCCTGCTTCAGCCGGTCGCGGTGCGCCCACGCCACCCACGCGGCCTGCACGAGCAGAACGAACACGCCCGTGTAGTGCGAGTAGACGACTCCCAGCGCGGCCAGGGCGTAGAGCGCCCAGCGTCGCCACCCGCGGCCCTCCAGCGCACACAGCAGCGCGAGCGTGGAGGCCACCGCGAAGAACGACAGCGTCGCGTAGGCGCGCGCCTCCACGGAGTAGAAGACGGCGAACGGGCTGAGCGCCAGCACGGCCGCGCCCACCAGGCCCGCAAGGCGACCGACGCTGCGCGCTCCCAGCAGGTACACGAGCGGCACGGTGGCCGTGCCGAGCACCAGCGACGGCAGCCGCAGCGTCGTGGTGGGGTCGCCGAGCTTGGCCGACAGCCACGACAGCACGAAGAACAGCGGCGGGCTGTTCTCGCCCGCGTCGCGCACCTCGTCGAGCACGTCGCCGAGCGACGCGCGGGTCACGATGTCGTACGTGAAGAACTCGTCGCCGGCCAGGCTCTCCTGCAGCCCCGGCAGGCGGAGCACGAGCGCCACCAGCGTCAGCACCCCGGCCATCGCCGGCCACACCGAAAGCCGCGACCGCCGCCGACCCAGGCCCCTGCTGGCCTCTTCCGCAACCCCGGTCATAGGTCAGCCGTACCGTACAGCGGGTCGCCTGCCCTGTGAGATAGTGGGCCGTCGTGGACGAGGCGCTCTACCCGCACCTCTACGAGATCGAGGATCAGCACTGGTGGTTCCGCGGCCGGCGGGCCGTGATCTGGGCGCTGATCTCGCGCGCCGAGCTGCCCTCGTCGCCGCGGCTGCTCGACGCCGGCTGCGGCACCGGCCGCAACCTCCAGGAGTTCGGGGTGCTCGGCGATCCGCGCGGCGTGGACACCTCGGAGCAGGCGGTCGAGTTCTGCCACCAGCGCGGGCTCGAGGGGGTGCGCAAGGCGGGGCTCGAGGCGCTCCCGTACGACGACTCGAGCTTCGACCTGTTGATGGCCTGCGACGTGATCGAGCACGTCCCCGACGACGCCGGCGCGCTGCGTGAGCTGCGCCGCGTCGCCAAAGCAGGCGCCCGACTGCTCGTGACCGTGCCCGCATACATGTGGCTCTGGAGCTACCACGACGACCGCCATCACCACCAGCGCCGCTACACGCGCCGCAAGCTCACGGATCTGGCGCGGGCGGCCGGCTGGGCGCCCCTGCTGGCCACCTACTTCAACTCGGTCCTGCTGCCCCCGATCGCGGCCGTGCGCGGCGTCCAGCGCCGGCGGCCGGAGCCGGAGACGACCGACTACGACCTGACGCCCGGGTGGCTCAACGAGGCGCTGACCCTCCCCATGCGCGCCGAGGCCGAACTGATCGAGCGGGGCGTCAGCCTCCCCGCGGGCGTCTCGATCGGCTTGGTCTGCAAGCCACTGTGAACCAAGCCCACAAGCCAGACCCGGTCATCTCGGTCGTGGTCCCCGTCTTCAACGAGGAGCAGGGACTGGCGGAGCTGCACGGGCGGCTGCGGGAGACGCTCGCCGAGATCGAGGGCGACCACGAGATCCTCTACGTGAACGACGGCTCGACCGACCGCTCCGCCGAGCTGATCGAAGGCTGGGCGACCACCGAGGACGACGTGGTGCTGGTGGAGCTGTCGCGCAACTTCGGCATGGAGGTCGCCATGTCGAGCGGGATCGACCACGCGCGCGGCCGCTACGTGGTGCTGATGCACGCCGACCTCCAGGACCCGCCCGAGCTGATCCCGCGCATGCTCGCGGCCGGCGAGGAGGGCGCCGACGTGGTCTACGCCCGCCGGATCGGCCGCGACGAGAGCGCGCTGAAGCGAACGCTCGCCACCGCCTTCTACGGGGTGATGGCGCGGCTCGCGCGGGTGCCCTACCAGGGCCAGGCGGGCGACTTCCGGATGATGAGCCGGCGCGTGGTGGAGACGCTGCAGCAGATGCCGGAGCGGCGCCGCTTCCTGCGCGGGATGGTGGCGTGGGTCGGGCTCAACCAGGTGCCCGTCGAGTACCGCCGCGCCGGCCGCACCAGCGGGCGCGGAGCGTCGTACCCGGAGCTGTTCCGGCTCGCCGCCGAGGCGATCGCGTCGTTCTCCGACGTGCCGCTCCAGCTGTCCACCTACCTCGGGCTGTTCACCGCGGCGCTCAGCGCCACCGCCGCGGTGCTGATCCTCGCGCTCAGCGTGGCGCAGGTGATCAGCACGACGATCGAGCTGTGGGTGCTCGTCTCGGTGCTGTTCCTCGGCGGCGTGCAGCTGATCAGCATCGGGATCCTGGGGCGCTACCTCGCCCGTGTTCACGACGAGTCACTGAGACGCCCGCTGTACGTCGTCTCGCGCGTGGTCTCGACCGCCGGCTCGCGGCCGGCGTCCGGAGAGCTGGCCCGAGCGGCCGAGCCGCGGTGACGTTCGTCGCCGCCGCCGGACGCTGGGCCGCGCGCCACGAGTACGCCGCCGCGCTGCTGTTCTTCGCCGCGGCCGCGTGCGTGTACTTCTGGCCGCTGCTGATCGGCCACCAGATGGGGCAGAGCCATCTGCTCTACAGCTACTACCCATGGCTGGCCGACCGGCCGCCCGGGCTGGACGTCGCGCCGCGCGACGGGGGCATCGACGCCGCACTCGTGTTCCACCCATTGCTGACGGTCGCGCGCGAGCAGTTGCACGACGGCTTCCTGCCGGTGTGGAACCCCTACAGCTACGCCGGCATGACGCTGTTCGGCGACTTCCAGACGGCGCTGCTCTACCCGATCACGTGGCTGGGGCTGGTGCTGCGGCCCGAGGATGCGTGGGGGTGGATGGCCGCGCTCAAGCTGCTCACCGCCGGGGCGGGGGGATACGCGTTCTCGCGCGCGCTGCGCATCGGCCGCGGTGGGGCCGTGGTGGCGGGCCTGATCTACATGCTGGCCGCACCGCTCGTCGTGTGGCTGCAGTGGCCGCTCGGCACCGTGTTCTCGCTGTTCCCCTGGCTCCTGCTGGCCACGCACCGCCTGTACCGCGAGCCGGGGCGCCGGAGCGTGGCGGCGGTCGCGCTCGTGGTCATGCTCAGCATCTTCGCCGGGCATCCAGAGACCGCGCTGCTGTCCTCGTCGGCCGCGGGCGTCTACCTGATCGCGCTGGCGCTCGCGGACCGCGGCCTGGGCGCCGCGGCCATGTCGCAGGCGCGCGTGCTCGCGCAGTGGGTGGCGGCCCACGCGCTCGGCGCCGTCGCCGCGGCGGTCGTGCTGATCCCGTTCGTGGAGCCCTACATGGACAGCATCACGCGGGCAGAGCACGGCGAGGCACTGGCGAAGAGCCACCTGCCGATCTGGGGCGCGCTGGTGTACGCGCTCCCGAACGTCTTCGGCGACGGCAAGCCCGACTACGTCGGGCCGCCGCTGAGCTACCTGATCGTCGCCGCCTACTTCGGAGTGGCCGCGCTGCTGCTGGCCGGCGTCGCCACGGCCCGCACCTGGCGCCATCCGGTGACGATCGCGCTCGCCGCCATGGCGGCGGTCGCGCTGATGGTGGTCTTCGCGATCCCCCCGGTCAGCTGGATCACGCAGAACCTGCCCCCCTACTCCACCGGCAACAACGCCCGCGTCTTCTACGTGATCGCGCTGGCCGGCGCGGTGGCCGCCGGAGCGGGCTTTGAGTCGCTGGCGCGCCGGCCGCTGCCGCTGCGCCAGGTGGCGCTCTGGTCCGGCGGCGCGCTGGCTGCCGTCGGCATCGCCGTGGTGCTGGCCCGCCTTGCCGACCGCCTGCCGGCGCCTCCCGACGTCGAGCGGCGTGCGCTCGTGCGCTTCGGCATCGTGCTCGTGCTCGGAGCGCTGTGCCTGGTCGCGGTGGGGCGCCTGCGGCGGACGGTCGCGCTGGCGATCGTGCTCGCCGTGGTCGCCGCCGACCTCGTTTACCTGCAGAGCTGGAACGCCGTCCTGCCTGCCGACGAGGCCTACCCGGGAACCCCCGGCGCGGTCGCGTTCCTCGAGGACCAGGAGCGGCCCTTTCGCGTGAGCCGGTTCCGCTCATCGGGCGAGGTGCCGGAGGTGTTCCCGCCCAACACCCAGGCGCTCTACGGGATCGACGGCATCGGCGGCTATGACTTCCCCCAGTCCAAGCGCTGGGCCGACTTCTCGTGGTTCGTGCTCAAGGAGCAGGGCATCACCCGCGAGCTGACGTTCCTGACGCCGCTGGCGCCGGTGGGGCCGAACCTCACCGGGCTGCGGATGATGAACACGCGCTACCTGGTCTCGGAGCCCGGGGCGAAGAGCCCCGCCCCCGGCGTCGAGCCCGTCTACGAGGGCGACGACGCCACGGTGTTCCGCGACAGCGGGGCACTGCCGCGCGCCTACGTCGTGCCCGCCACGCGGGCGCTCGGCGACGACGCGACGCTCGCGGAGCTCGTGGCCGGGCAGCTCGATCCGCGCCGCGAGGCGCTCGTGCCGCCGGGCGCGCCGGAAGTGGACACCGGGGGAGCGTTCCGGCCAGCCCGTGTCGAGCAGGTGGCGCCTGACCACGTGCGCGTGCACCTCTCGCGCGGCGGCGACGGCTGGCTCGTGGTGGCGAACGCCTACTCGGGCCAGTGGGAGGCCGACGTCGACGGCCACGCGACCGAGCTCTATCCCACCAACTACGCGGCGATGGGGCTGCCTGTCGCCGGCGGCGACCGCGTGGTCGACCTGCGGCTCGACCGCACCGGGCTCTGGCTGGGCGCCGGCGTGAGCGTGCTCGGGCTGGCCGGGATCGCGCTGCTGGGCCGGCGCCGTCCCGGGGGTGTTCGGCTACGGTGAGCGGCCAGATGGCAACCGGTCCGAGCGCACCGGCCGCACCGGCGGGCAGGACGCAGCAGCGCCGCCGCCGGCCGGACCTCGACAGCGGGCTGTTCGGGTGGGTGGCACTGGGCGTGCTCCTGCTGGCCGCGGCCCTGCTGGTGCTCCACCAGACGCGCGGCACGACGTTCTGGATCGACGAGTGGGAGTTCGTCGTCTACCGGCGGGGCGGCGGCCTCGACACCTTCCTCGAGCCGCACAACCAGCACCTGTCGCTGCTCCCCGTCGCGATCTACAAGGCGCTGTTCGCCACCTTCGGGGCCGACACGTACGTCCCGTTCCGGCTGGTCGTGACCGCGATGCACCTGCTCTGCGGCGCGCTGGTGTTCGTCTACGCGCGCCGCCGCGTCGGCGTCCCGCTCGCCCTGGCGGCCGCCGCGCTGCTGCTCTTCCTCGGCCCGGCGTGGCAGAACTTCCTCTGGCCGTTCCAGATCGCCTGGCTCGCGTCGCTGGCCGCGGGGCTCGGCGCCCTGCTCCTGCTCGACCGAGAGGACCGCCGCGGCGACGTGGGCGTGTCCGTGCTGATCGCCGTGGCGCTGTCGAGCTCGGGCCTCGGCATCCCGATCGCGGCCGGCGTGCTGGTGGAGCTGCTCGTCAAGCGCCGCCGGCTTAAAGACGTCTGGATCGTGGCCGCGCCGGTCGCGATCTACGCGGTCTGGTGGCTCGCTTACGGGGACTCGACAGTCGTGCGCCACAACCTGCTCGAGGCGCCGGAGTTCATGGCGTCGGCCGCCGCGGCCGCGACGAGCTCCGTGGTCGGGCTGGCCGGGCAGACGATCCCCGACGTCGGCTCCAGCCTCGACTGGGGCCGGCCGCTCGCGGTGGCGGGTGTGGGCCTGCTCGTCTGGCGCCTGGCCGGCCGGCGGCCCGTCTCGCCGCGCGTGCTGGCGCTGCTGACGATCGCGCTCACGTTCTGGTTCATGACCGCCCTCAGCCGGGCGGGCGTGGCCAACCCGTATGAGAGCCGCTACCTGTACGTCGGCGGGCTGCTGATCCTGCTGGTGGCGATCGAGCTGGTTCGCGGCGTGGAGATCCGCGGCAAGGCGGCGCTCGTCCTCAGCGTGGGGCTGGTGCTGGCGCTGCTGTCGAACATCGGGGCGATGCGCGAGGGCGCCGAGTACGTGCGCGAGCTGGCCCTCTACACGAAGGCGAAGCGCGGCGCGATGGAGCTCACCCGCCCGGTGATCGACCCCAACTACGTCCAGGACGCGTTCGCGCTGGCCGGCATGCGCGCCGGCCCCTACCTGGCCGCCTCCGACGCGCTCGGCACCGTGGCCGACGACCCCGCCGCGATCGCCACCCGCCCCGACCGCGTGCGCTTCGCGGTCGACGACGAGCTGGTCCGCATCCACGCGATCGAGCTTCGGCCCTCCTCGCCGCCCGCCAGCCCGGGCGCCGCGCCGCCCGTGGACGCGGCCGCGGGCGGAACCGTGACCACGGACGGAGGCTGCCTCACGTACCGGCCAGCCGCCTACAACCCGTCGTTCGTCGGATTCACCCTCGACCTGACCGTTCCCGCCGGCGGCGTGGCCCTGACCGCCGACAGGGGTGCCCCGTCGACGGTGCGGCTGCGCCGCTTCTCCGACACCTATCCGGACAAGCCGCTCGGCACGCTGGCCGGTGGGGCCACCGCGACGCTCTCGATCCGGCCCGACCTCGCGCCCCAGCCCTGGCACCTGCGCGTGGCGCCGCGCGGCGCCGTGACCGTCTGCGGCCTGGGCGGCTAGGCGCAGCCGGCGGTGCCGAGCGGGCCGTCGAGCCGGTAGACCGCGAACAGCGGCGCCTCCCGGATCGTCTGCGAAGCCGCCGCGGCGGAACGCGTCCAGCGCTCCTCGGGCGGCGGGTCGCCGGTCGGGCCGATGCCGAAGACCACGTAGCCGTACCGGCCGCGGTCGAGGGCGCGCCGCCAGGTGCGGCAGTCGCGTGCGGGCGCAAACGAACCGTCGGGCCCCTTCACGCCGACGAACTCGACGCGGTTGGCTAGCTTCGGGCCGTAGAAGGGATAGTGCGCGGTGAGGTTGGCGAGCGCGATGCGCTCCTCACCGCCCGCCCGCAGCCAGGCCATCGTCTTCGGCGTGACGCTGGCCACGGGGGCGTAGCGGTCGCTCAGGTACTCGCGCTGGACCAGCCAGCCGCCGACCGCCCCGGCCGCCAGCAGCCCCGCCGCGCCGGCCAGCGCAGCAGCGCGCGGGACGCTCACGCGGCGCAGGGCGACGACCGCCGCGGCAATCGCCAGCAGGGCCGCCGCACACGCGACCTCGCGCAGGGTGTTCGGCCGCACGGTCAGCTGTGACTCGTTGACCGCCAGCAGCAGGACGAGCGCGCCGAGCACGGCCCAGCGGCGCGCCCCGCGCACGAGCGGCGGCGCCAGCGCCAGCAGCGCCAGGCCGAGCGCCACCGCCGGAGTCAGGAAGCGCAGGTTGAAGAAGAACAGCCGCGGATCGCCCTCGGGGCCGCCGGCGGTCTGCGGCGTGAACAGGTAGGCGGCGGCGCTCACCGCCGCCACGGCCCCGAGCACGCGCACGACCCCCGTGTCGAACAGCAGCGCGGCGCCGGCCCCCAGCGCGGCGAGCCCGAGCACCGCCCACCAGAGCGGGCCGAAGGCGAGGTCGAGGCCGGGCAGGAAGTTGCGGTCCCAAACGCCGCGGTCGGTCAGGTAGTGCGCGACCGTCTGGCCGGTGCTGTCGGCCTCCGGCGTGGGCGGGGAAGGCAGCAGCGGCAGGTCGAGCCACGGCAGCGGGTTGCCGGTCTGGACCAGGTTGCGCGCGTACCAGAAGCCGCCGAGCGCGAGCAGCGGCGCCAGCCAGGCCAGGGCGATCCGGCGGCGCTCCCCGGCCGGCGCGAGCGCGATCACGCCGAGCGTGAGCGCCGCGGCGGGCGCGAGCATCGTCACCTTCATGCCCACGGCCAGGCCGGCCGCCAGCCCCGCGAAGGCGACGGGCGCGGGCCGCACCCCACCCGTTGCCAGCAGGGCGGCCGCCGCGAGCACGAGCGCGAGCCCGGCTATGTCGTTGTAAGCGCCCGCCGGCTGGGTGCCCACCATGATCGGCGACCCCACCACCAGCGCCACGCCGATCAGGCTCGCCAGCCCGAGGCCGCGCGGCCGGCCGATGCACCAGCCCGCCAGCAGCGCGAGGCCGACCCACCCGACGTTCAGCACCGTCGAGAGCACGTCCCCCTCGAAGAAGACGATGCCGACCGCGTGCAGCAGCTCCGAGGTCGCCGGGTAGAAGCTGATCGCCGACTCGGTGTCGTAGAAGTGCAGCGCGGTGATCGACCGGTCGCCGACGAACCGGGCCGCGACGGGCATGTGGTACCAGAGCGAGTCAGGCGTCGAGATGCCGCGCTGCAGCGCCGGGATTGAGCGTGCGATCCACTCCGCCGACACGAGGGCGGCGATCACCACGGCCACCGCGGATTCCATCCGGGGGCTCGCGCCCCCGGGCCCCCGCTGATTCCTGGCCGGTCGGGAGCGGGTCGGACGACCGTGCCCATCTTCCATCCGGGGGCTCTCGCCCCCGGGCCACCGCGGATTCCTGGCCGGTCGGGAGCGGGTCGGGGGACCGCGCCCATCCGGCAGCCGCCGCGCCAGCAGCGCCGCCCCGACGCCCGCTGCCGCCAGCCCGGCGGCGAGTGGGACGAGCGCGAACGCGCCGACGATCCCGAGCAGCTGGGCGACGCCCACGATCAGGGCCAGCGCCAGCACCGCTTCGGCGAGGCGAGCCGCCGCGCCGCTCCAGCCCGGCAGCAGTCGCGCCCGCACGGAGGCCGCGCCCCAGGTCACGGCGGCGAGTCCGCCTGCCGCGAAGGCGAAGCCGAGGAGGAAGCGGGCCGCGGTCAGCGCGCCCCCCGGCGCGGGACTCGACCCGATCCGTGCCTGGCGCCGCCCCGCACGGGGCCAGTCTAAGGTGCTTCCGTGCGCCCGGCCGCGCAGGAGTAGACTCGCGCGCCAGCCTGAGCTTGAGAGGAACAGCTCGGCGCTCAGCGAGCTGTGACACTCGGTCAGTACGCCCTTGGAATTCTGCTGTTGGCGGCGGTGATCGTGCCGCTGGCCCTCGGCGCGCGCGCAATACGGATGCGGCTGCTGCCGGGCTGGAACGGAACCCCGGCGGCCGTAGCGGACGCGGTCATCGCCCTGTCGCTGGGAATTGCCGTGGCCGAGCTGCTGGGCCTGGTCGGAGCGTTCGCCCGCATCCCGGTGGTGCTCGGGTGCGCGGCGGCCGGCGCGGGGGCCTGGCTGCTGGCGAGGCGCCGGGCGCCCGAAGAAGCCGCGAGCCCCCGGGACAGCCTCAAGCCGGCCATGCCTCAGCGGGGGGCCGGGGGCGCGAGCCCCCAGGACAGCCTCAAGCCGGCCATGCGTCAGCCGGGGGCCGAAGCCGCGAGCCCCCGGGACAGCCTCAAGCCGGCCATGCCTCAGCGGGGGGCCGGGGGCGCGAGCCCCCAGGACAGCCTCAAGCCGGCCATGCCTCAGCCGGGGGCCG
>JAXDII010000013.1:0-7052 GCA_034664085.1 Thermoleophilaceae bacterium
GGCATGCGCCACGAGCAGCGCATCGAGCTGGAGCAGCCTCCGGGCGTCCGCTGTCCCTGAGCCGCGCAATTCCGTTCCATCTGTACCCTTCCCGGCTCCTATGACGACGCAGCCGCTCTCAGACAACGAATTCCTGTTCACTTCGGAGTCGGTCACCGAGGGCCATCCGGACAAGATGGCCGACCAGATCTCCGACGGTGTCCTCGATGCCGTGATGGCCGAGGACCCCGAAGGACGGGTCGCCTGCGAGACGCTCGTGAACACCGGCCTTGTCGTGGTCTCGGGTGAGATCACGACCGACGTGTACGTCGACATCCCGAAGATCGCCCGCGAGACGATCCGCCGCATCGGCTACTCCGAGGGCCGGTACGGGTTCGACTGCGACAGCTGCGCGGTGATCACCGCCATCGACGAGCAGTCGCCCGACATCGCCCAGGGCGTGGACAAGGCCTACGAGGCCCGCACCGACCCGGCCGACGACGACGAGCTGGACATCGCCGGCGCCGGCGACCAGGGGATGATGTTCGGCTACGCGACGCGCGAGACGCGCGAGCTGATGCCGATGCCGATTTCGCTCGCCCACAAGCTGGCCCATCGGCTGGCCGAGGTGCGCCGCGCCGACGTGGTCCCGTACCTCGGGCCCGACGGCAAGACGCAGGTGACCATTCGCTACGAGAACGGGCAGCCGATCGAGATCGAGCGCGTCCTGATCTCCACCCAGCACAAGGACGGCGTGGACGGCGAGACGATGATCAAGCCGGACCTCTGGGAGCACGTGGTGCACCCGATCCTGCCCGGCGAGCTCTACGACGAGAAGAAGCTGCTGGACGACAGCGGGCGCAACTTCCTCGTCAACCCGACCGGCAAGTTCGTGGTCGGCGGGCCGGTGGGCGACTGCGGCCTGACCGGCCGCAAGATCATCGTCGACACCTACGGCGGCATGGCCCGCCACGGCGGGGGCGCTTTCTCGGGCAAGGACCCGTCCAAGGTGGACCGCTCCGCCGCCTACGCGGCGCGCTACGTCGCCAAGAACGTTGTGGCCGCCGGCCTGGCCGACAAGTGCGAGGTGCAGGTGGCCTACGCGATCGGCGTGGCGCACCCCGTGTCGGTGATGGTCGAGACGTTCGGCACCGAGAAGGTCAGCCGCTCGGAGATCGCGCGGCTGGTCGACGAGCACTTCGACCTGCGTCCGGGCGCGTTCCGCCAGACGCTGCAGCTGCATCGGCCGATCTACCAGAAGACGGCGGCCTACGGCCACTTCGGCCGCGAGGACGCCGACTTCACCTGGGAGAAGACCGACAAGGCGGACGCGCTGCGCCAGGCGGCCGGACTCGGCAGCGCCGAGCCGGCGAACGCCTAGCCGGACTCGGCGGGCGGCTCGGGCCGCACGCGGTAGACCGGGAGATCCTCGCCGAAGCCCTTGAAGCGGCGGCTGCCGGCGAACGACCAGACGTAGTCGGCGGGCGCGGCGTCGTGGACCTCCTTGGAAGCGAGGACGCTGCCGCGCCGCGCGAACGAGGTCAGCCGCGCCGCGAGGTTCACGGGGCGGCCGTACCAGTCGGCGGCCCGCTGCAGGGCTTCGCCGGCCGCCACCCCGCCGCGCAGCAGCGGACGGCCGTCGTCCGCACGGGACTCCTCGACCAGGCCGAGCACCGCGTCGAGCACCGGCTGTGGCGTCGGCGCCACCAGCATGGCGGCGTCGCCGATCGTCTTCACGAGGCGCACCGGCGGCTGGGCCGCCCGCTCGGCCGAGCGCTCGAAGTCGCGCACGATCGTGCCCAGCTCGTCGGGCGGGATCTCCTCGCCCATCCGGGTGAAGCCGACGATGTCCACGAAGCCGACCGTGATCGGCTGCGCGCCGGGGAGGCGGCCGCTGCGCAGCTCGGCCTCCCCGACCACCGCGTTGCGGATCACCTCGCGCAGCCGCAGGTTGAGCATGTGCTCGAGCGCGGGGCCGGCCAGCGGCCCGAGGTTGCGCAAGGTCTCGGCGTAGCGCAGCCCGAGGTCGCGCTCGGTGTCCCCGGGGCGCAGCAGCGCGTCGCCCAACGTCGACACTAGGCTGGCGGCCACGTTCGCCATGGAGTGGCTCATCACGCGCGTCAGGTCGAGGAAGCTCTCTCGGTCGAGGCCGTTCTCCAGCAGCACCGCGGCGTTGCGGGCCAGCTCGAAGTCCTCGGCGGTGAGGACTCGCTCGCCGGGGTCGACCGCCGGCGCCCCGATCGCCCGCCGTGCCTCGGCCAGGAAGTCGACGTCGAGCCCGGTGGCCTCGGCGATCTCCGCCTGTGTGTAGCGCGGGCCCTCCGCCTCGAGCACCCGCTCGACCGGCAGCAGCGCCAGGCGGCCCTCCGCGGTCGCGCGCCGCAGCTCGTCGAGGGAGAAGCCCTCCGCCTCCAGGTTGCGCAGCAGCTCGAGGCGCGCCTCTCTGGCGCGCTCGTCCTCTAGTCCCTCCAGCAGCCCCTCGGCCTCGAAGTCGATCGCCAAGGTTGGCTCGGCTAGTGCGCGATCGCCTCGCGCGCGAGCAGCAGCTCGCCGATCTCGCGGGCGCGCTGGGCGGCGAGGCGATCCCCCTCGCCGGCGGCGACGATCGACCCCTTCATCAGGATGTGCCACTTGTGCGCGAGCGCCTCGGGGTCCTCGGCGCCCGCCTCCGCGGCGAGCTGATGCAGGAACGAGCGGATGTTGCGCAGGTGCTCGACGGTCGCAAGGCGAACGCGGTGCTCGCGCTCGTCGAACTCCAGCAGCACGTTGATGAAGGAGCAGCCCTCGAAGTCGTCGATCACGAACCACTCGCCGAAGACGTCGAAGATCGCGAGCATTCGCTCGGCCGCCGTGTCGCCGCGGCTCTCGGCTTCGGCGCGCAGCCACTCGTTGGTCCAGCGCTCCTCGCGCTGCTGGAGGAACGTCAGCACGAGGTCGTCCTTCGACGGGAAATGCCGGTAGAGGCTCATCTTCGCCACACCGGACTCCGCGACGATGCGGTCGACTCCCACGGCACGGATGCCGTGGTGGCTGAACAGGTCATAGGCCGTTTGGAGGATGCGCTCTCGCGCAGAGCCCTCGGCCGCGCTCCGCTGCATGCAACGAGGATAACGCGGGTGCACCCTCCCGGAGGGGTAGGTAAGTCCTCCACTGCGGGTAGTGCGGGACGCAACTAGCGGGTCTAGCATCGTTTGCAATGGGCACTGCACCCCTCGAAACAGCTTTCGATCCGCTCAGGCCGCCCGGTGCCGTGATGGTGCAGCGCGACGGCGTGCCGGTGGTCGGGCACTACGGATCGGTCTCCGCCGAGATCGCCGTCTGCACCAAGGCAGCCGGGTTGGTCGACCGCTCGGGCATCCGCCAATTGGCGGTCACCGGGCCGGAGCCGCTGCTGGACCACGTGCTCGCGGCGACCGTGCCGGGCACTGCCCCGGCGAGCGGACAGGCGCGTTCCATCGCCGGAACGTGGTGCTGCCGCCCGTCGGCTCGGCGGGCGCTGATCGCCGGCGGACCATCCGCCGTGACGCGCTGGCGCCGGGTCGTGAGCCGGGCGATCTCCAGCGCCGGACTGGCCGTGATCGTCGAGCAGCTCCCGGACTCGGCCGCGCTGTCGCTGATCGGGCCGCGCTCTGCGCGCATCATCGAGGGCGTCGGCCTCCCGTCCGGCATGGCCGTGGGCGGCCTCGCCGACGGCCACGTCGCCGAATCCGCCGTGACCGTGGTGCGCGAGGACGGCGACCACTTCCTGCTGCTCTTCGAGCAAGGCCACCCCAACGCCGTATGGCAGGCGCTCTGGGAGGCCGGCGGCGAATACGGACTGGCCCCCGTGGGCAACGAGGCCCTCGAGCTGCTGCAGGCAGCCCACCGGCCGCTGGACTGAGCGAGAGCGGCGTCGCGCCGCGGGTGGCACACGCGCCGCTGCAATCCCCATCCCTTAAGGAGGGGGCCGAACCTGCCCGGAAGGTAAGGTATTCGTGACGGATGAGCGCGCTCGGCGATCATGTCGCGGCCAACCGCTCGCCGGCCACGCAGGTGGGCGACGACGAGCTCGACGCGCGCGTGGCGGCGGTCATGGAGCACGTTTCGGCGGTCCTGTCGGCGCCGACGGCGGCGCTGCCGAAGGTCGCGGACTTCCACACCGTCCACCGCGAGGTCGAGGAGGCGCTGCGGATGGTGGTCGACGAGCTGCGCGACGCCCCTGCGGGCCGGGCCGACCTGTGGTCCACGCTGATCGAGCTGCACCAGGTCCAGCGCGAGCTCGTCGAGCAGCGGCTGGTGCAGCGGCTCGAGGCGCTCGAGCGTGTCCGGCGGGCGCTCGACCGCCTGCGCGAGCTCGGCCCGGTGAGCGAGATCCTGCGCCACGCGGCGGGGGCGCTGAGCGACAGCGCGGGCCTCGACCGTGTGCTCCTGAGCCAGGTCAAGGACTCCGAGCTGCTGCCGGTGCACGCCCACTTCCGCGACGACCCGGACGGCGCGGAGCGGGCGGTGGAGGCGCTGCGCGAGACGCCGCTGCGGCTGGAGTACCCCGTGATCGAGACGGAGCTGATGCGCCGCCGCCGCGCGTCGATCGTGCGCCACCCGGGCAGCAACCCGCGCGTGCGCACGCCGCCGATCCCGGTCGGGGAGGGCCTGTCATACGTGGCCGCGCCGATCCTCCTCGACGGCCGCGCGATTGGCTTCTTCCACGGCGGCTACGCGGACCGTCACGTCGAGTCGCTGGAGCGCGACTCGGTCTGGGCCTTCGCCGACGGCTTCGCCCAGGTGTTCGAGCGGGCGGTGCTGCGCCGGCGCGTGCGTGAGCAGCGGCGCCAGCTGCGGCAGCTCGTGGCATGGACCGACGCGATGGCCGCGGAGCTGTCGGAGGGGGCCATCGAGCTGGAGGTGGAGCGCGAGCCGGCGAGTGCGAGCGTGCGCCCGGACGCGATTCCGGCTGACACGGGGGACGCCTCGCGGCTGCGCGAGCTGCTCACCCGCCGCGAGCTCGACGTGCTCCGGCTGATGGCCCGCGGCGACAGCAACAAGGCGATCGCCAACGAGCTGGTCGTCTCCGAGGGGACCGTCAAGTTCCACGTCAAGAACATCCTGCGCAAGCTGCGTGCTGCCAACCGGGTGGAGGCGGCGTCCCGCTATGTGCAGCTGTCCGGGCGCTGAGCGGTCACCTCCCTCCCGAAGGGGAGGGAATACCTCTCGCCCGGGAGGTACCAGGGTGGGCCGGCGAGGGTAAGACTGTGTCCAGGGAGATGAGGGAGATGACGGACACGGCCAAGCCGACCGCCGCGGCATCAGCATACGAGCGCGTGGCTCGGATGATCGCGGCCGACCAGTGCGTGGTGCTCGACGGCGGAACGGCCACCGAGCTCCACGGTGCCGGCGACCGGCCCGGGAGCGACGAGGGCCTCTGGGGCACACGCGGGCTCGTACAGGCGCCCGACGAGGTGCTCGAGGTGCATCGCCGCTACGTGAAGACCGGCTGCGACGTCGTGTCGACGAACACCTGGGGGCTGCCGAGCGCGCTGCGCGAGGACGGCCCGCGCGTCTGGGAGAGCACCCGGCCGGTGCACTGGATGGACGTGGCCCGGCGCGGCCTGCGGCTGGTGCACGAGGCGGTCGAGCAGGAGGGCCGCACGGGCGAGTGCGCCGTCGCCTTCAGCCTCAACGGCGAGGTCGACAGCCCCGAGGGCCAGGAGACGATCCGGCTGCTGGCGAAGCCGCTCGAGGAGGAGCCGCCCGACCTGATCCTGGTCGAGACGCTGTCGCTCGTCGGCCCCTCCATCTACGTGACGGTCGAGACGCTGCTGGAGACCGGCCTGCCCGTGTGGCTCAGCTTCCGACGCTGCCGCCACGGCGTCTGCGGCGTTTACGGCCAGCACTGGGGCGGCCCCGAGGGCGACCTGTTCGGGCGCGCCGCGCGCCGGTTCGAGGAGATGGGCGTCGGCGCGCTGCTGATCAACTGCATCCCGCCCGACCACGTCGCCGGGATGGTGTCCTGGCTGCGCGACTTCACGGACATGCCGCTGGGCGTGTATCCGAACCTCGGCTACTACACGAACGACGGCTGGCGCTTCGACCGCCAGGTCACCGGCGACGAGTACGCGGCGATGGCGCTCCAGTGGCGCGAGGAGGGCGCCCAGATCATCGGCGGCTGCTGCGGGGTCGGGCCCGAGCTGATCGGCGCGGCGCGCGAGCGCCTGATCGGCACCAAGCCGGGCAACCGCCGCCCGGACGACCTCGAGGAGGCCAACGGCACGGGCATCGAGGCCCCGGCGTCGACGATCGAGCCGCCGCGCTGGCGCGACCTCAAGGGCCGCGACCTGTTCCCGCTTCCTGTCCCGGAGATCGCCGTCGACGAAGGCGTCTTCGTCCCGACCCAGGGCAGCTTCCTCGCCTGGCGGCACCTCTTCGAGGAGCGCCTCGGCAACCGCCAGCGCTGCCTCGACATCGGCTGCGGCACCGGCATCCTGACCGTGCAGCTCGCGCTCAACGGGGCGGCGCACGTACACGCCATCGACATCGACGAGAAGGCGGTCGCCAACACCCTCGCGAACGCGTTCCGCAACGGGGTGGCCGACAGGGTCAGCGGCGCCGCCGTCGACTTGTACCCATGGGTGCCCGAGGAGCGCTACGAGCTGATCGTGGCGAGCCTCTACCAGATGCCCGTGGACCCGGGCGAGCAGGTGAGCACGCACCGCCCGCTCGACTACTGGGGCCGCAACCTGCTCGACCACCTGATCACGATGCTCCCGGAGGCGCTCGCCGAGGACGGCGTCGCCTACGTGATGCAGCTCTCCATCCTGAGCCAGGAGCGCACGGCCTCGCTGCTGGCCGAGCGCGGCTTCGAGGCCAAGGTCGTCGACTACTCGTTCTTCGAGGTGACCGACATCTTCCAGCGCAGCCGCGAGCACATCGCGCACGTGGAGGAGCTGACCGACGCCTACCACCTCGCGTTCAGCGGCCAGGACGTGATGGTGGCGTACCTGCTCGAGGTGACCCGCAGCGGATGAGATGGCAGCCGGGGGCTCGCGCCCCCGGACCCCCGTTGATTCCTGGCCGGTTTCTTGGTTGCGCAGGGCTCG
>JAXDII010000017.1:0-9733 GCA_034664085.1 Thermoleophilaceae bacterium
TGCGACTCTTCGGCCGTCGACGCCGGCGGCCGCGACTCCTCTGCCAGCGAGGTGATCGTGAGTGCTCCGCGGGCGGCGGCTTCCATGACCTCGGTGGCCTCGTCAGCGGAGCGCGCGTAGAGCTCGACCAGCATGTGGATCACGATCTGGTCCTCCTCGTGCTTGTGGAAGCGCACGTGGGTGAAGAACTCGCGGGTGCCGTGGTCGCCGAAGGCGGCGAAGGCCAGCGACTCGGCGGCCTCGGGCCCGGAGCAGGACTCGACCTCGTCGGCGTCCACGGTCACGGTGCAGGACGCAACCCACGGGGTGCCGGTGACCATGCGTTCCCAGCGGTCCTCCACGGGCTCGACGCGCGAGATGCGCCGCCCGTTCTCCTCGTAGAAGGTGAGTGCCAGATGGGGCTGGTCGTGCAGGCAGTCGAGGCACTGGACGACCGCCTCCTGGACCTCCTCGACAGGGTCGACGGCCTCCCCGGTGTCGGCGTCGACCTTCAAGATGCCTTCGTAGTGAAGTTGCACCTCGAGGTTCTGCGACCAGCAGCGGTAGCAGCGCAGCCAGCTCGACTGCGTGCCCACGGATTCCTGCGCGGATCCTTCCATGCGTCCATTATGGCCGTCGCGGCCGTTATCGCAGGCTGCCTCGGTGGTGACGAGGAGGCGCCGCCGGCCACGGGCGCCCCTCGCGCCCTCGCCGAGGTGGTGCAGCGGCTCGAGCGTGCCACCGCCGCGGGCGACTTCGAGACCGTCTGCAACGACCTCTTCACCGCCGCCGCCCGGGCGCGGGCGGGGGGAGAGGATTGCGTGCGCCTGACCAGCTCGGCGGCCGCCGGCGTCGCGCGCCCGCGCATCGACGTGCGCGCCATCGAGCTGCAAGGCGCGACCGCCCGCGTGCGCGTGCAGAGCCGCGCCCGCGGCCAGGCGGTGGTGAGCGACGTGCTGCTGCTGCGCCGCGAGGGCGGGCGGTGGCGGGTGGAGGCGCTCGGCGGCTAGCGCCGGGCGGCGGCCTCGGTGCGCTCCCACATGCGCAGGTACGCCTCGGCGCCGGTGGCGAGGTCGTCGACGATCTGGCGGCCGGCGACCATGCGCAGGTCCTCGATCCAGTCGGGGTAGAGGCCGTAGTGGTCGACCCCGTCGGTGTTGATGTCGTACACGCGGGTGCCGGACTGCTGGCGGTGGATGATGCTGCCGCCGTCGAAGGAGCGGAACGGGTAGCGCACCGGGTTCTGGGCGGCGTTCGGCCGCGGCACCGGCTGCGCGTGCAGCCCGTTGACGTCTGAGCCGAAGCCGATGCCGAAGAAGAAGCGCGGGTCGCGGTTCGCGCGCGCGGCGCGCCACTCCTCCGCGAAGCCGTTGGCCTCGTGCGTGATCGGCCCGACCAGGCCGCCGAGCTTCTGGATGCGCTTCTGGCTGCCGGCGTCGCCCCAGGAGTGGCTCGAGATCACGCCGGGGTAGCTCTCGGACTCGAGGATCGTCAGCGCCTGCTGGCGCGCCTTCACGCTCAGGTGATCGGTCTCGACGATCATGCCGCGCCGCATCATCGAGCGGATCACGTGCTCGCCGAGTGCGGTGAGGCCCTTCGGGTTGCACAGCGGCGCCGGCGGGTAGACCGGCAGCTGCCCGGAAAGCAGCGGCTGGGTCAGCACGGGGCCGAACACCGAGTAGATCGTCTGCGCGTGCTCGCCGGTCGGGTTGGTGGGCTCGTTGTCGTGGTCCGCCGCCCCCGGGCAGTGCTCGGCGGCCCAGAACTGCCCGGTGGCGTACTTGTTGCCGGTGTTGACGAGGACGCCGGTGGCGCCCGAGTCGAAGTGGGTGCCGCCCAGCGCGTTGTCGAACTTGTGGACGGGGAACAGCGAGCGCACGCCGATCGCCTGCAGGTGGTCGAGCTCGCTCTCGATCTCGGCGGCGTCACAGCCCGGAGTGCCGTTGAACTGCCCGCAGTTCAGCACCTCGGACACCTCGATGCCGAGCACCATCGCGAGCTTGCCGGCGTTGATGGCGCGGCGCGCCTCGGCCGGGCTCTTGACGATGCGCAGGAAGCCCTTGCCGGGGCCGCCGAACTGGGCGTCGATGTAGTCCTGGAGCGCGTGCATGTCCTCGGCCTGCTTGTACGCGCTCGCCATCTCATTGCAGTTGTTCTGCTTGAGCGGGTAGAGCTCGCAGAGCGCGCGGTTCTCGACGAGGTCGTTGACCAGGATGCGCAGCCCGGAGCGCCAGGCCCGCTCGATCCACTTCCAGTAGGTGCCCTCGTGGGTGAGCGACTCGTCGCGCGGCCAGCCGGCGAAGCTCGGCCAGCCCTCCGTGCTGTGGGTGCCGACCGGGCCGCCGGTGACGAAGAAGTTCTCCGCCGCGGCGGCGGCGCCGTTCGGCTGGTGGTCGACGCAGTCGCGCATCGCCACGGTGACCCCGTACGGGCTCCAGGGGCGCCCGCAGTGGAAGCGGCCCCCCAGGAACTGGAAGGCGCCGACGTGGTTGTGGTCGTCGATGAAGCCGCGCACCGGGCCGGTCGGACTCGAGCCCTTGAAGGGCTGCCCGGTCACGTTGACCTGGACCTCGGGGAAGTCGGCGCAGCCCTGGCCGGGCTCGGCGGTCCAGCGCCCGGCGCCCTGCACCAGCCGCCCGAGGACGCCGACGCCCAGCTGCTTTCCGGTCGAGACGCTCGTCAGCCTGAGCGTGCCGCCCACGTCCTCCACCTGCCAGTCGGAGGCTGGGCCCGGGCTCGCAGCGGGACTGAGCGCGTTGAGCGCCGCCGTGGCCGGCATCCGGCCGTCGGGGCCGTAGAGGAGGAAGCGGCCGAGCGCGGTGGCCTGGAAGCGGAACGGCGTGGCGGCGGCGGCGCTGGCCGCCGACGTGTTGTAGGCGAGTCCGTCACGGGCCACGAAGCGGCCAGTGTCGGCGTCACGCAGGGTGTGGCAGCCGCCCTGGAGCGCGTGCACGTCGACGGCACTCGCCGTAGGCGCGAAGACCGCGCCGGCACAGGTGCAGGCGGCGATCGCAACGGCGCTCCTCAGGGCCAGGGTCTTCAAGCAGGCGTCCCCTCGACGGGTGTCATCCCCATTGGGGACAAAACGTAAACGCGGGTGTTCCTCAGTTGGAGAGGGAGCCCGCCAGCGCCTCGAGCGTTGCGTCGAAGTCCGTCTTCGGGATGCCGCCCAGGCAGGGCGACGTCGCGCCGCTCTCCGCGTAGCGGCGCACCGAGGCGGCCGCCTGCTCGACGGTGCCGATCGCGGCCAGCTCTTCGAGGAAGCGGTCCGAGATCGCGGTCAGAGCGGCCTCCGGGCCGCTCTCCTGCATGGCGCGGTCGAAGGCGGCGATGTCCTCGCCGTAGCCGGAGAGCTCGATCATCTTGCGGTAGAACGGCAGCGAGAAGTAGGGGATCAGCTCGGAGCGCAGGCTGGCCTTTGCCTGCTCGGGGTCGCTGGTCACGGCGGACGGGACTGCGGCGACGATGTCGAAGCCGGCGAGCGGCTTGCCGGCGCGCTCGCGGCCCTCGGCGACGGTCGGGACGACCACCTCGCGGATGTACTCGGGGTTGCACAGCCACAGGACAACGCCCTCGGCGATCTCGCCGGCGAGGCGGAGCATGCCGGGGGAGAGGCCGGCGAGGTAGATCGGGATGTCGGGGCGCGGCTCGAAGCCCATGAAGTGGAAGGCCGAGCGGAAGCGCTCGCCCTGCGGCGGGTCCTCGCCGCGCAGGATCGCCCTCACGATGGCCACGTACTCGCGCGTCTCGCGCAGCGGCTTGTCGATCGTCTGGCCGTACCAGGCCTCGACCACGGGTCGGTGCGAGACGCCCAGCCCGATGACGGCGCGTCCGCCCGAAAACTCGTCGAGCGTCGCGAACGACTGCGCGGTCGAAGCCGGCGTGCGGCTGTAGATCGGCATCACGCCGGAGCCCAGCCGGATGCGCTCGCTGCGGCAGGCGTAGGCGGTGAGTGTGGTGACGGAGTCGCGGCCCGCGATGTGGGTGACGTAGGCGGACTCGTACTCGAGCCGCTCCGCCAGCTCCACCCGCTGCAGCGCCGTCTCGAGCGACCTGCCCACCGAGATGAAAGCGCCCAGGCCCACGGGTTTGCGAGCCTACCGCGCTAGCCTGCCCGCCGGTGATCGGTGCGCTACTCGCGGGAGGGGCCGGCAGCCGGCTCGGCGGGGGGTCCAAGCCGGCCGCGCTGCTGTGCGGGCGGCCGCTGGCCGCCTACGCAGCGGAGGCACTCGCCGGTGTCTGCGACCGCGTGGCGGTCGTGTGCAAGCGGGACACCGAGCTGCCGGAGCTGCCGGGCACCGAGCGCTGGGAGGAGCCCGACGAGCCGCGCCACCCGCTCACCGGGATCGTCCACGCGATCGCCACCGCCGACGGGCCGGTGCTCGTCTGCGCCGCGGACATGCCGTTCGTGACCGCCGACGCCTGCCGCACCCTGCTGCAGGCCTCCGGCTCGACGCCCGCCGTGGTCGCCACCGCCGGCGGCGTGCTGCAGCCGACGTTCGGGCTCTACGCACCGGCCGCGCTCGAGCTGCTGCGCGCGGCGCCCGACGACGCGCCGCTGACCCGCACCGTCGAAGCGCTCGACCCGGCGCGGGTCGCGCTGCCGCCGGCGCTGGTGCGCAGCGTCAACACCGCCGAGGACCTGGCCGAGGCCGAGGCGCTGCTCGCGTCGGGCTGACGGGACTTCTGCGCCGCCCTTGCTCGTAAGGGGTGTCGGGGCGAGGATTTGTCTGCTCTGGCGCGCGTATCTGCAATCGACCTGACTGCCACCCGATCCGGGCCGGCTGAGCACGGACGCCCTTCGGCGCGCCGGGAGCGCGCCTGGGTGCGCGCCGCTCAGGCGGGCTCCGACGAGGGCATGGAGGCGCTGTTTCGGGCGCACTGGGCGCCCGCGCATCGCGCGGCCTTCCTGATCGTGCGCGACGCGGCGGCGGCGGAGGACATCGCCCAGGAGGCGTTCCTCGCCGCGATCCGGGCGCTGGACCGCTTCGACCGCGGGCGGCCGTTCGGGCCGTGGCTGCACCGGATCGTGGTCAATCGGGCGATCGACTGGTCGCGCGCCCGTGCGCTGCGGCGTGAGGTCGCCGAGCCGGTGGAGAGCGAGGCGCCGCCGGAGGCGTCGGCCGGGTGGTCGGATGAGGTGGTGGCTGCGCTGGGCGCGCTCGACCCCGACCAGCGGGCCGCGGTGGTGCTGCGCCACCTGCTCGAGTACACGCCCGGCGAGATCGCGCAGCTGCTCGAGATTCCGCGCGGAACGGTCAACTCGCGCCTGCGCAGGGCGCTCGACCGCCTGGCGGCGGAGATGGAGCGGGTCGCGTGACGGGGTTCGAGCGCCGCCTGCGCGAGGAGCTGCGCGCCGCGCGGCCGCCGCGCGCCGCGGAGGCGGAGCGGCGTGCCTGGCACATGGTGCGGGCGGCGCACGCGGGCAGCGCGCCGGTGCGCCGGCGCCACCCAGTGCGGCGGCTGGCGGCCGCGGCCCTGGCGGCTGTGGCGATCGCGGCCGTTGCGCTCACGCCTGCCGGGGCGAAGATGGGCGACTGGATCGACGACGTGGTCAGTTCGCCGCCGGAGGCCACGCGCTCGTCGCTCTCGGCCCTGCCCACGGAGGGGCGCCTGCTGGTGATGGCGGACGGGGCGCCGTGGATCGTCAACGACGACGGGGCGCGCCGGCGGCTGGGCGACTTCGCCGACGCCGCCTGGTCACCCGGCGGGCTTCACGTCGTGGGCGCGCGCGGCCGCGAGCTCGTCGCGCTGGATCCCTCAAGCACGGAGCGGTGGACGCGCCCGGCGCCCGGGCGGGTGAGCGCGCCGCGCTGGTCGCCCGACGGCTTCCGCATCGCGTATCGGAGCGGGGCGGATCTGTACGTGGTGGCGGGCGACAACTCCGACAACCGGCTGCTCTGGCGCGGGACCGAGGCCGCGCCGCCCGCCTGGAAGCCGCTTCCCGCTCCGGCCGAGCAAGTCGTGGCGTTCGCCGCCGGCGGGCGCGTGCGGATCGTGGAGGCCGACACCGCCCGCCGGATCGGGGCAACGCCGGCCGGTCCGGCGCCGCGCGAGATCTGGTGGGCCGAGGGCGGACGCCGCCTGGTCACGGTCACCGAGCGGTCGGTGCGCGTGCACGGGCCGCGTGGCCGCCTGCTGCGCGCCGTGGCGCTGCCGCGCGGGCTGAGCGCCGTCGGCTCCGCCCTCGCTCCCGGCGGCCTGCGCCTCGCGATCGCGGCGCGGCCGGCAGGCGACCGCTCGTCCAGCCGGCTGCTGTTGCTGCGCCTCGACCGTCAGGCGCCGCCGCGGCTGCTGTTCTCGACCCCGGGCGCGTTCGCCGGCCTGACGTGGTCGATCGACGGCAAGGTGCTGGTGCTGGGGCTGCCGCAGGCCGACCAGTGGCTGTTCGTGCACCCGCGGAGCTCCGTGGGGTTCGAGTCGGTCAGGCGCATCCGTGGCCAGTTCGGCGGCGGCGCCGAGCCGCGCACCGGGGCCTTCCCGCGGCCGGCGGGCTGGTGCTACGCCGAGCCGGCCAACCGCACGGCGAGCGGCCAGCCGCCGTGCTCGGTGGGGTCGGCGCCGTAGGGGCTAGTACCGGATCAGCATGACCATGAGAACGATCGCGAAGGCGACCTGCCCGATGCCCAGCGACACGCCGAGGTTCGCCGCCCCGGCCAGCTCGGCGATCAGCACGGTGGCCGCGAACACGGCGGCCAGGATGCCGACCTGCGCGAGGAGGCGTGGGGCGGCCGGGCCAAGCCGGGCGGCGCGCTCGCCGGCGCTGGTCTCGCGCTGCGCGGGCGCGGCTGCCTCGGCGCGTTGGGCGGCGGGCCGCTCGCCCGACCGCTTGCTGCGGCGGCTCACCGCCCGGCCTCCTCGAGCGCGCGCACGAGCTCGGCGACCGAGTCCGACGGGCTCCTGGCTTCCAGCAGGCGCTGCGCCTCGCGGCGGCCCCCGGCCGCGCGCAGGGCGCTCTCGCCATGCTCGGCGGTGAGCTCGCGCAGCGCCGAGAGGCGGCGGGCGCGCACGCGCCGCGCGCCGACGTCGATGCGATCGCGGTGGGCGTCGAGCTCGCCGGCCAGCTCGCCGATTCCCGACGGCGGCGGGATCGACGACACGGCCACGACGGGCACGTCGCTCGAGCCCAGCGCGGCGAGCGCCTGGTCGAGGTCGGCGCGCGCCCGCTTGGCGGCGTCGCCCAGGTCGGCCTTGGTCACCACGAGCACGTCCGGCACCTCCATGATCCCCGCCTTCAAGAACTGCAGCACGTCGCCAGACGCCGGCTGCACGACCACCGCAACGGTGTCGCACACCTCCTCGACGTCGGTCTCGGACTGGCCCACGCCGACAGTCTCGACGACCACGACGTCGAACGCCGCCGCGAGCGCGTCGGCGCCCTCTCGCGTGGGGGCGGCCAGCCCGCCGAGACGCCCGCCCGCTGCGGTCGAGCGGATCAGGATGCCGTCGTCCTTGGGGTCGTGCTCAATGCGGGCGCGGTCGCCGAGCAGCGAGCCGCCCGAGCGCTTCGACGACGGATCGACCGCCAGCACGGCCACCGTCCGGCCGTCGCCGCGCCACTTGGCCACGAGCGCGGAGAGCAGCGTCGACTTGCCGGCGCCGGGCGGCCCCGTCACGCCGACGAGATGCGCGGGCGCCTCCCCGCCGAGCTTGGCGGGGGACACCTCGGCCAGCAGGGCCGCGGCGGCCTCGCGCCCGGCCGGAGAGCGGTCCTCGATCAGGTTGAGCGCCGCCGGCGCGGCGGAGCGGTCGCCCTCGCGCAGGCGGCGTCCGAGCTCGGCGGGATCGGCGGCGGCCATCGCCGCGGCACGCTAGCGGGCGAGCAGGGCGCCGGTCGTCGCCATCGCGCCATCCGGCTCGCGCAGCACCTGGCGCCGGGTGAAGCGGAGCACCCTCCAGCCGGCGAGCTGCGCCCGCTGGTCGCGCAGCCGGTCACGCTCGAAGCCCTGCCGCGTGCCGTGGGAGTCCCAGCCGTCGGTCTCCACGATCAGGCGCTCGCGACGCCAGAGGAAGTCGGCTCTGATCGGCGGACCGTCGTCGAGCTCGAGCCACTGGTTGACCTTCGGCCTGGGCAGGCCCGCGGCGCGGCAGAGCTCGAGGAAGCGGTCCTCCAGGTCGTTCGCCGTTAGCCCCGGATCGTCGTTGAGGTCGGCGAGCACGTTGCGCAGCACCGCCGCGCCGCGCCTGCCGTTCGCGTGGGTCAGGATTTCCTCAACCGCACGCATGTCGAACAGGCGCAGCATCTCGGCCTGCTCCACGGCCCGCTCGACCGTCCGCGGTGGCACCACGTCGGCGAGGTCCAGCAGCGTGCGCGCGACCGTGGTGCACGGGATGCCGTCGCGGCTGGTGGTGTCCTCGGGCCGCAGCGTGGTGGTGGCGTGCACGTCGAGGCCCGCCCGAGGACGGGCCGACGGCAGCGGCAGGGACACGTCCGTGTTGGGACGGTTGTCGGGGCGCAGCCCCCAGAGCCCGGCCGCCGAGCGATGGCTGAGCACGGCGCGTGGCCCGCAGGCCAGCACGGCGGCCATCCAGCGGCCGGGCTTGGTGAGGCGCGGGTGGCCGACGGCGTAGACGCCGCGGTGGATGCGATGCAGCCGGCCCGCCTTCGCTCGCTCGGCCACACCACTCTTGCTCAGCCCCAGCGCCCGCAGCTGAGACAGGGCGACCACGCCGTGTTGACGCTCCGCCAGCCCGGCAAGGGCGATATCGCGCGGGGGTCCCGCACAAAAGTCCAGACATGGTGGACCAACGTGTGGAGCCCCCTTCATCGGTGCCCCAAGCGTCGCGCGGCGCCGCCGACGTGTGGGTTACGAGTGCAACGTTTGCGTAACGCCGTGGTGCTCCGCCACGAGGTCCACGATGTCGCCCATGATGCGGCTGATCTCGAAGTCCTTGGGCGTGTAGACGCGGGTGATGCCGGCCTCCAGCAGGGCCGCCTCGTCGGCCGGGGGGATGATCCCGCCCACGACGACGGGCACCGAGGAGCCGGCCTCGGAGAGCTCGCGCAGCACCTCCGGGATCAGCTCGCCGTGCGAGCCGGACAGGATTGAGAGCCCCACCACGTGCACGCCCTCGTCGATGGCCGCGCGGGCGATGCGCGCCGGCGTCAGCCGGATGCCCTCGTAGACCACGTCCATGCCGGCGTCGCGCGCACGCACGGCGATCTGCTCGGCGCCGTTGGAGTGCCCGTCGAGGCCCGGCTTGCCCACGAGGATCTTGACCCTCCGCCCGAGCGCCTCGGATACCCGCTCGACGCGGTCGCGCAGGTCGGCAAGGGCGTCGTCGGCCGGGGCCGCCGCCGCGTCGGCCACCCCGGTCGGCGCCCGATACTCGCCGAATACCTCCCGGAGGGCCGCCGCCCACTCACCCGTGGTTGCTCCGGCCTGGGCCGCGGCCAGCGTGGGGGGCATGATGTTCGAATCGGGGTCCGCGGCGGCCAAGCGCAGAACGTCCAGCGCGGCGTCCACGGCGCCCTTGTCGCGGCCGTTGCGCCAGCGCTCCAGCGCGGCAACTGACGAGCGCTCCACGTCGGGATCGACCCGCAGGATGCCGCCGTCCTCGCCGTCCTGGAGCGGCGAGGGCTCAGCCTCCGTGAAGATGTTCTGGCCGACCACGGCCAGGTCGCCGGTCTCGATGCGGCGCATGCGCGCGCGGTGCGACTCCACCAGCTGCGTCTTCATGTAGGGCACCGCCGCCACCGCGCCGCCGCGCTCGGCCACCACCGCCATCTCGGCGCGGGCCCCGGTGACCAGCT
>JAXDII010000018.1:0-102788 GCA_034664085.1 Thermoleophilaceae bacterium
CTGCGCCGCCACCTGCGCCAGCTCTTCCTGCTCGGCCGCACGCGGGTGAACCGGCAGCTGCAGCGGATCGTCGTCATAGCGCGGGATCACGTGGATATGCGTGTGGAAGACCGTCTGCCAGGCCGCCCGCTCGCAGCAGTTGAGCAGGTTCACGCCGTCGCAGCGAAGCTGGTCGCGCATGCGCAACGCGAGGCGCTTGGCCGCCGCCGAGACGTGGGCGAGGTCCTCGTCGTCGACCTCATAGAGGTTGCGCGAGTGCCGGCGCGGGATCACCAGGGCGTGGCCGCGCGTCCAGGGATTGAGGTCCATGAACGCAACCGTGTGCTCGTCCTCCTGCACGGTCTCGGAGGGCAGCTCGCCCGCCGCGATCTTGCAGAAGATGCAGTCGTCCACCATGGACAGGCAGCCTATTCGAGCCAGCCGACCTTCTTGAAGTACCGGTACAGCGCGAAGCAGATCGCCGCCATCACGAGCAGCACCGCGGGATACCCGAACCTCCAGCGCAGCTCGGGCATGTGGTCGAAGTTCATGCCGTAGATGGCCGCCACCATCGTCGGCACGGCGAGGATCGCGACGATCGACGAGATCGTGCGCACGTCCTGGTTCTGGCGGACCGTGACCTGCGCGAGGTTCGCCTCGAGGATGCTCGTCAGCAGGTCGCGGAAGCCCTCGAGCTGCTCGTGGGCGCGCAGCAGGTGGTCGTTGACGTCGCGGAAGTAGGCGCGCACCTCGGGGTGGATCACGTCGTGCTTGCCCTGGGCGAGCCCGTGGATGGGATCGACGAGCGGCCCCGCGGCGTGGTTGAACTGGAGCACCTCGCGCTTGAGCTTGTAGATGCGCTCCGCCGGGTTGGTGCGGGTGTCCGAGAAGACCTCGTTCTCGACCTCGTCGATGTCCTGCCCGAGCCCGGCGATCGCGGGGCCGTAGTCGTCCACCACGCGGTCGACGATCGCGTGCAGCACCGCGCCCGGGCCGTGTGCGAGCAGCTCGGGCTGCTCCTCGAGGTGCTGGCGCACGTCCTTGAGCTCGCTCGCCTCGCCGTGGCGGACCGTGATGACGTAGTCCTCGCCCAAAAAGATCAGGATCTCCCCGAGCCGCACCACCTCGTCGGGATCGACGTAGCGCGCCGTCTTCAGCACGATGAACACCATCTTCCCGAAGACCTCGAGCTTGGGCCGCTCGTGCGCGTGGATCGCATCCTCCACGGCCAGCTCGTGAAGGTCGAACTCGCGACGGATCGTCTCGAACTCCTCGGCGCTCGGCTCGTACAGGCCGATCCAGGTGAACACGCCGGGCGCGCGGCAGGCCTTCACGGCCTCTGAGACCGGCAGATCGCCGTCGCGGCGGCGCCCCTGCTCGTAGACCGCGCAGTCGACGATCACGCGCGCAGCCTACGTGCCAGCTCCACGGCCTGCTCGCGGGTGGTGGCGTCCCCCACGTAGGCCGCCTCCTCCAGCTGGTCCAGCAGCCGGCCGAGCTCGGGTCCCGGCTCGATGCCGAGCTCGGCGGCGAGATCGTCGCCGCGCACGGGCACGCGCGGGGGGCCGTGCGCGCGCCAGTCGAGCGCCGCGCCCATCAGCTCGCGGGCCACCTCGAGGTGGGCGACGGTCGCCTCCTCGGCCTTGCGCCCGCGCGTGGCGAGCCGGTCCGCGCAGGACAGCAGCGTGACCTCCACCTCGACGGGCGCCGTGCGCCGCAGGTAGCGGTAGAGGTGGCCGCGGTCGAGCGGGCGCTCGTGCACGAGGAAGCCGAGCGCCAGGTGATGGCGCGTGAGCCCTTCGAGGAAGCGGGAGAAACGCTCGCTCGTGCGCAGCCGGCGCGAGAGATCGCGCACCATCCGCTCGCCCTCGGCGTCGTGGCCCATGAACGTGACGCGGCCGTCGGCACGCACGTCGCGGGTGGCCGGCTTGCCGACGTCGTGCAGGAGCGCGCCGAAGCGCAGCGCCTGGCCGCGCGTGAGCTCGTCCGCCAGCGGCTGCGCGAGCACGTCGCGCAAACGCGGCGCGTCGGCGCCGAACAGCTCGTCGAGGCGCGTCTCCACCTCGAGCTGGCGCGCCAGCACCTCCAGCGTGTGCCCGTAGACGTCCAGGTGGTGGTAGTGGCTCTGCTCGATGCCGTGCAGGGCGGTCAGCTCGGGCAGCACCGCGTCGAGGACGCCGAGGCGGTCGGCCAGGTCGAGCCCGCCCAGCACGCCGTCGGCGATCACCAGCCGGCGCAGCTCGGCGAACACCCGCTCTCCCGCGGCCTCCGCCACGCGCGGCGCGGCAGCGCGCGTGAGGGTCTCGGTCTCGGCGTCCGGGGCAAAGCCCAGCTCGGCCGCGAAGCGCGGCAGCCGCAGCGCCCGCAGCGGGTCCTGCTCGTATGCGCGCGGGCCGAGCACGCGCAGCGTGCGCGACTCGAGGTCGGCGCGCCCCCCGAGCGGGTCGATCAGCTCGGCGTCCCCCTCCGTGCCGCCACCCAGCGCGGCCAGCTCCACCGGCTGGGCCATCGCGTTGACCGTGAAGTCGCGCTGCCCCAGGTCGGCCTCGATCGAGTCGCCCTGCAGCGGCGACAGGTCGTAGACGCGACCGGCCCGCTGGTCGATCACGCGCCAGGCGCCGAACGCCTCTGACAGCCGGAACACCGGCCCACGCAGCTCCGCGGCGAGGGCGCGGGCCGCGCGCGCGGGATCGCCGGCCACGGCCACGTCGACGTCCCGCACGGGACGGCCGAGCAGCTCGTCGCGCACGGCACCGCCGACGATCCAGGCGCTGGTCACCGCACGTGCTCGCGCCGCACCCGCGGCGTGAGGCCGCACGTGATCTCGTAGTTGATCGTCGAGAGCCGGCGCGCCACCTCCTCGGCCAGGATGCGCTCGTCCCCCTGCGCGCCGATCAGCACGGCCTCGTCCCCAACCTCCACGTCCGTATCGGGCCCCAGCGCGACGGTCACGTTGTCCATGCTCACCGTGCCCACGAGCGGATGGCGGCGGCCTCGGATCAGCACGTCGCAGTTGTTGGTCAGCCCGCGGCGCCAGCCGTCGCCGTAGCCGATCGGGACGGTCGCCACCCAGGTCGGCTCCGCGGCGGTCCAGCGGCTTCCGTAGCCGGCGGAGTCGCCCGGCTCGAAGCGGCGCACGGCCGCCACCCAGGAGCGCAGCGAGAGCGCCGGCTCGAGCCCGTGGGCGGCCGGGTCGTCGCCGAACGGGTCCATGCCGTAGATGGCGATCCCGCAGCGGACCATGTCGAAGTGGCTCCCCGGGTCGCGCAGGGCGGCGGCGCTGTTGGCTGCGTGGACGATCACGTCGTCGCGGCCCACGGCCTCCACGAAGTCGCGGAAGGCCTCGAGCTGCGCGCCGAACAGCTCGTCGCCGCGCTCGTCGGCGGTCGCGAAGTGGGTCATCAGCCCAACCGTGTTGGATCGTCGGGCGAGCCGCAGCGCGAGGTCCCGATCCTTGGTGCCGAGCCGGCCCATGCCCGTGTCGAGCTTCACGTGCACGCGCGGGGCGGCCGTGGCGACCTCCTCGGTCCACGCCACGACGTCGGCCCCGGCCTCGACGGCCACGCTCAGCGCGTCAGAGGTGAGCGCGCCCATCACGAGGATGGGCGCCTCGACGCCACGGGCGCGCAGCGCCGCGGCCTCGCTCGCCGCGGCGACGGCCAGCCACGACGCGCCGCCCGCGAGCGCCGCCTCGGCCACCTCCCCGTGCCCGTAGCCGTCGGCCTTGACCACCGCGCAGAGCGGCTTCGGGAGGCGCTCGCAGTTGCGCTGGATGGCGCCGAGGTCGACGGTGGCGAGGGCGCGCTCGGCTCGGCTCACGCCGCGAGGGCGCCGAGCACGTCCAGGCGCGTGACCACGCCCACGAGACGGCCGTCCTCCACCACGGGCAGCCGGTTGTGGCCCGACTCGTGGATCAGGCGCGCCGCCTCGCGCACGCTGGTGTCCGGGGCGACCGTGTCGGGGTCGCTGCTCATCATGTCCCCCGCGTTGGACGCGAAGGCCTTTCGCAGGCGCGACTCGAAGCGGCCCAGCGGCTCCAGGAAGACCGTGCCGCCGAAGAGGTTGACGTAGTGCGGGATGTGCAGGTCGCCCTCGTCGTCGGGCAGGACCATGTCGGCCTCGGTCACGATGCCGACGCAGCGCCCCTCCTCGTCCACCACCGGGACGCCCGGCAGCCCGTTGGTGCGCAGCAGCGCCACGACCTCCTCGACTGGCGTGTCGGGGCGCACGGTGGCCGGATCCGAATCCATGATGTCGCGTACCGCTGCGGCCATGCGGCGGCGAGACTATCGGAGCGTCAGGCCGTGCGGCAGCGAGTCGATCACGTCGCCGGCCATCACGTGGTCGGCGCCCAGCCGCTCTGCGGCCGCTTCCGCGGCCAGCACGTGGGCGAGCGCGCCCAGGCAGGCGGCCTCGAACGGGGCCAGGCCCTTGGCCAGCAGAGCGCCGATCAGCCCCGACAGCACGTCGCCTGTGCCGGCGGTGGCGAGCGCAGGAGTGCCGCCCGGGCTGACCGCCACTTCGCTGCCGGGCAGGGCGACGATCGTGTCGTCGCCCTTGAGCAACACGACCGCGCCGCTGCGCTCCGCCGCCTCGCGCACGTACGGGAGCCGGTGACGGGCGATCTCGTCCGCGTCGCGCCCGAGCAACCGGCCCAGCTCGCCCTCGTGCGGCGTGAGCACGGTCGGTCCCGTGCGCTCTGCGAGCAGCTCGAGCCGGCCGGCGTGCGCGTTCAGGCCGTCTGCGTCCACCAGCAGCGGCGCCGTCACCCCACGGGCGACGCCGCGGGCGAACTCGAGCGCGCCTTCGTCGCGGCCGAGGCCGGGGCCGAGCACCACGGCTCCGGCGCGCTCCGCCATCTCCTCCACCACCGCGACCCCGGCGGGCGTGTGGAAGCCCTCCGCGTCCGGCAGGCCGCGGCTCATCTGTTCGAGCAGCCGCAGGTCCACGGCCGCCTGCGCCGGTGCCGGCACGGCCACATGCACGTAGCCCGCTCCGGCGCGCTGGGCCGAGCGGGCCGCCATCGTCGGCGCCCCGGTCAGGCCGGTCGCGCCACCGGCGACCACCACCACGCCGGAGGCGAACTTGGAGCCGCTGCGCCGCCGGCGCGGGTAGAGCCCGAGCACGCGCTCGGAGATCAGGCCGGCGCGCTCCGCGCCCGGCGCCCCGCGCGGGATGCCGATCTCGACGACCTCCACCCTGCCGGCGTGCTCCTTGCCGGGGTTCACGAACAGCCCGATCTTGGGCGCGTGGAAGGTGGCCGTCGCGGCGGCACGCACGGCCTCCCCCTCCACCTCGCCCGTGGCCGCGTCCACGCCCGAGGGGATGTCGCAGGCCACGACCGGCGCATCCTGGGCGTTGATGGCCGCAATCGCGGAGGCCAGCGGCTCGCGCGGGGCGCCCTCGAACCCCGTGCCGAGCAGCGCGTCCACGACCACCCCCGATCGCTCGAGCCGCTCGGCCGTGAAGGGCTCGGGCGGCTCGCCGGGAAGCCGCTCGAGGTTGGCGAGCACGTCGCCGCGCAGATCGTCGAGCGGGGCCGCCGCGAGCACGTGGACCTCGTGGCCGTCCTCGCGCAGCAGGCGCGCCGCCACGACGCCGTCGCCGCCGTTGTTGCCCTTGCCGACCACCACGCGCACCGGTCCTGGGCGGGCCTCCGCGGCGGCCACGCGCGCGAGCCCCAGGCCGGCGCGCTCCATCAGGTCCAGCGAGGGGACGCCCTGGCGCTCGATCGCCCAGGCGTCGGCGGCGCGCATCTCGGCGGCGTCGAAGAGCGGGTCTAGCCAGTCAGTCAGGGTCATTCGACCAGCGCCACGGCGCCCGCCATGGTGTCCGTGTGCGTGAGCGAGACGGTGGCGGTCACGCCCAGCTCGGCCGCGCGGGCTGCGGCCCTGCCGGTCAGGCGCAGCTCGGGCGCGGCGCCGGTGGCCACGACCTCCACGTCGCGCCAGCTCCAAGCCGTCAGGCCGAGCGCCTTGGCGACGGCCTCCTTCGCGCAGAAGCGTGCGGCCAGATGCATGGCCGGCCGCGCTCGCCCAGCCGCGTAGGCGCGCTCGTGTTCGGTGAACAGGCGCTCAGCCAGGCGCGGCCGGCGTTCGAGGGCGCGCTCCAGGCGCGCGACGTCGAGGAGGTCGATGCCGACGCCGCTCACGGCGGCGGAAGCTACTCGACCGTGACGGTCTTGGCGAGGTTGCGCGGCTGGTCCACGTTCAGGCCGCGCTCACGGGCGATGTAGTACGCCAGCAGCTGCAGGGGGACGATCGCCAGCGCCGGCTGCAGCAGCCAGTCGGTGCGCGGGACCTTGATGACCTCTTCGGCGTCGACGTGCGTGCCCTCGGTCGCGACAGCGACCACATGGGCGCCGCGCGCCTGCACCTCGGCGACGTTCGACATCACCTTGTCGAGCACGGGCGAGTCGGTCGCCACGCACACCACCGGCGTCTGCTCGTCGAGCAGCGCGATCGGGCCGTGCTTCATCTCGCCCGCCGCGTACGCGTCGGTCGGGATGTAGGAGATCTCCTTGAGCTTGAGCGCTCCCTCGAGGCAGATCGAGAGGCCCACGTGCCGCCCGAGGTAGAGGAAGAACTCCGAGTCCTTCCAGTGCTTGGCGATGCGCCGCACCGGCTCGTCGACCGTCTCGACCGTCTCGGCGAGCAAATGCGGCATCCGCCGCAGGTCGCTCACCAGCAGACGAGTCACCTCGGGGCCGAGCGTCCCGTGCAGGCCGGCCAGCCTGAGGGCGAAGAGCTGCATCACGATCACCTGCGCGACGAACGTCTTGGTGGCCGCCACGCCGATCTCGAGCCCCGCGCGCGTGAAGATCACCCCGTCCGCGTCGCGCGTGGCCTGGCTGCCCATGATGTTGGTCACGGCGAGCACCTTGGCGCCGCGCTCGCGGGCCAGCCGCATCGCGGCGAGCGTGTCGGCCGTCTCGCCGGACTGGGAGATCCCGATCACGAGGTCGTGCTCGTCGATGACCGGGTTGCGGTAGCGGAACTCCGAGGCCACGTCCATCTCCACCGGGACGCGCGACCAGGTCTCGATCGCGTAGCGGCCGACCAGGCCCGCGTGGTACGAGGTGCCGCAGGCGACGATCACGATCCGACGCACGTTGCGCAGGAACTCGTCCGAGATGCCGATGTCGCCGAGGTCGACGCCCTCGTCGTGGAGACGGTCGGCGAGCGTCTCGGCCACGGCGTCGGCCTGCTCGTGGATCTCCTTCAGCATGAAGGTCTCGTAGCCGCCCTTCTCGGCGGCGTCCTGGTCCCAGTCGACCTCCTCGACGGAGCGCTCGATCGGCCCGCCCGCGATCGGCTCGATGAAGCGCGAGCCCTCGGCGGTGATCTCCACGATCTCGCAGTCCTCAACGAGCTGCACGTTGCGCGTCTCGTCGAGGAAGGCGGGGATGGCGGAGGCGATGAAGCTCTCACCGTCGCCCAGGCCGACGACCAGCGGGCACTCCTTGCGGGCGCCGACGAGCATGCCGGGGTGGTCCGCCGACATCGCGACGAAGGCGTAGTGGCCGCGCAGCTCGAGGTAGGCCTGGCGCACGGCCTCGGTCAGGTCGCCATCGAGGTGCTGGGCAATCAAGTGCGCCACGACCTCGGCGTCGGTCTCGGAGGTGAACTCCGCGCCCTTGGCCTTGAGCTCGTCCCGCAGGGTGCTGTGGTTCTCGACGATGCCGTTGAGCACGATGTGCACGCGACCCGTGGTGTCGGAGTGCGGGTGGGCGTTCGCCTCGGTCACGCGGCCGTGCGTGGCCCAGCGCGTGTGGCCGATCCCGGTGGCGCCGCGCAGGTGCCCGTTGGAGGCCGCGACGGTGTCGCGCAGGCGCGCCAGGTTGCCGACGGCGTGGACGCTGCCGATCGAGCCGTTCGAGATCAGCGACAGGCCGGCCGAGTCATAGCCGCGGTACTCGAGGCGACGCAGGCCCTCCAGCAGGAGGTCCCGGCACTCGCGTGGCCCTACGTATCCAATGATCCCGCACATAGACGATTCAGCCTAACCTCGCCTGGACCATTTTCGCCAGGGCTTGCACGACTTCCTGGCACTCTTCCTCGTCAGGAGCCTCGACCATCACGCGCACGAGGGGCTCGGTACCGGACGAACGTACTAGGACCCGGCCGCGGCCTTCCAGGCGCGCGCCGGCCTCCTCGACGGCCGCCCACACGTCGTCGGCGCCCTCGAGCGCGTTGCGGTCGGCCACCTTCACGTTGAGCAGCCGCTGGGGCAGCTTCTGCATCGCGTCGCGCTCGGCGAGGTCGCCGCCGGCCAGCGCCTCGAGCGTCAGCAGCGCCGCGGCGGTGCCGTCTCCGGCGGGCACGAAGCCGGTGTCGATGATGTGCCCCGACTGCTCGCCGCCGAGCGCCCAGCCACGCTGGAGCAGCTCGGCCAGCACGTTGCGGTCGCCGACCTGCGTGGTGGCCACCTCCACCCCGTGCTCGGCCATCGCGCGATGGAATCCGTAGTTGGTCATCACGGTGACGGCCACGCCGTGCCCCGGCAGCCGGTCGTGCTTGCGCAGGTGGAGGGCGGACAGGGCGAGCAGCTCGTCGCCGTCCACGACCACGCCGTTGCGGTCGATCGCCAGCAGGCGGTCGCCGTCGCCGTCGAAGGCGAAGCCCAGGTCGTGGCCGTCGAGGCGGTCGGCGAGCCGCTCCACGTGCGTCGAGCCGCAGTCCAGGTTGATGTTGCGGCCGTCGGGCTCCACCGCGATCGCGTCGACGTCCGCGCCCAGGCGGCGGAAGATCTCGGGGGCGACCCGGTGCGTGGCGCCGTTGGCGCAGTCGAGCAGCACCTTGAGCCCGTCGAGGCGCAGGTCCGCGAACCGCGCCTCGAGCTCGCGCAGGTAGTCCGCGGGCGCGCCGTGCAGCTCGCGGACGCGGCCCAGGCGGGTGGCCGAGGGCATCTCGATGAGGCGCTCGATCTCCGCCTCCTGGGCGTCGTCGAGCTTGGTGCCCTCGGGACCGAAGAACTTGATCCCGTTGTCCTGGAAGGGGTTGTGCGAGGCCGACACCACTGCGGCCAGGTCGAATCCGTAACGCCGCACCAGCAGGGACGCGCCCGGCGTGGGCAGCACCCCGCCGAGCAACGCGTGCCCGCCGCCAGCGGCCACGCCCGCGGCGAGCGCCGCCTCCAGCATCTCGCCGGATTCGCGCGTGTCCCTGACGATCAGCACCTGCGGCGTCTCGGCCGCGGAGATGCTCGTGGCCGCGCGGCCGAGGGCCGTCGCAAGCTCGGCGCTCAGGAACTCGCCCGCCACCCCGCGGACGCCATCGGTCCCGAACAGCTTGCGGGGGGCAGCGCCCCCCTCAGAAGCGCGCCCCTTCATGGGCGATCTAGCGCTTGGAGAACTGCGGCCGCTTGCGGGCCTTCTTGAGGCCTGCCTTCTTGCGTTCCTTCACCCGCGGATCGCGAGTGAGGTAGCCGCGGCGCTTGAGCTCGCTGCGCAGGGCGGGATCGGCCTCCACCAGTGCCCGGGCGATGCCGTGCCGGAGCGCGGTCGCCTGAGCGGACGTGCCGCCGCCGTGGATGCGGGCGACCACGTCCAGGCGCGTGTTGTAGCCGGCGGCCTCGAGCGGCTGCCGAGCGACGCGCTGCAGCTTCACGCGCGGGAAGTACTCGTCGAGGTGGCGCCCGTTGACGCTGTAGGTGCCCTCGCCCGGCCGCAGGATCACGCGGGCGACCGCGCTCTTGCGCTTGCCGGTGGCCGCGTAGCGGGCGTCGGCGGCGAGGTCGAGCGGCGTGTGCGCGACGGGCTCGCCCTCGGCGGACGCGTCCTCGGCACCCTCCTCGCCGGTCTCCTCGTCGCCCGTGGCGGTCTCGGCCTCGGCGTACTTGCCGAACTCGTTGTCCTCGCGCGCCTGCTCCTCGAGCACCAGGTCGGGCTCGAGGTGCATGCCCGGGATGACCTCCTCCTCGGGCTTGTCGTCCCCGGCCTCGGGCTTGGGACGGCGATCGCGCGGAGCCTCGGCGGACTCGGGAGCGTCCGGAGCGTCGGCAGCGTCGGGAGCGGCCTCGGCGGCCTCTGCGGGCGCCTCCGGCTCTTCAGTGACGGGCTCCTCTGCGACGGGCTCCTCAGCGGGGGCCTCGGGCTCCTCGCCGGAGGCGGCGGACAGCTGCTCCGCGCCCTCGATCTCGGGTCCGGGGACGGCCTCGGGCGCGTCGTCCTCGGGCGTGCCGGCGTCGGGGTCGCGTTCCTCGTCGAACATCAAGCTTCGACCTCCAGGGGCTCGGGCTTCTGCGCCGCGTGGGGATGTTCCGGACCCGCATAGACCTTCAGCTTGCGCAGCTGTGCGCGACCGAGCCGGGTGCGGGGAAGCATCCCCTTCACGGCGATGCGGATGACCTCCTCGGGCCGGCGCGCGAGCATCTCCTCGAGCGTGCGGCTGCGGAGACCACCCGGGTACCCCGAGTGGCGGTAGTAGCGCTTCTCCTGCCGCTTCTTTCCGGTCACCGAGATGCGCTCGGCGTTGACGACGATGACGAAGTCGCCGACGTCCACATGAGGGGTGTACTCGGGCTTGCGCTTGCCACGCAGGTGATCCGCGATCTGGGTCGCGAGCCGGCCGAGCGTCTTGCCGGACGCGTCGACGACGAGCCAGTTGCGCTCGCGCGATGCGGGTGTTGCCACGTAAGTCTTCATTGCAAGAGGGCCGCCATGCCGGCGGCCGGGCTGGAACAGTGTAGAGACCGGGTCCGCACTGCGTCCGCTCGAGGCCTGGCGGTACCGCTGGCGGCCCCTATATAGTGCCGCCGTCATAAGCCTGCCGAATCCTCCCCGGCGATCTGCCGTAGCCGGAGGGGAGCGGGGAAACCATTTGGAGACCGTCGACAAGCGGCCTCCAAGGGGCGAATCCACCGATTGCCGTGGTGGTAGCGCGCCTTGTGTGCGCGAGCCCGTCAGCTAACCCCGTAGGCCGGAAGCAGAAACGTCTGAAGGTGTTGCGAGACATCCATGTCGCCGCGGGGGGCTGCGCAGCTGCGCTTGCTCTTGCCCTGTGCATGCTTGCCCCGGGTGCCGTGGCACAGACCGCTACCACCGGGGGCGGCGGTGGCGCGTACATCGCCACGCCGACGGTCGCGAAGGTCACCTGCGTGCGCCAGTGCGCCTCGCGGGCGCGTGCCCAGGGCGGGAGCACGATCAAGATCACCGGCTCGGGCCTCGCCGGGGCGAAGCAGGTGCGCTTCCTCGGCAGCTACGGGCGCGGCGACGACGTCTCCGTGCCGGTGCGACCGCGCGGCGACACCGGATTCAGCGCGCGCGTGCCGGTGGGCGCCGTCAGCGGGCCGATCACCGTCGCCACCAAGGACGTCAGCTCCAAGCCCACCAAGCCGATGGCGATCCTGCCCCCGCCGCCGCCCGCCCCCAACGCGGTGCTGAGCCCGGTGCCCGGCCTCCTGGGCGGCGACGCGGTCCGGATCGAGACCGGCACCAGCCGCACGCGCGCCTACGTCGGCGCGCGGCGCGCGGTGACGTTCTCCTACCGCGTGACCGGCGCGCTGGCAGCGGCGCCCACCGTCGAGCTGGTCCGAGCCAGCGACGGCGTGGCCGTCAAGCGCTGGGCCACGGTCCCGGTGCCCTCCGGAGAGATCCAGACCATCTCGTGGGACGGCCGCATCGGGCGCGTCGCCGCCAAGCCGGGGCGCTACTCGTTCCGGCTGACCGCGGCCACCGCCGCAGGCGCCGAGGTGCGCTCCGCCCAGGCGGGCGAGGTCGAGCGCGACGCCTTCGACCTCTACGACAACATCTTCCCCGTGCGCGGCCGCCACGACTACGGCGGCGCCGGCGCCGACTTCGGGTCGGGCCGCGCCGGACACTCCCACCAGGGCCACGACGTCTTCGCCAAGTGCGGCACACCGCTGGTGGCCGCCCGCGGCGGGAGCGTGAAGTTCAAGCAGTACCACGCGGCGGCGGGCAACTACGTGGTGATCGACGCCGCCGGCACGGACGTGGACTACGCCTACATGCACCTGGCCGAGCCGACCCCGTTCCGGACCGGCGACAAGGTCTACACGGGCCAGCGCATCGGTGCGGTGGGCGACTCGGGCAACGCCCGCGGCTGCCACCTCCACTTCGAGCTCTGGGATACCCCCGGCTGGTACGACGGCGGCAAGCCGTTCGACCCGTTGGCGTCCCTGCAGGCCTGGGACGGCTGGTCCTAGCCGGACCGCCGAATCAGGTCCGCCGCTCGCTCGCCCACCATCATCACCGTCAGGCACGGGTGCACGCTGACCATGTCGGGGAAGACCGAGGCGTCGGCTATCCGCAGGCCCTCGAGGCCCCGGACCCGCAGCTCCGGGTCGACCACGGCCCCGCGGTCGTCCGCCGCTCCCATCCGGCAGGTGCCGGCGGGGTGGTAGACGGTGTTGGTGGTGCGCCGCAGGTACTCGAGCTGCGCCGCCTCGTCGGCGACCTCGGGTCCCGGTGCCACCTCGCGGACGACCCAGTCGCGCAGGGAGGTCTCGCCGGCAAGCCGGCGCGCGCTCTCGATCCCGGCTCGCAGAGCTCGCTCGTCCGCGCCGCCGGGGTCGCTCAGGTAGGCGGGGTCGATCAGCGGCCGGCCTTGCGGGTCGAGCCGGACCGAGCCGCTGCTCTCGGGCTTCCCCAGGAACGGCACGAAGCAGAACGCGGGCTCCGGCGCCGGGACGGTGTGGCCGTGGATGGCCGGCGGCGCGTAGTAGGGCCCGGGCACGACGTGGAAGAAGAGGTCGTAGCCGGCGACGTCCGGACGTGTGCGCTGGAAGAGCCCGTTCTCGCAGGCGAGGCCGGGGTTCGGCTCGGGGTCGCGCGTGGCCTCCCAGACGATCGCCACCTCGAGGTGGTCCTTGAGGTGGCGCCCGACGCCGTCCAGCTCGTGGCGCAGCTCGATACCCGCCTCGGCCAGGCCGTCCGCGGGGCCGATCCCGGACAGCATCAGCAGGCGCGGCGTGTCGATCGCGCCGGCGGCCAGGACGATCTCCCGCTGAGCCCGGATGCGGCCCGCGCTGGTCGCCACCTCCACCGCCCGCCCGGCGTCGTCCAGGATCACGCGCTCGACCCAGGTCTCCGTCAGCACGGTCAGGTTCGCCGGGAGGCCGGCCAGCGGGTAGAGGTAGCTGACCGCGGTCGACCGGCGCACGCCCTCGTGCTCGTTCCAGTTCAGCCAGCCGACGCAGTCGGAGTCGCCGAAGCCCGGGGCGAGGAGGTCCTGGTCGGGCATCCCCGCCTCGCCGGCGGCCTCGTGCACGGCTCGGGCGAGCGGGCTGTTCCCAGGCGCGCGGTGCACGCGCGTGGCGTCCATGGCGAGGTCGAAGTAGGGCCAGACCGCATCTGGCCCCCAGCCGCGCGCTCCGAGGCGCTCCCACTCGACCAGGTCGGCGGGCGGCGGTCGCAGCGCCGCGCTGTCGTTGTGCGACGAGCAGCCACCGAGCATGCGCGCCCTGCTCTGGCGGATGCGCGAGTTGCCGCGCGCCTGCGGCACGATGCCGTAGTCGAAGTCGTACTTCGCGTGCCCCACCAGCGGCCCCGAACCGATCGCGTCGATCACCACCGGGTCGTCCTCGAAGGCGGCGCCCGCCTCGATCACACAGACCTGCGCGTCGGGATCCTCCGCCAGCCTGGCGGCGACGATGCAGCCGGCCGTGCCGCCGCCGACGACGACGTAGTCGAACTCCCTTGGGCTGGCCGTCACTTCACGACCGTGGTCATCACATGCTTCGTGCGGCTGTACTCGTGGAGGGACTCGGCCGACATCTCCGTGCCGTAGCCCGACTGACGGAAGCCGGCGAAGGGCGCCTCGATCGGGCTGCAGGAGTGGTTGTTGACCCAGACGGTGCCGAACTCGAGCTCGCGGGTCGCGAGCGTGGAATGCCGCACGCTGTCCGTCCAGATCGACGCTGCGAGGCCCTGGGGAACGTCGTTGGCGCAGGCGATCGCCTCGTCGAAGGAGTCCACGCGCTGCACCGTGACCACCGGCCCGAACACCTCGCCCTGCACGATCTCGGAGTCCTGCGCCACGTCGACGACGACGGTCGGGTCCATGAAGAACCCCGGCCGGTCCGGCGCCCCGCCCCCGGCCAGGACGCGCCCGCCGGCCGCGTCCGCCCGCTCGACGAAGCCGAGCGCGCGGTCGCGCTGGCGCTCCGAGACGAGCGGCCCGAGGCCGCCGTGCGGGTCCTCGGGGTCCTGCGCGAGAGCCAGCTCGTTGGCCTTGGCCACGAGGCGCTCCACGAGCTCGTCGTAGGCCGGGGCGGCCACGATCACCCGAGCGGCGGCCGTGCACGACTGCCCCGAGTTGTCGAACGCGGCGAGAGCCACGCCCTCGGCCGTCGCTTCCAGCGGAGCGTCCTCGAGGACGATGACCGGGGCGTTGCCGCCCAGCTCCAGGTGCACGCGCGCGAGGTGCTCCGCGGCGGCCCCCGCGACTGCGCGCCCGCTTGCGGCCGAGCCGGTGAACGAGACCATGCTGATGCCGGGATGGCGGACGAGAGCCTCGCCGGTCGCGGGGCCCGTGCCGGTGACCACGTTGAACAGGCCCGCCGGCAGGACGTCGCAGGCGAGCCGGGCCAGGAACAGCGCCGTGAGCGGCGTCAGCTCCGAAGGCTTGAGGACGCACCCGTTCCCAGCCGCAAGCGCGGGGCCCACCTTCCACACCGCTTCGAGCAGCGGGTAGTTCCACGGGGTGATCAGGCCGACGGTCCCGAGCGGCTCCCGCCGCAAAACGGACGTGGACCCCGGCGAGTACTCGTTCGCTCCGCCGCCGCCGTCGAGCGTGCGCGCGGCGCCCGCGAAGAACCGCAGCGTGTCGATGGCGACAACCACCTCGCCGCGCGCCACCTCCAGCGGCTTGCCGGAGTCGAGCGACTCGACCCACGCCATCTCGTCGAGGTGAGCCTCCACGCTCGACGCCAGCGCCATCAGCGCGTCGAAGCGCTCGACGGGGGTCGTCCAGCGCCAGGCGGCGAAGGCGCGCGCGGACGCCTCCACGGCCTCGCCCACGACGGCCGCGTCGGCACAGGCCACGGCGCCGAGGTCCTCCCCGGTCCAGGGGTTGACCACGGCGATCGAGCCCTCGCCGTCGACGGGCGCGCCGCCGACGACGTTGCGGAAGTCCAGTTGCGTGCTCAGAGGCCCAGCGACGGCGTCACTCATCGGTGACGCTGATCGCGTTCACCGGGCAGGCGCGCATCGCGTCGAGCACGTCGTCGTGCTGGCTCGGATCCGGCTCCGCGACGTAGTTCAGGACGTCCTGCTCCTCGTCGATGGTGAACACCTCGGGCGCCCGGAAGCTGCACTCGCCATGGAGGTCACAGACCTTCAGATCGACGTCGACCTTCATCTCATCTCCTGCTGTGGGGGTGTCTGGCTAGTCGTCGAGGCTGATCGTGCGCGGCGTGAAGGCGCACGGCATGCTCTTGGCCTCGGGCATGTAGAAGCTGTGCACCCGCACCATCGGCCCCGTGGTCTCGATGTCGGGCAGGAGCTGGAAGAGCTCCTCGAAGAAGTCGGCGATCTCCATGCGTGCGATCCCGAGCCCGATGCAGAAGTGCGGGCCGCCGCCGCCGAAGGCGACGTGGGGGTTGGGGTCGCGCGTGATGTCGAACTCGAACGGCCGCTCGAAGACATCCTCGTCGCGGTTGCCGGAGTGGTACCAGAGCACCATCCGGTCGTCCTTCTTGATCTCCGTCCCGTTCACGACGACGTCGCGGTTCGCGACGCGGCGGAAGTAGCCCTGGGGAGTCGTCCAGCGGATCATCTCCTCCACGGCCGGACGCGACAGCGAGAGGTCGTTGCGCCAGCGCTCGCGCTGATCCGGGTGATGGGTGAGGAGCTCCATGCCGTGGTTGAGCGTCATCCGGGTCGTCTCGGTCCCGCCCGTGACCATCGTCAGCCAGAACGACGCGTACTCGTCGTCGCTGAGCGGGCGCGTGGGGCCGCCCTCCTCGTCCTGGATCTCGGCGTTGGCGAGCATCGAGGTGAGGTCCTCGCCGGGCTCCCGCCTGCGGAACTCGGCCAGCTCGTGGGCCATGGCCGCCAGCTCGGTGCATGCCTTCTTGATCGACTCGACGCCCTCCGGCAGCACCTCGCGGTCGTAGCAGTGGAGGTACGAGTGGGTGTACTCGATGACGTCGTCCCAGTAGCTCTCGGGGATGCCCATCATCTCCGCGGTGATGCGCAGCGGCACCTGCTCCGCGAAGTGCTTCGGGAAGTCGCATTCGCCGAGCGGAGCGGCCTCCGCGATCACCTCGCGGCAGATGCGGCGAATGCGCTCATCCCAGGCGCGCACCTTCGAGGCCGTGAACGCCGGCGCGATGATCTTGCGCCACTGGGTGTGGCGCGGAGGGTCGATCTCGACGATCGAGTCGTAGAAGCTCGCGACCTCCGGCGGCCAGTCGAAGTACTGCATGGCTCCGGCGGCGGAGAAGGTCTCGGCATCGCGGCTGATCGCGCGGATGTCGCCGTGCTTGACGATCGACCAGAAGCCCGGGCCGGGCGCCATGCCGAGGAACTCGCGGTCCTCCTGCCAGGAGACGGGAGCCTCGGCCCTCAGGTGAGCGAACACCCGCTCGCGCTCGTCGTCGTTCTCCTGCAGCCAGAGCTCGGGATCGAGCACATCGGCAGCTACCGGACGCGTCTCAACCGACATCGGCCGTCCCTCCCTTTGTGTACGTTTGTACATTCACCATTGTACTGTGCGTCATGTGGCCCGGCCCCTGCTGAGGTAGGCGGCAAGGGCGACGCCGAGCACCAGCGCGCCGCCGTTGACGAAGTCCGACACGTACTGCGCGGCGCCGGACAGGTTCAGGCCGGTGTTGAGCACGGCGAGGAAGAAGATCGCCACGATGACGCCGCCGACGTTGTAGCGGCCGGGCTTGACAGCGGCGGCGCTCAGGAACGCGGCCGCCAGCGCCGGCAGGGTGAAGTTCTCGCCGACCTGCGGGTCGGCACCTCCCGCCCGCGCCACCTGGAGCACCCCGGCCGCGCCCGCGAGGGCGCCCGACAGCACGAACGTCAGCCCGAGCAGGCGCTTGGTCGGCAGGCCGACGAGCCGTGCCGCGGTGGGGTTGGCGCCGAGCGCGTAGATCGAGCGGCCCGTGACGGTGTGGTTCAGCAGGTAGTAGACCAGCAGCGCTATCACGACCATCGCCCAGGCCGGCTGCGGCACGCCCAGCGTCGTGCCGTCTCCGAAGCTGGTGACGCTCTCGGGGATGTTCGTGACCAGCGAGCGGCCCTGGGTCTTCCAATGGACCACGCCCGCCAGCATCGTGGCGACGCCCAGCGTGGCGATCACCCCGTTCACGCGCGCGCGGGTGACGAGCAGCGCGTTGACGAGCCCGATCAGAGCGCCGAGCGCGATCCCGACCAGCACGCAGAGCAGGACCGGAGTGCCCTTGGACATCATCTCGGCGACGAACACCGCCGCCAGGCCGGCGATCGCTCCGACCGAGAGGTCGAACTCGCGGCAGACGAGCGGGATCAGCGCCGCGAGCGCGACGATCGCGAGCACCGCCTGGTTGCCCACCATGACCTGGAAGTTCGCGGTCGTGGGGAACGTGCCCGAGGTCTTGCCCCAGAGGGTGAAGAAGAGTGCGGTCGCGAGCAAGAGGCCGGCCAGCGACCATGCCTCGGCGATCGTCAGCCAGCGCTCGCGCCGGTCGGAATGCTGGGCTGCTCGACCGCTGGATCCCGGGGAGCCGGGCTCCATCCCGGGCAGGTCGGCGCCCACGCTCTGAGTCGTGCTCATCTTGTCTCCCCGTTACCGCTCGCGTGCACGAGCTCGTTGAGGCGGCTCTCGGTGAGCTCGTCGCCGGAGACCTCGCAGGTCACGCGGCCGCGATCGAGGACGATCGCGCGGTCGCACGCGCCCGCCAGCTCCTCCAGGTCCGAGTAGACGACGAGAGCGGCCATGCCGCCGTCCACAGCGCCGCGAATCAGCCGGTAGATCTCCGCCCTGGCCCCCACGTCGACGCCCTGAGTCGGCTCGTCCAGCAGGATGATCCGAGGCTGGCCCTGCAGGCACCGGGCAAGCACCGCCTTCTGCTGGTTCCCGCCTGAGAGCGAGCCGAAGCCGGCCTCCTCTGAGCGAGTGCTGATCTGGTACTCGCCGATCAGCTCGCGGGCCTTGCGGCGCTCGGCGCGCCGGTCGATCCAGCCGACACGGCGGAAGTCGCGCAGCCGCGCGATCGCGAGGTTCTCGCGCACGGACAGCTCGTGGAAGCTGGCGTCGCGAGCGCGGTCCTCCGGAACGAAGACGATGCCTGCGCGCATCGCGCGCGCGGGACTGTGAAGCGTCACGGCGTTGCCGTCGATCCGGATCTCGCCGCTCGCGGGCTTGGCGTCCCCGAAGAGCAGCCGCAGCAGCCCGGTGCGGCCCGAGCCGAGCAGCCCGGCCACGCCGACGATCTCGCCGGGGTGCAGCTGCAGGTTCGCGGCGCGGACGGGGCCGCCGCACAGCTCGTGCGCCTCGAGGACGGTGCCCTCCGACGGCGGCTTGCTCTTCTCGGCGAAGATGCGCGAGACCTGCCGGCCGACGATCGCGCTGACCAGCGTGTCGTGGTCGAGCCGCTCCCGGGGCAGGACGGAGGCAACCCTGCCGTCGCGCAGCACCGTCGACTCGTCCGCCACCGCGACCACTTCCTCGAGGCGGTGCGTGACGTAGAGGATCGTCTGCCCCGCGGCCGCGTAGCGCTTGAGCGCGGCCAGGAGCACGTCGACCTCCTGGCTCGTGAGCGATGCCGTGGGCTCGTCGAGGACGAGCAGGCCGGCGCTCGCACCCTCCTGGTCCTGGAGGGCGCGAGCGATCGCGACCATCGTCTGGGTCGCCGGCCGCAGCGAGCTCACGAGCGCCCGCGGCGATGCCTCGATGCCGAAACGGTCGAGCAGCTCGGCCGCCCGCCGGCGCTGGCGCGACCACTGGATCCGGCGCAGGAAGCCGCGCTCGAAGTGATGCCCGAACGCGAGGTTCTCCGCGATCGTCAGCTCTCCGAACGTCGACTGCTGCTGGTGCACGAAGCGCACGCCCAGGTCGCGGGCCTGCGCCGGCGTCTGGTGGGCCGCCTCGATCGTCGTCGACCCGATCGTCAGGCTGCCGGAGTCGGCGGTCTCGACTCCGGCGAGGATCTTGATCAGCGTGGACTTGCCTGAACCGTTGCCGCCGAGCAGCGCGTGGATCGAGCCACGCGCCACTCGCATCGAGACGTCGTCGAGGGCCTGCGTCGAGCCGAACGCCTTCGAGAGGCCCGCGACGGTCAGCGCCGGCTCCTCGACCACCGTCATTCGATGCCCCACGCCTTCTTGTAGATGGCCTTGAAGTCGAACGGGGGCTGGTAGCCGCCGGTCGCCGGCGCGTGCTCCTTGTCCGTCATGCCCACGCCGATTCCGCTGGGCTGACCCGGCTCTCCGTGCATGAGGCGGTTGATCGCGTCCATGCCGGCCCAGCCCTCCCACTCCGGTGCGAGGCCGGCCGCGGCGGCCTGGCCCTGGCCGTTGCGGATCAGGTCCATGTTCTCCGGCAGCCCCTCGGCGCCGATGACCATGACCTCGTCCCCGCGCGGTGACTGCCTGACGGCCGCCGCCACACCCGCGGTCACGACGCCGTCATACGGGGCGGCGATGATGTTCACGTCGGGGTGCTGGATCAGCGCCTGGCCGACCTTCTGCTGGAGGTTCGGCCCGAAGTCGAGTCCCGTGAAGTCGATGTTCCCCACGTACTCGCAGCCGGAGCACTTCTCGAACTCCTTCTGGAAGGCGTCGACGATCGGCTGGCCGTACTCCTCGTCGGTCTGACGGAGGTACATGGCCTTGCCCTTGCCTTCGCTGGCGACGATCGACCAGACGGCCTGGTTCTCACCGATCGAGCGGCTCCAGGGGACCATCACGCCGGTCGTGTAAGGGATGTTGTACGTGTAGAGCCGCTCTGCGCCCGGGTTGAACTCGTCGCAGTCGATGCCCTGGATCGCGGCGACCGGGATGTTGGCTCGCTTGGCCGCCCCGAGGGCGCTCTTGACCGACTCGCAGTCGATCAGGTACAGGACGATGCCGTCCGCCTTCGCGGCAACGGCCTGGCGGATCAGGTTGGCATCGGTGCTGGGGTCGAACTTGCCGTCGCCGATGGTGACGTTCCAGCCGAGCATCTCGCCGATCTCCTTCGACTGCTCCGCCACGACGGCGGCATCGGACGAGGCGGTGCCGAACACGATCACCCAGACGTTCTTGCCGGGCTCGGGCTTGGGCGCCGTGGTGGGCGGCGACTTGTAGGACTTCCCGGCGTAGGAGTCCTCGAGCTTCTGCTTCGCGGTGGCCAGGTAGGCGTCTGTGCCTCCGGCGCTGCTCCCGCCGGCATCCGCCTCGCCACCACCGTCGTCGTCGCCACCGCAACCTGCCGCGGCGAGGCTCAGAACGAGCGCCCCCAACGCAGCCGCACGGCTAAGCCGGCCAAAACTCAAGGCACCCTCGAAGCCCAAGCTCATCATCTGCCTTTCCCTCGCTAAGAGCAGCAACGTGCGTGCGCGCGCGGTATGAGACCACTATCGCCCACGTCGGATATGGCAGGCTACCATACCAGTACGACATCCTGGCATGCCTGTTTTCTGACGGTTCTCACGGGCCGCTTGCGGCGCTTGCAGGACGCTCCAGCAGCACATCCAGCGCCTCGCCCTGCGCCAGCTGACGGCGGTACCATGCCAGGCGAGCGGGCGCATTGAAAGCAACGGCCGCCACCGCAAGTCCCCCTCGCTCCCCCACCGCCACCAGCCGCCCGTCCTCCCGCTCCTCCACGACGTGCATCCGCTCGGCGTGGCCGGGCAGCCCGACCGCCTGGATCTTCACGTCGTACTGGTCCGACCAGAAGGAGGGCAGCCCGGTGTAGGGCTCGCGCGCGGCCGGATCGGCCACGAGGTTGCGGCCGGCCACCGCTCCCTGCTCGGCCGCGGTCGCCCAGTGCTCGACGCGAATGGGCAGGCCGCCGGCGAGCGGGTGCGGCCAGGCCGTGATGTCGCCAGCGCAGAAGACGTCCTCGGCTCCGATGGCCATCAGCGTCGCGTCGCACGACACTCCGGGCTCCAGGCGCAGCCCGGAGCCCCGCAGCCACTCGGTGTTCGGCGCCGCCCCGAGCGCCACTACGCCCACGTCGGCCGGCACCCGGGACCCGTCGGCCAGCCGCACGGATTCCAGTCGGCCGGCGCCCTCGAAGCCGGCGACCCCGACGCCGAGGCGCAGCGACACCCCGCGCGCCCGGTGCAGGGCTGCGCAGCGGGCGCCGAGCTCGGGGCCCAGCGGAACCATCGGCTGCTCGGCGACGTCGATCAGGGTCACGTCGAGCCCCAGCGTGCGCGCGGAGGCCGCCACCTCGCAGCCCACGAAGCCGGCGCCGATCACGGCCACCCGCGGCGACCGCAGCAGGGCAGCCCGCAGCGCGACCGCGTCCTCGAGCCCGCGCACCGTGAACAGCCCCTCGAGGTCGCCCGAGGTGCCCGGCCAGGCACGCGCCCGGGCGCCCGTGGCCAGCAGCACTCGCGCGTAGCGCAGGCGCGCCCCGTCGGCCAGCTCGATCTCACGGCGCCGCGGATCGAGCGAGGTGGCGCCCACTCCGAGACGCCATTCGACGTCGAGCGCGGCGCAGTCGAACGCACAGTCCTCCACCGACTGGCTCCCGGCGAGCACCTGCTTCGAGAGCGGCGGACGGTTGTAGGGGAGGTGCGGCTCGTCGCCGACGACGATCACGTGGTCGTCGCAGCCGGCCGCGCGAATCGCGTCGGCCGCGCGCAGCCCCGCCAGCGACGCGCCGACGATGATCAGTGGCGCGCTGATCAGTCGGTCTTGATCACGAAGGGGTCGCCCGCCGGCTCGTCTGAGAGGTTGACCCAGACGCTCTTCACGCGCGTGTACTCGCGCATCACCTCGAGCCCGTTCTCCTTGCCGTGGCCGCTCTGCTTGAAGCCGCCGTTCGATATCAGCGGCGACTGCGCGCGATAGGTGTTGACCCAGACCGTCCCGGCGTCGATGCGGTGCGCGATCCGGTGCGCGCGCGAGAGGTTGGTGGTCCAGATGCCGGCCGCCAGGCCGTACCTCACGTCGTTGGCCATCCGGACGACCTCGTCCTCGGTGTCGAACGGGATCACGGACAGGACTGGGCCGAAGATCTCCTCCTGGGCGACGCGCATCTCGTTGCGCACTCCCTCCACGACCGTGGGCTCCACGTAGTAGCCGCGCTCGAGCTCGCCGCCCACGCGGCTGCCGCCCAGAGTGATATCGGCGCCCTCGCCGAGCGCGATCTCGAAGTAGGAGAGGACCTTGTTCATCTGCTGCTCGAACGCGATCGGCCCGACGTCGGTCTGGTCGCTCATCGGGTCTCCGAGCCGGATGCCCTTGGCGCGCTCCACCACGCGCGACACGACGTCGTCGTAGACGCCGCGCTGCAGGAAGCAGCGCGATCCGGCGACGCAGCTCTGCCCCGCGGCGGCGAAGATGCCGCCGACGATGCCGAGCGCGGCGTTGTTGGTGTCGGCGTCGTCGAACACGATGTTCGGCGACTTGCCGCCGAGCTCCATGTGGGTCGGCACGGTGCGGGCGGCGGCGACCTCGCAGATCCGCCGGCCGGTGGCGGCCGAGCCCGTGAAGCTGATCATGTCCACCTCGGGGTGCTGGATCAGCGCCTCACCGGTGACCTTCCCGTCCCCCGAGACGATGTTGAGGACGCCGGGCGGGAGCCCCACGTCGCCCAGGCGCTCGGCCAGCTCGAGCAGCGAGGCCGTGGTGTGCTCGGAGGGCTTGATGATCACCGTGTTACCGGCCGCGAGTGCCGGAGCGAGCTTGTATGTGCTCACCAGCATCGGCGAGTTCCACGGCACGATCGCCGCCACGACGCCCATCGGCTCGGGCCGCAGGTAGTTCAGCGTCAGGTGGTTCTCGGACGGCGGGACCGACCCGGCCCACTTGTCGCACCAGCCGGCGAAGTAGTCCCAGAACACGGGGATCTGCTGATGCTGGACGCGCATCTCGCGGATCAGCTTGCCGTTGTCGCGGGTCTCGACCTCCGCGAGGTGAGGCCCGACCTCGCGCAGCACGTCCGCGATCCGACGCAGCAGCTGTCCGCGGGCGGTCGGCCGCATGTGACGCCAGGCGGGATCCTCGAAGGCAGCCCGGGCGGCCTTCACGGCCCGGTCCACGTCGCCGGCGCCGGCGCGCGGGAACTCGTACCACGCCTCCCCGGTGGCGGGGTTGATGCTCTCCATGTAGTCGTCGTCGGTCGGATCGACTAGCTGCCCGCCGATGTACAGCTGGTACTGACGGAGTCGCTGCCCGGTTGCGGTGGACATGCTCGTTCCTCCTTGCTCGGACTCCGGAGCGCTACAGCTCGCGCAGCTGCACACCGGGGTCGACGACGAAGTTGTACTGCCGCTGCTCGCGAATCAGTCCGTCCTCGCTCACGCGGTACACCTCGGCGCCGCGGACGTGAACCGGCGTCTCGCCGGCAGGCCCGAAATGGGTCTCGTACTCAACGCAGACCCACTCGCCCTCCGCGGCCCGGACCACCTTGTTCGTACGGAAGTCACCCAGCTGGGCGAGACGGCCGTCGAGCCAGCGCTCGATTGCCTCCCGGCCCTCGACGCGAGCACCACCCGGCATCTCGATGATCGCGTCGTCGGCGTAGGTGCGGAGGATGCCCTCGCGGTCGCGCGCGTTCCAGACCCGCACGATGTTGTCGATCAACGCTCGCCCGTCGGACATGCTCTGGCCTCTCTCAGCTCGATGCGGCAACCGGACGGGAGGACTCCTCGACGAGCGGGATGACCTGCTCGCCGAACAGCTCGATGGACCGCATGATCGAGCTCTGGTCCAGGCCCGGCAGCCACATCAGGGTCAGCAGGTGGTCCATGCCGGTGGTCGCCTTCAGCTTCACGATCTTCTCGGCGACGATCTCGGGGGTGCCGACCAGCAGGTGGTCGCGGTCCCAGAGGAAGTCGAACCAGCTGGCCAGCTCGTCGGCTTCGCTGAGCGTCTCGCCCGGGTCGGCGTAGATGTTGCGCCCGCGGTAGCCGCCGACGTAGTTGCGGTAGAGGAACTCGATCGGCTCCTCGGCCAGCTTCCTGGCTTCCTCCATCGTCTCAGCGACGTAACAGGTGCGCAGCAGGCCGCAGTTCTGGCCGATGTCGAGCTCCTCTCCGCCGCTCGCCGCCACCTCGTCCCTGTAGGTGGTGTAGGCCTCGACGATGCCGCGCGTGGACCTCAGCCAGCAGATCGGCTTCATCCCCATCTTGGCCGAGTAGCGGAACCCCGAGTTGCTGTCCGTCACGTTCCACAGCGGCGGGTGCGGGCTCTGCACCGGGCCCGGCACGATCCGCATGCCCACGTACTCATCCGCCTCCGAGCGGTAGCGCGCGTCCCGGTCGAACCACGGGACGGTGTGGTCGCGCACGCCGCGGTGCGGGAACTGGAAGAACAGACCGTCGTGCGTGAAGGGATCCTCGGTCCAGGCCTTCTTGACGACCTCGATGATCTCCGTGAACAGCGCTTCGTTGCGCATCGAGTTGCGCCGGTCGGCGTTGGGGCTCAGGTTCGTGAGCTCGCGGGCGGAGAGGCCGCGCCCCAGCCCGCAGTCGACCCGGCCCCCGCTCAGGTGGTCGAGCAGCGCGACGTCTTCGGCGAGCCGCAGCGGGTGCCACTCCGGAGCGATCAGCCCGGCGAAGCCGATCCTGATCTTCGACGTGAGCGCGGCCACATGCGTTCCCGTGATCACCGGGTTCGGGTGGATGTCGAAGCCCTCGTGGCCGAAGTGATGCTCGCCGGTCCAGACGGTGTCGAACCCGACCTGCTCGCAGAGCTGCGCCTGCGCCGTGAAGTTCTCGAGCACCTCCGTGTACGGCAGGCGGTTCTCGAAGTTGTCCAGCATCGTGAAGTAGCCGTAGCTCGGCACTGCCGGTTTGCTCACTGTGTCTCCATTCGCGACGCCACGACGAGAGGCTTCCGACGCGTGGGGTGCCCTTGCACCCCGCTCATGCGCCCCAGGCTACCATACCAGATTAGAGCACCAGGATTCCCTGCGAGCAATCGCGAAAAGCCGGCGTCAGCGCCGCGCGGGAGTGCTCTCGCCGACCGGCTGGACCAGCGGGGCGAGGCGGGTGAACTGCCGCGAGCGCTCGTGCTCCTGCAGGGCGCGCACGAGCTCCTCGCGGCCCTTCTGCACGTGCTGGCGCATCGCCCGCTCGGCGGCGTTGGGGTTGCCCGCCTCAACGGCGGCGACCACCTTGCTGTGCTCCGACCAAGAGCGCTGGATGCGGCCGGCGCGCCCCGTGACCACGAACGCGAGCCGCTCGCGCTGGATGCGGTTCTCCAGGAACGCGCAGTGCTCGGCGAGCTTCTCGTTCTTGGTGGCGTCGATCATGAGCCGGTGAAACTCGATGTCGCAGGAGATGAACTCGGAGCGGTCGCCCGCCTGGACCGCCCGCTCGGTTCGCTCGAGGTTGGCCCGCAGCAGCTCCAGATCCGCGTCGGTGCGGGCCTCGGCCGCCACGCGCGCGACCATCCCCTCGAGCGCCTCGCGAACGGCGTAGAGCTGGGCGAGATCCTCGGACGAGAGCTGGGTGACGAACGTCCCCGACCGGCTCACGACCGAGACCAGGCCCTCTGACTGGAGCTGCTTGAACGCCTCCCGCACCGGTGTGCGGCTCACGCCCAGCTGCGCTGCGATGCGCGTCTCGGCCAGCTTCTCGCCGGGAAAGAGGTCGCCCCTCACGATGGCGCGGCGGAGGATCTCCACCACGCTGCGCTGGAGCGCTTCAGGCTGCTTGGCGGATCCCGGCTTGGCTGGTGCCATCGTGCCGGTCTAGCATGGCAGATTGGATGGATCGAATCCGCCGCAGCGGACGATGACCGTCCGCCTGGGCGTCAGACCACTGGTCGCGTGACCGTGCCGCCCGCAACCGACACGACGACGCTGCCGCGGTGCCCCTCGGGCTGCGCGGCGAGCGGCAGCCCGCCGAAGATCCGCTTGACCACCGGGTCCTGAGCCGCCTCGGCGAGCGCCTCGGCGGAGCTCCAGTGCGTGACGTGGAAGTACGTGCCCGGCTCGCCGACGGAGGCGATCAGGCGGCCCTCGATGAAGGCGCTGTTGGTGGCCAGGTGCTCGTAGTCCTCGACCATGAGCGCCTCCAGCCGCTCCGCGTCCGCGGGGTCGCAGCGCAGCTTGGTGACCGCATGGACGCCGTCCGGCATCGGGCGACCCTACTCGCGATCCGGGACCGCCGGCGCGAGCGCCGCCGCGGGCTGGGCCGGGTAGAGGAAGTCGGTGAGCACCCGCAGGTAGTCGTCCGGACGCTCGATCATGCAGAGGTGCCGGCAGCCCTCCAGGATCCGGCATTCGGCGCCGGCGATGGAGTCCGCTAGGCGGTGGGCCATCGTGGGCGTCGCGCCGAGGTCGTCTTCGGCCGTGAGCACGAGCGTCGGCGCCGTGATCTGGTGCAGCCGGTCGGCGAGCGTGTGATCGGCAGTCGCCGTGATCCTGTGGCTTGCCAGGTAGGCGCGTCGATCGTTGCTCTTGAGCCGTGCGCCGATCCAGTCGAGGCTGTCCCCGTCGCTCGACAGGAAGTCCGCGGTGAACCAGCGCGACAGCGAGGCCTCCACGGCACCGTCCTCGGAGGCCGTCCGGACGGCGCTCAGCCGCTCCATGATCAGCTCCCGGTCCGCGGGGTCGCGGGCGAACGTGTTCGACAGGACGAGCCGGTTCACGCGCTCGGGGTGCTCGACCGCGAACGCCTGGGCGATCAGCCCGCCGAGTGAGAACCCGACGACGTCGACCCGTTCGGCCCGAAACCGCTCGTCCAGCAGCCAGACGAGGTCGGCCAGGTAGTCGCCGAGCGACTCGACCAGCTCGAGCGCCGGCGACTCGCCGTGCCCCCGCAGGTCGTAGGTGAAGACGGGAGCGCGGCGCGAAAGCGGGCCGACCTGGTGGCGCCACATGGTGCGGTCGAGGCCCACGCCGTGGATGAGCAGGACGGGCGGAGCGTCGGAGGTGACGCTGTGGCGGGAGTCCGTGACCTGGTAGGCGCACGCGACAACCGTGGGCTCGCTCGCCCCTGAGTCATTGATCAAACCGGCCATCTCTCAACTCTGGCATGCTAGATCCGCATGGCAGTATCGTCAAGGGACGTGGCCTTCTGCTAGGCGTCGGGCTCGGCCTCGATCGCCTCGAATACCTCGCGGGCGAGGCGAAACGCCTCCACCCCGGCGGGGATGCCGGCGTAGATGCCCAGCTGGATCAGGGCGTCGCCGATCTCCGGCTTGGTGCAGCCGTTTCGCAGCGCGCCGCGCAGGTGCAGCTTGAACTCGTGCCCGCGGTTGAGCGCGCCGAGCATCACCAGGTTCAGCAGGCTGCGATCGCGCCGCGACAGCGCGGTGCGGCCCCAGCCGGCCCCCCAGCAGTACTCCGTTACGAGGCGCTGGAAGTCGCGCGAGAAGTCGTCGGCGCCCGCAAGCGCCCGGTCGACGTAGTCCTCACCGAGGACCTCACGCCTGATTCCCAATCCAACCTCGAACAGCTCGTCGCTCACTAGGACCTCCGGAACGGCCCCCGAACGTTCTGGGCCTGGACAATGTGGTGCACCAGTGTTGCATCCCAGAACGAGCGGTGTCGGCGGCCTGGGTCAGCTGAGCTGCACGGTGATCGCGCCAACGGCGACCACGAGCGTCGCGATCCCGAGCCGCTGGAGGCCCGACATCTGCTCCTTGAAGAGGATGACGCCTCCGAGCGCGGCCACCACGGCGTACTGGGAGGCGGCGACCGCGGTCACCGACACCTCGTGCCGCGTTCCGTGGACGAACAGGATGTAGCCCACGACGTCCACGATGCAGGCCGGGACGATGTACTTCCACATTCCGGAGGGAGGAACGCGCACGCCCCCTCGGGTGAGGATCACCGCGAAGGCGCAGAGCGCCGAGACGGTTCGCGAGATCGCCACCAGCCAGAACGCGTCCATGTCGTTGGCCTCGCCGGTGAAGAAGAAGGTCAGGCCGTACGTGAGAGCGCTGCCGGCCGCGAGCGCGACCGTCACGTAGATCGGCCGCCGATGAGTGAGCGCGAAGGGTCCCTTTGGGGCCTCGTCGGTCCCGTCCGGCGGACGCGCGACCAGGAAGATGCCCACCACCATCAGGGCGAGCGCCGCCGACGCTCCGAGCGGCAGCGTCGAACCCGTGACCGCGGCGAGGATCGCGGCAATCGCCCCGTCGCAGGCGAGGATCGGGGCCACGAGGCTCACGTTCGCCCCCTGGATCGCCACGAAGAAGCAGAGGATGGCGACGAAGAACGAGACCCCGGCGAGGATCGCGAACACCCAGGTCGAGGTGCTGCCGGACGGCAGCCCGCTGGGCAGGGCCACGAGCGCCGACGGCACGACCGCGAGCGCGCATGTCCAGAACAAGGTGGGTAGCGGGGAGATGACGCGCGCGGGCGCGGCGACCAGCAGCGCCCATGCACCCCACAGCAACGCAGCCCCGGACCCCAGTGCAAGAGCTGCGATCAAGGCGCGTGGACTCTACCAATGGCGAATCCATACTGGTATGGCAGATGAAGCCCTTCGCTGGCGTTAGTGTCCGCCCTGGGCCGCATCCGCGGCGACGCCCTCGACCGACTGGAGGCGAGATGGCCGGCTACACAGTCAAGGCGCTCGAGCAGATCCCGGACGTGCTCGGCGACTACCCCGGCGAGATGCGGATGTCCGCAGCCGGCGACTTGGGAAACGAGCAGGTCTCCTTCACCTGGCGCCGCATGCCCGCGCAGACGGGCGGCAAGGGCGGCTACGGCCACCGCCACAAGACGCAGGAGGAGATCTACTTCGTCGCGTCCGGCACGCTGCAGTTCAAGCTCGAGGACGAGGTGCTCGACCTCCCGGCCGGCACCCTCGTCTGCGTCGCGCCGGAGACCTTGCGCTCCGTCTGGAACGAAGGCCCCGACGACGCCGTGCTGATCATGTGCTCGACCAAGATCGACGACCCTCGGGCCGACACCGAGATGGTCGAGGGCTTCTGGCCCGCCTGACCGCTACTGGCGGTACTGGTTGAGGCCGTCGCCGTCGGGCAGCGCCTCGAGCGCGGCGCGGCAGCAGAGCCCGAACACCACGAACACCAGCAGCGCCTCCAGCGCGCCCTCGGCGCGCGTGGCCGCGTAGGTCACCAGGGCCGCCACCGCGATCCAGCGCCAGATGCGCCAGTTGGGCTCCCACGGAGCCCGCCCGCCCCCCTCCGGCTGATCCGGCTCGCGGGCGTGGACGTAGGCGACGAACGGCACGGCCTGTCTCGCCAGGACAGGCTACTCCGGAGGCGCTAGGCCGGCGGCGGTCCGGCTGCCGGCTGGTCCTGGCCGCCGGGCGGCGGCGGGGGCACGGCCACGACGATCAGGCGGCGCAGCCGCACGCCGACGATCGGGGGCTCGTCGCCACCGCCGCTGGAGCGCTCGAAGCGTCCGCGCTGCTCGGCGTTGTCCGGCAGGTCCAGCGCGAGCGTGCGGTCCTCGCCCTGCCAGTCGCCGTAGTCGCCGCGCCCGTAGTGCTCGTAGAGCTGGCGCTCCTCCTCAGGCGAGAGCTCGCCATCGGCCTCGATGTTGGGCGCATCCTTGACCTGCTCCTTCTGGAACGGGACGCGCACCTCCCTGTCGCCGGCGACCTCGGCCTCGGCGATCGGCACGAAGCTGACCCTGGTCCCGAGCAGGCCGGTTCTCACGGTCGCCCACTCGGGCTCGCCGGTCTGGCGGTCGAAGTAGATGTCCTCGATGGTGCCGATCTTGTCGCCGTCGGCATCCACCATCTTCATGCCGCGCCACGTCTTCACGTCCTGGACGGTCAGGGTCATGCAAGCCTCCTCAGGGTCCTGTCGCTTGAGCCTCTGCCTCTGGAGATAGGCCCTGCGGAGGGGATGCAAGTTCCCCGCCCCTGGACCAATGATCGACCCCCTTCCTGTACAGCCGGGACCCGTTTGGGTCGATGAAGACGAATGGCGGACCCGCGGGATCGATTCGTGCTGCCGCCCGCGGATTGGCAGCCCGTCATCGACGCGGTGGAGGTCGGCGTGGTCGTGATGAAGGCCGACGGCACGATGCTGGCCTGCAACCACGCCGCGGCGGCCATCCTCGGCCGCCCGACGGCGGAGCTGGTCGGCCGCACCCCGATCGAGCTGAACCTGGACGCGATCTACGAGGACGGCGTGGAGATGCCCGCCGACGCCTTCCCGCACGCGGTCGCGCTGCGCTCCGGAGCGCCCGTCCACAACATGGTCATGGGGGCGAACGACGGCGGCGGCGGCCTGCGGTGGCTGTCGGTGAGTGCCGTGCCGGTGGCCGGGCCGGGGCGCGCCGCGGCGGTGGTGGCCACCTTCACGGACGTCACCGAGCGCCGCCGCTACGAGGCGGAGCTGCGCCGGCTCGCCGAGGTCGACGAGCTGACCGGACTGCCCAACCGGCGCGGGTTCCTGGCAGCTCTGGCGGACCACCTGGCCTCACGCCGCCACGAGGACGCCCGCGGGGCCCTGCTGCTCCTGGACCTGGACCACTTCAAGCAGCTCAACGACTCGCTCGGGCACGTTATCGGCGACCGCCTGCTCGTGCACTCGGGCCGGGCGATGCAGGAGCGGCTGCGCACATCCGACATCCTGGGCCGCCTCGGCGGCGACGAGTTCGCCGTCCTCCTGCCGCGCGCCGACGAGGCCGAGGCGGAGCGGGTGGCCGCCGCCCTGCTCGCGCGGCTGCGCGAGGAGGGCGTCCCGACCACGCAGGGCGGCGTGCGCCAGGTGAGCGCCAGCGTTGGCGTGGTCGCGCTGGCCGGTGCGGCGGGCGCCAGCGCCGAGCGCGCGCTCCAGCACGCCGACGACGCCATGTACGCCGCCAAGGCGGCCGGCCGCGACGGCTGGCAGCTCGCGCCCTCCAACGGCCCGGCCCGGCGCAACGGGGCCGCCCAGATGGCGGTCCAGCTCGCCAAGCGGTCGCGCCAGATGGCGCTCGCCAACGCGCTCGGCGCCCGCCTGGCCGGGATGACCGACGCGCGCGAGATCGCAGAGGCGACCGTGGAGGAGCTGCATCGCGCGTTCGGGTACCACCTGTGCGCGGTGATCCGGCTGCGGGAGGACGACCGCGTCGAAGCGGTCGCCGTACGGGGCTCGCCGTTCGTCGACCTGCGCCTGCGCGAGTGGAGCCAGCACGTGGGTGAGGGCATGATCGGGCGCTGCCTGCGCGAGCGCGCGCCGCTGCTGGTGAACGACGTGCGCGCGGATCCCGACTATCAGGCGACTCCAGAGACGACCGACGTGCGCTCCGAGCTGGTCGCCCCGCTGCTGGTGGAGGGCGCGCCGTGGGGCGCCATCAATCTCGAGGAGCTCGTCGAGAACGCGTTCGACGACGAGGACGCGCAGCTGCTCAGCATCGTCGCGAACCAGGTCGGCGCCGCGATCCGCACCGCCCTGCTCCTGCGGGGCATGGACCGCGCCGCCAGCGTTTGAGCGCCCCTCTATCGTGCGGCCGGTGCCGCTCTCACTCGTGGAGTTCCCCGCCGACGACCCCGAGCGCGCCCGCTCCTTCTGGGAAGGGCTGCTCGGAGTCGAGCTCGAGCCTCGCCGCGACGGCGAGGGTGAGGGTTGGCAGACGCATTCGGAAGGCGCCGCGGTCGGAGTCCACGAGCGCGGGCGCGGCCCCGGCGACACCCACTCGCTCCCCTATTTCGAGGTGAGCGACATCGCCGCCGCGCTCGAGCAGGTCGAGGCGCTCGGCGGCAGCATCGTCCACCCGGGCGAGGCGTGGGCGATCTGCAGGGACTCCGAGGGCAGCCCGTTCGGGCTGGCCCGGCAGCGCCTCTAGCCCCCGCGCGCGTAACGCCGGGGCCCCGTCGGGGCGTATGCGGGGTGGAACCTTGACCGGCCCGGAGGAGAGACTCACAGCGGTGACCGACGCGGAGCTGATCCTGGCGTCGCGCGACGACCCGCGTGCGTTCAGGGAGCTGTACGACCGCTGGGCCGAGCGGCTGCTGGCCTACTTCTACCGGCGCGTGCTGGACGCCGAGGTGGCGGCCGACCTGCTGGCCGAGACGTTCGCTGTCGCCTACGAGCGGCGCCGGCACTTCCGCGACGTCGGGCGGCCCGGCGGAGCGTGGCTGTACGGCATCGCGGCGAAGGAGCTGTCGCACTGGTTCCGCCGCCAGGAGGTGGAGCGCCGCGCGATCCGACGCCTGGGTGTAGAGGTGCCGGCGCTCGACCAGGAGTCGATCGCCCGCATCGAGGCGCTGGCGGATGCCGACGAGCACCGCGCCGCGCTGGCGGCGGCGCTCGACCAGATGACCGGCGGCGAGCGCGACGCGGTCCGCCTGCGGGTGGTCGGCGAGCTCGACTACCGCGAGATCGCCACCCGGCTCGGGTGCAGCGAAGGCGCGGCGCGCCGGCGCGTTCACCGCGGGCTGGCGCGGCTCAACAACCTGATGCAGGCGGAGGCGACACCATGAGCGAGATCCCGTTCGTCAACAGGCTGGGCGACGCGCTGGAGTCAGCGGTCGCCGCCCCCGCGCCGGCGCGCCGCCGGCTGGGGCGGCGGCGGCTCGGGGTGCTGGCGCTGGCGGTGTTCCTGCTCGGTGCGAGCGGGGCGACCGTCGCCCGCATCATGGCCGACCCCGAGCAGCTCGCGATCGGGGTGGTGGCCTGCTACGAGCGGCCCGACCTGAGCGGCGGCGTCAGCGTCACGAGCGCAGACGGCCGCTCGCCGACGGCCGTGTGCGCCCGGACCTGGACCGCCAGCGGAAAGACGGCCCCGCCGCTGGTTGCCTGCGCTCAGGAGGCCGCGATCGCGGTGATCCCGGGACGCGGGCCGGCGGCCTGCGGCCGCGCCGGCCTGGAGCCGATGCCGGCCGGCTACGGCGTGGCGCGCGCGAAGGTGGCACGCCTCACGCGAGACGTCGCGGCGCTCGAGGCGGCCGCGGACTGCATCCCGCCGCGCACGCTGGCGCGCCGGACGCAGGCGCTGCTGCGGCGCACCGGCTGGTCCGGATGGCGGGCGGTGGCCCGCCCCGGCGGGGGCGGCCCCTGCGGCCGCATCCTCCAGCCCGGGGGCTCCCCCGACCTGAGCCTGGCCGGCGGGTTGGGCGTGGCCGACCGCGAGCTGTCTGTCATGGGCGGTCCGCCGCGCTCGCTGGACCGCCGGCTGTACGGCCGCAGCTCGCTCGCGGTGGCCCTGATGGACGCCTCCGGCGAGCGCTGCTTCACGGTGGCCGGGCTGCAGGCACACGCGCGCCGAGTCCTGGCCGTGACGGGACGGCCGGTTCGCTTCCGAATCGGGCGCCTGCCGGCGAACACCGGCGTGGTGGCGCCGCGCGGCGACCGCTACGAGCAGGGCTGCGCGATCGCGGTTGGCGCCGCGCCGGTCTACCCCTCGCCGGGCGAGGTGGCCGTCGAGGTGGAGATCTGGAGCAAAGGCGGCTAGGCCCTAGCGCGACCCCACCGGATGGTGAGACGATCGGCCGATGAGATCTCCCGCACTGCTGCGGTTCGCTCCTCTGGCCGGGATCGTCTTCGTCGCGCTGATCGTGCTCGCGATCGTCATCGGCGGCGAGACACCCGACAACGACGACTCTCGGCGCGCGATCGTCGACTTCTGGAGGGACAACGAGGACGCCCAGATATGGAGCAGCCTCATCGGCGCGTGGGCGACCGTCTTCTTCGTCTGGTTCGCGGCCAGTGTGTGGAGCGCGTTGCGGCGCGTGGAGCCGGGTCCGGCGCGGCTGTCGTCGCTGAGCTTCGCGGGTGCGATCATCGCCGCCGTCGGCCTGCTGTCGGCCCTGAGCCTCACGTTCGCGGTGGCGGACACCATCGACGACGTGCCGGCCAGCGTCACGCAGACACTCACGATCCTGAGCAACGAGTTCTTCTTCCCGATCGCCGCCGGCTACGCGATCTTCTTCCTCGCCGTGGGGGTGCTCGCCGTGCGTACGAGGGTGCTGCCCGTCTGGCTCGGGTGGATCACGATCGTGCTCGGCATCCTCTGCCTCACGCCGGTGGGCTTCTTCGCCCTCCTCCTGGGCCTGATCTGGATCCTGGCCGTGAGCGTGATGCTCTACCGGCGGGAGGAGCCGGCGGCCCCGTAGCTAGCCCGGCTCCGCGTCGTACACCGCGCCGGCGGCCCGGGCCATGAGACGGTCGGCCATTTCCCGCCGCCGAACGCCATCTCCACCACGATCTCGCGGCGCTCGCACGGGCCATCGGGATCGAGCAGCGGGAGGGCGCGCTCGAGCACCGGCGTGGACGGCGCGCAACCGGGAGGTCCCGGAAGTGCAGGGCCCCGCCCTGGCGGCGTGGGCGCGCGTCTTCCTCAGCGGCCAGGCGGTCGTGTTCGCCATCCTCGGACTCGCCCTGCTCGTCGCCCGCGATGCCATGGTGGACGTCTACGCCTACTGCAGCTGGCGCTACTCCCGGCGCCGGACCTGGACGGAGCTGGCCGCGATCGTGCCGGCGATGCTCGTATTCACCGCTGGGACCGTCGTGGCCTCGCTCATGCACGACGAGCTGTTCTCGACCTCGGACCTGGCCACGTGGGTCTGGTTCGTGGGTTACGGGGGCGCCGCGGCCGTGTTGCTGGCGATGGGCGCGCGGACGCTGCCGGCCGCGCTGTCCGACCGGCCGGCCGCACCTGCGCCGGCGGTCTAGCCGGGCAGGGAAGCGCCGCCGTCCCGCCGAAACCCTTCCCGTGGCCTGCGTCTACCTGCTTCGCTGCGCCGACGACAGCCTCTACTGCGGGTGGACCACCGACATCGAGCGGCGCCTGGCGGCGCACGGCTCCGGCACCGCCAGCCGCTACACGCGCAGCCGCAGACCGGTCAGGCTCGCGGCGGTCATCTCGGTCGCCGACAGGTCCGCCGCGCTGCGCGAAGAGGCGCGCATCAAGCGCCTCCCCCGGGCGGCGAAGCTGGCTCTGATCGCGCAGCAGCCTCCGCCGAGCCGATGACCGGCACGACCTCGAAGCGCGCGAGGTCACTCCACTCCGCGATCCACTCGTCGAAGAGGCTCGGGTCGTCGGTCTCCATCAGCTGAAAGCAGCGGTCGAGTCGGCTCGCGTCGATCCAGCTGTCCAGGTACAGGAGACCCGGCGGCAGCATGCGGCCGCGTTCGGCGGCCCGCGAGTAGACCGGACGCGGACCGTGCGTGAACGTCTCGATCACCATGTAGCGCACCTGCTCCTCCTCTGCTCGAACGCAACAGTCTGAAGCGGGCGCCTCTCGAAGTCCTTCGGCGCCGTGCAGCCCTCCACGGTGCCTCGCTCTCGTGGCGCTCGTGCGAGATCGTCGGCGTCATCGCTGTGAACGGACCGACCAGCTGATGGCCAGGTGCCTGAAGGACGCGCCGTCGCCGCGGACCTCGGCCAGCGAAGAGGTCGAGCGGACGGTCTCCGAGATGCTGAAGCGCATCGGCTCCGGCGGCGCGCGCGCGATTCGCGACTACTCGCGCATGCTCGACGGCTGGGACCCGCCCTCCTTTCGCGTCGGCGCTCGCGAGATCGCCGACGCGGAGTCGCGCGTCTCGGACGAGCTGAAGCAGCACATCACCTTCGCGCAGGAGCAGGTTCGCGGCTTCGCGCGCGCCCAGCGCGACACGCTGTGCGACCTCGAGGTCGAGACCCTCCCGGGCGTGGTGCTGGGCCACCGGCACATCCCGGTCGACGCCGTGGGGTCGTACGTGCCGGGCGGCCGCTACCCGATGCTGGCCTCGTCGTTCATGACCGTCGTGGTGCCCAAGGTCGCCGGCGTCGGCCGGGTCGTGGCCTGCGCGCCGCCCTTCCGGGGCGAGGGCATCCACCCAGCGATGCTGTACGCGATGAGCACGTCGGGGGCGGACGAGATCGTCTGCCTCGGGGGTGTCCAGGGACTTGCCGCGCTCGCGTTCGGCCTGGACGGCGAGATCGAGCCGGTCGACATGATCGTGGGCGCGGGCAACGCCTATGTCGCGGAGGCGAAGCGCCAGCTGTTCGGGGAGGTGGGCATCGACCTGCTCGCGGGCCCCACCGAGATCCTCGTGGTCGCCGACGACGGCGCCGACCCCGACATCGTTGCGGCCGACCTGCTCGGCCAGGCGGAGCACGGGCCGACCAGCCAGGCGGTGTTCATCTCCACCTCGCGGCGGCTCGCCGAAGCGGTGCTCCAGCGGCTCGACGCGCTGCTCGAGACCTGGCCGACCGCGGAGACCGCCGGAAAGGCGTGGGCCGACTACGGCATCGCGGTCGTCGCCGAAGGCGACGAGGAGGCGATCGAGCTGGTCAACGCGTACGCGTCCGAGCACCTCGAGGTGCACGTGCGGCCGGACCGGCTCGACGACTGGTTCGCCCAGCTGCGCAACTACGGCTCGCTCTTCCTCGGCGACCAGGCCACCGTCGTCTATGGCGACAAGGCGATCGGCACCAACCACGTCCTCCCCACCTCGCGGGCGGCCCGCTACACCGGCGGGCTGTGGGTCGGGAAGTTCCTGAAGACCTGCACCTACCAGCGCTTGACCGAAGAGGGCACCCGGCTGGTCGCGCCCGCCGCGGCGGCCATCTCGGACGCCGAGATGATGGCCGGCCACGCCATCACGGCCCGGATGCGGCTCGACCGCCTCGTTCGCGGGGCGGAGTGACCAGCCGCTTCCGCCTCGACGGCAAGGTCGCGGTCGTGACCGGCGCCGGCCGGGGCATCGGCCGGGCGACGGCGATCGCGCTGGCCGAAGCCGGCGCCGACGTCGCCGCGATCAGCCGGACGGCGGCGGACGTCGAGGGCGTGGCCGGGGAGATCCGCGCGCTCGGGCGCCGCGCCTGGGCGCTTCCGTGCGACGTCACGAGCGCCGCCGCGACCGAGGCGGCGCTCCGGGAGCTGCCGGCACTCGACGTGCTCGTCAACAGCGCGGGCACGAACGTGCCGGAGCCGTTCGTCGACGTGAGCGCCGAGAACCTGGCCCACGTGATGGACGTCAACGTGGTGGCGACGTTCACGACCTCCCAGATCGCGGTCCGGCGCATGACCGAGGCGGGCGCGGGCAGCATCGTGAACCTGTCCTCGCAGATGGGCCACGTGGGTGCGCCGCGGCGAACCGTCTACTGCCTGACCAAGCACGCCATCGAAGGCCTGACGAAGGCGCTGGCGCTGGAGCTGGCGGGCCTGGGCATTCGCGTCAACTCGGTCGCTCCGACGTTCATCGACACGCCCATGACGCGTCCGTTCTTCAAGGACGCGGCGTTCAAGAGCGAGGTGGTCGCGCGCATTCCCCTCGGACGCATCGGCCACGTCGACGACGTGACGGGCGCCGTCGTCTACCTGGCCTCGCCGGCGTCCGCCCTGGTCACCGGCACTTCCCTCTTGGTCGACGGCGGCTGGACCGCCCAATGAGCTCTAGCCGCGGAGCTGCGAGAGCAGGCCCAGCAGGTCGACCTGGTCCCATGCCTGGGCGATCATCCCGTCCTCGATCCGCAGGATGGCGGTCGAGGTGAACTCCACCTGCTTGCCCGTTCCCTCCACCCCGAGAAACTCCGCGTCGTGCGTGCCCCACCAGCGCTGGTGGGCCGTCACCAGGTCGCCTTCGGCCAGCTTGATCAGGATCTCGCTCTGGAGGTCGGGAAACGCAGTCAGGAAGGCCTGAACCCGCTGCCGCTGTCCGTCCCGCCCGCGCGGCTCGCCGTTGTGGACGAAGTCCGGGACCAGCAGGCGGTCGATCGCGTCGAGGTCCTGGCCGTTGATGACCTCGGCGTAGAAGCTGCGAACGAGCTCCTTGTTGGCTTCCAGCGACATGCGGCTCTCCTATCGATGTCACGCTCTGGGCGTGCGCGTGCGAGGTACAGGGTGATGGATCCGGCGGTGGGCAAGTGGGGGTCCATAGACCCCTAAAGACATCAGTTCTGGCGTAGATGTTGACGCGGCCCGGCTGACCCGGATACGGTCGCCCGGTGTACCGATTGGGGTCGGTCACCGTTGCGCTCTCGCTCGTCGGGCTCGCGCTGGCTGCTCCGTCTCAGGGCGCCTCGATGGTCTTCATCAAGAAGAGCAACGTCTGGATGGCGAAGGCGGACGGCTCGGGTCAGGTCCGCCTGACGCGGGACGGCAGCCGGGGCAACCCGTACTACTCGCCCAGCATCGCCGACAACGGGACGATCGTCGCTCTCAGGAGCGTCTTCCTGCACTCGTTCCGTCCGAACGGACAGCGGATCGTCCCGGCACGCCAGTGGGCGATCAACCCGTCGCCGAGCCTCTCTACCGAGCCGTTCTTCGTGGATCTCTCTCCCAACGGCCGTATCGCTGCCACCCAGAACGCGGTCTACTCGACCTTCTACGACCCGCGCACGTCGGAGACGCGTCCCACGGTGTCGGCCTGGTTCACCGACTTCTTCGACTTCCGGAGGCGACCGCCAAGGGAGCTCGGGCTGACGGACGGCTACTACGACTACAACTATCCAGCGTGGATCGACTCGCAGCGTGTGCTCACCACCAGCTACGGGATCTTCAACGCCCACATCTTCACGAACCGGGTCGGCCAGCGGACGAGGGGCGTCGACTTCTACCGCGACCCGGGCCGTGACCCGAATACCGGCACCAATTCCTACGTCCTCGCCGACGCCGAGCTGACGCGCCGCCGCGACAAGTTCGCGGTCATGCGCCGGCCGCTCCAGACCGACACGGCGAACCTGAGCGTCGCCACGATCCAGATCTACCGGACCGGCAACCCGTCGACCGCGTCCGAGCCGCTCTGCGCGATCGGTCCTGGGCGCAGGATCGGCCCAGAGCCCGACCCGTCCTGGTCGCCCGACGGGAAGACGCTCGTGTGGTCCGAGAACGGCCGCGGGCTGTTCTCGACGCCGGTGACCTCGGCCTCCGGCTGCGGCCTGCGCCCCAGACTGATCGTCCGAGGCGCGCACTCGCCCGACCTGAGCAAGGCGAAGACGCCGCGTCGCCAGCGGAGCTGAGCCGCCAGTCCCGGCAGGCGACGGCACGCACGCGCGGCCAGCCGGCCCCTACCCCCACCGCGCGGCTCCTTGACTGCGGCGACCCGGCGCGGCAAGCTGCGCCGCATGGGGGATCCTCCCGGCGCGGCGACGTTCCGCACGCCGGCAGAAGCGTACGACGGCCTCGTCGGTCGCTATAGCCGTGAGCTGGGGCGTGCGCTGGTCGCAGCCGCGGGGGTGCAGCCCGGTGACCGCGCCGTCGACGTCGGGTGCGGCCCCGGGGCCCTGACGGCCGAGCTCGTCGACGTGCTTGGCGCCGAGCGGGTGGCGGCGGTCGACCCGTCGGAGCCGTTCGTGGAGGCCTGCCGCCAACGCCAGCCGGGCGTGCGTGTGGAGGTGGGCGCCGCCGAGGCGCTGCCCTTCGAGGACGATGCGTTCGACCACGCGCTGGCCCAGCTCGTCGTGAACTTCATGACCGATCCGCAGGCCGGGGTGCGCGAGATGTGCCGGATCACTCGCAGCGGCGGCACGATCACGGCTGCCGTGTGGGACTACGCCGGCGAGATGACGCTGCTGCGGCGGTTCTGGGATGCGGCTGGGGCGCTGGACCCCTCCGCCGCAGAGGTGGACGAGGGACGCACCATGCCGTTCTCCTCCCCCGGCCAGCTCGACGAGCTCTGGTCGGCGGTCGGGCTCGTCGGCGTGCGCGGATCCGCGGTGGTCGTCAGCGCCGGCTACGAGGGCTTCGAGGACCTGTGGCAGCCGCTGGAGCGCGGCGTCGCGCCCTCGGGCGCCTACGCAACATCGCTCGCGCCCGAGCGCCGGGCGGCCCTGAAGAAGGAGTTCCGCGTTCGCCTTGGCGTCGAGAACGAGCCGTTCCGGCTGACGGCACGCGCTTGGCTCGCGACCGGCCGAGTGCCCTGATCTACTTGTCGCCGGGCGGGTGGGCGCGGCAGAACTCGCGCACCGCCTCGTTGAACCGCTGAGGCTGCTCGAGGTCCGGGAGGAAGGGTGGGAACGAACTCCTCCGCGGGCGCGCCGGCATCTGCCGGGGTAACCTCGACCGATCGCGACAAGGGCTCTCGTCACCGGGGCCACCGGGTTCATCGGCGGCCGCCTCGCCGACGCGCTGAGTGGGACGGGCGCTCGCGTCCGCTGTCTCGTGCGCGACCCTTCCAGAGCGCTGCACCTGGAGCGAAAGGGCTACGAGCTGCGCGAAGGCGACGTGAACGATTCGCGCAGCCTCGAGCGCGTGGGCGCCGACATCGACGTCGCCTACTACCTGATCCACGCGATGGCCGGCGGCGCGGGCTTTGACGAGCGCGAGCGAGAAGGGGCCCGCAACTTCGCGCGGATGGCCAGGGCCGAGGGCATTCGCAGGGTCGTCTATCTCGGCGGGCTTGGAGACGCCGGTGCCTCCAAGCACCTCCGGAGCCGTCACGAGACGGCTCGGGTGCTGGCCTCCGAGGGGCCGCCGCTCACCTACTTCCGGGCGGCGATGGTGGTGGGCGCCGAAAGCGAGTCCTACCGCACCCTTCGCTACCTGGTGAAGAGGCTGCCCGTGATGATCGCCCCGGCGTGGCTGAAGACCGCCACGCAGCCGATAGGCATCGACGACGTGGTCGAGTACCTGCGCCGAGCACCGGAGGTCCCCGAGTCAGAGGGACGGGAGGTGCAGATCGGCGGCCCGGACGTGCTCTCCTACGGGGACATGCTGGACCGGATGGCGGTGGCGATGGGCACCCGCCCGCGGCCGAAGCTTCCGGTTCCCCTCCTCACGCCGGGGTTGTCGGCTCTTTGGCTCGGCCTCGTCACTCCCGTTGATACGAAGGTCGCTCGCCCGCTGGTCGAGGGTCTCACCACCGCGACGACCGTCACCGACGCTTCCGGCGCCGAGCCCTTCGGCATCGCTCCGCAGCCCTTCGACGAGACCCTGCGGCGCGCGCTTCAGGAGGACGAGACGGGGAGCTAGGCGGGCGCGGCCGGCCCCGCATCACGACCTGTCGTGCACGGCGCGACTAGCGCCGTCGCTCACCCCTTGTGCGTCGATCTGCTTGGCCCCCGCCCTCGAGACCAGGCCCGTGTGAGCGCACCACAGACACCCCCGCTCGCATGAACAGCTGACGAACGAGCGGGGAAAGGCACTCTGGTTGAGCAGCCGCCGCTCGCGGTCGAGCGTCAATTCGTCAACGGCAGTCATGCCTTGCCCTCAGGCTCATCGATCATCTTGAGCTTCTCTCCGGCGCGGGTGAGCGTGAAGACACGGTTCGCCGTTCCGCGCGGCCTTACCACCACCAGCTCGAAAGCCCGGGCACGCGCTCCCTCATTCGCTCTGATGATCGTTCGCAGACCGGCCACGTCGAGGAAGGTGACACGCCGCAGGTCGAACACGACCCGCCTGGCCGCAGCAGCTTCGAAGACCGGGCCGAGCGCCTGTTCGACGCGGCCCACAGCCGCCAGGTCGAACTCGCCCATCAGGCGCAAGAACAAAGTGGACCCCCGCTCCTCGACGGCAAGCTGGAAGCGATCAACAAATGCCACGACCGGCTCAACTCTCCCGACCCCTCCAGAGCGGCGACCAAGGGCGGAGGGGACGAAGAGGACCCTCGGGCTCGCGCTGCACTCCCACGCTACTCCGACTCCGTCCCCGCACAGCCCCGAGCCCCCAAACTGCCCGCAAGGAGCGCGAATCCCGAACTCAGCCGTCCGGCAGCGCTGCCGCCGCGTCGCGCACGGCGGCCACGAGCGCCTGTGTAGACGGGCGCGCGGCGTCTGCGGCGCGCGTGACGGCGAAGATGGCTCGGCTCTCGGCCCCCTCGGCAATGCGGCGCAGCGCTATGCCCGGATGGCGGCCCGGCAGGACGAGGTCGGGCAGCAGCGCGGCCATCCCCACGTGGCCGGTCGTCCAGGCCTCGCCGGCGAGCTCGGCAAGCGGCACGGCGTCCTGGTGCCGGCGCGCGACCGGGTGCCGGCTCGATCCGATGGGCAGCGCGCTCGGGCTCGGGGCAGCGGTCGTCTACAGCACCTACATCCACGTCAGCGAGGGGATCGTCAGGCGCGTGCGGCCGTGCGTGCTCTCTGCGCTCGTCTGCACCGGCGCGACCGCGTCCCTGACCGTCGTCGCAGCGCTGTTGGGCGACCTGCATCCGGGCGAGCTCACGGTCGCCGGGTGGGGCTGGCTCGCCTGCCTCGCCGTGGTCTCGACCGTCGCCTCGATCAGCCTCTTCTTTGCCGGCCCGCGGCGCGTCGGGCCGACGACCGCCTCGATCCTCGCAACGGTGGAGCCGCTCGTGACCGTGCTGCTCGCCTTTCTCGCCTTCGGTGAGACGCTCGGGGGGGTCCAGATCGTCGGCGGCGCTCTCGTGCTTGCCGCGGTGCTCACGCTGGAGCTACGTTCAACGAAGGTGATCCGAAGGAGGACGGCATGCGCAGAGACCTAGAGGGCAAGGTGGCGCTCGTCGCCGGGGCGACGCGCGGCGGCGGCCGCGGCATCGCGGTCGCGCTGGGCGAAGCGGGCGCCACGGTGTACGCGACCGGGCGCAGCACGCGCGAGGGTCGCTCAGAGGTCGACCGGCCGGAGACGATCGAGGAGACCGCCGAGCTAGTGACCGCAGCCGGCGGCGAGGGCATCGCCGTCGCCGCCGACCACCTCGATCCGGAGCAGGTCGGTGGCCTGATCGGGCGCATCGACTCAGAGCACGGCCGCCTCGACGTGCTCGTGAACGACATCTGGGGTGCCGAGCACCTCTTCGAGTGGAACACGCCCGTGTGGGAGCACGACCTCGACCGCGGCCTGCGGCTGCTGCGCCTCGCGATCGACACCCACCTGATCACGAGCCATCACGCGCTGCCGCTGCTGGTGCGCAACCCCGGCGGACTGGTCATCGAGGTCACCGACGGCACCGCCGCGTACAACGCCGACCACTACAGGGTCTCGATGTTCTACGACCTCGCCAAGACGTCGGTGACCCGCATGGCCTGGGCGCAGGCGCAGGAGCTTCAGCCCCACGGAGGCACGGCCGTCGCCCTGACCCCCGGATGGATGCGCTCGGAGCTGATGCTCGAGCACCACGGGGTCAGCGAGTCGAACTGGCGCGAGGCGACCGAGCGCACGCCGCACTTCTGCATCTCCGAGTCCCCCAGGTACGTCGGGCGGGCGGTCGCTGCACTCGCCGGCGATCCCGACGTGGCGCGCTGGAACGGAGAGTCGCTGTCGAGCGGCCAGCTCGCGCAGGTCTACGGCTTCACCGACCTCGACGGAACCCAGCCCGACTGCTGGCGCTACATGGTCGAGGTGGTCGAGAGAGACGGCGCGCCGGCCGGCGACAGCGGCTACCGCTGACCGTGCGCGCCGGTGAGGTCGCCGTCGCGTAAGCCCCGCTCAGTCGATCGCGCCCCCGAAGCCGATCTCGTTGCCGTCGGCGTCGCGGTAGATCGCCTTGCGCGCCTTCCCGGGGTACGTGACCAGCTCGTCCGGCTCGATGCCGCGCGAGGCGACATCCGCAACGAGCGCGTCCAGGTCGTCGACGAAGATGGTGTGGATCGCCCGGCCGGCGCCCTCCGCATCCTCCACGATGAACACGAAGCGATGCTCCGCGAGCTCCCAGACCGCCTCGGTCGCATGCGGGATGAAGGACGGCTCTGCGCCCAGCAGGCGCTCGTACCAGGACTTCGCCGTCTCGTAGTCGCTGACGCGGTTGCCCGCGAACAGGGCCAAGGCCATCGGAGCACCGTACCGGGGATCAGTCCGCCACCTGATGCGCGAAGAGCGCGCACGGGGCTACATGCGAACGTCTGCCCCGACCTCGTAGACGTCGACCGAAGCGCGGTTTCCCATGCCTTCGGGTGGGCTCATCTCCTCGAGCGCCGACTCGCTCGCCCGCAGGTCATCCTCGTTGGCGAACAAGCCGATGAAGAGGACGCGGCCTCCATCGGGATCGACGAGCATCGTCAGCCCGCTGCTCTTCACACCCGGTGGTGGACCCTGGGGGATGTCCGATTGCAGTCGCTCGACCGCGGCGCGGATGCCGTCGGCCGTCCCGCCCTCGAACGTCGTCACACGAGCAAGCATCGACCTCTCCCTTGGTTGTTGAAGAGTCTCCTGCCGAGCAACCCTAACCCGGCGGCGGGGCCCCCGCTGGGCCTCTCAGCGGAACGCGAAGGACAGCGTCGTCTCGCGCGCAGAGGCGCCAGGTGCCCGGACGACGCCAAGGTCGAGCCGCTTGCCGACCGCGGCGCGCAGGCCCTGGGATCGCCGTACGGTTAGCTTCGCGGAACCGCCAGGTCCGCCGGTGCAGCTGTAGCGGACGCTGGAGCGAGACGGCCGCTGGCTCTTGGCTGGCTTCAGGCCGACGATCCTGCCCTTGCGGACCAGCGGCGTGATGGCGATCCGCCTCGCGTTGCACCCGCGGGCCGCCGCGTGAGCGACGGCCGTGTTGCCTGCCGGTTCCACCAGCTTCCGCGCGAGCGCAATGCAGATCTTGAGTCTCCCAGTGGGGGTATCTCTGAACTCCAGGGAGATCTGCCCCGAGTTCACCATGTCGAGCAGGGCTTCCGTGATCGTCTCTCGTGGGTAGTCGAACGCCGCCGTTCCGATGAAATAGCAGGCGGCAACGGCCTCGCCGATCTTCTCCGCCCGGGCCTGCTTGCGCTCAGCCTCGCCGACGATCGTCGTGCCGTTCAGATTGCCGGCCGAGCTGCCGACGTCGACCTTGACCTGCTTGTCCTTGGGGTCGAGGGTCGGTGACGAGAGCTTGATGGCCTCGCCCGGATCGGGCTCGTCCGTGTTGCACACGAGGGGGCCCCTCGCCTGCGCCAGCGTGATCCTCTTTCTGTCCGGACAGGGCTTCGACTTCGGCACGACCTTGTAGTTGAACGTGATCCTCGGGCCGTCCTGGATGCCGACGGTGACGGAGATCGCGCAGCCGTCGCAGTACGAGCCGGGGACCAGCTTGAAGGACTTGGTGGCCGACTTCGTCGCCGGGCCGGCGACCTTGTCGGCGAGCGCCTCGGCCACGGCGGGGCCGCCCTCTATGAAGAGATTTCCGCCCGCGCCGATCACGCCGTTGAAGCGGCCACCGGTCTTGTCCGTGGCCGTGACCGTCACGCTCGCAGGTGCCCCGCCGGGCGGGATGCTCGACGGGATGTTCCAGCTGTATTCCCCGAGCCAGCCGTCCGTGTTCCAGGTGGCGCCCGATCCCGTGATGCTGGTCCACTTGTCCGGCAGCAGGATCCCCGTGCGGTCTATCTGGGGAGTGCCAACCAGCTGGAGCGAGTCGCCGGCGGACGCCCGAGCCAGCGCGCGCCCATCGCGATCCGCGGCAACCACGGCGCCCGCGAGGAGCAGGCCGGCCGCGAGGGCGAGGGCGAGCGCCACCCACAGACGCCGAGAGTGTCGAGCCGTCCCCCCTGCGAGGCCAGCACGTAGTTCTTCCCTTGGCACCGAGTCCAACGTAGACGCGGTGGGGCCGTGGGTCAATGGACCCGCCCCCCGCCGGCACCGGGCGAGCGCGGTCGGTCTCGCGTCTCGCGATCGCCGGGGCCTCATGGCCGCGGCATAGGATCGCAGCATGCCGGATGGGCTTTCGCTGGAGCTGACACGGGTGTTTCCGGCCCCGCGTGCGCGCGTATTCGAGTTCTTCGCAGGCGCTGCCCTGCTCGCGGAGTGGTGGGGGCCGAGAGGGTTCAGCATCCCGAGTATCGACTTTGTCCCGTGCGTCGGCGGGACCTACCGGATCGAGATGCAGCCGCCCGACGGCGACGCCTTCGAGCTGACGGGGACGTTTCGCGAGGTCGACATCCCGTCGCGTCTTGCCTTCACGTTCGAGTGGGAGCCCGCCGACCCCGACGATGAGGAGACTGTGGCGCAGCTCGCGTTCGAGGTGACCGACGACTCGACCAGGGTCCGACTACGCCAGGGCCCGTTCAAGACCGAAGCGCGACGCGCGCTGCACCGGGACGGCTGGACGGAGTCGCTCGACACGCTCGCCGAGCTGGTGACCGAGCAGCGGTAGCGGCCGCGGGCGTTACCGCGCATCCGGCTGTCGCTCTTCGCGCAAGCGGCAGGCGCGGGACAGCCGTCAGAGCGGCGGAGCCGCAAGCTCAGACTAGGCTGACGCGGTCGTGCTGGCGGATCGTGCCCGTGGCTTCCGCTACGGCGTAGACGCCGACGCAGGGGTAGAGCGCGCCCGCGACGTCGATCCTGTTGTGCTGGGCGAGAGCCTTGAGGACGTTGGGATCCCGCGGAAGGGCCTCCTGTTCAACGCTCGGCATGCAGCATCGGGGATCTGGCAAGGCGACGCCGAGCTGCACTTCGTCCCCGATCAAGATCGAGCGGCCGACCCAGTCGTTCTCGGCGAAGCCATGCTCGGGGTACTCGACGATCACGTTCATACGAAACCGCCGGACGTCGAAGTCGCTGTCCGGTTCGAGCTCGTCGAGCCGGTCGAGGCTCGACGTCGTGAGGACGCTGATCGGGTACAGATCGAAGAAGGAGTCTTCCGGGACAGCCGAGGGAAGCCCGCGCTCGTTGAAGAAGGCTGCGCCGAGCTGCGCCTCGACCACCTCGTCCCGGTGTCCGTCGGGATCGTAGTTTTCCTCATCAGGGTGGTACTGATCGATCGTGTAGCCGCTGTCTGCGGCGGAGGCCAGCTCCACGTCGCGGCCGAAGAAGCGCGACAGGACGGCATCGACATCCCGCGCGTCGCTCCGCACCGAGGTGCCGTCGGCAAGATCGATGCGGGCCGGGGGAACCTCAGCGGATGGGCGTGGCGCTTCGACGAAGGCCGCTCGGCACTTCAGCAAGTCGGGCCACAGCTTTGCGTGCTTGGCGCTCGCCACCTTGCCCGTTTCCTTGTCGACGACCGCATAAGCGCGGTCGCCCACGACGCCGCCCTTGCCCAAGTCGGCAGTGTCGAGTTCCTCGCCAAGCATCGACTTGACGGGGAATCGCCAAACTGCCCGGACCGTACCGACAGGCTCGCTCGCGCTCATTCTCCGGCCTCCTGGATTTCGCCGGCGTGCCTATGCCAGCCTAGGAGCCGGACGCATGGCGGTCAACACGACGAGCTCCCGAGCATCTCGGCTGGCCTGAAAGCGCCCACGCACGGCGAGGGCGGTCCGAGGTGCGAACGAGCGCGCGCAGCGCGCGAGCAGGTCGCGCGGCCGGCTAAGCGGCCCGGGCTACTCCCACTCGATCGTCCCGGGCGGCTTGGACGTGATGTCCAACGTCACCCGGTTGACCTGCGCGATCTCGTTGATCATCCGCGAGGCCACCTTCTCGAGCAGGTCGTACGGCAGCCGTGCCCAGTCGGCGGTCATCGCGTCGTCCGAGGTGACCGCGCGGATCACGACGACGTAGCCGTAGGTGCGCTCGTCGCCCTGGACGCCGACCGAGCGCAGGTCGCCCGGGAGCACGCAGAACGACTGCCACAGCTCGCGGTAGAGCCCGGCCGTGCGGATCTCGTCCTGCAGGATGGCGTCGGCGTCGCGCAGGATCTCCAGCCGCTCCTTGGTGACCTCGCCCCCGACCACCCGGATCGCCAGGCCGGGGCCCGGGAAGGGCTGGCGCCACACCAGGCGGTCCGCCATGCCGAGCTCCGCGCCGACCGCCCGCACCTCGTCCTTGAAGAGCATCCGCAGCGGCTCGACCAGCTCGAACTCGAGGTCGTCGGGCAGGCCGCCCACGTTGTGATGCGACTTGATCGTCGCCGCGCCCGTGCCGCCGCCCGACTCGATCACGTCCGAGTAGAGCGTGCCCTGCACGAGGTAGTGCGGGTCGCCGAGCCGCTCAGCCTGCTCCTCGAAGACGCGGATGAACTCCTCGCCGATGATCTTGCGCTTGGTCTCGGGGTCGGTCACGCCGGCCAGCCGCGCGAGGAATCGCTCCTCCGCGTCGACGGCCACCAGCGGCACCTTGAACTGGTCGCGGAACGCGGCCACGACCTGGTTGCCCTCGTTCTTGCGCATCAGGCCGTGGTCGACGAACACGCAGGTGAGCTGGTCGCCCACCGCGCGGTAGGTGAGCAGCGCGGCCACCGACGAGTCGACGCCGCCCGACAGCCCGCAGATCACCTTGCCGTCGCCGACCTGCTCGCGGATGCGGGCCACCTGCTCCTCGATCACCGACTCGGCCGACCAGGCCATGTCGCACCCGCAGATGTCGCGCAGGAAGCTCTCGAGGATGTGCGTGCCGTACGGCGTGTGCACCACCTCCGGGTGGAACTGGATGCCGTACAGCCCGCGCTCGGTGCTCTCGATCGCCGCCACCGGCGACTCCGTGGAGGAGGCCAGCGCCGTGAATCCGGGGGGCGCCGCGAACACCGTGTCGCGGTGGCTCATCCAGCAGCTCTGCTCCGCCGGCGTGCCCGCCAGGAGCCGCCCCGGCTCCGCGACCGTCAGTTGCGAGCGCCCGAACTCCCCGACCTCGGCGCCCTCCACCTTGCCGCCCAGCTCCAGCACCATCGCCTGCATGCCGTAACAGATGCCGAGCACCGGAATGCCCAGCTCGAGCAGCTCGGAGCGCAGCTTCGGGGCGCCGTCGGCGTAGACCGAGGCCGGCCCGCCGGAGAGGATCACGCCGCGCGGCTGGCGCCGCGTGACTTCCTCGATCGGCACGTGGTGCGGCAGCAGCTCGGCGAACACGCCGCACTCGCGCACGCGGCGCGCGATCAGCTGCGAGTACTGGCCCCCGAAGTCGAGAACCAGCACCTCATCCGTTGCTGCGGCAGGCCCCGTGGCGGACGCCGAAGCGGTGGCCGCCTGAGTGCTCACTCGACGAGAGCGGGGTCCGCGGCCGGGGTCGCGACGACGGACGAGGTGGGATCCATCACGCCGTCCGCCGCCGGGTGAGCAGCGGCCGCCGAGGTGGCACCCATGCCGACCTCCTGGGCCTGCTGGAGCTGCTTGCCCTCGGTCTGCAGCGACGGCGCGACCATCACCTCGGCCTTGTGAAAGGCCGGGATGTCCTCGTAGCCGCAGGTGGCCATCGAGGTGCGCAGGCTGCCCATCAGGTTGAAGGTGCCGTCGTTCTCGTGGGCCGGCCCGAGCAGGATCTGCTCGAGCGTGCCGTTCTGGGTGGTCTTCACGCGCGCGCCGCGCGGAAGCGACGGGTGGAAGGTCGCCATGCCCCAGTGGTAGCCGTGGCCGGGCGCCTCGTAGGCGCGTGCCAGCGGCGAGCCGATCATCACGGCGTCGGCGCCGCAGGCGATCGCCTTCGAGACGTCGCCGCCGTTGCGCATGCCGCCGTCGGCGATCACCTTCACGTACTCGCCGGTCTCGAGCATGTGCTGCGAGCGGGCGGCCGCGACGTCGGCGATGGCGGTGGCCTGGGGGACGCCGATGCCGAGCACGCCGCGGGTGGTGCAGGCGGCGCCGGGGCCGACGCCGACCAGCACGCCGACCGCGCCGGTGCGCATCAGGTGCAGGCCGGTCGCGTACGACGCGCACCCGCCCACCACGACCGGCAGGGTGTCCTGCAGCTCGCGGATGAACTCCTTGAGGTTGAGCGGCTCGCTGCGCGTGGACACGTGCTCGGCCGAGATCACGGTGCCCTGGATGACGAGAATGTCCAGCCCGGCCTCTACAGCCGTCTCGTAGTAGCCGCGCACCCGCTGGGGGGTGAGCGAGGCCGCTGCGACGACGCCCTGGTCCTTGATCTCGCGGATCCGCTGCGCGATCAGGTCCTCACGGACGGGCTGCGCGTAGATGCGCTGCATCTCGACGGTCGCCCTCTGCTTGTCGTAGCTGGCGATCCGCTGGAGCTCGGCGTCGGGGTCCTCGTAGCGGGTCCAGATGCCCTCGAGGTTGAGCACCGCGAGCCCGCCGAGCTTGCCGAGCCTGCCCGCCGTGTCGGGCGAGACGACGCCGTCCATGGCGGAGGCGACGAGCGGCAGCGCGAAGCGGTACGGGCCGAGCGTCCACGTGATGTCGATGTCGTCCGGGTCGCGCGTGCGCCTCGAGGGCACGATCGCGATGTCATCGAAGCCGTATGCGCGGCGGCCCTTCTTGCCCCGCCCGATCTCTACTTCCATTGGCTGATCCTAGGTTCGACGGCGGACGAGTTCCCGACCTTAGCAGCGGCCTAGAGCACGCCCTTCGCCGAGACCGTCGGCGCCTCGAGGCTCTCCAGGCGCACCTCGCCGAGCAGCCGCTCGACCTCGCGCTGCTCGAGTTGCCCGGCGCCGAAGTGCTGGGTCGACTCGGCCCCGCAGGCCACCGCGAAGCGCAGGCAGGCCTCGGCGTCGCTGCCCGCGTAGCGTGCGGCGACGAAGCCGGCGAGGAAGGCGTCGCCGGAGCCCACCGACGAGACCGGCTCGAGCGGCTCGAGCGTGGCCCGGTAGAGACGCCGGTCCGTGCTGTCGCCGAGCACGGCCATGCAGCCGTCGGCCAGCGTCATGATGCCCTCGCGGGCGCCCATCTCGACCATCTCGCCGAGCGCCCGGCGGCGGTCGTCCTCGTCGGAGAACTCGCGCCCCACCAGCCCCTCGGCCTCGAACTCGTTCGGGCTGACGACGTCCGGGCCCTTGCGCGTCGCCACCAGCAGCGGCTCGCCCTCGGAGTCGAGCACGGTGGTCACGCCGAGCCTTCGCATCTCCTCGATCAGGCGGCCGTAGAGGCCGGCGTCCACGCCGCGCGGCAGGCTGCCGGCGAACACGCATACCGCGGCGCCCTTGGCGAGGTAGAGCAGCTTGTCGACGAACAGGTCGAGCTCCTGCTCGGACACGTGCGGCCCGTGCTCGTTGATCTCGGTCTGGTCCCCGTTGGTCGGGTCGACCACAGCGGTCGAGGTGCGCGACTCCTCCCGAATCCGCACGAAGTCGTTGAGGATTCCCTCCTCGGTCAGGTGCTCGACGATGCGGGTGCCCGTGGGGCCGCCCGCCACGCCGGTCGCGATCACGGGCTGGCCGAGCGCGCGCAGGGCGCGCGCCACGTTCACGCCCTTGCCGCCCGCCATCGCGGTCTGCTCGACGGCACGGTGGCGGCGGCCGAGTCGGAAGTTCGGCACGGCGAGCGTCTTGTCGATCGCGGCGTTGAGGGTGACGGTGATGATCATCTGCGCACCAGTCTGACCTTCACTCGCAGGCGGAGCGTCAGAAGCATGGCGCCGAGCAGGATGGCGACGACCGCCAAGATGGTCAAGGGGACGCCCAGCTCCGACAGGAGCACCCTCAGTGTCCCCGCCCCGGGGACGTCGGTGGCTGTCACGAGGGGGAGGCGGCGGACCCGCTCGCCGTCTACGAGCACGGTCACGGAGCCGACCCGCCTGCCCGCGGGGAGCGGGCCGGAGAGCTGCTCGGGGGCGTCCACGCGGCGCTTCACCCGCTGCCCTTCGCGCAGCGTCACCACGACCCCCCGTTGGGGTACGAGCGCGGTGCGCTCGTCGCGGTATTCGATCGCGGCACGCGCCAGCGGACGGTCGCGATCGAGCACGCGGACGCGCTGAAAACGTCCAAGCCCCCAGCGCAGCAGCGCGAGCGTGTCGGCGTCGCGGGCGGCCTCGCTCGGCTCCCCCATGACGACGGCGATCACGCGGGCGCCGGTGCGCGCACTCTTTGCCGACCCGACGAGCACGTACCCGGCCTGCGAGGTGTGGCCGGTCTTGACGCCGTTCACGAACGGATACGACGCGATCAGCGAGTTGCGGTTCTCCACCACGCGCGGGCGGGCCCCGGTCTCGAGCTCGGCGGCCGGCATGTCGGCCACGCGGGCGAATCGGGGCCGCGCCAACAGGTAGCGCGCGAGCGTGGCGAGGTCGCGGGCAGTGGAGTAGTTGGCCGGGTCGTCGAAGCCGATCGGGTTGGCGTAGCTCGTGTCGGCGAGGCCGAGCTCCGCGGCGCGCGCGTTCATCTCGGACACGAAGGCGCTGCGGGTGCCGGCGATGCCCTCCGCCAGCGTCACCGCGGCGTCGTTGGCGCTCTCGAGCATGAGCGCCTCGAACAGATCCTGCACGCGCATCCGCTCGCCCGGCCGCAGCGCGATCTGGGACTCGACCGGTGCGGCGTCGTAGTCCGCGGCGGTGAACACCTGGCGCGGCCTGGTCCGCTCGAGCGTCAGCAGGGCGGTCATCAGCTTCGTGGTGCTCGCGATCTGGCGGCGCGACCGGGCGCGCTTGGCGAACAGCACGTCGCCGTCGCGACCGTCCACGACGATCGCGGCATCCGCCCCCGGCAGCGGGGGTGGCGCTTCGTCGGCCTGTGCCTGCGCCTGCGCCGGAGCAACCGCGGCCCCGAGCACGAGCAGGAGTGTTGCCGCCAGCCTCACTCGCGCAGCTTGATCCTCTGCCCGACGATCAGGTTCTGCGGATCGAGCTCGGGGTTGAGCTCCTGGAGGCGCTCGACCGTCACGCCCGTCTTCTCCGCGATCAGGCCCAGCGTGTCGTTCAGCTTGACCATGTAGGTGGGACGGCGGCGGCGCGGCGGCTGCTCTTGCGCGGTTTCATCGGTGCCCTGGCCGGCGGTCTCCTGGACCGCGTCGGAACCGGAGCCGTTGGACTGGGTCGAGCTCTGCACCACGACGAGGACGGCGGCGATCGCCAGCACCAGCGCCAGCGGGGCGAGGATGCGTGCGGCGCTTCGTCGTCGTCCTTGATCGGCCATCGGTGCTCCCCAGGCGGGCCCGCGGAGCTTAGAGCGCGCGGCGGGCGCCCTGGGCCGGTGGGATACGCCCACCGAGTTGCTACAGGTCCCAGGCCGCGGCGCGCAGCTCCTCGGCCGCCGCCGCTGCCGCCGTCGCGGGGTCGCCGCCGCGCTCCGCGTGCGCGTTGACGATCGAGCGCGAGGCGGTGATCAGGCCGGCCGCGGGGTGCGGCGCGAAGGCGGCGCCGAGGTCCGCCACGCGCCCGCCCTGGGCGCCCACGCCGGGCAGCAGGAAGACGGCACGCGGCATCAGCTCGCGCAGCCGCTCGAGCAGCGCCGGCTGGGTGGCGCCAGTCACGGCGCCGACCAGCGACAGGCCGCAGTCGGCGGTGTGCGCGGCGCCGAGCTCGTCGGTGAGGCGCGCCAGCCGCTCGTGCAGGGGCGGATCCCCCTCGTCCTGGATCTCTGCCGCGCCCGGGTTCGAGGTGCGCACGAGCACGAAGCAGCCGGCCCCGGCCGCCGCCGCGGCGCCGATCAGCGGCTCGAGCGAGTCGCGGCCGAGCAGCGGGTTGGCCGTGAAGGCGTCGGCGCCGAGGCCGGGCACGGGCCCGAAGGGACCGTCCGTCTCGCCCACCAGCGCCTGGGCGTACGCCTTTGCCGTGACCGGGACGTCGCCGCGCTTGCCGTCCGCGAGCACGAGCAGCCCGTGGTCGCGGGCGATCGCAGCGGTCCGCTCGAGCGCCTCCCACCCCGGTGCGCCGAGGCGCTCGAAGCAGGCGAGCTGGAGCTTGACCGCCACGCAGGCCGGGCCCGCGGCGACGATCGCCGCGCGGCAGTGGGCCGCCACGGCCTCCGCGGTCTGCGCCCGTGCCAGATGCCCGCCTTCGCCAGAGTCGGCAAAGCGCTCGAGCGCCTCGGGCCACAGGGAGGCGGGGTCCGGGTCGAGCCCGAGTACGACACGGCTGCGGCGCTCATCGACGAGCGCCGCAAGCCGGTCGCAGAAATGCGGTCGCGAACCCCCGGTCAAGGTCGCGACTCGAGGGCGGGCGGTCCTACTGTCCCTTTACGGCCTTCTTCAGGGACGAGCCTGCGCTGAAGCGCGGAACCTTGCTCGCCGCGATTTGGATCCGTTCGCCGGTCTGAGGGTTAACTCCCTGGCGGGCACCGCGGTCGGCAACGGAGAACTTCCCGAAGCCGGTGAAGTTGATGTCTCCGCCGCGGCGAAGAACTTCCTCAATGGTGTCGAGGACACCATTGACGGCCTTCTCCGCCTCGCCCTTCCCCAGGCCCGAGCGGTCGGCCACCTGGTCCACGAACTCGGACTTCGTCACGTCATCCTCCTTGCCGGGGGCAACTGAATGGGCCGCAACGTAACAATGCCTGCGGACGACAGAAGCGATTTTCCCCCTTGCAGAGCGGAAAAGCGCGCTCCTTACGTGTCTTTCGGCCCCTTGCAGAGCCAATTTTCGGGCCTCAGGCGCCCGAAACGGCCATCTCGCCGACCAGGATCGGCGGGGCCTTGACGCTCCCGCCGAAGGGCACCCAGCGTGCCTGCGACCCCACCTCGCGCACCGCCTGGAGCATCGAGACGAGGTCGCTTGCGATCGTCAGCTCGCGCACCGGCGCGCCCGCCTCGCCGCCTTCGATCAGCCGCCCCGAGGCGCCCACGGAGAAGATGCCGGACACCGGGTTGACGCCCGAGTGGAGTCCCGCCACGTCGGTCACGAACAGGCCGTCGCCGGCCTCGCGGAGGAGTCCCTCGAGGTCGTGCGTGCCCGGCTCGAGCACGAGGTTGGTGGTGCCCACGGACGGCGGCGACCGGTAGGACCCGCGGCTCGCGTTGCCCGTCGTCTGGCGACCGGCCCTGCGTGCGGTGCGGGCGTCGAACAGGAACGTCAGCAGCCGCCCGTCGCCGATCAGGGGCGTGTGGCGGCTCGGCGAGCCCTCGCCGTCGAAGGGGGCGCTGGCGGGGCCGTCGGGATCGGTGCCGTCGTCAGCCAGCGCGACGGCCCCGTGGGCGATCTCGTCGCCCTCGCGGCCGGCGAACAGGGAGCGCCCGCGCTGGACCGCCTCGGCCGACAGCATCGAGCCGATGAAGCCCATGAACGACGCCGCCACGAACGCGTCGAGCACCACGGGGCAGCGCCGGCTGTCGGGCTGCCGCGCGCCGACGAGGGCGAGTGCCCGCTCGGCGGCCTCCGCGCCGATCGCCTCGGCATCGAGCGCCCCCGGGTCGCGCGCGAGGTCCACGCCGAGCCCGGTCATCAGGTCTGCCCCCTCTCCGGCGAAGGCGGACGCGTAGGCCCAGGCCTGGGTGGCGTCGTAGCCGTCGGTGAACCCGCGCGAGTTGGCCAGCGCCACGCTGCCCTCGGCGTCCGAGTAGATGGCGTTCTCCACCTGGGTCACGCCCGGCCGCGAGCGGGCGGCCCGCTCGACCGCGAGGGCCAGCTCCACCTTCTGCTCGGTCGACCACTCGCGCAGTACCGGCGACGCGAGCCCCTCGACCGGCGTCGCTCCGCACTCGTCGGGCAGGCCGCCGTACTCGTCGGGGTCGGCAGCCTCGGCGGCAGCCCGGGCAGCGCCCGCCACCTCGGCCAGCCCGCCCTCCGAGAGGTCAGTGCCGTACGCGTATCCCGAGCGCCCGTCGACGAAGGCGCGCACGCCCACGCCGCGCCCGCCCGCGTCGCTGAGGCTCTCCACCTCGCCGTCGTAGACCTGTATGCGCCGGCTCGTGGCCTCCTCGGCCCAGGCCTCGGCGTCGGTTGCGCCCGCGTCCACGGCCGCCTCGACCGCGCGCCGGGCGACGTCGTCGAGCTTCACGCAGTGCCGCCCACGGTCAGCTCCCTGATGCGCACGTGGGGCTGGCCGACGCCCGCGGGCACCGTCTGTCCCGCCTTGCCGCAGTAGCCGCTTGCGATCTCGAGGTCGCCGGCGATGCCGTCGATCGCCCGCAGCGCCTCGATGCCGTTGCCGACCAGCGTGGCGCCGCGCACCGGCGCCGTCACCTTGCCGCCCTCGATCAGGTAGCCCTCGGAGACGCCGAAGACGAAGTCCCCGGTGGCGGGCTCCACCTGTCCGCCGCCGAAGGAGACCGCGTAGAGGCCGCGCTCCACCCCGCCGATCAGCTCCTCCGGGGTCGCCTCGCCGGGCGCGAAGTAGGTGTTGGTCATCCGCGGGACCGGAAGGTGGCGGAACGACTCGCGCCTGCCGTTGCCGGTGGACTCGACGCCGTCGCGCCGGGCGCGCACGAGGTCGTAGAGGTAGCTCGTCAGCCGCCCGTCCTCGATCACCGTCGTGCGGCGGGTGGGCGTGCCCTCGTCGTCGATGCCGTCGCTGCCCCATTCGTTGGGCCGGCGGCCGTCGTCGTAGGCGGTGACGAACGTCTCGGCGAGCTGGTCCCCGACCCGCCCGGCGTAGACGCTGGCGCGCTTCTGGACCGCGTCCGCCTCGAGCCCGTGGCCGACGGCCTCGTGCAGGAGCACTCCGCCGAAGGCGTTGCCCACCACGACCGGCAGCCGCCCGGTCGGGGCGTCGACGGCGTCGAGCAGGGTGAGGGCGCGGCGGGCGGCCTTCTCGGCCACCTCCTCCGGGTCGGAGGCGACCAGCTCCCATCCGGCGTGGCGGCCGCGGGTGTCGGACCCGGTCTCGACGCGGTCGCCGCGCCGGGCCACGACCTGCGCGCTGAGCCGCACGCGGGTGCGGTCGTCCGCCGCCGCGCGCCCCTCGGAGCTGTAGACCTCGACCTGGCGGCGCGACTCGCCGTAGCCGACGCGCGCCTGGGTCACCTCGGAGGCCAGCGAGCGGGCGCGCTCGTCGCAGGCGCGCAGGAGCGCGGCCTTGCGCTCCACCTCCACCTCCTCGGGGCGGACGTCGACCGCGTGGCCCTCGGCCGGCTGTGCGGCCCCGAGCCGCGCCGGCGTCCGCGCCTTGCCGCGCAGCGCCTGGGCCGCCGACTCCGCCACGCGCAGCAGGTCCTGCTCGGCGAGGCCGTCCACGTGGCCGTAGTAGGTCGACTCGCCGCTGACGACGCGCACGCAGGCGCCCCGCTCGCGTCCCCCCTGGGGGCGCTCGACGCGGCCGTCGTCGAGCGAGATCGCAAAGCCGTGGCGCGCCTCCGCGTACAGCTCGGCGAAGTCGCCGCCGCGCGCGAGCGCCCGCTCGAGCACGCGGGTCGCGAGCGCGGGGTCGACGAGGCTCACGGCTCGTCCCGCGACGCGGAGGCTCGGCGGGCGCGGCGTGGCTTGGCCTCTGCGTCGGCCTCGCCGACCAGCTCGACCATCCGCTCGGCGGTCTCCAGCAGGCGCTCGTAGCCGCGGCCATCGGGCTGCACCAGGCGCGCATACCCGGTTTCGTCGTAGACGAGCACGCGCGGCTCGCGTTCGCGCTGCATGCGCCGCACCGTGGCGGCCATGCCCTCGGCGATGCCGGCGGCGCGGCGGATCGGCCCCTTGCGCTTCTCCTTCACGGGGAGTCCTCGCCGTCGAGCCCGAGCTCCGGAACCGGCGTCTCGCCCGCGGCGGCCTCCTCGGTCGCCGGCAGCGGCGCGCCCTCGGCTGCGGCGGCGGTCGAGCGCCGGATCGGCGGCCCGCCCTCCAGCTCGCCGAGCACGGCGCGCAGGTCCATCAGCATCAGCGAGGACAGCGCCGCCCGGCGGGCCACCACTGCCAGCGTCCAGTGCGGCGTTCGCGAGGCGTAGACCATGCCGCCGTCGACCTGCGCCTCCACCTGCTCGGGCGGTCCGCCCGGCAGGTCGCGGTGGGCGCGGTCCACCGCCTCGATCAGCTCGCGTGCGAGCCGGGCGAGGTCGGCGGAGCGGCTCTTCGGCACGCCGTGGAAGCCCGCCGGGGAGCCGGCGGCGTCCAGCAGCACGGCGGCGCGGGCATCGGTCGAGAGCTCGCAGAGGCGCCGCGCGGTGCGCTCGGGAGTGAGCGTCCCTGCCATCGCGGTCAGAATACCGGCGTGCCCCTCTCCCGAATCTCATGGCTCGTCACCGTCGCGATCTGCCTGATCGCCGCCCTGCTCCTGCTGCTGGACGGCTACTACGGCTACTCGGGAGTGCTGCTCGCGGTCGCCGCCGCGGCGGCCGTCAACCTGCTGTAGGGGCGTCGCCGGCGGGGCGCGGGTGGACCGCCGCGTCCTCGGGCTCGAGGTGGATGAGGACGTCCGCCCCGCGCAGCCGGGAGCGGATGGCGCCCTCCAGCTGGTGGGCCAGCTCGTGCGCCCGCTTGAGGCTGGTGCCCTCGCGGAACTGCACGTGCAGGTCGACGTAGCGGCGGCTGCCCGCGCGCCGTGCCCGCAGCTTGTGGAAGCCGATGATGGAGTCCGAGCCGAACTCCTCGATCGCCCCGCGCACGGCCGCCAGCTCGTCCTCGGGCAGGGCCTCGTCGACGAGCTCGCGCGTGGAGCGGTTGAGGATCCGCAGTCCGGCGAAGACGATCGCGACGGCTACGAGCAGCGCGGTGATCGCGTCCAACTCGACGATGCCGGTCACCTCGACCAGCACCAGACCAGCCAGCACGCCAAGCGACGTGAACGCGTCGGTGCGCAGGTGGGCGGCGTCGCCCTCGAGCGCCGGCGAGTCGGTGGCGCGCGCCTGCCGGTAGAGGTAGGTGGACACGACGAGGTTCGCCGCCGCCGAGAAGGCGATCACGCCGATGCCGAATCCAAGGGACTCGATCTCGGCTCCGTGCGACAGCCGCCGCACCGACTCGAAGATGATCACCGCGGCGCCGATCAGGATCAGCACGCCCTCGATCGCCGCGGCCACGTTCTCGACCTTCTGATGGCCGTAGGGGTGCGACGCGTCCGCCGGCTGGTCGGCCTTGCGCACCGAGAAGTAGGCGATCACCGAGGCCATCAGGTCGATCGCCGAGTGGACCGCCTCGGTGATGATCGCGACCGAGCCCGTGATCGCGCCGGCGACCAGCTTCAGGATGATCAGGATCGTGTTGGAGGCGATCGAGAGCCCCGCCGCGCGCTCCTTGCGCGGCGTCTGCGCGGTGGGTCCCACGGCGCGCGCCGATGCCCCCATGAGCCGGCTCATCCTCATCGCCTGCGCCGCCGCCACAGATCGCCGATCGGCCCGCGCGGCCGCTCCTGCTCCTCGGCGCGCATCAGCCTCAGCGCGAGCTCGCGCGCGGCGCGTCCGCGGTGGCTGATCGCGTCCTTCTCGGCCGGCTCCAGCTCCGCCATCGTGCGGTCGTCGCCGGGGTAGTCGTCGGGCACGAAGGCGGGGTCGTAGCCGAACCCGCCGGTGCCGCGCGGCTCGTGCGTGAGCGTGCCCTCGCAGCGCCCGTGCACCACCTCCTCGCGCCCGCCCGGCTCCACGTAGGCGATCGCGCACACGTACGCGGCGCGCGTGTCGCCGTCCGGCGGAACCTCGCGCAGCAGCTTCGCGAGGTTCTCCTCGTCGGTGGCGTCCTCGCCGGCGAAGCGGGCCGACCACACGCCCGGCGCCCCGCGCAGGGCCGCGGCCTCGATGCCGGAGTCGTCGGCGATCGCGGGGTGCTCCGTGGCCGCGGCGGCGGCGCGGGCCTTGCCGAGCGCGTTGTCGGCGAACGTCGTGCCCGTCTCCGGCGGCAGCTGGACGTCGTCCGGCAGCGGATCGAGCTCATACGGGCGCATCAGCTCGGCCAGCTCACGCAGCTTGTGCTGGTTGCGGGTGGCGAGAAGGAGCCGCACCGCTACGCCGTCGCGGCGACGGCCTCCTGCTGGGCCGCTCTGAGCCGGTCGATGCCGGACGCCGCCAGGGCCAGCAGCTCGTCGAGCGAGGCGCGCGAGAGCGGCGTGCGCTCTGCGGTGGCCTGAACCTCGACCAGGCCGCCGTCGCCCGTCATCACCACGTTGGCGTCGACCTCGGCGGTGGAGTCCTCGGAGTAGTCGAGGTCGAGCAGGGCGCGCCCGCCGACGACGCCGCAGGACACGGCGGCCACCGACTGGGAGAGCGGCACCGCCGGCAGCTTGCCCTCGTTGACGAGCCGCCGCAGCGCCAGCTCGAGCGCGACGTAGCCGCCGGTGATGGCCGCGCAGCGGGTCCCGCCGTCGGCCTCGAGCACGTCGCAGTCGATCCACACCGTGCGCTCGCCGAGCGCCTTGAAGTCGATGACGCCGCGCAGCGAGCGCCCGATCAGCCGCTGGATCTCGACCGAGCGCCCGTCGGGACGCCCCTTCGACACGTCGCGGCGCTTGCGGTCGCCCGTGGACGCGGGCAGCATCCCGTACTCGGCGGTGACCCAGCCGCGGCCCTGGCCCGCCATCCAGCGCGGCACCTCCTCGTCGACCGACGCCGTGCAGATGACGCGCGTGCCGCCCGCCTCGATCAGGGCCGAGCCGGTCGCCGTGCCGACGAAGCCGGTCACGATGTTGATCGGGCGCAGGTCGTCCGGCGCGCGTCCGTCGTTGCGGTCTTGGCTCATGCGGCTTTCCTTCCAGGGGGCGACAGGGCTACCTCGACGTGCTCGACCTCGCCGATCGGCAGCTGCAGAAAGCGCGTGCCGGCGCGGCGGAACTGCTCCGGGTCGCCGGTCGCGAGGAAGCGGTAGTCGCCGCGGCGGTCCTCGCGGTTCTCGATGCCGGCCTCGCGCAGGCGCTCCTCCACCTCGCTGGCGATCGCCTCGCCGGAGCTGACGATCGCCACGCCCCGGCCCAGCTCGCGCTGGAGCACCGCCCGCACCAGCGGGTAGTGGGTGCAGCCGAGGATGACGGTGTCGACCCCGGCCCGCTTGAGCGGCCGGCAGGCGCCTTCCACGCAGGCGAGCGTGCGGTGGTCCACCTCGCCGCCCTCCTGGATCAGCGGCGCCAGCTCGGCGGAGGCGACGGCGTGCAGCTCGGCGTGCGGAGCCGCCTCGGCGAGGGCGCTGGCGTAGGCGCCGCTGGCGACGGTGGCCGGGGTGGCGATCAGCCCGACGCGGCCGTTGCGCGTGGCGGCCGCGGCGAGACGGGACTCCGGCAGCACCACGCCCACAACCGGCACCTGGCGCTCGAGCTCCCCGCGCAGCGCGGGCAGAGCGGCGGCGGTCGCGGAGTTGCAGGCGACGACGAGCAGCTTGGCGCCGCGCTCGAGCAGGATGCCGGCGAGCTCGCGCGCGAACTCGGCGAGCTGGCGCGGCGAGCGGTCGCCGTACGGGAAGCGGGCGGTGTCCCCGAGGTAGAGGAAATCCTCGTGCGGAAGCGACACGAGGCACTCGTGCAGGACGGTGAGCCCGCCGACGCCGGAGTCGAAGACGGCGACGGGCAGGGAGCGATCGGGAGCCGCCACGGGCGCCAATGGTGGCACGCCCTACGGCAGGTAGCCGGCGGCGACGCGCTCCAGCGTCGGCGTCGCGGTGTCGCTGCCGCCCGTGAGCAGCGCCCGGTACTGGAGGTGGCGCGCGTTGGGGCTGGCGATCGCGTCGCCTGGGCCGACCGGCTGCCAGTCGGACCAGGTCCCGTCCGGCACGGCGCTGTCGCCGGAGCGCGTCTCCAGCGCCACCGCTGCCGCGCCGGGAAGCGAGGCCGTCGCCGCGAGCGTCGACCAGTCGGCGCCCGCCTGCCCGGAGTCCAGCACCCGCGAGGTGAAGGTGCCCGCCCCGCGGTAGGGGCTCATCCGCAGCCAGTGGACGGCCACCTCGGGGCCGCCCGCGTTGAAGTCGCTGGCCAGCGGACGCATGGGGCCGGAGACGGCGATCGGGTGGCTGGCCACGGACTGTCCGTCCACGAAGAAGTCGACGCTCGAGGCGTTCCAGACGACGCGGTAGCGGTGCGGCTCGGTGGGCGACACGCCCGCGATCGCGGTGTTGTCCTGTGACGCTCCATTGCTCCGCGCGAAGAGGCCGACGGGCAGGGCTCCCCCACCCGTGCTGAACATGGCCCACGGGGCGCCGGTGTAGTCGTTGGAGAAGCCCACGTGCTGGAACGGCGCCGCGGCGAAGGTGGCGTCGAACTCGACCGTGCGGCCGGTGCCGAAGGCGCCGTCCGTGCCGGAACGCGCGCCGTTCACCAGCAGCGAGCCGCCGGCCACGCCCGCGCCGCCGCCGCTGCCGGTCTCCCAGACCGTCGCGAACCAGCCGCTCGGCAGCGCACTGCCGCCGAACTCCTCTCCGACGATCGGGCGCAGCTGCACCTCGCCATCGGCCGCCGCCCCGGTCGCGCCCACGTACGTGTCGGGCCCGGGCGTGCCGGCCCCGAAGTCCGCCACGGTGGTGTCGACGACGCTCGCCGCCGGGCTCGCGTAGGTGGCGACGTAGTCGCCCGCCGCCGCGGCAAAGGCCGCGTACTCGATGCCCTTCACCGTCCGGGGCTCGGTCGTCACCGGGCCGCCCCCGCGCGTCAGGCTCGACAGGGGTCGCCCGGCGGCCTCGGCCGGCACCATCGCCTCGAGGCCTTCCGCTCCGGCGCCGGGGGCGACCGTGAAGCTCAGGCGACCGTCCTCCCACCCCAGGTCCGCGAAGGACGAGGAGTTGCGCCCGTCGATCCACGTCAGCATCTGCCGCGCCGAGACCACCGGCACGCCGCGCGACTTGGCCTCGGCCACGATCGCGGCGGCCCCGGAGAGGTCACGGTCCGTGTGCATGTTCGCCGTGAAGGCCCCGTAGAAGCCCTGCGGCCCGAGCGCACCGGACAGCAGCGCCGCGATGTGCGCGGGGATGTCCTGCCCCGACTCGTCGGTGATCTGCGTGGTCGACTGGTAGACGTCGATCAGCGAGCCGTCGAGGTCCGCGAAACGCATCGGCATGCCCGAGCCGGTGAACATCCCGGGCCGGTTCTGGATCCACTCGCCGGGCCAGTAGTAGTAGTTGGTGTCGAAGCGGATGGCGTGGTCGGCCTCGACCTTCGGATGGCTCGACCAGTCGCTCCAGGCGATGCAGTGCGTGCGGTTGGTCCGCGGCGCCGCCAGGCTCGGCCAGGTCGCCTGGAAGCCGGCGAGCTGGGCGTCGAAGTCGGCGTCCAGCGAGCCCGGCGTGAAGTTCGCGCAGCCGGTGTTGGGATGCAGGGCGATCTCGAAGCCCTCGCCCTGGTAGGCGGCGGCCTGGGCGTCGCTGATCGGGACGCTCGCGTACACGTAGGAGGTCGAGCGGATGCACTCCCAGCGGTCGACCGAGCACCCCGCCGGGCTCTCGGCCTTGAAGTGCTCGAAGTGGTCGACGGTCCCGCCGCCGCCATGGTCGTCGCCGGTCAGCACGACCGCCGCCTTCTCGCCCCTCGGGAGGTACCAGAAGCGCGGCAGCGGCTGGCGGTCGGCGGTCATCCGGGTGATCAGGCTGGCCAGCAGGCGCTGCTGCTCGTCGGCCTGGGGGATCGCGACCTTGCCCAGGTCCACCCAGTCGGGCTGGACGTCGCCGGCCTTGGCGCCGAAGAACAGGTCGTCGGAGCGGATCGGGCCGTCCTGGCCGTCGCGCTCGTCGCCGGCCCACGCCGGGTTGCCCTGGCGCGTGTAGACGACCGAGCGCGCCAGGTCGTACGCGAACGCCGCCGCCTGTCCGCCGGCGCCGCCGACGTCGTGCAGGGTCACCGCCGGATTCGGCGTGGGCGTGGTCGAGTCGCCGTAGAGGCGCGCTACCTCAGCGGCGCCGTTCAGCGTGTAGCGGTCGGCCGTGCCGTGGAACTGGATCGTCTGGTCGGTGATGCCCGCCCCGGCGCCCGAGCCGGTGTCCACCTTGAGGTAGGCGTTCCCGAGGGTCCCGCCGGCGGCGCTGAGCCCGAGCAGGCCGGCGAGCCGGGCGTCGGGGCGCATCGCGATCAGGTTGCCGCCGCCCTGCACCCAGTTGCCGAGCAGCGTGGCCTGAGCGTCGGTGAGCCCGGTCTGCGCGAGCACCACCACGTCGTGGGCGTCGAGCGTCGCCGCGGTGACGCCGCTGATGTCCGTCGCGGTGAAGGCATTGAGCCCCTCGGCCCGCAGGATCTCGGAGTAGTAGCGGCCGAATGGGTCGCCGGCGGCGCTGATCACGAGGATCGGTCCACCCGGACCGTCGTCGGGCGGCGGCGGTGGCGGGGCCGCCGTGGTGAACGACCACGTGCGGTCCTCGGCCATCCGGTTGCCGGCGCGGTCGCGCGCGCCCGGCCCGAGCAGGCCGCCCTGGACGGTCGCCGTGTAGTTGGTGGAGCGAGCCAGTGCCGACCGCGGCGTCAGCCTGGCGGTCCGGGTAGAGGCGTTGTAGGTCACGTCGGCGGCCACAGCGGCGCCGCCCGGGGCGCGCAGCTCGAAGGTCGTGCCGTCGATGCTCGCCGCATCCATCGGCTCGTCGAAGGTGGCGCTGACCGAGGCGCCGGGTGCGACGTCGGGCGCGCCGTCCGACGGAGAGACTGACGAGATCTCCGGCGCCCGCGTGTCGGGGAGGACGACGCGCTCGAAGACGACGTCCACCCAGTAGTTGGCCCTGTTGAAGGTCTCGTCCGGGAAGCCGCCGCTCGGCCCGTAGTTGAACATGCCGTTGGGCCCGTCGATCCCGTCGGCCAGCCCGTGGAGCGGCGGGTTGTGCTTGCCGATCGCGAAGTACTGCGAGTCGAACGCGTAGTGCCCGGTGGTCGTGTGGTAGGAGGCCACGTAGGTCGTGTTGCTGGTCACCGCGACGGGCGAATCGAGGCTCACCTCCTGCCACCCGGAGGGCGTCTCGCCGCTGAAGCTGGCCTCGGCCAGCAGCTGTCCGCCGGCGGTCCACAGGTGCCCCACGTGCGGGCCGGTGTTGCCGGCGCCCTTGTAGAAGCGCAGCCCCGTGATGAAGCCGTCCTCGTCGGACCGGAACTTCACCCCCAGCTCGACGGCCTGGGCGTCGGTGCTCGACGCCTGCCCGGGCGTCTCGTCCTCGAAGATGGTGCAGGGGCAGAGCGCCGGCGTTGCCGGCCCCACTGCCACGGTCACGCCGTCGGAAGGCGTCTCGAGGTTGCCGCTGTCGTCGGCGGCGCGGCTGCGGATCGTCGCCGGCCCCTCTTCCTCCGGGGTCCACGTGTAGCGCCACTCCGCCCGCCCGGTGGCCGGGTGCCAGGTCGCACCGTCGTCGACGGACACCTCGACGCCGCCCACGACACCGCCGCCCGAGTCGCTCGCGGTGCCGGAGATCGTGACCGCGTGGTCGCGCTCGAGCAGGACGCCGTCGGCCGGCGAGGTGATCTCCGACTGCGGCGCCGCGGTGTCCGTGGAGGCGGTTGCGGCCGTCAAGCCGCTCTCCAGCTTGGCCGGCTGGACGCCCATGTCGGCCAGCAGGTTCACGGTCGCCTGCTGCATGCGCGGGTCGATGGTGGAGCCGCCACGGTCGTGCGTGCCGTCGAGCCCCCACGACCACTGGATCGTGCCGGCGCCGAAGACGAGCGCGTCGGCCGCGTCGCCGTTGGCGTCGCGGTAGAGGGTCAGGTGATGGGTGGCGGTGCTGCCGGACGCATACGTGGAGCCGAAGTCCTGCAGCTTCTCCACGCCGTCGACGGTCGTGGTGGACATCCGCACCAGGCCGGCCGGCCGTGAGCCGTTGTCCGTGTCCTCGTCCCACTCGTAGCCGAGCGTGCTGTCGGAGAGCGTCGCCGTCTCGCCGTCGGCCTGGCTCGCCACGCTCGTGTTGCGCCAGAGCCGCAGCTTGCCGTCCTCGGCCGGCACCTGGATCGCCGAGGTGCCGGAGTTGACCATGAAGATGTTTCCCGTGAGCGCGTTCTCGGGGCTGGGCCCCTCGGGGTTGAACGCCCGCGCGTCACGCCACGTGCCGGTCCAGACTCCGGACTGCGGATCGATCTTGGCGTTGGCGTGGGTCTCCTTGTATGAGACCAAGGTGCGGTCGCTCGCACCGGAGGGCGCGATGCTGGGCTCCCAGCGCGTCTTCCAGAAGACCTCGTTGCCGCTGAAGAAGGCGAGGTTGACGCCGGCGTCGCGCGCCGCCTGCACGTTCGCGCGCTGCTCGCGCGACCAGTACTCGTCGTGGCCGACCGACAGGTAGGTCTTGTGCTCCCGCAGCTCGGCGCCGCGCCGGTGGCTGTCGACGCCGGTGAAGTAGCTGACGTCGTAGCCGTTGCGCTCCAGCCAGCGCACCATCGGATACTCGGCGTTGAAGACCGAGTCCTCCGGTTCCGTCTGGCGCGTCCTGAACGGCCGGTTGTAGCTCACCTTGTAGGCGCGCCCGGGATTCGCCCCGGGACCGCCGACGTAGAGGCTGTTGCCGCCGTAGCGGTTGTAGGCCTGCCAGGTCGTGTCGGAGGTCTGGAACAGGACGTCCGAGGCGCCGTCGTCGTCGCGCACGACGAAGACGACGTGGCTCGCGCCCGCCGGGCCGGCCTCGCGCACGAGCTTGGCGAAGTAGATCCCCGAGACGGCATCCGCGGGCACCGCCCACGACGCCGAGACGCCCCAGTTGCCGCAGTCGATCAGCCCCGAAGCCGCCTCGCTGAGGCAGGCCGGCTGGGCCTGCGGGAGCGTCGCCGAGGGCTCTACGGTGGCGACCTTGCGTGCGCCGTTGCCCCCGTAGTAGCCCATGCGGTAGATGTCGAGCCGGTAGTCGGCGGCGTCGGTCTTGACCTTGAAGCCGACGGTCGCGCCCTGGTCCACGCTGATGTCGGTGGCGAAGCCCTGGATGCTCGGGTCGCCCTCACCCTGCACGTCCCACTCGCTGGCGGGGCTGCCCGTCTTGCAGTTCTCCGAGATGACATCGTTGGCCGGCTGACCGCAGCCCGGCGCCGGCCCGCATGCCAGCAGCGCCATCGCGGCGATGACGCCTAGGACCGTCGAGAGCGCGGCCGCGGCGGCCCTTCTCGCGCTGCGGCCCGACCCTCCGAGTAGTGGTGGCGCTTGCCCGGTTGGGGCGGGGACCGGCCCGCACCGGTCTGAGTACTGCTCGGAGGCCATGCAGATCCTTCCGAGGGGGGGCTCCCGTCGCCCGAAGCGAAGTCCGAACGGTGGCCCTCCGTGGCCCGCCTGCGTCAATGCCCCAAACGGCGGGTGTTTCCTACCGTTATGCGTAACATCGGCGCCCGCAAATTGCAAGAAGGTGGCGCAAGGATCCAATCTGCGGCTCGGGGCGCCTAGAACTGCACTTTCTTGACGGCCTCCTTGATCTTGCCGACGATCACGTCGCCGAGCTCCTTGCCCTCGTCGGTGCGGAAGCCCTTCATCGCGGCCACCACGCCGGCCATCACGAGCGCCACCAGCAGGATCAGCGCGACGTACTCCACGGTGCCCTGCCCGCGGCCGTCGCGCAGATCGGAGCCGAGGCGCAGCAGCTGCAGGTGGACGAGTCCGAAGACGCGGTACATGGTCGACCTCCCGGGTCGGTGGATTTCGAGGAGACCGATGCTTCGCGAGGGCGGCGCACGGGTCCAGACCCGGGTGTGACAACAAAGAGACAACGGAGCCCCCTGCCAACATGCCTGCGCAGATGTGCGGGATCGGAGCAATCCTCGATCCGGCCGGCGCCACGCGGTCAGACGCCGCTCAGCGCATGGTCGATGCGCTGCGCCACCGCGGCCCGGACGGCGACGCCCTGAGGCGGATCGGGCCGGTCACGCTCGCCCACACGCGGCTGGCCATCATCGACGTCGCGGGCGGCGATCAGCCATTCACGTCCGAGGACGGCGCCGTCACGCTGATCGCCAACGGCGAGATCTACAACCACCGCGCGCTGCGCACGGGCCTCGAGGAGCGCGGGCACGAGTTCGCCACCGGCTCCGACTGCGAGGTGATCCTTCACGCCTACGAGGAGAGCGGGCCGGACTGCGTCCACCAGCTCAACGGCATCTTCGCGTTCGCGCTCTGGGACGACCGCCGCCGGCGGCTCGTCGCCGCCCGCGACGAGTTCGGCGTCAAGCCGCTCTACTGGTGCAGCGACGGCCGGCGCACGGCGGTGGCCTCCGAGATCGGCGCGCTGCTGAGCGCCGGGCTCGCGCAGCCCGCGATCGACGCCACGGCGCTCGACCACTACCTCGCCTGCCGCTTCGTGCCCGCCCCGCGCACTCTGTTCGCGGGCGTCAGCAAGCTGCCCGCGGCCTCGACGCTGGTGGCCGAGGAGGGCGGCGCGCCGCACGTGCACACCTGGCGCGAGCCGCCCGGCGAGCCCCACCGCGACCTCTCCGACGATGACCTCGCGGACCTGCTGGCAGAGCGCTTCACCGACGCCGTCGAGCGCCAGATGATGTCCGACGTGCCCCACGGCGCCTTCCTCTCCGGCGGCGTCGACTCCGCCGCCGTGGTGGCCGCCATGGCCAAGCGCTCCACGCAGCCGCCGACCACCTTCACGATCGGCTTCCCCGGCCACGGCGGCCTGCTCGACGAGCGCGGGCCGGCCGCCGAGAGCGCCCGCCTGATCGGCACCGAGCACCACGAGACCGCGATGGTCGAGACGGACTTCCTGGCCGAGCTGTCCACGGCGATGCCGCACCTCGAGGAGCCGTGCGGCATCCCCTCGGCCCCCGCGCTGGGCCAGCTGTCGCGCTTCGCGGCCGAGCGCGTCAAGGTCGTGCTCGCCGGCCAGGGCGCCGACGAGCCGCACGGCGGCTACGGGCGCCACCAGGCGGCGGCGCTGCTGGACCGCCTCAAGCTCGCCCCCGCCGCCCTCGCCACGCCGGCCGCGGCGGTCGCCCGCGCCGTCCCGCGAGCCGCCCGCGCCCGCCGCGTCGCCCACCTGCTGGGCGGCCGCGGGGACGCCGAGCGCCTGCTGCGGCTGGTGGAGATCACCGACGCCCCGGTGCGGCAGGCGCTGCTCGGGCGCGCCGGCACCGACGCCCAGGACGAGCGGCTCGGCTCGGCTCGCGGCGTGCTCGGCGACGTGAAGGGCCGCGGCCTGCTCGAGCAGGCGCTCTACCTCGACACGCGCATGTTCCTGCCCGACGGCATCCTGATCTGCAACGACAAGATGTCGATGGCGGCCAGCCTCGAGCTGCGGGTGCCCTTCCTCGACGTGGAGCTGATGCGCTTCGTCGAGCGCATCCCGGCGAGCCGGCGCGTGCGCCCGCGCGCGGGCAAGCGCCTGCACCGGATGGCGATGGAGCGCCTGCTGCCGCCCGAGATCGCCCACCGGCCCAAGCACGGCTTCGCCACCCCCTACGACGACTGGCTGCGCGCCTCGCTCGGCCAGGAGGTCGAGCGCCGCTACTCGGCCGGCGAGCCGCTCGCCGGGGTCGTCGACTCGGCGGCCGTCGCCCGGCTGGTGGACGAGCACCGCCGCGGCCGGGCGGACCACAAGAGCGTGCTCTACTGCCTGCTCGAGCTGTCCGAGTGGCACCACACCTTCGTCGAGGCCCGCCAGCCGGTCGCCGCGTGAAGCGGCCGCGCCTCCTCTACGTCCATTCCCGCAAGGCGAGCTTCGTCGCCATCGACCGCGAGCTCCTCGCCGAGCGCTTCGAGGTGGACGACCTCTACCAGCCCGGCCGCCTCCCCAACCCGCTGCGGGTGATCGCGGGCGTGGCCCGGGCCGACGTCGTGTTCGGCTGGTTCGCGTCCTGGCACACGTTCTTCCCGATCACGCTCGCCTGGCTGCTGCGCAAGCCGTCGGTGCTGATCATCGGCGGGTTCGACACGGCCAACATGCCGGACATCGGCTACGGCTACCAGCAGGGCGGCCTGCGCCGCTGGGCGAGCCGCTGGATCATGCGCCGCGCCGGCAGGCTGATCACCAACTCCGAGTACAGCCTGACCGAGATCGAGCGCAACACGCCGATCGAGCCGAGCCGTGTGACCGTCGTCCACCACGGCGTGCCCGACCCGTTCGGCGACGCGCCGGCCGCGAAGGAGCGCATCGCCCTGACCGTCGGCGCCATCGACCGCGGCACGCTGGTTCAGAAGGGCCAGCTGCCCTTCGTCCAGGCGGCCCGCGAGCTGCCCGACGTCCGCTTTGTCTTCGCCGGCAAGTGGCTCGACGACGCGGTCGAGGAGCTGCGCGCCGAGGCCCCCGACAACGTGGAGTTCACCGGCTGGCTCTCCGACGACGACCTGCGCGCGCTGTACCGGCGCGCCGCCGTCTACGTGCAGGCCTCGCGCCACGAGGGCTTCGGGCTCGCGGTGGCGGAGGCGATGCTCGCCGGCTGCGTCCCGGTGGTGATGAACGTGACCGCCATGCCCGAGGTGGTCGGCGACGCCGGGGTGCTGATCGAGTCGCAGCGGCCCGAGGACGTCGCCGCCGGCGTGCGGCGGGCGCTGGAGCTGGGCCCGGACGCGGATCGCTCTGCCCGCGAGCGTATTCTCACCACCTTCCCGATGGAGATCCGGAGGGACGGCATCTTGGGAGTGGTGGACGAGGCGCTGGCGCGGCGTGGCTGAGCGGTCGCAGATGCGGCGCCGCCTGCGCGCGCAGCGGCGGGTGCGCGAGACGCTGCTGCTGGACCTCGGCGCGCTCGTCTACGAGCTACACCGCCAGGGCAAGCGGGCCCCCGACCTGCTCCAGCAGAAGGCCGCCGAGCTGGAGGTGGTCGACAACGACGTGCGCGCGATGGAGGACGCGCTCGGCGCGGTGCCGCTCGAGCAGGAGATCCACTCGTGAGCGCCTGCCCGGCGTGCGGCGACCCGGCCGAGCGCGGCCAGCTCGTCTGCCTGCGCTGCGGCGGCCGGATCGCGCTGGGCGCGGACGCCCCCGCCGCCCAGCGCCGCTCGCTCGAGAACCTGCCGGCCGTGGCGATCCTGCTCTCGGTGGTGGTCCTCGGCGCGGGGGCGTTCGGCTTCGCCCTCAGCGAGCTGACGAGCGACTCGGACAGCGACGTGTCGGCGGCCCGCGGCGAGCAGCGGGCGCCCTCGGCGAGCGCGGGCGCGCCGCAGACCGACACCAAGGCGGCGCAGGAGCCGGCCCAGAGCCTGCTGCTGGAGTGGCCGCAGGGCCTGACCGGTCACACGGTGGTGCTGATGACCACCGGCGACCGCCCGGCCGCGCGCCGCGTGGCGCGCGAGGCGGCCCGCTCCGGAGTGGAGGCCGGCCTGCTGCGCTCAGACGACTACGACCTCGGCACCGGGCTCTGGATCGTCTTCGCCGGCCGCTTCGACACGCAGCAGAGCGCTGAAGCGCAGGCCGCCAACCTTGCCGAGCGCTACCCCGGCGCCTACGCGACGCTGGTCCGGCCGACCGGCTAGCCGAGGTCCCAGTAGCGGCCGACCACGGCGGCCGCCTGCTCGACCAGCAGGCCGTGCGGCTGCGGCGTCGGCTCGCCACCGCCGGCGAGGCTCTCCATCGTCACGGCAACCGATCCGGCCAGCGCGTCGAGGTCGTAGCCGCCCTCCAGCACGCAGCCAACCGGCTTGCCGAGCGTGAGCACCTGGCGCGTCAGCTCGGCGAACGAAGCGGTCTCAAGCGAGCAGCCCCCGACGGGGTCGTCGCGGTGCGCGTCGAAGCCCGCCGACACGAGCACGAGATCCGGGTCGAACTGGCGCGCGGCCGGCAGCACGACGTGCTCGACGAGGCTGCAGAACTCCTGCTCTCCCGCGCCGCCCGGCACCGGCAGGTTGATCGAGTAGCCCTCGCCCGCCCCGGTGCCCACGTCCGTCAGCGGGCCGGTCCCGGGATAGAACGGGAACTGGTGCAGGCTGGCGAAGAGCACCTCCGGCGACGCGTGGAAGATCGAGTTGGTGCCGTTGCCGTGGTGCACGTCCCAGTCGAGGACGAACACGCGCTCGGCCCCGAGCGTGTCCAGCGCGTGGCGCGCCGCGATCGAGACGTTGGCGAACAGGCAAAAGCCCATCGCGCGGGCCGCCTCGGCGTGGTGGCCGGGCGGGCGCAGCCCCGCGAAGCCGACGCGCTCGCCGCCCGCGAGCAGCGACTCGGCGAGCGCGCAGGTGCCCCCGGCCGAGTGCAGCGCCGCCTCCCACGAGCCCTCCGAGAGCGGCGTGTCCATGTCGAACGCGCCAGCGCGGGCGCTCAGCTCGCGCACCGCCTCGACGTGCTCGCGCGGGTGCACGGCCTGCAGCTGCTGCATCGTCGCCGCGGGCGCGTCGCGGCGCTCGTAGCCGAGCCAGTCGCGCCGCTCCAGCTCGGCCTCGACAGCGCGGATGCGCTCGGGACGCTCCGGGTGGCCGAAGCCGGTGTCGTGCTCGACCGACGAGGGGTGGCGGAAGTAGACGGGCACGCGCGCGTCGATACGGTATCGGCGCGTAGATGAGCGCTCCGCACAACCCCCCACCGCTGCGGGTGGACGTCGCGGTGGTTGGCGCCGGGGCGGCCGGCCTGTACGCGGCGCTGACGGCCGCCGCCGAGGGCGCCCGGGTGGCGCTCGTGAGCCGCTCGCCGCTCGCGCAGACGGCGTCCTTCTGGGCCCAGGGCGGGATCGCGGCGGCCCTGGCGGACGACGACTCGCCGCAGCTGCACGCCGACGACACGCTCGCCGCCGGGCGCGACGCGGCTCGCGCCAGCGCCGTTCGCGTGCTCTGCGAGGAGTCGCCCGCGCGCGTGCGCGATCTCGAGGCGCTCGGCGTCCGCTTCGACGCCGACCGCCACGGCAACCTCGCACTCGGCCTCGAGGGCGGCCACTCGCGGCGGCGCATCGTGCACGCCGGCGGCTCGGCCACCGGACGGCGCATCACGCGCGAGCTGTCCGCACAGGCCGCGCTGCACGAGCGCATCGAGGTGCTCGAGCCGCGCGCGGCCACGGCGCTGACCGTGCACGAGGGCCGCTGCGTCGGCCTCGTCGCGCGGCCGCGCCGCGGTGATCCGCTGCCGGTGCTGGCCCGGGCGGTCGTGCTCGCCACCGGGGGCATGGCGGCGCTCTGGCAGCGCACCACCAACCCGCCCGGCGTCGTCGGCGCCGGCCTGCTGCTCGCGCAGGCCGCCGGGGCCGAGCTGGCCGACCTCGAGTTCATGCAGTTCCACCCAACCGCCCTGCGCCAGGACGGCGCGCGCGACGGCTTCCTGATCACCGAGGCGGTGCGCGGCGAGGGCGCGACCCTGCTCGACGAGCGCGGCGAGCGCTTCGTCGACGAGCTGGCGCCGCGCGACCAGGTCGCGCTCGCGATCGAGACGCAGCTGCAGCGCAGCGGCGAGGCTGCGGTGCGGCTAGACATGCGCGGCGTGGACGTGGCCCGCTTCCCCAACATCGCGGCGGCGCTCGAGGAGGTCGGGATCGACCCGCGCCGCGACCTGATCCCGGTCGCGCCGGCGGCGCACTACACGATGGGCGGCGTGGCCACCGACCTCGACGGCCGCTCGTCCGTGCCGGGGCTCTACGCCGTCGGCGAGTGCGCCTGCACCGGGATCCACGGCGCCAACCGGCTGGCATCGAACTCGCTGGCCGAGTGCTTCGTGTTCGGGCGCCGGGCCGCGCGGGCCGCCGCGAGCGACCCGGAGCCGCCCCCCGAGGCCGCTGCCGACGACACCATCCACGCGGCCCCGCCCCCGGACGCGACGCGCGCCGCGCTGTGGCGCCACGCCGGCCTGCGGCGCGACCCGGACGGCTTGCGGGAGCTGCTCGCGGACCCCTTCCCGCTCGCGCAGCTGATCGCGGCCTCGTGCCTCGCGCGGGAGGAGAGCCGCGGCGCCCACCAGCGCGCCGACCACCCGGGGCCGGACCCCCTCCTGGACCACCGTCATACGCTTGTGGACGGCAACACCCGGCCGCGCTTCGAACGATGGGACTGACAGTCGACGAGCTGTTCCGGGAGGCCATGTCGCACCTGGCCTCCGGCGTCGCCGTGATCACCACGCGGCGCAGCGACGGCCGCCCCTGCGGCATCGCCGCGACCTCGCTGATCTCATACAGCGCCCAGCCGCCCTCCCTGCTCGTGTCGATCTGGCACGGGTCCCGATGTCACGCGGCCCTGGCCGAGTGCGAGCGCTTCGGCGTGCACCTGCTGCGCGCCGACGAGCTGGAGCTGGCGCAGCGGTTCGCCGATCGCGAGGCCGAGGACAAGTTCGCCGGCCTCGACTGGAGCTGGGACGGCGACGTGCCCGAGCTGGCCGGCACACTGGCCTACCTGCGCTGCCGGCGCGCGGAGAACTTCGTGCGCTACGACCACACGGTGCTGATCGGGGATCTGGAGGGCGGCCGCCTCGAGGAGGGCGAGCCGCTCGTCTATGCGCGCCGGCGCATGGACTGGCTGATGCAGCCGATGCTGCCCTAGGCCGCGACCGGCAACCCGACGCCGATCACCTTCAGGCGCCGGCTGAGCGCCGAATACGCGAACTCGGCCTGCTCCTGCGAGGTGACGCCGAACAGCTCGTAGTCGTCGCCGATCGCGTAGCCCTTCGGCACGAGCACGCCGGCGGCCAGCGGCAGCAGCTCCACCAGCGTGCGCTGCACGCGCTCTCGGATCGCGGGGTCGGCGCACTTCTGCTGCAGGAACCAGGTGCCGTAGGCCACGTGGCGGTGCTCGTCGCGCGCGATGTTCCCGAAGCCCTCCGCGAAGCCCGGCAGCAGCTGCTCCTTCTCGTAGTGGTCGAGCATGAAGTGCTGCCCCGTGAGCGCGAGCGTGCCCTCGATCACCATGTGGTAGTTGACGATGAAGTCGACCTTCGCTTCGAGGTCGCGCGGGTTCTCGATCAGCCGCTGCGCCATCTCCACGAGGCGCACGTCGAACAGCTCGACGAAGGCGTCGGTCACGTCCCTGCGCACGTGCGCGAGGCGGTCGGAGATCAGCTCGTGGTCGACGCCCATGACCTCGCGGTAGTAGCGGTCGAAGAACTGCATGTGACGCGCCTCGTCCACCTGCTGCGTGGTGAGGAAGGCCTCCTCCTGCTCGTCCTCGTAGGCCATGACCAGGCCCGAGAACTGGGTGGTCACGCGCTCCTCGCCAACGAAGAAGGAGCTGAGCCCCCAGAGGTGCTCCTCCTTCTCGTCGTCCGAGAGACCTGCCCACTGCTCCTTGTCGCGCTCCAGGTCGATGTCCTGCGAGGCCCAGTGCTGGCGTTCCCAGAGCTGGTAGAGCTGCTGCGGATCCATCAGCTGGAGGGTGCGGTTGAGGTACGCGTCGTCGCTGATCGTCGCGACGTCGCCCTGTGCCGTGAGGTCGAGGAGCGAGGCCATGCCGCGATCGTAGGCTGGCCGGCCAGCCAAGTCCAGGTCAGCGAGGTTGAAATCGCTGCAAAGCGGGTAACTGAACGGCCAGTCGGTTTAACGCCAAATCAATACTGGTGGCGCTGAACCTGGGGTACGTTTCGATAGCCGCACCGTCCTGGGCACGGCAAGCCCGCGGCAGTTGAAGAGGGTAAGGGAGGCCCGATGTACCAGTTCAGTCGCTCGCTCTATAGAGAGCTTGCGCAGGATGTCGTCTCCGGCAAGGGTGAAGACATCGCTGTTACGCGCATGCGTTTTCTGCGCGCGTGTGAGTCGTCGATGGAGCGACTCGCGCTCGACAGGCACTACTTCGCGAAGCCGGTGCGCACGCTGTTCAACGACGTGCGCCACTACTTCCCGATGACCGAGCAGATGCGCGTCTACCGAATGTGCGCGGAGCACATGCGGCTGGCCATCGAGTACGTGGACAGCCAGCTGCGCGAGGGCGTCACTTTCGACGGCAGCCCGGCCTGTTGCCACGCCAGTACCCGCAGGGGCACAGCCTGCCAGCGGGTGCCGCTGCCGGGCAGCAAGTACTGCCCCTCGCACAAGCATCTCGACGAAGACCTCGAGGTCGCCGCCTAGCGCAAGCTTTGCCGTCTAGCGTCCACGCCGATGATCCTCGGCGTGGACGTTGGCGGCACCTTCACCGATGCCGCGCTGCTCGCAGGCGGCATCGTGGTCACGGGGAAGGCGCCGACCACACCCGCGGACCAGTCCGAGGGCGTGATGGCCGCCGTGGAGCAGGCGCTGGGCGAGGCCGGCGCCGACGCCTCCGGCGTGGAGCGCTTCGTGCACGGCATGACCGTCGGCACCAACGCGCTGCTCGAAGGGCGTGTGGCCAGAACCGCGCTGCTCGCCACCCAGGGCTTCACCGACCTCGAGGAGCTGGGCCGCCAGGCGCGCCCCGAGCTGTACCGGCTCTGCGTCGGGCATCCGCCGCCGATCGTGCCCGCCGAGCTGCGCCTCGGGGTGCCGGAGCGGACCGGGCCCGACGGCGTGCTGGCCGAGCTCGACGAGGACGCGCTGCTCGAGCGGCTCGCCGCGCTCGGGGACTGCGAGTCGGTCGCCGTCTGCCTGCTGTGGGGCTTTCGCCACCCGCAGCACGAGCGCCGCGTTGCCGAGCTGGCCTCCCAGGCGCTTGGCGCGGTGCACGTCTCCACATCGCACGAGACCGCCGGCGTCTTCCGCGAGTACGAGCGCTGCGTGACGACGATCGTCGACGCGGCCCTGTCGCCGCTGCTGCGCGGCTACCTCGAGCGCCTCGCGGAGCGCGCCCGGGCGGCGGGGCTGCCCGACCCCGAGGTGATGCTCTCCAGCGGCGGCACGGCGAGCGCCGCGACCGCGGCCCGCCACGGCTCGTGGACGGTGCTCTCCGGCCCAGCCGGCGGAGCGGTGGGCGCCGCCCGGGTGGCCGGCGGCGATGCCGTGGGCCTGGACATGGGCGGCACCTCCTGCGACGTGTCGCTGCTGCTCGATGGAGCCGCCGCCGTCGGGGGCGGCCGCACGATCGGCGGACGCGCGCTGGCGCTGCCGATGGTGGACGTCCACACGATCGGCGCCGGGGGCGGCTCGATCGCGTGGCGCGACGCGGGCGGGGCCATGCGCGTCGGCCCGCGCTCCGCCGGGGCCGACCCGGGGCCCGCGTGCTACGGCCGCGGCGGGTCGCAGCCCACGGTCACGGACGCCGACCTGCTGCTGGGCTGGCTCGATGCCGCCTCGCCGCTGGCCGGCGGCGTGCGCCTCGACGCCGAGGCTGCGGCGCGCGCCGTCGGCGCGCTCGCGGACGAGCTCGGCCTGTCGGCCGAGGACGCCGCCGCCGGCATCGCCCGCGTCGCCGGCGCGGAGATGGCCCAGGCCGTGCGCGTGGTGACGGTCGAGCGCGGCGTCGACCCGCGCGGCCTCGCGCTGGTCGCCTTCGGCGGCGCCGGGCCCCTGCACGCGGCACAGATCGCGGCCGAGCTCGGCATGCGGCGCGTGGTGGCGCCGCTCGCCTCGGGCGTCCTGTCGGCGCTCGGCCTGATCGTCTCGGAGCGCAGGCGCGACATCGTGGAGAGCGTGCTGCTCACCGGGGCCGCCCTCACCGCGGAGGCCGTCGCGGCGACGGTGAGCCGGCTCGGCGAGCAGGGCCGCCGCGAGCTCGGCGAGCCGCACGCCGAGCTGCGCGCCACCTACGACCTGCGCTACGCCGGCCAGGGGTTCGAGCTGCCGGTGCGCGGCTCGCTGGAGCCCGCGCCCGAGGAGCTGCGCACGGCCTTCGACCGCGCCCACGAGGAGCGCTACGGCTACTCGGACGCCGACGCCGGGCTGGAGCTGGTGACCGTCCGCGTGGCCGCCGCCATGCCGGGAGCGGACCCGCCCTCGCCCGCCGCCGAGCCGGCGCAGGAGCGCGGCGCTCGGCGTGCCCGCTTCGACGGCGAATGGCTCGACACCGCGGTGCTCGGACCGGGCACCGCCGAGGTGGACGGACCCGCGATCTTCGAGCTGCCCGGATCCACGCTGGTGGTGCCGCCCGGCTGGCGCGCGCGCTCCGACGCCGACGGGGTGGTGATGGAGCGGTGAGCCGCCTCGACCCGGTCACCCTGCAGGTGATGCTCGGGGCGCTGCGCGCCGCCTGCGACGAGATGGGCGCGGTGCTGGTGCGCTCCGCCCACTCGGCCAACATCAAGGAGCGCCGCGACGCCTCCACCGCGCTGTTCGACGCGCGCGGCCGCATGGTCATGCAGGCGGAGCACATCCCCGTCCACCTCGGCGCCATGCCGGCGGCGGTCGCGGCGGTGCTGTCCGAGCGGCACGAGCCGGGCGGCGCCTGGATCCTCAACGACCCCTACCGCGGCGGCACCCACCTGCCTGACATCACCGTGATCGAGCCGCTCTTTCACCGCGGCGAGCTGACCGGCTTCGCCGCCAGCAGGGCGCACCACGCCGACGTCGGCGCCGCGGAGCCGGGCAGCATGCCGTCCGACTCGCGCTCCCTGGCGGACGAGGGGGTGGTGATCCCGCCGACGCGGCTCGACGGCGACGCGCTGCGCGACCTGGCCGGCCAGATGCGCAACCCGCGCCAGCGCGAGGCCGACCTGCGTGCGCAGCTCGCCGCCGGGCGCGCGGGCGCCGAGCGGGTGGAGGCGCTGATCGAACGCTTCGGGCTGGACAGCTTCCGAGCCGGCCTGGACGAGACGCTCGACTACGCCGAGCGGCGCACCCGCGCCCGCATCGCCGAGCTTGCGGACGGCGTCCGCACCTCGAGCGACGTGCTCGAGGCCACCGAGGGGGACCTGCGGCTCGAGCTGGAGGCCACCGTCGACGGCGACGCGGTGACGCTCGATTTCTCCGGCTCCGCCGCCCAGCACGGCGGCAACCTCAACTGCCCGCTGGCCGTGACCCGGTCCGCGTGCTACTTCGCCCTGCGCGTCCTCACCGACCCCGACGTGCCCGCGTGCGAGGGCGCCTACCGCCCGCTCACGGTGATCGCGCCCGAGGGCTCGCTGCTCAACGCGCGCCCGCCCGCCGCGGTGGCGGCCGGCAACGTCGAGACCTCCTCGCGTGTCGCCGACCTGGTGCTGGGCGCCTTCGGGCACGCGCTCGGCCAGGGCACGATGAACAACCTCACTCTCGGCAACGGCGACTTCACCTACTACGAGACGCTCGGCGGCGGCCAGGGCGCCTGCCCCGACGCGGACGGGCCGAGCGCCGTGCACGTGGCGATGTCGAACACGCTCAACACGCCGATCGAGGCGCTGGAGCTGGAGTTCCCGCTGCGCGCGGTCGAGTACGCGGTCCGGCGCGGCTCCGGCGGGGCCGGCCGCCGGCGCGGCGGCGACGGCGTCGTGCGCGAGGTGGAGGCGCTCGCGGAGATGCGCTACTCGCTGATCACCGAGCGGCGCCGGCACGCCCCGCCCGGGGCGGACGGTGCAGAAGCGGGTGCTCCTGGTAGGAACCTGGTCAACGGCGAGGAGCTGCCGGGCAAGGCGTCCGGCACGCTGCGCGCCGGCGACCGTCTGCGAATCGAAACCCCCGGAGGTGGCGGATATGGCAAGCCCTAGCGGAGCACATCGCATCGGCTTCGTGGGCCTGGGCATCATGGGCGAGCCGATGGCGCGGAACCTGCGCGAGGCCGGCTTCGACCTGTCGGTGTACACGCGCACTTCCGAGAAGGCCGAGCGCTTCGGCACCGCGCACGGCGCGCTCTTCGCGGCGACGCCGGCGGAGGCCGCCGAGGGCGTGGACGCCTTCATCACGATGGTGCCCGACAGCCCCCAGGTCGAGGAGGTGCTGTTCGGGCCGGACGGCGCGGCGGCGGCCCTCCCAGAGGACGCGCTGGTCGTGGACATGTCCACGATCTCGCCGAGCTCCTCGCGCGCCATCGGCGACCGGCTGAGGCCGCACGACTTCGTGGAGGCGCCGGTGTCCGGCTCGCGGCCGAAGGCCGAGGACGGCACGCTCACGATCTTCGCGGGCGGCGAACGCGACGCCTTCGAGCGCGCCCTGCCGCTGTTCGAGGTGATGGGCGAGCGCATCGTCCACGTCGGGCCGCTCGGGCACGGGCAGATGGCGAAGCTGCTCACCAACACGATGGGAGCCGTGAACGCGGCGGCGCTCGCCCAGGCCGTGCACACCGCCAAGGCCGCCGGGCTCGACCCCGAGGCGTTCCTGGAGGTCGCCGCGGGCAGCGCCGGCGCCAGCGCGATGCTGAACCTGAAGGGCCGCCCGATGTTCGAAGGGAGCTTCGAGCCGGCCCTCTTCAAGCTGGAGCACATGCTCAAGGACGTGCGCCACACGATCGACGAGGCGCGTGCGCTGGGCATCGAGCTGAGCCTGGGACAGCTCGCCGAGGGCCTCTATGCCCAGGCCGCCGAGGCCGGCCACGGGGAGCAGGACTTCGCCGCTGTCTACACGGCGGTGGACGAGGGCTGAGTACAGTGACCACGATGGCGGCCAGCACTCCTCCGCCGGCCAAGCCGCGCATGCGCGGCGTCGTCCACCAGTGGTCGTTCTTCGTGGCGCTTGTCGCCGGTGTCGCCCTCGTCATCTGGGCGCCGGCGGGGCGCGCGACCGCCGCCTGCGCGGTCTACGCGGCGGCCCTAGCCGGCCTGCTCGGCACCAGCGCCGTCTACCACCGGGTCACCTGGCCGCCGCGGGCACGCGCCTGGCTGCGCAGGGCGGACCACGCGATGATCTTCGTGCTGATCGCCGGCACGTACACGCCCTTTGCGGTCCTCGTCCTGGAGGAGCCGCTGAGCGACGTCGTGCTCGCCGGCGTCTGGAGCGGCGCGGCCGCGGGCATCGTCTTCACGCTGGTGTGGGTGGACGCTCCCAAGTGGCTCGCCGCCGCCGCCTACGTCGCGCTTGGGTGGTTCTCGCTGATAGCCATCCCCCAGATCCTCGAGCGCGCCGGCGCCGGAGCGCTAGCGCTACTGGCCGCCGGAGGCGTGGCATACACGCTTGGGGCGGTCGTATACGCGCGCCGGCGGCCCGATCCGCGCCCGGCGACGTTCGGATACCACGAGATCTTCCACGTGCTGGTGGTGGTCGCCGCCGCCGCCCACTTCACCGCCGTGGCCGTTTTCGCGGTGCCTCAAGCCGCCGGCGGCTGACCTGCGCCGCCCACCACAAGTGGCAGTGGGCACGATATTTCCCTTGAAACCGGGTACAGGTTCCGCAACAATGTGCCGCCCGCGCCCTTCGCCGCCGCAGGGCAATCGAAGCCGGGCGCGACTTTTTTCGAGGTTTTCCTCTCTTATGCCAGTTGCATTCAAGGAATGGGCAGTAACCGTGCGCGCGCTCGCCGAGGGCGAGCAGCTGCTGACCCTGCGCAAAGGCGGGATCCGCGAAGAGAACAAGCACTTCGAGATCGAGCACGACCGCTTCTTCCTCTACCCCACGTTCGATCACCAGCGCAACGACTGCGTGCGTGACGCCCACGTGCCGGAGCTCGGCCGCGCGCTCGAGGAGGGCGTCTGGCCCGACAACGAGCCGCCCGCCAAGGCGCTCGTCCAGGACGGCGGCATCCCGCAGCCCGACCGCGTGCGGATCCGCTCCTGGGCCGAGGTGTCGGCCAGTTACCTGATCACCGATCCGCGCGCGATCGACGCGCTGTCGCCCTACTACATCTGGACGACCGACTACGCCGAGAAGCGGCTCGCCTGGAAGCGGCGCCACCCGCTCCACGTGATCGTGCTGCGCACCTACCGCATCCCGCGGCCCGTGACGGTCAAGGTCCGGCCCGAGTACCACGGCTGCCGCTCCTGGATCGAGCTGTACCGCGACCTCCCGTTCGAGGGCACGCCCGTGCTCTCCGACGAGGAGTTCGAGCGCGCGTCCGAGGAGATCGAAGCGATCGCCTCCGGCGCGGCCATGCCCGTCCTGGCCTAGCGCGGGACCTCCCAGACGGCCGCGGACGTACTGCGGTCGATGAGGCTCTTCGTCATTGCCCTTGCCGTGGCCGGCGCCGCGGCGTGGCTCGCCGCCCCGGCGGGCTCGGGCGGCATCGCGCCGCCCGCGGCGGACGGGGTGCTGGTCATGGGCGTCGCGGGAACCGGCAGCGACGCGCGCGTGGTCACGCGCGAGTGGGCCATGGTCGCCGACCCGATCAGCGGCACGACGCGCAGGCGGCTCCTGACGGGCGGCACGCTCTGCCACGGTCCGGTGCTGGCTGCCGGCGACCGCGTGATCTTCAGCGGCTTTCGCGGCCGGCGTGCGGTCGTTCGGACTCTGCCGCTCGACATGGACGGCTCCGCCCAGACGCTGGGCTTCGCCGACACGTTCGCCCTCTCGGCGACGCGCGGCCGGCTATGGCTGGGGCGCTGGAGCGGCCGGGCCCTGCGCGAGGTCGACGCCACCGGCCGTGTGCACGCTCGCGCACAGGGACTCCTGCCACGCTTCGGCTCCCTGCACGCCGCCGTGGCCGGGGGCTTCGTGGGAACCGAGGGACGCTGGCTCACGCTGCGCCGTCCCGGCCAGCATCGGCCGCTGCTGCGCGTTCGGGATGGGTGGTTCGCCGCCGCCGGCCGCTCGAGCTTCGCCTGGTGTCGCGGCCGCTGCCGCGCGTTCCATGTCTGGAGCCGAGCCGGCGTGCGTACGCTGCCGCCGCCCGCGGGCATGAGGCCGCTCGGTCCCGTGGGCGCGCTCTCCCCCGACCAGCAGCGGCTGGCCGTGGGGGTCGCCGTGCGTGGCCGCGACCGGGTCGCCGTGGCCGACGTTCGCACCGGCCGCTGGATCCTCGTCCCGGGCGGCCAGCTCGGGGGCTACCGAGCCATAGCCTGGTCGCCCTCGGGGGAGTGGCTCTACTTCACGGCCGGCAACGAGCGCGTGCTTGCCTGGCGCTTCGGAGCTCGGGGTTCGGTTCAGCTCCCGATCCGGCCCGGCGGGACCGTCATGTCGATAGCGACGGCGGAGGCGAGCGGCTGAGAGCCGCCGCGCAGGCCCCCGCGCCGACTGCCACAGTTCGGCCCCGTGGCCTGGGTCGAGTCCCACTCGCTGTCGTTCTCCGCCCGCCACGAGACCGCCCACACCGAAGAGGCCGCCGGGGTGCTCGCCTCGCTCGAGATCCTGCGCGACGAGCTCGGCGGCCTGTTCGAGCGGACGCCCGACGACGTCGCCGTGGTGCTCCACCCACGCCCCGCCGCGCTCGCGCTCGCGCACCCGTGGCTGCCGCTGGCCCGCCGCGTCGCCGCGCCGGCGAGCCGGCGCTACTTCGCCGGCTGGTTCGGCGAGCACCAGGTGCACGTGCTGGCGCCGCCCGCGCTGGAGAAGCGCGCCTCAGGCGTGCCCGGCTCGCGTGAGGCGCTGCTGCTGACCCCCCAGCACGAGTACGCCCACCTCGTCGTGGGTGCCAACAACCCCTACCTGCCCCCGCCCTTCTCGCTCTCGACCTTCCGCCGCTACGTCCGCTGGGCGTGGCTGTGCGAGGGGGCGGCCACCTGGCTCTCCGGGCAGGCGCCGCTGCTGCGCGCCGCGATCGTGCGGCGCCTGCGCGAGGGCGGCCGGCCGGAGTTCCCGCCCGACGCGCGCGACGCGATGCTGCTCGGCGGCACGGTCTTCAGCCTGCTCGAGCGCGAGCACGGCATCCGCGCCGCCGCCGCGCTCGCCACGAGCGACCTCGAGCGCGGCCCGCGCTCGGTGCTGGTGGACGCCTTCGGGCGGCAGCTCCTCGGCGTGGAAGCCGACTGGCGCGAGTCGCTCGACTCGCTCTCGGCCAGCTAGCTAGAGGCCAAGCGTCTTGGCGATGATGTTCTTCTGGATCTCCGACGTGCCGCCGTAGATCGTCGTCACGACGGCCTGGCGCAGGTAGCGCTCCATCGGGTACTCGCTGGCGTAGCCGTAGCCGCCCATGATCTGCAGGCCCTCGAGCGCGCAGCGCTTGGCGAGCTCGGTGGCCGCCAGCTTCGCCATCGAGGCCTCCTGGGGCAGCATGCGGCTGGGGTCCTCGTCGGTCAGCGACGCCACCCAGCGCACCAGCAGCCGCACCTGCGCGATCTCCGTCGCGAGCTCGGCGAAGCGGTGCGAGATCGCCTGGAAGCTGCCGATCGGCTTGCCGAACTGGCGCCGCTCCTTGGAGTAGGCGAGGGCGTCGTCGAAGGTCCGCTGGGCGAGCCCGAGCGCGGTCGCGGCCAGGATCGTGCGCTCGTAGTTGAGGCCCGCCATCAGCTGCGTCCAGCCCTTGCCCTCGACGCCGACCAGGGCGTCCTCGGGCACGCGCACGCCGTCCAGGTGCAGCTCGTTGGTCTCCTCGCCGCCGAGCGTGGGGATCGGCGTGATCGTCATGCCCTCGGCCTCGCGCGGGACGAGGATCATCGACATGTCGTCGTGGCGCTGACCGGGGCCGGTGCGGCAGACGATCAGCGTGTGGCTCGCCTTGTGGGCGTAGGAGCACCACATCTTGGCCCCGTCGAGCACCCAGGAGCCGTTCTCGCGGCGCGCCTTCATCTTGAGCGCGGCCACGTCCGAGCCGGCGTCGGGCTCCGACATCGCGATCGCGAGCGTGCCGCCCTTGACTACGCGCCCGAACAGGTCGCGCTTCTGCTCCTCGGTGCCGAACTTGTTGAGCGCGCCCACGACGATCAGCGTCACGCCGTAGCTGCCGATCGGGATGCGCCCGCGGGCGGTCTCCTCGAGGAACAGCGTGGCGTCGAGGAAGCTGCCGCCCGAGCCGCCGTACTCCTCCGGGATCTGCAGCCCGTACCAGCCGAGCTGGCCCATGCGGGCGGCCACCTCCTCGGAGTGGTGGTCGTCCTCGGGGTACTCGAAGCGCTCCCGCTGCGCGAAGTCGCGGATCGCCTCGACGAAGGCCTGCTGCTCGTCTGTGAGCCTCATTATTCGGTCGCTGCGCGGCCGGCCACGCCGGCCGCTTGCGCCAGGCCTACGGACTCGCGCGACTTGAAGCGGTTCAGCTCGCGCAGGGCGATCACCATCTTGTGCACCTCGTCAGGACCGTCGGCGATGCGCAGCCAGCGGCCCTGGCGCCACTGCGCGGCGAGCGGCACGTCGTCGGACATGCCGAGCGCTCCGTGCACCTGCATCGCCCTGTCCAGCACGCGCTGGTGCATCTGTGCCGCGATCACCTTGATCATCGAGATGTCCTGGCGGGCGGCGCGCTTGCCCTCGGTGTCCATCTTCCAGGCGGCGTGCAGCACCATCAGGCGAGCCGAGTCGATCTCCATGCGCGACTTGGCCACGAAGTCCTGGACGAACTGCTTCTCGGCGAGCGGCCCGCCGAAGGACTCACGCTCGTGGGCGCGGCGGCACATCAGCTCGAAGGCGCGCTCCGCCGAGCCGATCGCGCGCATGCAGTGGTGGATGCGGCCCGGGCCGAGCCGGTCCTGCGCGATCGCGAACCCGGCGCCGCGCTCGCCGAGCAGGCTGTCCGCCGGCACGCGGCAGTCCTCGTAGAGGACCTCCCAGTGGCCGGGCCCCTCGTCGTGGCCCATCACCGGCACCGGGCGGACGCCCGTGAAGCCCGGCGTGTCGATCGGGACGACGATCATGCTGGCGCGCTTGTGCGGCGGCGCGTCGGGGTCGGTCACCACCATCGCGATCGCAACCGAGGCGCCGTTGTAGCCGGACGTGAACCACTTGTGTCCGTTGATGACCCACTCGTCGCCGTCCAGCTCCGCCCGCGAGGCCAGCTGCGTGGGGTCCGAGCCGCTCGTCTCCGGCTCGGTCATCGAGAAGCACGAGCGGATCTCGCCATCGAGCAGGCGCTGAAGCCAGCGCTCCTTCTGCTCCTCCGTGCCGTGCTCGGCGAGGATCTCCATGTTGCCGGTGTCGGGCGCCGAGCAGTTGAAGGCCATCGGCGCGACGGCGCTGCGGCCCATCAGCTCGCAGAGCATCCCGTACTCCCAGTTGGTCAGGCCGGGGCCGAAGCGCTCGTCGGGGAGGAACAGGTTCCAGAGGCCCTCGCCGCGCGCCCGCTCGCGCAGCTCCACGAGGATCTGCGGGTAGGCGACGCCGGGCTTGACCTCACGGTCGAGTGCCTCGACCGCCTCGCGCTCGACGGGGTCGACGTGCTCCTCCATGAAGCCGCGAACCCTGTCGAGGAGGGTTGCGACGCGGTCCGATGGTGCGAAATCCATGCGGCGCCGAAGCCTATCGCTACGGCGTCAGGCGCTTTGCAGGAGCCAGGCGATCAGGGCGGTGGCACCGCCGCCGAGCGCGATCACGGCGAGCAGCTTGAGCGGGCTGGGCCGCGGGGCGGGGCCCTCCGACGGGCCCATCTCGACCTGGTTGAGCAGTTCGCGCGCGAGCGCCGCTCCCGACTCGGGGACGAGGACGTCGCGCGGGCCCGCGGCGAGGAAGTCGGGGACGTCGAAGCCGGCGCTGCGCCGCAGCACGCTGGGGATGCCCTCCTCCAGCAGCATCCCCTGGATCAGCTCGGCCTCGGGCTGGTTGCGCCCGCCGGCGACACGGATCAGCTCGCCCTCGGTGTAGCTCGGGTCGATCTTGCGCGCTCGGCCGTGGGCCTCGCTGAGAGGGGCCTCGATCGGCTCGGCGTCGGGCGGCACGAGCGGCATCCCGCAGTGCGCGCAGAAGCTCTCGTCGCCGGCCTCGGCGGCGCCGCAGCCCGGACACACGAGCTCATTCGACTTCGAGGGGTTCCTCCTCGACCTTGCCGTCGGCGATCCGCCAGACCCGCACGTCGGGCTCGCCCTCGAGCGAGACGATCACATAGCGCCAGTGCGGATAGTGGGCCAGGTTGATGTCGGTCTGCGAAGGCTCGGCGGGGCTGCGCGGGTGCGAGTGGTAGATCCCGACCTCGAAGCCGTCGTCGTCGAGCTCGTTGGCGGCCTGCAGCGCCTGGAACTCGAACTCGTAGCCGTAGGGCGAGTTGCGCTTGTTGACGGCGCGGAAGACCTCCTCGACGACCCCGTCCCTGGCGCGCAGGTAGCCGCAGCACTCGTTGGGCGCCTCCTCGCGCGCGTGCGCGACGAGCTCCTCCCAGTCAGCGCGCGAGATCCTCACGGCGCGAAGGCTAGTCTGCGCCGCCATGCAGAGCAGGTTCACCCGGCGCGGTGCCCTCGGCGTGGCGGCGGTCACGCTGGCCTCCTGCGGCGGCGGGGATCCGCCGCCGAGCGACCGCCCGCAGGCCGGCTCGGGGGCTGGCCTGCTCAACTCGATCGTCGCGCTGGAGAACGCCGGCATCGCCGCCTGGGCCGCGATCGGCGAGGCGCTGAGCGGCGAGGGGCGGCGCTACGCGCGCGCCATCCGCGAGCGCGAGATCGAGCACGCCGAGCGCCTCGGGGAGCTCGTGCGCGGCCTCGGCGGCACGCCACCCACGCGACGCTCCGCGGCGGAGTACGCATCCCTGTTTCCGCGCATGCGCGGCGAGTCCGACGCGCTCCATTTCGCGGGCGACCTCGAGGAGCGGCTCGTGCGCGCGTACCTCGACGCGCTGCGGTCGCTCCCCCACTCAGACCAGCGCCGTGCCGCCGCCGAGATCGCCGCCGAGGAGGCCGAGGACCTCGCGGTCGTGCACCTGCTGGCCGGCGGTCCCGCCGCGCCGCAGCCGTTCGTGACGGGGACCCTGTGACGGCCAGCCGGCGCCAGCTCCTGCTCGGCGGAGCCGCCGCCTCGCTCGCCCTCGCGCGCCCGGCCGCCGCGGCCGAGCCCTCTGCCGTCGAGCAGCTGGAGCGGCTGCTGGTGCTGGAGCGGCGGCTCGAGCACGCCTACGACACGGCGCTGGCGCGCGGCGCGATCGAGCCTGAGCTGGGCGACACGCTGCTCGCCCACGAGCGCGAGCACGTGCGCGGGCTCGAGCAGGCGCTGCGCGGCCTGGGCCGGCGCGAGCCACGCGCCGGCGCGCCGCCCCCGGAGGCGGGCGCCGCCTTCGAGAGCCGGCGCGCCTTCGCCCGGTACGCGCTGGATCTGGAGGACCGGACCGTGCGCGCCTACGAGCAGGTGCTCGCCACGCTGCGGGCCGAGCGCCTGCTCCAGCCGCTCGGATCGATCATGGCCTCGGGCGCCCAGCACATGGTCGCGCTGCGCCAAGTGGCAGGGGACGACCTGCTGGGAGTACCCTGATGTCCATGCTTGCGTTCATCTCAGCTCCCGGTCCCCTCGAGATGCTCGTCATCCTCGTGGTCGCGCTGATCGTGCTCGGTCCCCAGCGCCTGCCGGAAGCGGCGCGTTCGGTCGGACGCGGCATGCGCGAGCTGAAGGAATCGCTCCAGGGCGTCAACGAGGACGACTACGCGGACGACGTCGACGACGAGCGTCCGGCCGCCAAGCCGGTCCCCTAGGCCCGAAGCAGCCGGCTGGCCGGCTGCGCAGGGGACGGTCTCGAGCTACCAGAAGGAAGCTGAGTCGAGGACGCCCTCGTCCTCGAGCTGCTCGATCGTCTTCGAGTAGACGCCCGAGCTGAGGTACTTCCAGCCGTCGTCGGGCGCCACGAAGACGACGTTGCCCTCGTCGAGCTCGCCGGCGACGCGCACCGCGATGGCCGCGATCGCGCCGCTCGACACGCCCAGGAAGAGGCCCTCCTCCTCCAGCAGCCGCTTGGTCCAGACGACCGCGTCGCGGTTCGAGACGAAGATCTTGCGGTCGAGCAGCGAGAGGTCGATGATCGGCGGGATGTAGCCGTCCTCGAGCGAGCGCAGCCCCTGCACCAGCTCGCCCTGGAGCGGCTCCGCGGCGACGACCAGCGTCTCGTCGTTCTCCTCCTTGAGCCGGCGGGCGTTGCCCATCAGCGTGCCGCCCGTGCCGAGCCCGCCGACGAAGGCGCGCACGTCGTCGAGCTCCTCGAGGATCTCCACGGCCGTGCCGTGGTAGTGAGCATCCGGGTTGGCCGGGTTCCCGTACTGGTAGGGCATGTAGTACGACGGGTCGGCCTCGGCCATCTCCAGCGCCATGGCCACCGCTCCGTTCGAGCCCTGCTCGCCCGGCGAGTAGACGATCTCCGCGCCGTACATGTGCAGCAGCTGCGTGCGCTCATGGGTGACGTTGTCCGGCATCACCACCTTGAGCGGATAGCCCTTGCGCGAGCAGATCATCGCCAGCGAGATCCCGGTGTTGCCCGAGGTGGGCTCGAGGATCGTCTGCCCGGGCGCGATCAGCCCTTCCTCCTCGGCCCGCTCGATCAGAGAGCGCGCGACGCGGTCCTTCACGGAGCCAGTCGGGTTGTAGCTCTCGAGCTTGGCGTAGATGCGCACGCCGGGCTTCGGACTGAGGCGTCTCAGCTCGACGAGCGGCGTGTTGCCGATCGCCTGGACGATGTCGCCGTACTTGCCGCCGCACGGCCGGTTTTCAAGGCGGGGCTCCAAGACTTCAGAAAGTGTAGCCCTGGCGTTAGCCGTCCATCGACTCCGTCAGCACCGTGTCGTCGTGCGAGTACGGCGGCGAGCAGCAGCAGAGCAGCCGCAGCGGCTCGTCACCGGTGTTCCAGAGCTTGTGCCGCAGGCCTGGGGCGATCACCACGGCGTCTCCGCCGCCCACCTCGCGCTCGGCCTCGCCGACGCGCATGCGGCCGGTCCCGTGCGTGAAGAAGTAGACCTCCTCGATGGTGCGGTGGAAGTGCTCGGCCGTCTCGCCGCCAGGCGGGACGGTCGCCTCGGCCAGGCTCTGGTGCACCGCGTTGCCCGAGGCGACGCCGGCCAGCTCGCGGATCTCGGAGCCGTCCTTGGTGATGAACGGCTCGACGTTCTGGAGGTTGTCTATACGCACCCCGCGCAGGCTACGGAAGCGCCCGCCGGTAGCGCACTTCGAGCAGCCCGGCCCAGACCTGCTCGCGCTGCTGCCTTCCGTCGCGCCCGAAGCCGTGGCGCTCGTAGAACGCGTTCGCGCGGTGGTTGTCGGCGAACGACCAGAGCGTCGCCTCCGCGAAGCCCAGCTCGGGCAGCTCCTCGAGCGCCCGTCCCATGAGGGCGGTGCCGACCCCCATGCGCCAGGCCGCAGGGCGGATGAACAGCGAGCGCACCTCCCCCACCGTCGGCACCGCGTCACGGTCGCGGCTGGTGCCGAAGGTCGTGTGGCCGAGCAGCTCGCCGTCGCGGTCGGCCACCAGCGTGCGCACGGCGGGGTCGCCGAGCAGCGCGCGAAAGCGCTCCGACTGGAAGCTCGGGAGCGTGTGGCCGGCGGGCAGCAGCTCCCTGAAGGCGGCCTCGGCCGCCTCGACCCAGAGCTCGCCGACGGCGTCGACGTCGGCGCCCGTGGCGGTGCGGATCAGCAGCAGCCGCCGGCCATGGCCGGCAGGATCACGATCGTGTCGCTGTCGGACACGGCCGTCTCGAGCCCGTCGAGGACGCGCACGTCCTCGTCGTTGAGGTAGACGTTGACGTAGCGGTTGAGGTCGCCGTCCTCGGAGAAGAGCTGCGACTGCGTGGCCGGATGCTGCTCGGCCAGCGAGCGCAGCACGTCGCCCACCTTGGCGCCGGAGGCCTCGACCTCCTTGGCCCCGCCCACGGAGGCGCGCAGGACCGGGGGAATCTTGACGGTGCTCATGCGGCGGGCAGACTAACCGCTAGCCGGCGCCGGCGCAGCACAGCTCGTAGTCGGGGAACACGCCCATCTCCTCGTCGGAGATGGAGCCGGGGTCCCGCGAGCAGATCGGGCAGTCGGGGTCGCGGCGCACCTTCAGCTCCGTGAACGTGGTGCCGAGGGCGTCGTAGAGCAGCAGGCGGCCGGCCATCGTGTCGCCGGCGCCGGTGATCAGCTTGATCACCTCGACCGACTGCAGCAGGCCCATCACGCCCGGCAGCACGCCCAGCACGCCGGCGGCCCCGCAGGACGGCGCCAGCTCGGCGGGCGGCGGCGTCGGGTAGAGGCAGCGGTAGCACGGACCCTCGTAGGGGTGGAACACGGAGAGCTGCCCCTCGAAGCCGAGGATCGAGGCGGACACCACCGGGATCTGCAGGCGCACGCTGGCGTCGTTGAGCAGATAGCGGGTGGGGAAGTTGTCGAGGCCGTCGACGACCACGTCGTAGCCCTCGATGATCTCCATGATGTTCTCCGCGCCGAGGCGGACCGGGTACTTCTGGACGTCGACGTCCGGGTTGATCTCGTGGATCGCGATCTCGGCGGAGTCGACCTTGGGCACGCCGATGCGGTCGTTGCTGTGCGCGACCTGGCGCTGCAGGTTGGAGAGGTCGACGACGTCGTTGTCGACGATGCCGAGCGTGCCCACCCCGGCGGCCGCCAGGTAGAGCGCGGCGGGGGAGCCGAGGCCACCGGCGCCGAGCAGCAGCACCTTGGCGTCCAGCAGCTTCATCTGGCCCTCGAGGCCGATCTCCGGCACCAGCAGGTGGCGCGAGTAGCGCTCGCGCTGCTCGCCGGTGAGCGCGCGCGGGACCTCGACCTCGTAGCCGCGGTCCTTCCAGAGCGTGATGCCGCCGCGCATGGACGCGACGTCCTGGTAGCCGAGCAGCTCCTTCATCGTGTGCGCGGCGAGCGCGGAGCGGTTGCCCGAGGCGCAGTAGAGGACGACCCGCTGCGAACGGTCGCCGACGGCCCCCTCGATGCGCGTCTCCAGGTGCCCGCGCGGAACGTGCACGGCGCCCGGGAGGTGGGCCTCCTCGAACTCGTGCTGCTCGCGCACGTCGACGATCACGGGAGTGCTCCCGTTGCCGTTGTGGCTCAGATCGTGGACGTCCTTGGGATCGACTTCCTCGATCTGCTCCTTGATGCTGCGGATCACGTCTGCGCCGGAAGCCATCAGAAAACCTCTTAAACCGGGTCGATATTCAAAACTTCACAAAGTGTAGCGCCGCCAGGCTCAAAGGTACGCGGCCCGCTCAGCAACCTGCCGGGACGGCATCCGAAAAAAAACCGGGGCGCTCGATGAGCGCCCCGGTGAAGACCCAGACCTAGTTGTTTCTCTGCGGAAGCCCCGGGGGCAGACTGTCTGCCTGATCGAAGCCTCTACCAAGAGTTTCGGGCTTGGCGGCGTCTGCCGATATGGGGTGGAGACCCCATTTGTCCCCGGTGGGCCTATTCCGATCCATGCACAGACCTCGAATGAAACGCCGCGACGATTCCCTCATCGGCCAGATAGTTGCGGCGAACGTCGTGCTGTTCACGCTCACGCTGCTGGCCGCCAGCATCGCCGCGGGACTCGACCTCGGCGCCAGCGACGAGCGCTGGGAGTTCATGATCGTCGCGCTGGCGATCGTCCTCACGCTCTGCACCAACCTGTGGATGCTCCAGCGCCGCTTCCGGCCGCTCGAGCGCCTGATCGAGCAGATCGAGTCGATCGACCCCACGCAGCCGGCGGCGCTCGAGCTGCGCCGCAGCAACCCGGTCGAGGAGGTCGACCGGCTCGCGAGCTCCTTCCATGGCCTGCTCGAACGGATCGAGGAGGAGCGGCGCCGCTCGGGCCAGCTCGCCATGCGCGCGCAGGAGGAGGAGCGCAGACGGCTCGCGCGCGACCTGCACGACGAGGTCAACCAGGCGCTCACCGCGATCCTGCTGCGGCTGGAGGTCCTCGCGCAGGAGACCCCCGCCGAGCGCGCGCCGGAGATGGCCGAGCTGAAGCGGCTGGTGAACCAGGCGATGGAGGAGCTGCTCAACCTGGCCCGGCAGCTGCGGCCGTCGGCGCTGGACGACCACGGCCTGGTTCCGGCGGTCGAGACGCAGCTCAAGCGCTTCTCCGCCCGCACCGGCATCGAGGTGCGCCTCGGCGCCGACGGCGATCCCAACGCACTGCCCGAGGTGGTGCAGACCGCGATCTACCGCGTGGCCCAGGAGGCGCTGACCAACGTGACCCGCCACGCGGGCGCCACGGTCGTGGAGCTCGACCTCGAGGAGGCCGATGGCGCCGCGGAGCTGCGCGTGCGCGACGACGGCCACGGCTTCGATCCAAGCGTCGCCGCGCTCACGGCCTCGCAGGTCCAGGGCGGCGGGCTGGGACTGGTCGGCATGGCGGAGCGGGCGCGGCTCGTCGGCGGCGAGCTGGACGTGCGCTCGGCTCCCGGCGGGGGAACGACGATCACCCTGCGGGTGCCGTCGTGATCCGCGTCCTGATCGCCGACGACCACGGCATCGTGCGGTCCGGCCTGCGCCTGCTGATCGAGCGCCAGAACGACATGGAGGTCGTGGCCGAGGTCGACGACGGCGTGGCCGCGCTCGAGTCGACGCAGTCGCACCGCCCGGACGTGGCGGTGCTCGACGTCTCGATGCCGCGCATGACCGGGATCCAGGCGGCACGGGCAATCAGGTCACACGTGCCGGAGACGCGCGTGCTGCTGCTCTCGATGCACGACGACGAGCGCTACTTCATGGAGGGGCTCGACTCGGGCGCCGCCGGCTACGTGCTGAAGCGCGCCGCGGACACCGACCTGATCGGCGCCGTGCGCACGGTGGCGGGTGGCCGCACGTTCCTCTCCGGCGACACCCAGCGCGCGCTCATGCACGAGTGGCTCGAGGGCGGCCGCTCGGAGCCCGACGACCCGCTCACCCCGCGCGAGCTGGAGGTCGTGAAGCTGATCGCCGAGGCCTACACGAACCGCCAGATCGCCGAGACGATGAAGGTGTCCGAGAAGACCGTCGAGTCGCACCGCGCCAACGTGCTCTCGAAGCTCGGCATGCGCGACCGCGTGGAGCTGGTGCGCTACGCGATCCGGCGTGGCCTGATCGAGGCCTAGCGGCCCTCTAGCCTGCAGGGCGTGCACGCGCGCGTCCTCATCGCGCTGTTCCTCGTCGCCGCCTTCGCGTTCGCGGCGGTGGTGCTGGCCGCCGGCTCGCGCGACGAGGCCGACGTGGCCACGGCGGGCACGCGCTTCGAGGGGGCTGTCATGCCCGCGGGCGTGCGCGCGCCGGACTTCGCGCTCCGCAACCAGGACGGCGAGCGGGTGACGATGCGCGAGCTGCGCGGCCAGCCGGTGATCGTGACGTTCCTCTACACGAGCTGCGAGGACACCTGCCCGGCCCAGGCCCAGACCGTGCGGGGCGCGCTCGACGAGCTGGGCGAGGACGTTCCGGCGCTGGCGATCGCGGTCGACCCGCCGCGCGACACGCCGGCGAGCGCGCGCGCCTTCCTCGGCAAGCAGCGAGCGCTCGGCCGGATCGACTTCGTGCTCGGCACCGGCGCCCAGCTGCGCCCGCTGTGGGACGGCTACTTCGTGCACGCCCAGTCGGTCTCCCAGGAGCACCAGGCGCGCTTCACGCTGGTCGACAAGCGCGGCTTCCAGCGCGTCGGCTACCCCGGCTCGCAGGCGACGCCGGAGCGGCTGGCGCACGACGTGCGGCTGCTGCAGGCGGAGTAGGGGCTCCCACCGCCCTGCCCCTGAGCCTTCTCCGACCGCATAGGTAGGATTTGAGGGCGATGATGTTCTCGACCAAAGCCGAGTACGGCATCCGTGTGATGGCGCATCTCGCCAAGCAGGCGGACGGCGCCAACGGCGACGCTCCGGCCACCCAGCCGATCAGCCTTGGCTCGATCGCGGACGCCGAGGGCCTGCCGCTCGCCTACCTCGAGCACCTCGTGCGGCGCCTGCGCAAGGCCGAGCTCGTGGAGTCGAGACGCGGTGCCCATGGCGGCTATACCCTTGCCCGTCCGGCCACCGACATCACGATGGCCGAGGTGGTGGCCGCGCTCGAGGGCGACATCGCGCCGATCGAGTGCATCACCGCCGACTCCGACGGGGTGCTCACGTGCTCCCGCGAGGGCAGCGAGCCCTGTCCCACCAAGCTTCTATGGACCCGCGTCCAGGGGTCCATCGTCCGAACCCTGAACGAGATGACGCTGGACGACCTCGTCCAGCCGCTGAGGAAGGCAACACTGGCATGACACTGGAGATTCAGAACCTGCACGTCCGCACCGAGGACCGCGAGATCCTCCACGGCGTGGACCTGAAGGTCTCGCAGGGCGAGACCCACGCCCTGATGGGCCCGAACGGATCGGGCAAGTCCACCCTCGCCAACACGCTGATGGGCAACCCCAGCTACGAGGTGACCGAGGGCCGCATCCTGCTCAACGGGGAGGACCTCACCGAGGCCGCGCCCGACGAGCGCGCCCGCGCGGGCCTCTTCCTCGCGTTCCAGTACCCCGCCACGATCCCCGGCGTGTCGGTGGCCAACTTCCTGCGCATGGCCGTCAACGCGGGCCGCGAGGAGCCGATCAAGGTCAAGGAGTTCGGCGCGCTGCTGCGCAAGAACGTCGACCTGCTCAAGATCACCGGCGACTTCACCAAGCGCTACCTGAACGAAGGCTTCTCGGGCGGCGAGAAGAAGCGCGCCGAGATCCTTCAGCTCGCCATGCTGCAGCCCGCCTTCGCGGTGCTGGACGAGACCGACTCGGGGCTGGACATCGACGCCCTGCGGATCGTGTCCGACGGCGTCAACGCCATGCGCGACGAGAACCGCGGGTTCCTGATCATCACGCACTACACCCGCATCCTCAGCTACGTGCGCCCCGACTTCGTCCACATCATGCTCGACGGCCGCATCGTCCGCGAGGGCGGCGCCGAGCTGGCCGACGAGCTCGAGGCCAAGGGCTACGAGTTCGTGCGCGAGGAGGTGGCCGGGAGTGCCGGCTAGCCGTGATTCCGTCGGGGCGCACTCGGCCAAGCCGAGCGCTTCCGCGCTCGTAGAGGAGCGCCGCAAGGCCGCCCTCGTCGCCTATGAGGCCGAGGCGGTGCCGACCTGGCGCCGCTCGGGCTTCTGGACCACCAGCCTGCGTGGCCTCGACCTCGACGCGCTCGAGCCGAAGCGCTACGAGCCGGGCCTGCCCGAGCTGCACCTCGGCGACGAGGAGCACGCGGCGCTGATCGTCCAGCGCGGCGCCAGCATCGTGCACGCCGAGGTCGCCGACGACCGCATCACGGTGATGCCGCTCGAGCAGGCGGTCGAAGAGCACGAGGAGCTCGTGCGCGAGTACTTCGCCAAGCGCCTGCCCCACGACGAGGGCAAGTTCGCCGCGGGCACCGCCGCCTTCTGGACCGGCGGAGTGTTCATCCACGTGCCCGCGAACGTGCAGATCGAGAAGCCGATCCAGGTGGTCTGGCTGATCGACGAGCCCGGCACCGCGCAGTGGGCGCACACGCTCGCGATCGTCGGCGAGAACTCCGAGGTGAAGATCCGCGAGTTCTTCCGTGCGCCCGACTTCGAGGGCCAGGCCCTGCACTCGGGCGCGTTCGAGCTGTACGCGCTGCCCGGCGCGCAGGTCGACCTCGCCCACTACCAGGACTGGGGCCGCGGCGAGGTCTACGACCTGTCCACGCGCAGGGTCGAGATCCGGCGCGACGCGCGCGTCAAGTGGGTTCCGATCCACCTCGGCGGTCGGCTGACCAAGCAGACGCTCGACATCATCACGGCGGAGCAGGGCTCGGACATGAAGCACACCGGCCTCTACTTCACCGAGCGCGACGAGCACCTCGACCTGTTCACGACCGACAGGCACGAGGCCGGCCACACCACCGGCGACACCGTCTGGAAGGGCGTGCTCACCGGCGACTCGCGCGCCTCGTACGAGGGCTTGATCCACATCCTCCCGAAGGCGCCGGAGGTGGACACCTACCTCCAGACCCACCAGATGCTGCTGTCGCCTAAGGCGCGCGGCGACGCGATCCCGTCGCTGATCGTCGAGGTCGACAACGTCAAGGCGTCGCACGGCGGCACCGTCGGCGAGCTCGACGAGGAGCAGATCTTCTACATGATGACCCGCGGCATGCCGCGCGCCGAAGCGGTGCGCGTCCTGGTCGAGGGCTACTTCGAACAGGTCGTGCAGCGGCTCGAGGACCCGGGTCTCGAGGAGCTCGTGCGGCGCCGCATCGCCGAGAAGCTGAAGGGCGCGGAGGACCAGGTGCGCGAGTTCATCGGGGAGCGCGCGGAGGCCGCCTGATGGCCGTTGCCATGAAGCCGCTCGCCGAGGTGCGTGCCGACTTCCCGGTGCTCCAGCGCGAGATCAACGGGCACCCGCTCGTGTACCTCGACTCGGCCGCCAGCGCGCAGAAGCCGCGCCAGGTGATCGAGACGATGGAGCGCTTCTACTCGCACACCTACGGCACCGTGCACCGCGGGGTGTACGAGCTCGGCCGCGAGGCCACGGACCTGTTCGAGGGGGCGCGCGAGCGGATCGCGGCGTTCGTCGGCTGGGATCCCGCCTGCTCGATTCTCACGCGCAACGCGACCGAGTCGATCAACCTGGTGGCGTACGCCTGGGGCCGCGGCAACGTCGGCGCGGGCGACGAGGTGCTCATCACCGAGATGGAGCACCACTCCAACATCGTCCCGTGGCAGCTGCTGTGCGAGGACACCGGCGCACAGCTCCGCTACCTGTCGGTCTCCGATTCCGGCGAGCTGTCGCTCGACGAGCTGGACGAGGTGCTCGCCGAGGGCCGCGTGAAGCTGGTCGCCGTCGGCCATGTCTCCAACGTGCTGGGCACGATCAACCCGGTCGGGGAGATCGTGGCCCGTGCCCGCGCCGCGGGCGCCGTGACGCTGATCGACGGCGCACAGGCCGTGCCCCAGATGCCCGTCGACCTCCGCGCCATCGACTCCGACTTCTACGCCTGGACCGGCCACAAGGCGCTCGGTCCCACGGTCGGGCTGCTGCATGGACGGCGCGAGCTGCTCGAGTCGATGCGCCCCTTCCTCGGCGGCGGCCACATGATCTCGCGCGTCGAGCGCGAGCACTCGACCTGGAGCGACCTGCCCGGGAAGTTCGAGGCGGGCACCTCGGCGATCGCGGAGACGATCGGGCTGGGTGCCGCGATCGACTACCTCGCGGAGATCGGCATGGAGAACGTGCGCGCACACGAGCGCGAGCTCACCGCCTACGCGCTCGAGCGCCTGCCGGAGATCGACGGCATCACGCTCTACGGGCCCGAGGGCGCGGACAAGCGCGGCGGCGTGGTGCCGTTCACGATCGAGGGGATGCACCCGCACGACATCGCCGAGCTCTGCGACCGCCACGCGGTCTGCGTGCGGGCCGGCCACCACTGCGCGCAGCCCCTGATGCGCTGCCTCGGCGTGGGCGCGACCGCGCGCGCCTCCTTCCACGTCTACAACAGGCGCGAGGACGTCGACCGGCTGGTCGACGCGCTGCGCTCCGCCCGCGAGGTGTTCGAGCTCTGATGGACGCCCTCTACCGCGACTACATCCTCGATCACTACAAGAACCCGCGGAACTTCGGCGAGCTCGACCCGCACGACCTCGAGTGGCACGACCACAACCCGCTCTGCGGCGACGAGCTGGGCGTGCACATCGTCGTCGAGGACGGCAAGGTCGGCCAGCTGCGCTTCCACGGCCACGGCTGCGCGATCTCGCAGGCCGCGGCGTCGATCACCTCAGAGGACCTGGTCGGCATGCCCGTCGAGGACATCGAGAAGCTCGACGCCGACTGGGTGATCGACCAGCTCGGCATCGAGATCTCCCCCACGCGCCGCAAGTGCGCGCTGCTCAGCCTCAAAGTGATGCGCGGCGCGACGACCGGCGACGCCAGCTGGCCGACGTAGGGATGGCATCCGGGGGGCTCGCGCCCCCGGCCCCCCGCTGATTCCTGGCCGGCTTGCTGAGGGCACCGGGGCTCGCGCCCCCGGCCCCCCGCCTCAGCGGGCCTTCGCGCGCCAGCTCAGCTCACGCGTGTCGCAGACCGAGCCGGCCACGATCGTCTCCTGCCGGAGGATCCCCTTCGCCGTGGAGCGGCCGGTGAAACGGCCCTTGAACGTGACGTAGGCGGTCAGGTCGCCGAAGCTCTCCTTCTGGCGGCCGCTGAAGCGACCGTTCTTGATCTTCCACGACGAGTCGGGCGCGAACGTGGTCCACGTCGAGTAGCTGCTGCCGGTGCAGGACTCGAGCACGTTGGCGGAGATGTTCGTGATCTTGCCCTTCTTGACGGTGAACTTCAGGTTCTTGCCGAGCTGGATCTCGTCGGCCTTCCAAACGCCGGCCTTGGGCGCCGCGGCCGCCGACTCCGTGCCGACCGTCAGGGCGGCGAGCAGGCAGGCGACGATGGTGATCTTCCGGTACGTACGCATGAGTTCCTTGGTTCGAAATGAGGGTTGGACTACCCCTTATTGGAACACATGTCCTAGACGGGTTAGGCGGAGTCCGCGACCGTCGCCGGGTTGGCCTTCGCCCAATCGACGATCCGCTTGGAGTCCTGGATCACCTCGCCGTCGTCGGTCACGAGCACCGGGACCATGACCTGGCCGGTCAGCTTGCGGACCTCTCTGCGGGTCGGGTTGAGCATGCTTCCGAGGATGCCGAGGCCGTAAGTCCGCTGGACCTCCGGCTCCCACCCGGCCTCCTTGAGCGCCTCGTACGCGTTTCCACAGGGATGGCCGCCGGGCCGCGGCGATTTGAACGTGCCCCAGCAGACGTAGAGCTTCATGGGTGCAACCTAACCGGCCGGAGCTAGTCGACCAGCGACGTGATCGCCGCCGGCGCCGGCCGCACGAACACGCGCGCCCCCACCTCGTGCAGCTCCAGCGACGGCAGCTGCACCAGCACGGTGCGGCCGCCCTCGTGGCGCAGCCGATACAGCACGTCGTGCCCGCGGAACTCGCGCGCCACCACCTCGGCGTTGCCGTCGTGCAGGGCGGTCAGCTCCAGCTGCTCCGGCCGCACGGCCACGTGCACCGGTCCGTCCGCGGGTGCGCGCAGGTCGAAGCGGCCGAGATCCGTCTCCACGCCGGAGCCGGCGGCCACGCCGGCCAGCACGTTGACCTCGCCCAGGAACTGCGCGGCCCAGCGCGAGGCCGGACGCCCGTAGACCTCCTCTGGCTCGCCCACCTGCACGATGTGCCCGTCGCGCATCACGGCAAGGCGATCGGCGAGCGACAGCGCCTCCTCCTGGTCGTGGGTGACCAGCAGGGCGGTCGCGCCTGCGTCGTGCAGGATCACCTCCACCTCGCGGCGCAGCCCGGCGCGCAGCGAGGCGTCCAGATTCGAGAACGGCTCGTCCAGCAGCACCAGCTCGGGCTCGGGCGCCAGCGCCCGCGCGAGCGCCACGCGCTGGCGCTCCCCGCCGGACAGCTCGTGCGGGTGGCGGCCCGCCTTGTGCTGCAGCCCGACCAGCTCGAGCGTCCTCAGCGTCAGCGCCTCGCGCTCCTCGCGCGGACGGCGCACGAGCCCGAAGCCCACGTTGGCCTCCACCGTCAGGTGGGGGAACAGGGCGTAGTCCTGGAAGACCATGCCGATCCGGCGCTGCTCGGGCGGCACCATCCGGCTCGGCCCGGCGACCTCGGCGTCGCCGACGCGCACGGACCCGGTGTCGGGCGCCTCGAAGCCGGCGACCAGCCTCAGCAGCGTCGTCTTGCCGCAGCCGGAGGGACCGAGCACCGCCATCAGCTCGCCGGCCTCGATGTCGAGCGTCACGTCGCGCACGGCGCGCGTCGCGCCGAACGACTTGGAGATCCCTCTGAGGCTGATCGCGCTCACGCCGGCACCTTCTCACGCCGGTCGAGCTCCTCGGCCCACGCCCCCGCCGACTGGGCGGCGTCCAGGCCGCCCCCGCGCCTGCCGGAGAGGCGGATCATCACCGCCACGGGAAGCAGGCCCACGAGCACGATCAGCAGCGCCGGCAGCGCAGCAGTCTCGAACAGCGACTCCGCCGTGGCCTGCCAGACGGCGATCGCCAGCGTGTCGCCGCCGGTGGGGCGGAGCAGCAGCGTCGCCGGCAGCTCCTTCATCACCTCGACGAACACGAGCAGCGCGGCTGTGAGCAGCCCGGTTCGCATCATCGGCACGTGGACGCGGGCGAGCACGTCGAGCCGGTCGGCTCCGAGGCCGCGCGCCGCCTCGTCGAGCTGGCGCGGCACGCGCAGCAGGCTCGCCTCGACCGAGCCCCACGCGAGGGCGAGGAAGCGCACGAGGTAGGCGAAGAGCAGTCCGATCACGGTGCCGGTCAGCAGGAGGCTCGTCCCCGCGACGGAGTCGACGCGGCGGTCGAGCCAAGCGAGCGGAACGATCACAGCGACCGCGACGACCGAACCGGGCAGGCCATAGCCGATCGTAGCGGTGCGCGCCGCCGCGGCGGCCAGGCGCGAGCCGCTCGCCCGCACGCCGTACGCGAGCACCAGCGCCACCACCGGCACCAGCAGGGCGCTGACCGCAGCCAGCAGCAGGCTGTTGCGGGCGTCGGTGGCGAACTCCGGCGCGAGCAGCCCCTCGCGGATGGACTCGGCGGACCAGACGCCGAGCTGGATCACGGGCGCCAGCACGACCAGGCCGACCAGCGCGACCGGCCCCGCCACCGCCACCGCTGCCGCCAGGCCGCGCAGGCGCACGGGCGGGACGACGTCGCCCCCCGCGGCCTGCTGGTGGTGGCGCACGCGTCCGCGCGCGAGCCGCTCGAGCAGGAGCAGCGTGAGCGTGATCGACACGAGCAGCGTGCCGAGCTGCATCGCCGCGTCGCGGTCGAGCGCGGTGAACCAGACGCGGTAGATGGCGTCCGTGAAGGTCCGCACGCCCAGCAGGTTCACGGTGCCGAAGTCCGCCAGCGCCTCCATCAGCGCCAGGGCCGTGCCGCCCAGGATCGCCGGCCGGGCGAGTGGCAGCGCCACGCGCACGATCGCGGCGCGGCGCGAGAGGCCCAGGCCGCGCGCCGCCTCGAGCAGCGTGCGCGACTGGGCGAGGAAGGCGGCCCGGGCGAGCAGGTACACGTACGGGTAGAGCACGAGCGTGAAGACGCAGATGGCGCCCAGCTCGGAGCGGATGCCCGGCACCTCGAGCCCGAGCGCGAACAGCGTGAAGACGTACCCCGGCATCGCGAGCGGGAGCACGAGCGCCCACTCGATCCAGCCGCGGCCTGGGAAGTCGCAGAAGGACACGAGCGCCGCCAGGCCCGTGCCGAGCACCACGACGCCCACGCCGACTCCGACCAGCAGCACGCCGGTCGCGACCAGCGCTTCGGGGACGAACCCCGAGAAGTCGGAGATCGCCCCCGGCGCGACCAGGAACGAGAGCGGCAGGCCGAGCAGCGGCCCCGCTACGAGGAACGCGACGAGGACCGTGAAGGCCCCCCAGCGGTCTCTCAGTCCCACCCCGCCTCTTGCATCAGGGCGAGCGCCTCGCGCAGGTGTGCGCCCGCGCCGGCGACGTCGATCGGATCGGTCTTGAAGTCGACTCCGTCCCGCACCTTGAACTCGTGGTTGTTGTCGGAGAAGAGCTGCTGCTCCTTCGGCTGGACCAGGAACTCCATCAGCTCCACCGCCTTCTCCCGCTGGCCGGTGCCCTTCACCACGCCCACGCCCGACAGGTTCACGTGCGTGCCGCGCCCGTCCTGGTCGGCCCATACGGCGGCGACCGGGAAGTCCGGGTCCTCCTGCTTCTCGCGCTCGAGGTAGTAGTGGTTGGTCAGCCCGACGTCGCAGTCGCCGTCGGCGATCGCGTCGAGGACGTCGGTGTCCGAGCCGAGCACCTCCGGCTCATTGGCCATCCAGCGGCGCAGCATGCGCTCGGTGGCCGGCCGGCCATCCTTGGCGAGCCGGTCCGCCACGAAGGAGACGTTGTACTCGCTCGTGCCGGAGCGCAGGCAGAGGCGGCCCTTCCAGCGCGGGTCGCCGAGCCCCTCATAGGTAGTCACCTCGTCGGGTCCGACCCGCTCGGTCGAGCGCATGATCGTGCGGGCGCGCAGAAGCAGCCCGTACCAGTTGCCGTCGGGGTCGCGCAGGCCCTCCGGCACGAGCTCGTCGAGCTTCGCGGAGCGCACCGGCTCGAGCAGGCCTGCCTCGGTGGCGCGCCAGAGGTTGGCCGCATCGACGGTGATCAGCACGTCCGCCGGGCTGGCCTCGCCCTGGGCGCGGATCAGCTCGTAGAGCTCCGTGGCCGACCCGCCGCGCAGGTTGATGTCGATGCCGGCCTCCGCGGCGAAGTCCTCGAAGGGCTGCTCCTCCCCGTAGTGGGAGCGGGCGGAGTAGATGTCGAGCGCGTCGTCGGACGAGCCGGAGGTCGCCAGCACGACGCCCACGAGGGCGAGCACGAGCAGGGCGGACCCGCCGATGAGCACTGCGAGGAGACTGCGGCGCGACATGGGCTAGGGCGCCTCCGCCCCGCCGTTGGTCTCGGTCTCGGTCTCCGGAGTGGTCTCCGTCTCTTCCTCCGTTGCCGTCTCGACCTCGGTCTCCGAGCCCGTCGTCCCGGTACCGCCGGTGGTGCCGGTGCCGGACCCCGTCGTCTGGATGTTCACCTCGCCCTCGCGGTCCTCGCCGCAGGCTGCGGCCCCGAACGCGGCGGTCACCGCGAGCACCGCGGCGAGCATCATGATTCGCATCTTTTTCAGCATGCGCATTAGGCTACCCTAATTCCGACCTGGGGCGTCTGGAAACCCTCCCAAACCGCTAGAATCACTCGGGATGGCAGCTACAGACAAGACCCGCATCGCCAAGCCCAGCCCGATCAAGGAGAACGAGCAGGGACAGCTCGTCGCCCAGAAGGGCGTCTCCCGCGAGGTCATCGCGGAGCTCTCCAAGATCAAGGGCGAGCCCGAGTGGATGCGTGAGAAGCGAATCAAGTCGTACGAGATCTTCGAGCGCAAGCCGATCCCGACCTGGGGCGCCGACCTCTCCGGTCTCGACCTCTCCGAGCTCGTTCTCTACTCCCCGCCCGAGGCCGGCCGCTTCGACAGCTGGGACGACGTGCCGAAGGAGATGAAGGACACCTACGAGGCGCTCGGCATTCCGCAGGCGGAGCGCGAGCACCTCGCCGGCGTCGTTGGCGTGTGGCGCCAGGAGCCCTTCTACGAGGGGCTCAAGCAGGAGTACGCCGACATGGGAATCATCTTCTGCGCCATGGACACGGCGGTCACCGAGCACGAGGACCTCGTGCGCGAGCACTTCATGAACAAGTGCGTGCCGCCGCAGGACAACAAGTTCTCGGCGCTGCACGGCGCGGTCTGGTCAGGCGGCTCGTTCCTGTACGTGCCGAAGGACGTCAAGGTCGACCTCCCGCTCCAGGCGTACTTCCGCATGGAGGGCTCGGGCGAGGGCACCTTCGAGCACACCCTCATCATCGCCGACGAGGGCTCCGAGGTGAACTACATCGAGGGCTGCACGGCGCAGAC
>JAXDII010000020.1:0-11540 GCA_034664085.1 Thermoleophilaceae bacterium
GGCGTCGTGCTGGTCCCGGATGGCGGCGGCGAGATGCACGACCGCTCGTACGCCGCGCACGGCCTGGCGCAGGGCCACCGGATTGGCGAGATCTCCAAGCGTGATCTGGACCCGGACCCGGTTCGGGCCCAGCCGGCGCGGGTCGCGCACGAGGCACCGCACCTCCTCGCCCTCCTGGAGCAGGCGCGCCAGCAGGGCCGAGCCGACCACTCCCGTGGCGCCGGTCAGGAGGATCATCGGGTTGGTTGCAAAGCGCTCATACTTCCGCCCCGGGGACGAATCCGCAAGAATACGGGCCCGTCCACGGACGGTTCACCGTGAGTGCGGTGGCGGCGACGCTGCCGTTCGATTTGAAATAGAAAGGCCATGAACGCAAAGACATGACCTACGTCATCGCTGAACCCTGCATCGGTACCAAGGACAACTCCTGCGTGGAGGTCTGTCCCGTCGACTGCATCCATCCGACCCCGGACGAGCCGGACTACGACAAGGTCGAGTTGCTGCACATCGACCCCGAGGAGTGCATCGACTGCGACGCCTGCGTCGAGGCCTGCCCGGTGGACGCCATCACGCCCGAGGACCAAGTGCCGCCGGAGTGGCAGAAGTACATCGAGATCAACGCCGCGTACTTCCGCAAGCAGGCCGCCTGACCCCGTGACGAGCTTGTCGGAGAGCCCGCTCGCCGGGCTGGTGGAGCGGGTGGCATCGGCGGACCCCGCGCCGGGGGCCGGCCCGTCGGCCGCTTGGACGTGCGCCCTGGCGGCGGCGCTCGTGGAGATGGTCTGCGCGGTCTCGCTGCGCAAGGAGGCCGACGACCCCGAGGAGACGGCCAGGCGCCGCGACCGGGCGGCGGCGCTGCGCGCCCGCGCGCTGGAGCTGGCGGACGAGGACGTGGCCGCCTACACCGACGTGCTGGCGGTGATCAGGCGCCGCGAGCAGCCGGGCTACGCCACGCGGCTGTGCGACGCCCTCTCAGAGGCCGCGGACCCGCCCCTGGCGATCGTCGAGATCGCCGCGGAGGTCACGGCGCTGGCAGCCGATGCCGCCGCGGAGGCCCGCGGTGGCGTGCGCGGAGAGGCCCTGACGGCCGCGGTGCTGGCCGAGGCGGTCGTACGCGCTGGCCTGCCACTCGTCGACCTGAACCTCGGGGGCGCCCCCGACGACCCGCGCCGCGCACGCGTGCGCGAGCTGGCCGGCGCCGCCCGCGCCGACCTCGACCGAAGCCTTCACGACACCCCCCAAACTCAAGGAGCTCGCAGCTAGATGGAACCCGTCAGCCTCACCAACGGCAAGGGCACGCGCGAGAGCCCCGAGGTCTACGAGAACGTCCCCGGCCACGTGATCCCGATCCTGGAGCGCGAGTTCGACGACTTCGACCGCGAGGCGACGGCGTTCCTCGGCGGCCAGACGCCCGAGGACGAGTTCATCAAGTTCCGGCTCAAGCAGGGCGTCTACGGCCAGCGCCAGCCGAACGTGCAGATGGTCCGCGTGAAGCTGCCCTTCGGCGGCGTCAGCCCGGAGCAGATGGACGCCTTCGCGGACGGCATCGAGCGCTACGTGCCGCTGCGCAAGGGCCACATCACCACGCGCCAGAACATCCAGATGCACCACGTGCCGCTCGACGACGCGGCCAGCCTGATCCGCCTGCTGGGCGACGCGTCGCTGTCCAGCCGCGAGGGCTGCGGCAACACGATGCGCAACGTGACCGGAGACCCGTGGGCCGGCGTCTCCGAGGGCGAGCTCTTCGACCCCACCCCCTACGCCGGCGCGTACGTGCGCTACTTCGTCCGCCACGCCACCACCCAGGGGATGCCCCGCAAGGTCAAGACCTCCTTCACCGCGACGGACGAAGACCGCGCGATCAGCGGGATCCACGACATCGCCTTCATCCCGCGCATCCAGGACGGGCGGCGCGGCTTCCAGATGCTGGTCGGCGGCGGCACCGCGATCATGCCGCGCGTAGCGCAGGTGCTCTATGAGTTCGTGGGCGCCGACGACGGCGAGTACATGCGGATCACCGAGGCCGTCATGCGCATCTTCGACCGCCAGGAGTGGCTGCGCGTCAACCGCGCCCGTGCCCGCATCAAGGTCTTCGTGGACAAGTACGGCATCGACGAGCTGCGCCGGCAGGCCGAGGAGGAGCTGCAGGGCGACTGGGTCGCCGAGCGCGACTTCAGCGTTGCGCCGCGCGCCTTCGTCGACGACGAGGAGTCCAAGGCCCCGCCCGCGCTCGCAACGGTCTCCACCCCCAACGGCGACGGCGCGGAGTTCGAGCGCTTCCGCTCCGCGAACGTGCGCGCGCAGCGCCAGCCCGGCTTCTGCACGGTCGAGGTGGCGGTGCCGCGCGGCGACCTCTCGCCCGAGCAGTTCCGCGGCCTCGCCGCCGTGATGCGCGACTACTGCGCCGGCTACGCCCGCACCACCGTGGGCCAGAACCTCGTGCTGCGCTGGGTGCGCGAGGAGGCGGCCTACGAGGTCTGGCGGCGGCTGTCGGAGCTGGAGCTGGGCGAGCCCGGCGCCCAGGAGATCGCCGACGTGGTCAGCTGCCCCGGCACCGACTCATGCAAGCTCGGGATCACCAGCTCGATGGGCCTCAACCTGGCCATCCGCGAGCGCATCGCCGCCATGGGGATCACCGACCCATTGACGCGCAAGATCCAGATCAAGATGAGCGGCTGCCCCAACGGGTGCGGGCAGCACCACATCGGCAACATCGGGTTCTACGGGGCCTCGATGAAGGTTGGCGAGCACACCATCCCCGCCTACGTCGCCCACCTGGGCGGCAGCCACGCCGACGGCGGCGTCGTCTACGGCACGCGCCTGAAGGTGCGCCTGGCCGCCAAGCGCGTGCCCGAGGCGGTCGAGCGCTGGCTGCGCTACTACGAGGCCGACCGCTCCGAGGGCGAGACCTTCAACCAGTTCGTCACCCGTGTGGGCGAGCCGGAGTTCGAGGCGCGCGTCAAGGACCTGGCCATGCCGATCGAGTTCGGCCTCGAGACGATGGACCAGTTCATCGACTGGAGCCGCAGCGAGCCCTACCGGGTGATCCGCGGCGAGGGCGAGTGCGCCCTGTGAGCGCCTAGGCGCTCGGGGCCAGCGCGCGCTTCCAGACGCGCGTGGACATGTCGTTCCCGTAACGCTTCTCGGTCCGCTTGACCATCTCGTCGGCCAGCCGGTTCTGGTCCGCCACGAGCGTGGCCATGTCCACGCCGACCAGCTCGCCGTCGTCGACCACGACCTGGCCCGCGATGACCGAGAAGCGAACGCGGGCCGGCGTGCAGAACACGAGGGCGGCCACCGGATCGTGCTGCGCGCCCGCGAAGTCCAGCGTGTTGAGGTCGAACCCGATCAGGTCCGCCGCCTTGCCGGGCGCCAGCGACCCGATGTCGTCCCGGCCGAGCACGGCCGCCCCGCCCAGCGTGGCGATCTCGAGCGCCTCGGTCGCGGACATGCCGCCGGCCCCGTAGCGGATGCGCTGCAGCAGCATCGCCATGCGCGCCTCGCCGAGCAGGTGCGAGCCGTCGTTGCTGGCGCTGCCGTCCACGCCGAGCCCGACGCGGATGCCGCTGTCGAGGAAGTCACGGACCGGCGGGATCCCCGATGCCAGCCGCATGTTCGAGCTCGGGCAGTGCGCGACGCCGGTGCCGGCCTTCGCCATCTGCGCGATGTCCTCCTCGATGTGCCGGACCGCGTGCGCGAACCACGTGTCAGGCCCCTCCCAGCCGAGGTCCGCTGCCCACGCCACCGGCCGCTTGCCGTAGTGCTCGAAGCAGAAGTCCTCCTCCTCCTGGGACTCGTAGCAGTGCGTGTGGAGGCCGACGCCCAGCGTGCGCGCGAGATCGGCGCTCTCGCGCATCAGCCGCGGGCTCACGGAGAAGAGCGAGCAAGGCGCGAGCTCGATGCGCGTCATCGCGAGCGGGGAGGCGTCGTGGAAGCTCTTGACGAGCTGCTCGCAGCTCGTCAGCACGTCCTCCTCGTTCTCGGTGATGTCGTCGCTCGGGATGCTGCCCTCCGACGTTCCGAGCGTCATGCTGCCGCGGCTGAGGTGGAAGCGCACGCCCATCTCGCGGGCCGCCTCGATCTCCGTCTCGAAGGCCACGTCGTTCACGCACAGGTACGAGTGGTCCTGCGCCGTGGTGCAGCCCGAGAGCATCAGCTCCGCGAGGGCGGTGCGCGTGCTGGCGTGCACCATCTCGTCGGTCAGCGTCCCCATCGGCAGGTACAGCTCCTGGAGCCACTCCCAGAGCGCCGCGTTCTGCAGCGACGGCACCGCGCGCAGGAGCGTCTGGAAGAAGTGGTGGTGCGTGTTGACGAGGCCCGGCATGACGATGTGGCCGCGCGCGTCGATCTTGCGACTGGCCTCCGTCGGCGCGCCGTCCGCGTGGAGCCCGACTCGGATGACGGCGCCGTCCTCGGTCAGCACCCATGCGTTCTCGAGGACTCGGCGGTCCTCGTCCATCGTCACCAGCACGTCGATGTTCTCGACCAGCAGCGAAGTCATCCGGTTGCAGCCTCCAGGCGGTATCGGGGACGCAGCGCAGCGATCGCCTCCAGGCCGCGCTGGACCTCAGCGCGCTCGTCCGGCGTCCAGGTTCGAGGGCTGCCGAGCTGGTGCAGCGAGAGGATTGCGACGAGCTCGTCGCCCTCGAAGAGGGGCGCGGCGATGTAGGCCGCCAGCCCGCCGTACTGCTCGAGCATCGACCAGTACACGGGCCGGTCGAAGTCGGGATCCTGGCGCCCCAGCGCGACGCAGTCGTCGACGACGACCCAGGCGCGATCGCGCATGATGCGATCGACGGTGGGGTGGCCGTCCGCCGCGACGACCTTGCCGGCGATCGACTCCACGCCGGGAGCGAGCGCCTCGCCGACCATCGGGAAGGGCTCGCGCCCGGGCAGGTCGACGTCGAGCCGCAGCGTCGCGCGCGACAGCCGCAGCTCGCCCAGCAGGTGCTCCATCAGCTCGCGCACCTCCGTGTCGGCGCCGCGGCCGCCGGTCACGGTCGGAACTCCTCGTGGTGCGCCAGCCACCACTCGGCGATGTCGCGCCGGCGCGCCAGCCAGACGTCGCCCTTCTCCTGGGCGTACTCCAGGAACTGGCGCAGGACGCCGGCGCGCGCGGGCTGGCCCATCCAGCGAGCGTGCATCGCCACGGTCATCATCCGCGGGTGGGTCGCACCCTCGCGCCACAGCTCGTCGAGCGCGCGGCACCAGGTGTCGAGCAGCCCGGCGGGGGTGGAGTTGCCCAGCGGTCCGAGCGTCTGTCCGTCGTTCTGAACGAAGCTGTACGGCACCACGACCAGCGACCGGTCCTCGACAGTCACCAGGTACGGGAGGTCGTCGTCCATCGCGTCCGAGTCGTAGACGAAGCCGCCCTCCTCGACGAGCAGTCTGCGGGTGCGGCCCGTCGAGCCGCGCCCGAACCAGCCCACCGGGCGCTCGCCGCACGTGCGCTCGATCGAGGCGACCGCCCGGTGCAGGCGCTCGCGCTCCTCGTCCTCCGAGAGGACGTTCAGGTCCTCGTAGCGCCATCCGTGACAGCAGACGTCGTGTCCCGCCTCCGCGACGTAGCGCCCGACCTCGGGGTTGAGCTCGATGGCGGCCGCGCAGGCCAGCAGGGTGGCCTTGACTCCCTGCTCGTCGAGTATGCGCCCCAGCCGCCAGATCCCGGCCCGGCTGCCGTACTGGAACACCGACTCCACCAGCAGGTCGGGCTCCGTGACGTCCGGCGAGAGCGGGAACTCGCCGAGAAACTCCCTGCGCCCGTCACCCGCGGAGTGCGAGTACTCGGAGCCCTCCTCGTAGGCGACGACGACGTTCACGGCCACCCGCGCCTCGCCCGGCCAGACGACCTTCGGCGGCCGGCGGCCGTAGCCGACGAGATCGCGGTCCTGTTCGAAGAGCCCCATGCGCGATCAGGAGCTCCGCTTGCGGCTCAGGAGCCGCCTCAGTGACTGGGCCAGTGCACGCAGCCCCAGGCGCAGGCCGCTGACCGGCTTCGCCGGCGCGGCGGCAGGTGCCGCGTCCGCGGCGGGGCCGGCCTTGGCCTCCCCCGTGAAGCGCTGCTCCAGGCAGCGCGACATGTCGCCGATCAGCTGCGATGCGACGCCCGCGATCGCGCCGTGGCCCATCTGCGCCGCCCGGCCGGTCAGGTCGATCTCGGCCGACGCCGTGACGGAGCTCCCGTTCGCGCCCGGCGCCACGGTCATGGTGACCCTGGCCTGTGCGGTGCCCTGGCCGCGGGCTTCGCGGGCCTCTCCGGCGAGGACGGCCCGGTGAGCCGAGCGGTCCTGCTCGGCGATCCTGGCCAGGCCCTCGTACTTGAAGCGCATCGGGCCGAGGTTGACCTTGACGGTCAGCTCGTGTGAGCCGTCCGTCCGGCGCGGGCCGACCGACGCACCCGGCATGCACGGCGCGACGCGCTCGAGGTCCAGCAGGAGCTCGAACACCTCGTCGGGCGGCAGCGAGACGTCGAACGAGTTGTCGATTTGCATCAGGTGCTCCTTGGTCTTTGACTCAGCGCTGCTCGCGCCAGTACGGCTCGGCCAGTGCTGCCGGGGCGCCGAACCGGCGCGCCGACGGCAGGTTGGACACCACCATCAGGGCCACGAGCGTCATGACGAAGGGCAGGATCGCGAGCAGGTCGAGCGGGATCGGCACCTCGAGCAGCTGCAGGTTGAACCCGAGGCTCGTGAGCGCTCCGAAGAGGTAGGCGGCGACCAGCGCCCGGACCGGACGCCAGGCCGAGAAGATCACGAGCGCGATGGCGATCCAGCCGGTGCCGTTCGACAGCTCCTCGGACCACGAGCCGAACAGCGCGAGCGTGAGGTAGGCGCCGGCCACTCCCGCGCCGGCTCCCCCGATCAGCACGTGCACGTAGCGGATCCGCGCGACCGGGATGCCCGAGGCGTCGGCCGTCGCCGGGTCCTCTCCGACCGCGCGCAGCTGGAGGCCGGAGCGGGTCCGGAACAGGTACCAGCTGGCGAGCGCCACCACCGCCCAGGAGCCGTAGACGAGCAGGTCGTGCCCGAACACGAGCGGGCCGACGACCGGCAGGTCGGCGAGCCCGCCGCTCAGGATCGGCTCGAAGGTGCCGCCGGATGGTCGGTCGACGAGCTTGGGACCGGCGCTCCCGAGGTACGCCGCGATGCCGGTGCCCAGGATCACCAGCGCGATGCCGGAGACGATCTGGTTGGCGCGCAGCGTGACCGAGAGGAACGCGTGCAGGGAGGCCATGGCCATGCCGGCCATCGCACCGGCGGCGACCCCCAGCCAGGTGCTGCCGGTCTCGGCGGTAGCCCAGTAGGCCGTGACCGCGCCGACGAGCATCATGCCCTCCACTCCGAGGTTCATCACGCCGCCGCGCTCGGCGAGGATCTCGCCGATGGCGGCGTACACGAGCGGCGTGCCAGCGCCGATCGCGATCACCATGAACTGGATCACGGTCGAGTCGTTCATACGCGGCGCACCCGGTACACGAGGAAGAACTGGCCGGCGGCCACCAGCAGCAGGATCAGGCCCTGGAGGACCACGACCACGGCGTTCGGCACGCCGGTCAGCTCCAGGGCGGGACCGGCGCTGAGCAGCGCCGCCACGAGGATGGCGACGGGGACGATGCCCACCACGCTCAGCCGCGCGAGCGCGGCCACGACGATCCCCGTGTATCCGTAGCCGAGCCCGGGATCGAGGCCGCGCGGGTCGAGCGCCTCGGTGACGTTGCACACCACGATGGCGCCCGCGACGCCCGCGAGCGCGCCCGACGCGCACATGACCGAGAGGATCTTGCGCGGAACGTCGATGCCGGCGTAGCGCGCGGCGCGCGGCGCGCTGCCGACCACGCGCAGCTCGAAGGCCCAGCGCGTCCAGCGCAGCGCGGCCCAGGCGAGCACGGCGACTCCGACCGCCAGCAGGATGCCGATGTCCGCGAACTCGAACAGGCCTGGCAGCTGCGCGTTCGTCGCGATCGGCTTGCCGAGCGGCTGGGTCGCGGACGTCGGATCGCGCCAGAAGCTGCCGCTGCCGAAGATCAGGTAGCTGACGAACCCCAACGCGATGAAGTTGAGCATCAGCGTCGAGATCACCTCGTTGGTCCTCAGATAGCCGCGCCCGGCGCCCGCGATCGCCGCCCACGCGGCCCCTCCGAGCGCGCCCGCGGCCAGGGAGGCCACGATCACGACCAGCGCCGGCGCGTCGGCGCCGAGCTTCAGCGCGATGCCGGACGCGGCAACGGCGCCGATCAGAAACTGGCCGTCGGCCCCGATCGTCCAGATCCGCATCCGGTACGCGACGGCGGCCGCCAGGCTGGTGAGGATCAGCGGCGTGGCCTGGATCAGCGTCTGCGAGAACGCGAGCGGCGTGCCGAAGCTCGAGTCGACCATCGACTCGTAGACCGAGAGCGGCGCGTTGCCCGAGGCCGCGAGCAGCGCGGCCGCGACGAGCAGCGCCCCGAGCACCGAGCCGGCGGACACGAGCGCCTGGAGCGCCAGCGGTGCGCGGACCCGCGGCTCGACCGTGATGCCATTCCCCCGAGACCAACGGCGGCGCTCGGGGGCCGCGGGCGGGGCTTCGGCGGTCGCGCTCACGCCGCGTCCTCCACGCCCGCCATCAGCAGCCCGAGCCGCTCGCGGTCCGCGGCCGCAGTCGGCATCTCGCCGACGATGCGGCCCTCGTAGAGGACGATGATCCGGTCGGTGAGGGCCAGCAGCTCCTCCAGGTCCTCGGAGATCAGCAGCACGCCGACGCCGGCACCGCGCTCCTCGCGCAGGAGACGGTGCACGCCGTCGATCGCGCCGACGTCGAGCCCGCGCGTAGGGCACGCTGCGATCAGCACGGCGGGATCGGCCGAGATCTCGCGCGCCAGGATCGCGCGCTGCAGGTTGCCGCCGGACAGGATTCGGATCGGCAGGCCCGGCCTCCCTCCGCGGATGTCGAAGCGAGCCACCTCCTCCTCGGCGCGGCGCGCCATCGCGCGCAGCGAGACGAATGGACCGCGCGCCACCGGGCTCTGCCAGTACGAGCGCAGCGCGAGGTTCTCCTCGAGCGTGAGGCCCGGCGCCACGCCGGTCTCCAGACGGTCCTCGGGGACGTAGGCGCAGCCCTGCTTGACCCGCTCGCGGACGCTCGCCCGCGTGACCTCGTTCCCACGCAGGAGGATCTCCCCGCGCTCCGCGGGCAGCAGCCCGGCGATCGCGTCGGCGAGCTGGCGCTGCCCGTTTCCGGCGACGCCGGCCACGCCGACCACCTCGCCGGGGTACACGCGCAGGCTGGCGTCGGTCACGGCCTGGTGATCGCGCTCGTCGCGGACGACCAGGTCCCGGACCTCCAATACCGGTATATCCGTCCGGGGGGATTCCATCCGGGGGCTCGCGCCCCCGGCCCCCCGCTGATTCCTGGCCGGTTCCTGGCTGCCCTCGCCCGCCGCGGCCCCGATGGTCGCTGCGGCAGAGCCCAGGTCGCGGTCCACCATCAGCCGCGCGAGCGTGCGCTGGTCGAGCTCCTTGGTCGGGCGGCAGGCCACGCGCGCGCCGTCGCGCAGGACGGTGACCCGGTCGGAGACCGCCGTCACCTCGTACAGCTTGTGAGACACGAAGACGATCGCCCGGCCCTCGGCGGCGAGCTGCCGGATCGCCGTGAACAGCGCATCGACCTCGCCGGGGCTGAGAACGGCGGTCGGCTCGTCCAGCACGAGGACGCGCACTCCGCGGTTCAGGAGCTTGAGGATCTCGACGCGCTGCTGCTCACCCACCGAGAGGTCGTCCACGTAGCTGCCCGGATCGACGTGGATGCCGAAGCGGTCCATCACCGACCGGGCGCTCTCGCGCAGCGAGCGCGACGAGATCGAGAAGGGCATCTCGGGATGGCCGAGCATCATGTTCTCAGCGACCGTGAAGCCGGACACCAGCCTGTAGTGCTGGTACACCATGCCCACGCCCGCCGCCAGCGCGTCCTGCGGCGAGCGAAAGCGGCTGGGCTGCCCGTCGATCAGCACCTCGCCGCTGTCCTGGCGGTACAGCCCGGCGAGGATCGAGCAGAGCGTCGACTTCCCGGCGCCGTTCTCGCCCAACAGCGCGTGGACCTCGCCCGCTTGCAGCACGAGGTCCACGCCCTGGTTGGCCGCCACGCCGAAGAACGACTTGCTCACACCGCGCATCTCGGCGATCGGCGTCTCGCCCCGGCCGCCGCGGGCCGGGGCGAGAGCTGACGCCGATGTCGGGGGTGAGCCGGTCACGTCACGCGCTCCGGCTCAGCTCTTCGGCACCTTGCCGATGACGCCCTCGACGTGCCAGTCACAGCACACGAGGAGCTCATCGCTGGTGTCGAGCACCTCGCCGTCCGGAACGCGGACCGTGCCCTCGTTGTCGGTGACGGGGCCCGCGAAGATCTCCAGCTCGCCGCTGATGATCTCGTCGCGCGCCTTGTCGACCTCGGCCTTGACGTCCTCGGGCACGCGCGGGCCGAGATCGGTGATGCCGATCGCGCCCTCCTTCAGGCCCCAGTAGTCCAGGCTGCTCTTCCAGGAGTCGTTCTGGATCGCCTCGACGTACTTCTTCAGGTACGGCACCCAGTTGAACGTGAACGTGCTCAGCCACTGCTCTGGCGCGTTGTCGGCGCGGGAGCGCCCGTAGCCGATGAAGCCGGCGTCGGCGCTCTTGGCCACCGAAGGCACGGCCGGGCTGTTCGCGTCCATGCCGAGCACGTCAGCCCCGTCGCCGACGAGCGCCTCCGCCGCCTGGCGCTCCTTCTCCGGGTCGAACCAGCTGTTGACGTACAGGGCCTTCACCTCGACGTCGGGGTTCATGCGATGCGCCCCAAGCGTGAAGGAGTTGAGCGGCCTGACCACGGCCGGAACCGGGTAGCCGCCGACGTAGCCGATCGTCCCCGACTTCGTGGCCGACCCCGCGATGATGCCGTCGAGGTAGCGGCCCTCCTCGATGGCCGGCGAGGCCGATGCGAGGTTGTCGAGGATCTGCGTGCCGTAGGCGACCGCGAACTTGGTGTCGGGGGCCTTCTTGGCGACCTTGGCGATGTCGGCGTCCGAGCCGGTCGACGAGCTCACGACCAGGTCGTATCCCTGCCCGACGAACGTCTGGGCGGCCTTCTGCATCGGGGCCCCGTAGCCGATCTTCGGCAGCACCGTGATCTCGGTCCCGGGGATCTCCTTCTCGACCTGCTCTGCGGCCTCGGCCCACTGCTGGCTCCAGCCGCCGTCGTCTGCGGCACCGTCGAGGATCAGCCCGACCTTGACCTTCTTCGCGCCTGTGTCGCTGGACCCCGAGTCGGCGGCGTCGCCGCCGGAGTCGTCACTGCCACAGGCGGCAACGGCGAACCCCGCCGCCAGCACCGTGCACCAGGGAAGCAGCCTCTTCTTAACCTGCATGGACCCTCTCCTTTGTCATTGGGTCTCGGAGCCCGCGCGCAGCGCGTGCTCCCCCGGCGTTTCCTGCCTGCCCCACGCCAACCGCACGGCTTTGACGATGTGCTCGTAGCCGGTGCAGCGGCAGAGATTTCCCGACAGCAGCTCGCGGATGGCCGCGTCGTCCGGG